>UQMD01000003.1 GCA_900542155.1 uncultured Collinsella sp.
ATGCGGCCCGCGCAGCGTCGGCAGGTCCGCCGTTCGGTAGAACGGCGGAACCTACTTGACTCCGTACTGCTCGTAGTAGGCGTCGATGGCGGCCTTGAGCTCGTCGTCGATGACAACTTTGCCGTCGATCTCGTGGTTGTAGAGGGTCTCGACGACCTCGGCCATGGAGACGATGCTCGCGACGGGGAAACCGTACTTGGCCTCGATCTCCTTCTGCGCGGTGGTCACGCCGCCCTTGCCAACTTCCATGCGGTTGAGGGACACGATGAGGCCCTTGATCTCGACATCGGCAGCCGCCTTGACCTTGGGATAGGTCTCGTCGATGGACTTACCGCTGGTGGTGACGTCCTCGACCATGACCACGCGGTCGCCGTCCTGGGGCTCGTAGCCCAGCAGGTTGCCCTTGTCGGCGCCGTGGTCCTTGGCCTCCTTGCGGTCGCAGCAGTACTTGACCTCCTTGCCGTACAGCTCGTGGTAGGCAATTGCGGTAACAACAGCCAGCGGAATACCCTTGTAGGCCGGCCCAAACAGGACATCAAAGTCGTCGCCAAAGTTATCGTGGATAGCCTGGGCGTAATACTCGCCCAGCTTCTTGAGCTGGTAGCCCGTCACGTAAGCGCCGGCGTTCATAAAGAACGGGGACTGACGGCCGCTCTTGAGCGTAAAGCTGCCGAACTTAAGAACGTCGGACTCGACCATAAACTTGATGAACTCTTGCTTGTAAGCCTCCATGCGGGCTCCTCTCGTAATCGCGTACGTGCTCTTCAGTTTAGCGCAGGCGAGGCGTCGATGTGGGCGCGCTTTGAGGCCACGTCATTCTGTAAAGGCTTTGTCAGGGACAATGGTTTTCCGAACAATGAGGTTGACACGGCAAACCCCCTCATCAAGAATACGGGCGGATTAAAACGGGTGCGAGACACCCGAAGCGCGCCGCGCCCGGCCTTAAGGAGGTGTGCCATGGAAGGCAGCCATAGTCGAAAAACCTGCATGTCGCCCTCGGCACGCCGCGAGGATTCCGCACACGCATAAGCGCCACGAATCGATCGTCAAAACCACCACAAAGGTGCCTGTCCCCTTTGTGGTGGTTCGAGAGCATGACGTGAGCGACATCTAGGTTTTTAAAGCACATACGACACGTACGCTAACTCCCTTTAACAAGGAGGACCCTATGCTGATGCTCAAAACCACCACGGTACTCGAAGTCATCTCCAAGCGCCGCCGCACGGCGCGCCCCGCCGCTCACACCGGCCTGTCCAAGAACACCATATTCGCCGCCACCCATAGCGCCGAGGACGCCCTCGTGCTGCTTGACGCCACGGCCGACGGACTCACTGCCGAGCACGCCGCCGAGCGCCTGGACGCCGCCGGGCCCAACACCATCGAGGCGCCGACCAAGACGCTCGCCCGCCGCATCGCCGACGCGTTCATCGATCCCTTCGCCGGCATCCTCGCCGCGCTCGCGCTGGTCTCGCTCTACATCGACGTGCTCGCCGTACCCGAGCCCCAGCGCGATCCCTCCACGGTCATCGTCATCGGCATCATGCTGCTGGTATCGGGCAGCATGAAGTTTATCCAGGAGGCTCGCAGCGGCAATGCGGCCGAGGCCCTCAAGGACCTGGTCTCCAACACCTGCTGTGCCCTGCGCGACGGCGAGCGTCTCGAGATTCCCTTCGACGAGCTCGTCCCCGGCGATGTGATCCGCCTCTCTGCCGGCGATATGGTGCCGGCCGATGCCCGCGTCATCGCCGCGCGCGACCTGTTTGTGATCGAGTCCGCGCTCACGGGCGAAAGCGAGGCCGTCGAGAAGACCGCTGCCATCACCGTCGCCGAGGGTGCCGGCAGCTCCGCGCTGCCGCTCTCTGCCTGCAAAAACATCGTCTTTACCGGCACCTCCGTGCAAAACGGCACCGCTATAGCACTTGTCGTTGCCACCGGCTCGGACACCTACCTGGGCGGCATCGCCAAGATGCTCAACGGGCGCGGCGAGAAGAGCGCGTTTGACCGCGGCGTCTCGAGCGTCTCCATGCTGCTCGTACGCCTTATGCTCGTTATGGCGCCGGCCGTCTTTGCCATCAACGCCGCCACCAAGGGCAACGTCATCGACGCGCTGCTGTTCGCCACGAGCGTGGCCGTGGGCATCACGCCGCAGATGCTTCCCGTCATCGTGACCACGAGCCTGTCGCAGGGCGCCAAGGACCTCGCCCGCCGCCAGGTTATCGTCAAGGAGCTGCCGGCGATCCAAAACCTCGGTGCCATGGATGTCCTGTGCTGTGACAAGACCGGCACCCTCACCGAAGACCGCATCGTGCTCGAGCGCTATCTCAACACTGACGGCAACGAGGACGCACGCGTGCTGCGCCATGCGTTTTTGAACAGCTTCTTCCAGACCGGCCTCAAAAACCTTATCGACCTGGCCGTCATCGACCGTGCCGACGTGACGCCCTCGACTGTCGCGCCCGACTCCACGCTGGGCCAGAGCCTGCGCGACCGCTATACCAAGGTCGACGAGGTGCCCTTCGATTTCTCACGCCGTCGCCTGAGCGTAGTCGTCGCCGACGCCCAGGGCAAAACCCAGATGGTCACCAAGGGAGCTGCCGAGGAAATGCTCGAGATCTGCTCCTTTGTCGAGGTTGACTGTGTCGCCCAGCCGCTCAGCGAAAATAAGCTCGCCCAGATTCGCAAGCAAGTCGCCGAACTCAATGCCGAGGGCCTGCGCGTGATCGCCGTGGCGCAAAAGACCAATCCGCGCTGCGTGGGTGAGTTTGGCATCGCCGACGAGTGCGACATGGTGCTGATGGGCTTTTTGGCCTTCCTCGATCCGCCCAAAGCAAGTGCCGCCGGCGCTGTCGCCACCCTCGAGGCCAAGGGCGTGGCGGTCAAGGTCTTAACCGGCGACAACGACCGCGTGGCCGCCACCGTCTGCGAGCAGATCGGCATCGACGCGAGTAACGTCTTGCTGGGCTCCGAGATCGATGCGCTCGACGACGCCGAGCTTGCCGAGCGCGCTGAGAAAACTCATCTCTTTGCCAAACTCTCGCCGCTGCAGAAGGCGCGCCTGGTGCGCGTCATGCGCGAGCTGCTCGGTCACACCGTGGGCTTTATGGGCGACGGCATTAACGACGCCGCCGCCATGCGCGCGAGCGACTGCGGCATCTCGGTCGACTCCGCCGTCGACATTGCCAAGGAATCCGCCGATATCATCTTGCTCCAGAAGGATCTGGGCGTGCTCGAGCGCGGCATCATCGAAGGCCGCCGCACCTACGGCAACCTGCTCAAGTACCTCAAGACCACGGTAAGCTCCAACTTTGGTAACGTGCTGTCCGTCACCGTCGCGAGCCTGTTCTTGCCATTTTTGCCCATGAGCGCCCTGCAGCTGGTGCTGCTGTCGCTCGTCTACGAGATCGTATGCATCGCGCTGCCGTGGGACACCGTCGATGACGCCTGGACTGCCCGTCCGCGCGCCTGGGACGCCGCGTCCATCAAGGGCTTTATGCTTGAGCTGGGCCCCGTGAGCTCGCTGTTTGACATCGCGACCTTCGTCGTCCTCTTCTTTGTGGTGTGCCCCGCAACCGTGGGCGCGAGCTGGGCAGAGCTTGCCGCCGCGGGCAACGTCGCAGGCATGGCGGCCTTTGCGGCGCTCTTCCAGAGCGGATGGTTTGTCGAGTCCATGTGGTCACAGACGCTCGTGATCCATATGCTGCGCTCCCCGCGCCTGCCGAGCCCGCGCGACCACGCCGCGCCCGCGCTGTGCGCCCTCACCGTGCTGGGTCTGGCACTCGTCACCTGGCTGCCGGCAAGCCCCATCGCCGATGCGCTGGGCCTCATGCCGCTGCCGCCGAGCTTCTTCGCGCTGCTCGTCGGCATCGTCACCGCCTATATCGCGCTCACCCAGCTGGTCAAGCGCCGCTACATCGCCCGCCACGGCGAGCTGCTGTAGCCACGCCGGCACCATCGTCAAGAATGCCCGGGCCGCCGCGACCCGCCCCCGCTGGCCGCGGCGGCCCAAAACAGCTAAAAAAGCCCCGTCCCAAATTAACTAGTCTTGAGGTGTCCAGGACCAGAAGAAGTTGATGAGGGCCACGCGCGAGACGGCACCGGTCTTTTTGTTGATCGAGGCGATATGGCGGTAGAGCGTGGAGCGCGAAAGGAAGAGCGTTGCGGCGATGTCCTGAACGCTCTCGTGCGATGCGACCAAGGCCTCCAAAATATCGCGCTCGCGCTCTGTAAGCTCAAAGGCGACGACAAAGGCATGGAGACGTTCGTCGAGCATGAGCTCCGGCACCTCCGCGAAGGCGGACTCGCTCTGAGCAGACGCGAGGTCCGCGCCAAGATCATCGGCAGCAAACGCCAGCTCGCCGGGCACCGCAGCGTCATCTGCCCGATGCCCAAACTGTCCCAGCAGCGAAATCGCAATGCCCACAAACAGCACGAGCACCGCACCCACCGCCAGCAGCACGTTCTGGCTCGATATGATCGCCACCGCCGGCGCCGTCACGAGCATCGCGCAAATGTTGCTGATGACACGACCCATGCACGGCCACAGATACGACCAGTGCGCATAAACCGAAATGGCAGCAAATTTCGTCGTGAAAAACACCACGAAGAAGCCCGAACCCAGATAGAAAATCGCCATGGCCGCAAGCACATTGCCGCCATTGCCGTCGACGAGCAAGACAAAGAACGAAAGCGTGGACAACATGGCAGTGCAAGTCATGGTGATGTTCATATACGAACGACCGTGCAGGTCAAACAAGGCGCCGGCAGCTAGAGCGCTCGCCGCCATCAACAGGCGCGGCCAATCGCCCAAATCGATGGCCCCGGCGGCGTGCGAGGTCGTGAGCCCTGCATTGAGGGCGGCAAACACACCGGTAAGGCAGGCGGTTGCGACCGTCAGACGCACCACGGCGCGCCGAAAAGCCGCCGTTGATTCAGAATCGTCTTGCCACTTGGCGCCAAATTCCGACGCATCCACCGAAAGCTCGGCGATATCGGACTCGCGCCCAACCTCAAGCTCACCGTGTAGCTTGGCACGACGGACGTTGTGGAGCAGTACCACCTGCGCAACCGCACAGGCAACAAGCACAAACTGCTGCGGAATCCCCGCGGGCATCACCATATGGTTGAACACCTGTAGCAGAACGCCCAAAGCAAACGAAAGCGCCAACACGCGCGCCAAATACGGCGTACGCGCAAAGCGTCGCGCAAAGTTGGCGTGGGCGGTCGATCCGCAGTAGCCTAGCGTGCAGAACGTCAGCAACCCGCCGACGATTACCATCTCAAACCGAACCGCCATAATCAACAGCAGCAATGCCGATGCCAGCAGCACGCCCGCGATGTCGCTTGTCGTGTCGATCGCGCGGGGGCGGCGATAGTACAGAAGAGGACGCACGAAAAAGCCGATCACGCTCGCACCGACGATGAGGCTCTCGTAGACAGCAACCTCGCCCGGCGGCACAAACTCGGCAACGCGCACGTCAAAAAGATACTCGCCAGCCAAATAGGCAAAATAGAACAGCGCCAGGCATGTAATCTCCCGAATGCCCCGACGCAAGTATGCGGCTGTGTCTCCCATGCCTCTCATGAATATCCCCCCCCCCGCACTCAAATGTCTGGAAATCAATTTTAATAGAGAATCAGTCCCAATATTGAAGCCGAGCTCGAAATGCCGCATATTTGACCCCGGCAGTCCACGCGTGCAGCGATTATGAGCCACATGGCCCAGAAGGGGCACGCCGCGGACTGCTTGCTCGGCAAAGAGTGTCCCCAGGTGCTGGCAGAAAAGGAACGTCCCTAAGTGCCGCCCCGCACCCCCCGCTTTAATTTCTTTTGCAAGTTTTAACTTCTTTTGCTTTCTTTCACTTCTTTTAACAAAGCGCCCGGCGGGCATAAGTTGCTCGCCGGGGGTGTCGGTTCGACGAGGAGGCCTCAGCCGTAGCAACGGATTGCCCAGCGAGAGATTTCCAAGTACCAACTCAAACAGTACATGTTTAATCTGTTTCGTTAATTGAAATGCGTAAATATGGTTAACCAAATAATTGATATTTGGTTAAATAGTAACTGTATATTTGGTTAAATGTACTGGTAAACAATGGTGATAATTATGCCAAAGAAGTACTACACTAGAATTATCGAAAATGAGCTTGACCAGCTGCTGGGTATATTCGGCGCCGTTCTCATCGAAGGACCGAAATGGTGCGGAAAGACGACCACGGCCGAGACCCGTGCAGCATCCAGGCTCCTTCTCATGGACCCGTCCCGCAACTTCGAGAATCGCTTACGCGCCGAGACTGACCCGGCTCTTGCCGTTTCCGGCGAGGTGCCACGGCTGATTGACGAGTGGCAGGAGGTTCCGAAGCTTTGGGACGCGGCACGGTTTGAGTGCGACAACCGCGGCGGTGAGCCTGGTCAGTTCATATTTACGGGATCGGCAACACCGCGAGACGACGAACGTCCGATGCACAGTGGCGCTGGAAGATTCGCCAAACTGCGCATGGATACCATGACGCTTTTCGAACTCGGGAAATCCAGCGGTGCAGTTAAGCTGTCGGGCATTATTTCTGGCGAAAAGTTCAGTGGCGCCTTCGGGTCGTTGGACTCTGCCTCGATTGCCGAGTGCGTTGTTCGCGGTGGATGGCCCGCGGCGGTCGGACACGATGCGCGGGCTGCGTCCGCGATGGCCAAACGTTACATCGGCATAGTTGCCGAAGAAGATTTGTCCCGTGTCGACGGCTCTCGCCGCGACCCTGAGAAGGTCAAAGCTGTCATCGAGTCGCTTGCGCGCAATGAATCCACTTTGGCGACACTCAAGACGCTCGTGGCCGATCTTGGCGGAGAGGTGTCGAGACAGACGGCGGCATCATATATATCTCTTCTCGCTCGGGTTAGTTTCGTTCGCGATATTCCCGCGTGGAACCCCGCAATGAGATCCCCCGTGCACTTAAGAGAATCGAAGAAGCATCATCTCGCTGATCCGTCACTAGCGGCCGCCGCGCTCGGAGCGACTCCGGCGACATTGCTGCTAGATTTCAAGACGCTTGGGCTGCTTTTTGAATCGTTGGCCCTTCATGATTTGTGGGTTTATGCGCAGGCAAATGGAATGGGCCTCTATCACTATCACGATTCTCGCGATCTAGAAGTCGATGCAGTCATTGCGGCTCCCGGTGGAACGTGGATCCCAGTCGAAATCAAGCTCAGCTCCGCCCAAATCGAAGAGGCGTCTGACAGCCTTATTGCTGTCGAGAAGCGTATGGTTGCCGCCGGAAACAACCCGCCAGTTTCGAAAGTCGTAATCATTGGATTTGGTTCACAAGCCTATGTCACCGACCGCGGCGTCCAAGTTGTTCCGCTGGATGTTCTCGCGCCGTAGTGCAATTGCAAGTTTTCACTTCTTTTAACAAGGCGCCCGGCGGGCATAGGCTGCTCGCCGGGCGCCTTGGTTAGGATGCTATTGCTGTTGAGAACGCCTAGGCCAAATCTTCGCCGTTGGTGGCGATAACCTTCTTGTACCAGTCAAAGCTCTTCTTTTTGGAACGCTTGAGGGTGCCGTTACCCGCGTCGTCGCGGTCGACGTAGATAAAGCCGTAGCGCTTTGACATCTCGCCGGTGCCGGCAGAGACGAGGTCGATCGGGCCCCAGGTGGTGTAGACCAAAAGGTCCACGCCGTCCTCGTTGGAATCGGTCTCGTGCCGTTGGGGAAGATGCGGGTCCAAGCCAGGCTCATACGGAAGGTCTTAAAGCCCATCTCGGCAAAGAGAGCGATGTCCTCTTTGTAGTGGTGATAGAAATCGATGCCGGTCTGCGCGGGATAGTAATAGCCGTCCTCGAAGTCGAGCATCTTGCGCTGGCCGGAGACCACCGCATAGCGCTCGGGGCCGTGCGGAGTCACGTCCACGTTGGCCAGACCGCGGCCGTCCACGTTGTAGGCGCCCTCGCACTGGTTGGCAGCCGTCGCGCCGCCCCACAGGAAGTCTTTACGGAAAGCCACGCATCAATCCTCTCACACGCTGTTTGTCGTGGCTTCAGCATCCCCGTAAGCAGCGCGCCGCTCAACGGCAACGGCGCAGGCCGACACTTTTTTTCGCACACAGACGCCCGGCAGCCGCCCCCGTCTGACACTTTTTGATACCCGCCCGCCCAAACCGCCAACCACCACAAAGGGGACAGGCACCTTTGTGGTGGTTTGGGCCCGGTTTGTCTCGATCTGTAACAGTTAGGCAGCCAAAACCGGGCCTGGTGTTACAGATCGAGATTTTTCGGGCAGCCCCTTCAGTTTGTCTAAATCTGTAACAGGTAGAGACGATTTAGCCCGCTAGATGTTACAGATCGAGATGGAAGATTCTAGTCCACGGTGATGTCGAGGTTTTTGCCGACGAGGCCTACGTAGCCGCCTTCGGCTGCCTTGGGGCTGTCGGCGTGGCAGAGGACCCACTTGTCGGCCTTCCAATAGCAGTAGCTGTCGCCGGTCGCAGGCATGTCGGCCGCAGCCTCGGGGCGCGGACCATTGGTGTCCGCCGGCAGCGCCACCATCACCTGGAAGCCGCCGTCGTCGACCATGCACGGCGTGTAGTGGAGCGTGGTGTTGAAGACTTCGACGACCGTACCCGCCGGCACGCGGAACGCCTTGACCTGAGCGGTGTCGAGCTTGCCGTCCTCGATCTCCCAGCGATGCGCCACGAGCAGGATAAAGTCGCGGGCGCCCAGGTTAAACTCGCTGGCGCGGTGATACTCCAGGCAGTTGAGCTGCGTGTTGTGGCCGTTGCACCAGCCCAGCTGGAAAGGACGGCCGCCAAACATGAGAAAGCCCAATTTGTCGGCATCCTTGACGCCCTCGAGCTCCGGCGCGCTTGCTACGTACTTGCTGCCCTCGGGGATGGGCGTGGCAGAGAGCGCCTCGAGCACGGGCGACGTGAGCACGGACGGAACGTTATCCCAAACGTTGCCATAGGATTTGAACTCGGGATCGTTAACAGAGTAGATATGCATGTTCACTCCTGTTCGTTTATGTGACAGTACGAACATTCTAGAACAAACATAAGCGATTTTGAACGCCCATCCCGACCACTCAACAAAAAGGCGCCCCCGCACAAGCGAAGGCGCCCAATGCGCGCGTTTTGGACGATAAAGCCCTTACGCCTGCTGATAATGCAGGTGCTTCCCGTCGATATCGGCCAGGTCGCGGTCGAGGTAGCGGCGGGCGAGCCAGTTTGCCATGGGGAGGTTCTGGTCCAGATAGTTGCCGCACTCCTCGGGAGCGGCACCGGGGACATCGCCCTCAAAGCCGGCAACAAACTCGAACAGCTCACGCACGAGTGGCAAGATCTCCTCGCTCGTCACCTCGCCAAAAACGACGAGGTAAAAGCCCGTGCGGCAGCCCATGGGACCAAAGTAGACAATGCGGCTCGACCACTCGGCATGATTGCGGAGGAACGTGGCGCCCAGGTGCTCGATGGTGTGGCACTCGGCCGTGTTCATGACCGGCTCTTTGTTGGGCGTGGTCAGGCGCAGGTCAAACGTGGTGACGGCGGCACCGGTCGCCGGATCGCGGTCGATGCGGCTCACATACACGCCGGGCTCAAGCAGCAGATGGTCAACGGAAAAACTCGCGATGCGCTCCATGGCAGATCCTCTCGATAGTCAATTTGGGACGGGGCTCTTTTAGCTGGTTCGAATGATCGCACCAATCATACCAGTCAAAAAAGCCCCATCCAAAAAGACAACTTAGCCCAGGACACGGGCCATGCGCGTCTTGAACTCGGACAGGAAGCGCGGGGCGTCGATGGTCAGCGCCACGAGTGCGCTCTTGTCGGGATCGGCCACACGGCGCTCGTCGCAGATGGTACGGCCGCGATACTCGCCGAGCAGGTCGATGCGCAGGTTGCAGCCGAGCGCACCTACGAGCGTGGGGTCGATCGCCACGGCAACCGCCAGCGGATCGTGCAGCGCACAGCCACCCAAGTAGGGGGCGTTCATCTCGTACGAGCCAATGTAGTGCTCAACCATGCTCGCAAACGCGCAGCCCGCCATGGTGCCCGAGCCCGTCCAGCCGGCAATATCGCGACGCGTGAGCACCACGCGATGCGTCACATCCAGACCCACCATAGTGAGCTTGCGGCCCGAGCGCAGCACGGCGTCGGCGGCCTCGGGGTCGCTTGCTATGTTTGCCTCGGCGCCCGCGCTCACGTTGCCGGGCACGGTGAGCGCACCGCCCATCACGACCACGCGACCGATAGACATCATCGCCGCTGCATCACGCTCCAGGGCAAGCGCCAGATTGGTGAGCGGGCCGGTCGCCACGTAGATCAGGTCGGGGCCATAGGTACGCGCGGCATCGATCAGATAATCGACCGCAGCGTTGCCATCGGCCGACGTCGCCCCCACCGGCTCGTACGGCGAGGCGGGCACGCTCGCGCCGCCGATGCCGTTCTTACCGTGAATGAGCGTGGTGGACGCCGGCGGCGTATAGGGCTCGGTCGCTTGCAGAGGACGGTCGGCACCCAGGTACACCGGCACCTC
Source organism: uncultured Collinsella sp. (assembly GCA_900542155.1). Classification (GTDB taxonomy): domain Bacteria; phylum Actinomycetota; class Coriobacteriia; order Coriobacteriales; family Coriobacteriaceae; genus Collinsella. The sequence goes on from UQMD01000003.1 coordinate 10,513, forward strand.
GGGACGACCCAACAGGTCGAGCACCGCCAGGCAGTTGTGCGCCGACTGCTCGACGCGCACGTTGCCAAAGCACGTGGTAATGCCCACGAGCTCCACCTCGGGGCTCGCGATGGCATAGGAAAGCGCCATCGCATCGTCCACACCCATATCCAGATCAAGGATCAGCTTCTTAATCGCCATAGTTCTACTCCGCTTCTCCGTCTTGTACTAATCGTCTAAACCAAACATGCGCTCAACTTCGGCACGCGTGGGAATCGACTGCTGCGCGCCCAAACGTGACACCGTCACCGCCGAGGCACGGGCGCCGGCGGCCATGCACTCAAAGAGCGGCAGGCCCTCCAGGCGAGCCGCCGCAAGCGCACCAATAAACGTATCGCCCGCGGCCGTCGTATCGACCACCTCGCTCGAAAGTGCCGGCATGCGCAGCAGCTCACCGTTATCGCCAAGTGCAACTGAGCCGGCACCGCCTAGCGTGATGACCGCAGCCCCGGCGCCCTTGTCGACCAGCGCATTGAGCGCGGCGACGCAACTCGCATCATCCGTGGGCAGAATGCCCGTCAGCACCTGGCACTCGGTCTCGTTGGGGCAGACCAGGTCGACCGCAGGCCACGCTCCTGCCGGCAGATCGCAGGCGGGTGCCGGGTTAAAGATCGTATAGAATCCCAGCTCGTGAGCGCAAGCGAGCGCCGCGGCCGTTGCCATCAGATCACATTCGCCCTGGGCGATAAAGACGCTTCCGGCGGCCGGGGCAATCTCTCTGGCGTCGCCGTCGAGCTCGTCGGCCACCAGGCGCCTCAGTGCGCGGGCAACGTCCTCGCCCGCAAGTGCATGGTTGGCGCCCGGCGACAGCACGATGCGGTTATCGCTCTCGCAGCGAATGATAGTCGCGGTACCGGTCTCCACGCCATCGAGACGTGTCACAAACTCAACGCCAACGCCGGCATCCTGAAGCCCCGCCACGAGCACATCGCCAAAGGTATCGCGCCCAACAGCGCCAATCATGCACGTGTGCGCACCCATGCGCGCGGCGGCGACGGCCTGGTTGGCGCCCTTACCGCCGGCGTTGGTGATAAAACCGCTGCCACCGACTGTCTCGCCCGCGCGCGGCATGCGCTCGCATGCCACCGAAAGGTCCATGTTCATACTGCCGAACACCGCAACAATGCCGTTGTCTGCCATGGAAACCTCCTCGTCTGCAGGCCTTACGCCCACCGTCGGCGTCGATCGTGCGCTCTCGCACCTCTATAACTTTAGTTCACTTTGATGTGAACGCACCCTTGAGCTTGCGCCAGCAGCAAGCATTCACAGGAGCAGGTAGCTACAATGAATATGTGCCGACTATTCTCGTCATTGGATGATGTTTTATGGAACAATTCCCACAATCGAGCCCACGCGGCCCGCGCCGCGCGCCCGATAACCAGGCGCTGCACGAACGCCCGCACACCGAGCGCCGCACCGGCGAGTCGCGACGTGGCCCGAGCCCGCATCGAACGCCCACCTACAAGGGCGCCTATGCAGCCAAGACCAACACCGGCGCCACACGCTCGTCCGCTACCGACCAGCAGGCGACCGCTCGCCCCAAATCTCGTTACATTCCTGCGCTCGACGGTCTGCGTACGCTCGCCGTCGTCGCGGTGGTGCTCTATCACCTCAACCTCACGTGGGCCCAGGGCGGCCTACTCGGCGTCACGATCTTCTTTGTGCTTTCGGGCTATCTGATCACGCGCTTGCTGCTCAACGAAGTCGCCAAGACCGACCGCATCGACCTTAAGAGCTTCTGGATTCGCCGCATCCGTCGCCTGGTTCCCGCCGTGGTAACGGTAGTGTTCGTGACCTGCGCGCTGTGCACCATCTTCAACCACGTGATGCTCACCAAGATGCGCCCCGACATCCTGCCGTCGCTGTTGTTCTTCAACAACTGGTGGCAGATTGCCCAAAACGTCTCGTACTTCAATGCTCTGGGCGACCCCTCGCCGCTCACGCACTTTTGGTCGCTTGCCATCGAGGAACAGTTCTACCTGATTTGGCCGCCACTGCTGTTTGCCATGGTATCCATGCATGTGAGCAAGCCCAACACGCGCCGCGTGGTTCTGGGCCTTGCCGCGGTATCTGCCCTCGCCATGATGGTGCTTTACAACCCCGCCGCCGACCCCAGCCGCGTGTACTACGGCACCGACACCCGCGTGTTCTCGCTACTGCTGGGTGCCTGGATGGCCTTTATCCCCGATCGCGACCTGGCGCCGGTGCGTCTCGCACATCGTTTGGGGCTCAATCGCCTGGCTGGCGCCGCCAAGCACGGCAAGAACGCCGAGGGCAAGTCTGGCGAGAAGGCCGGCGAAGCAGCCGAGACCGCTCCGGCACAGCCGAGCGCCCTCGTGCGCTTTTGGTCCTCGCCCGCATCTATCGATGTGTTGGGCGTCGTGGGTCTGGTTGGCCTTGCCGCCATGGTCGCGCTCACCAACGGCTACACCGCGTTCCAGTATCGCGGCGGCACGCTGTTATGCTCCATCCTCACGCTCATGGTTATTGCGGCATGCGTGCAGCCCCAGGGAATGGTTGCCCGCGCGCTGTCAGCCGAGCCGCTCGTGTGGGTCGGCAAGCGCTCGTACAGCATCTACCTGTGGCACTATCCGCTGCTGTTGCTCATGAACCCGGTCGCCAACATCAACGATACGCCCTGGTGGCAGTACATTTTGCAGGTGCTGCTGGTGGTCGCCGTAGCCGAGTGCTCCTATCGCTTTATCGAAACGCCGTTTAGGAAGGGCGCCTTCGGCCGCACCGTCGCCGAATTCCGCGATGGCACCACCACGCCCGCCAACTGGGCTCGCGCGCATATTCCTGTGTGCGCCACTTGCGGGATCGTGCTTGTCATCGCGCTGGGCGGCCTGATCTTTGTGCCGGAGACCTCCGCGCTGAGCGGTGAGGGCGCCGAAGTCCTCAACAAGGAAGCCAAAAACACCGCGCCCACCGACCAGCAGGCGGCCGACGATACCGACAAGGACAACGACGGCTTCCCCGATGGCTCCTACGACCTGTTGATGATCGGCGACTCCGTGTCGCTGCGCGCCGTTGATTCCTTTGACAGCGTGTTTCCTCACAGCCATATCGATGCCGAAAAGGGCCGCCAGTTTGATGCGGGCCGCGCGACATTTGAGGGTTATATCCAGCAGAACCTTGCCGGCAAGATCGTGGTCTTTGCGCTGGGCACAAACGGTTTGGTAACGGACGCCCAGGTCGACGCCATCATGGCCGATGCGGGAGATAAGCGTATTGTCGTGTTTGTAAACACGCGTAGCCCGCAGCCGTGGGTCGGGTCCACGAACCAGGCCATCGCCAACGCCGCCACGCGCTACAAGAATGTACGCGTTATCGACTGGTACGAGCACAGTGCCAACCGCAACGACCTGTTCGATGGCGACGGCACGCACCTGTCGACTACCGGCGTGACCGAGTACCTCAACCTGATCCACGATGCGGTCAAGAAAGACCTGCCCGTGCACCCCGAGGACCACGTCAACGATCCGCAGCCGGCAGCCGTCAAGTCCGCCGCCGACGCACTCGTCAATGCCCTCGCCTACAAGCCACACAAGCTGGGCACCGACAAGTAACACGCAGCAAAATCTGTGTACACCCGCAGCAACCAACCAAAAATCGCTCTTTTCGAGCCGGCTCCGAGAGGCCATGGGCAAAAAAGAGGCCGCAGCCCATGGCCGCGGCCCGCTCGAAACCCAAAAGAGGCGCTAAGCGCTGTAACCCATCGCCTGCAGGACAAACATGACAACCGTCAGCACCGTGATCACGCCGATAGTCGCCCACGTAAGCACATTCCACACGCGGCCGTTGCGGTTGGCGCCCATAATGTGACGATCGGCGGCAATAACCACCTGAAACACCAAAACCACGGGCAACAGCACGCCGTTGATGACCTGCGAGGTCATCATAATCTGGAACAGATCGACACCAGGCATAAGCACCAGTACGGCAGAGATACCGATGATGGCCGTAATGATGCCGCGATATACCGGGGCCTCGTCCCAGCTGCGATCGGCACCGCGCTCCCAACCAAAAGCCTCGCAGATGGCACTCGACGTAACGCCCGGCAGCACGCAGGCAGCCAAAAAGCTCGCTGCGACCAGGCCCGAGGCAAACAGCACCGTGGACCACTGACCCGCGATGGGCTCCAGCGCGCGGGCGGCATCGGCGGCATCGCTAATCTGAATACCCGCCGGGAACAGCACCGTACCGGTCGTGATGATAATGAAGCCCGCAATGATATCAGCAGCGATCGAGCCGCTCACGGTATCAATACGCTGCAGCACGATATCGTCCTCGCCCGCATTCTTATCGACCACGTTATTCTGCGCCAAGAAAATCATCCACGGCGCGATGGTGGTACCGATCGTTGCGACCACGAGCGACACGTAGCTGGGATCGTTCTGAATATTGGGGACGACCAAGTCGACCGCGACCTCACCCCAGTTGGGACCGGCCATAAACGCGGCGACAATATAGGTCACGAAGACGCAGCTTACCAGCAGCAGAATCTTCTCGATGCGCTGGAAGCTACCCGACATGGTAAGCATCCACACCAGCAGCGCCACCAACGGCACCGAGATGCTCGCCGGCACGCCAAAGAGAGCAAGACCGCTGGCGATGCCCGCAAACTCCGAAATGGTCACAGCCGTGTTGGCGATCAACAGCGCCGCCATAGCAAGTACACTCTTGCGCACGCCAAAGCGCTCGCGAATGAGCGATGCCAAGCCCTTACCCGTGACGCAGCCGCAGCGCGCCGCGGTCTCCTGCGTCACGATGAGCAGCACAGTCATGACGGGAAGCATCCAGAGCATCTTGTAGCCATAGCTGGCGCCCGCGCTGGAATACGTTGCAATGCCGCCGGCGTCATTGCCCGAAAGCGCCGCCAGCAGACCGGGGCCCATAGCGCCAAAGATGGCCGCGATGGTCAGCTTTTGCTTGGTGCCCGACTTTTGCTTGGTATTTTGCACGCGACCACCTAACCCATGACTGACATGGCGAGCAGCACCGCGGCGATGCAATACGCCACACACGAGATCATGACGGCAATGACGTTCATGGCGGTGCCCGACGTGTTGAGGTCATGCTCGTCACGCCAGAACAGCACCATCAGGTAGATCACGGCACTCATGTTGCCAACCAGGCAAATGATGGCAGCGATATTAAAACACCCGGTAAAGAGTTGCTCCTCAAACATGGACGCATCGGGGAACGCGGCGGTGCGCACCAATTGCGCGCACAGATAGGTCACGAGCGACAGGATCAGGCCCATACCGGTGCTCTGGAAGAAGAATCCCAGGTAGGGCTTAGGCTCGTCGTCGTGGACGTCGTATTCCAGGAAGTAGTTCTTGACGAACGACACCATGCGCGAGGCCGCCAGCAGCACGAGCGGCATGGCGCACATGGGAAACACCACCAGATGCGCGGAGCCGAGCGCCGTTCCCAGCACGGTCGCCATGATGCACGACGCGATGCCCCATACAACAACCCAGTATTGGCGATGCACGAACCAGCTGAGCACATTCGTCGAGTCGTCGGACGCGCTATCGCCCGAGCCGACACCGGCGATCTGCAGGTCCTCCTGATGCTCCTCGGCGATAACGTCCATGGCGTCGTCGAAGGTCACGATACCCAAGATGTGGCGGTTCTCGTCACAGACGGGGATAGCGACCAGGTCATACTTGGTCATCTCGTCCGTTACGTCTTCCTGGTCCTCGTCGGGCGACACATAGACCAGGTCGCGATAGGCCAGCTGACCCAACGTGGCGTCGCGGTCGGCTACGATCAGCGTGCGCAGCGAAAGCACGCCGGTCAGCATGCCGCTCGGATCCTCGGTATAGACGTAGTAGACGCTCTCGAAGTCCTCGTCGAGCTTGCGAATCGCCTCGATGGCATCGCCGACCGTCGCCGTGGCGGGCAGCGAGACAAACTCCGAAGTCATGATGCGGCCGGCGGTGTTGTCCTCGTAGCCCAGCAGATTACGAATCGCCTTCTCCTCCTTGACGCCCATCAGGCGCAGGAGCTTCTCGGCCTTCTCATAATCGAGCTCGTCGATCAGGTCGGCAGCATCGTCCGGGTCCATCATGGCCAGCATCGACGATGCGTCCGTGTCGGACAGGCCCTCGAGCATCTCGGTCATGAGCTCGTCGTCATCGAACTCCGAGATGGCCTCGGCGGCCTGTGCCGTATCGAGCTGGGCGAACACCTGCGCGCGCAGGCGCGGGTCGAGCTGCTCGATGATGTCAGCGATGTCGGCAGGATGCAGCTCACCAAGCGTCTTGTGCGACACCGAGAGCTGGATGTTTTTAGTCGAGCGATCGAGCAGGTCCATATAAGACCAGGCGATAATGTCCTCGCTGAGCGGCTTGCCCAGGTGCTTCATAAAGCCCTCGACGACGTGCTCGAGCGCGGGGCTGATTGCACGCAGCAGGCCGCGGGCGCCGACCTCGGCACCCAGCAGACGCAGCTGATTTTCGCCCGACATGGAGAACTTGATGTCGTTGACACGCACGACCTTCATGCCTTGCGTATCGACGATCTGCTTATTGAGAACATCGCGCGCCAGCAGGAGCTCGGTCGGCTGCAGGTACGAAAAGCGAATGTTGGTGGCAGACGTATTGAGATACACGCCCGTCTCGTCGATACGGTCGACCCATTTGCGCCAGCTGATCATAAACGGCGTCTTGCCGGGACCACGGAACGCAAGCGACGTCACGTGCGGAAAAACTTCGCCGGTTGCAATGCCAAAATCGTTCACAACGCCGAGCTTTTCGCCGTCGACGTCCAAGACCGGCAATTTGAGCATCTCACTCAGATAATTCAATGGTGCTCCCCATCATTATCCCTGCGGACCGCGTGACCATACCGGCACGCAATCCGTGGACTTTTAGATATGTATACGCATGCGCGGGCGGCACGCCGCTCGACGCTTACACCCCGTGCATGCGCAAAAAGCACCTGCATGGGGTCATCGACTGTATGGTCGAGGTTTGGATTTCACCTGTAACCTTTCTCTTGACCCTTATTAACCGCAGTAACTATAGCATCAGCATCGCGCTGCGGCACCGAATTTATGCGCTGCACATTGCAGGCATACCAAACGCTGACGCATCCGTGACATAGCCATTGGGGACGTTTTTAAACGACTAGTCGTCGGGGACACTCTTTGCGAGCGACAGAAAAGGACTGTCCCAAACTGCCGGCAGAAAAGGAACGTCCCCAAGTGCCGGCCTTTGGGGACAGTCCCCAATGACTACTCTGTGGTGTCGTCGTCCTCGGCAAGTTGGGGGAACACAGCGTTTTTGGGCATGGAAACCTTGGTGAGCGAGGTGAGCTTTTTGCTCAGCGCTGTGTCCGTCTTGACCAGATCGCTGAGCGTCACGATCTTGTAGCCGTCGGCAATAAGCCTGTCGATAATCTGCGGCAGCGCCTCGAGCGTCTGCTCGGCGCATTCGTCTCTATCGGTGAGCAGCACGATATTGCCTGGCGTCACCGAATCGAGCACCGTCGAGACCTGCTCGTCGGCACCGTTGAGCAGCCAGTCACCCGAATCGATATTCCACGAGACCACGGCGGAGACCAGGTCCATCGAGTCGATCCAGTTTTGCTCGTCAAACGCGGCGTAGGGGGCACGCAGCAGCATCGTCTTCACGCCGGTCGCCGACTTAATCGCATCGGTACCTTTCGTGATCTGTTCGCGTACTGTCTCGCGATCCTCGCCCTTGAGCGAATCATCGCTGTAGCTGTTGGAGCCGACCTCGCACCCGGCATCGACAATCGCCTTGGCCGTGGCAGGCGAGGCCTCGGCCGCATCGCCCGAAAGGAAGAACGTCGCCGTGACGCCCTTTTCCTTGAGCACCTGCAAGATCTGCTTGGTCGCGCCGCTCGGACCCTCGTCAAATGTCAGGGCCACGTACTTTTCGTTGCCCTTGGGCGCCACGCTCGCACACTCGACCACGCAATCGGTAGCGGGCACGACCTCGCCGCGGTCCTGCGTCTTGCCCGACTGCTCGCCAACCCACACCTCGGAGCGGCCCTGGATGCCCCACGTCTTGACGTACTCGATGGCACCCGTGCCCTCGACCTTGAGCTTGGGCTCGATAACCGTAGCCTGAACCTCGTGCTTCTCGTAGGTGTTACGGCCATCCTTGACCGTCACCTTCTCGCCGCCCTCAAGTTCGCGGCTATCCCATTTGCCCTGCTTCACGCGCTTGCCGTCGACCTTCACCGACAGCTTTTCGCCCCCATGGCGCTTGAGCACGCTGTCATCGACGGCCAACAGGTCGCCTGCGTCGTAGGTGTCAGCCAACTCCTGGTCGTCGATAAGATTCTGCAACGTAGAGCCCACGCGCACCGCGGTCTTTTGCCCGTTGAGTTCCACGTCCACGCTGCGGTTTACGTAGCCCACGACGGCAGCGATAAACAGTACGAGCGCGCAACCCACGGCGATGAGCGCATAGGGCAGGCGGGACGGTCGGCGCGGTGAGCGCCCGTTGCCGATGCGCGCGCTGCGATCGCTAAACCCACGGCTATGGTTGAGGTACATCGCGCCGGGCTTACGGCGACGTCGACGCTGACCGCTGGGCAGCTGCCCCAGGTCGCGGCGCGCCGTCGGACGCGCACCCGAGCGCCCGCTTAAGTTAGATCCGTTTTGGCGCATGTGCCCTCCCCCATAAACACAGCGAGCCGGAGCAACAGGTCTCCGGCTCGCCTCCCATCATTTGGTACGTCGCTATTTGCTAGTTTTTGACGAGCCCCCGCTCGCCTTTTGGTATTCGTCCTTAAAGGCCTTGAACATACCGCGCGTCTTGCCGAGCTGTTTACCCAGTGCACGGCTGCCCTTGTCCACGGCGACCGATCCCTTGTCATCGAGCACCTTGGCGCCCTTCTTGACCTTGTCACCCACCACGACGCTGGCCTCAGCGGCCTTGGCAGCCGCACCGCCCGAATACCCGAGCGACTTGACCTCGTCCGAGACGACCATCGCGCCGTTCTCGTAGCCCCGCAGCATCGTCGGCGGCACCTGCGTGTCACCAACCAAAACACTCGAAGCAGCACCGGCGGTCACATAGAATGCCTGCACGATGCCCGAGCGTGGCTTGAACTCAACGTCCGAGCAATAGCCCACGACGTCGCCCGATTCTGTGCGCACGTCCATACCGACCCAGATGATGCAATCGTCCAGGTTGATGTCGAGGCGCTTGGCGGCGGCGGCATCGTACGTGTCCTTGACGTCATCGACCGCAATGGCGCCCTCGTAGACACCAATGGCGTCGAGCGCTACGAATCGGTCGGGACGCTCGATCATGCCCGCGATATCGGACTGGCGGACCATAAAGCCGACCACGCGCGTACCGCCCGGGGTAAAAACCGGAAAGTGAATCTTTCCGAGCTTTTTAGGGCTGCGCGGCGTGCCGTCCTTTTTGATGCGCTTGTCCTCGGTAGGCTTGCGATAGATCTTGGCGCCGACAAAATCCCCGGCGCGCATTATGCCTCGGTCGAGGGCTCCGCAGCCTCGGTATCAGCCTCGACGGCGTTCTCGACCACGACGTCGGCGGCAGGCGTCACGTTGCCGCCCGAAATGGCGTCGTTGAGCTGCTCGCGCAGCTGGTCCATGCGCTCGCGGGCCAGGTCGACCTTGGCGCGCAGGTCGTCGGTCTTGGCGTCGACCATCGGGCCAAAATCGTTGACCGCAGCACGGGCCTCCTCGGCGCTGTGCTCGTAGGTGTCGCGCATATTGTCCCAGGCGTCGTTGGCGATATCGGCAGCCATGGCGCGGGTCTCGGCGCCCGAGCGCGGGGCCAGAGCAACGCCGATAATAGCGCCGGCAGCGGCACCAAAAAGTGCGCCGGAGACAAAGCTGAAAGTCTTACCCATGATCATTCCTCTCCTGCGGGCACGTCGGTGCCCACCGTTTGAATGCTGTCCATTATACCCGCAGCGCATCACTTGCCGCTCCGCTCATCTGCGTACGGCAAAGGCGCAGGTCCGTGATGGTGATAAACGCGTAGGCCTACTCCTGAGGCATAGCCGGCATGGCCACCGTGGCACCCGGGTCCTCGCCGGCGCCGTCCACGAGCGGCAGGCCGCCCTCATGCGCAGGTCCCGTCGGAACCGTCGCCGCACCGCCAAAGACGGCAGCGGAAGCCTCGTGGTTTTCGGCAACCGCGCCCTCGGTATCAATCGCCACCTGGGGCTCGTCGTCAAAGTTGGGGACGCCCTGGGGCTCGGTGGGAACGGGCTCGGCGGTCGCATCTGCAACGGGCTCGGCGTCAACCGGCACATCGCCCTCGTCATCGCCCTCGTCCTCGGCAGCATCTTCGCCGTTCGCGGCGGCGACGGCCTCGTGAGGATCCTTGCCCTCGGCCTCGGCGCGCATGCCCAGCACCAGGTTGCGCAGGCCCGCGACCGTACCGTCCACATCGGGAGCCGGCTGGTCGGCGTGCAGATAGGCCCAATCCATCATAAAGGTGGCCGAAGACAGCGCGCCAATGGCCAGCGCGTCGTCGGGACACGAAAGCTCAACCTCAAAGACGCGCTCGTCGTGCTCGCTTACGCGCGTGCGACCGCACGAAATGCTGCCGGCAAGACCGGTCTCGTTCATGAGCTCGACCGTCACGTGCTCCAGCAGGTGGCAAAGCTCGGTCTGACCCATGCAATCCTGGAACTCGCGGCCGGAATCGCCCAGGCACAGGTGCTTGGCAATCGCCGGCACCAGGTAGTACACGCGCGCCGTGGCCTCGATATCCTCCGAGGTCATCAGCGGCATGCCGGGGTTCACCAGCACATGCGCGCAGATCTTGTCCTCGCTGACGGTGACCTTAAGGATGTTGAACAGGCCTGCCATAACTCTCCCCTACTCTTCCTTGTCCTACTCGTCGCCGTCGTGCGGATTCGCAGAACCCGCACCCGACGTCGTCGGCTCGTCTACCGAAGACTCGGAATCCTTCTTATCGGTTTCGGCCGGAGCGATCACGCGAATGAGCGAGATGCGCTGGCCACGCATCGACTGCACCTTAAACTTGTACCCCGCGACCTCAAACACCTCTCCGATGTCGGGCACCGAGTCGCAAAGCTCCAAAATCCAGCCGGCGATGGTCTCATAATCATCGCTTTCCTCGAGCGGCCAACCAAGCTCAATCGCGTCATCGCACGAAAAACGCCCATCGACAAGCCACTCGCGGCGCGAAAGGCGCGTGAGGTACTTGTTGTCGGGGTCGAACTCGTCTTCGATCTCGCCCACGATCTCCTCGACGATGTCCTCGATGGTGAGGATGCCGGCCGTACCACCGTACTCGTCCACGACCACTACGATCTGGTCGTGCGAGGTCTGCATCTCGGACAGCAGCGGCAGGATGTCCTTGGTGTCGGGCACAAAGGTGGCGTCGCGCAAAAAGCCGGCGATGGGCTGGTCGCCCTTGCCGTCGAGCGCGGGCTGAATCAGGTCCTTGATATGCGCGATGCCCGCCACGCTGTCGGGGTCCTCGTGATAGACGGGGATGCGGCTAAAGCCGGTCTGGCGCATGGTGGATAGCACGCTGGCGACCGTCTCGTCATCCTCGCACATGGTGGTGTCCACGCGCGGCACCATGACCTCGCGGGCAACGGTGTCGCCCAAGTCAAAGATCTCGTGAATCATGCGCTTTTCCTCGTCGAGCAGGTCATCCTGCTCCGAGACCATGTACTTAATCTCTTCTTCCGAGACGTTCTGACGGTCGTCGGCACTCTTGATGCGCAGGATGCGGGCTAGGCCATCGGAGCAAGCGCCAGTCAGCCACACGAGCGGACGGGCGATCTTTTGGAAAAACGACAACGGCCCCACGACCTGCTTGGACACGCCCTCGGCATTGGCCAGGCCGATGCGCTTGGGCACAAGCTCGCCAATCACGATGGACACGAAGGCGACCGCGACGGTGATGATGACCGGCGCCAGGCCGCGCGCGATGGCGGAGAGCGGCGCGATGCCAAAACTCATGAGCCACGTGGCGAGCGGGTCGGACAGACTCGTCGAGGCGACGGCGGACGAGGCGAATCCCACGAGCGTGATGGCGACCTGGATGGTGGCGAGCAGCTGGTCGGAGTCGGCAGCCAGCTTAATGGCACGCTCGGCGCGCCTGTCGCCTTCCTCGGCCTCGTGCTCCAGCACGGCGCGCTTGGCCGTGGTGAGCGCCATCTCGGACATAGAGAAGTAGCCGTTGATGAGGGTCAAAACGAGGGTGGTGATAAGGGAGATGGTTATGTCCATCGGGAGTTTCTCGAACCTCCAAGATTCGGGACGTCAGGTTAAAACGTTGGTGACGGATAGGGCAGTTGAGCCCGGTGGCCGCCTGGATGGGTCAGCGGGCACAGACGCGATCGCTAGATTACGAAGAGAATCACCGCCATGAACTGGAAGATGCTGCCGGCGAGCACCCACAGGTGAAACACGCTGTGCAGATAGCGCACGTTTTTGGCGATGTAGAACGGCACGCCCACGGTGTAGCACACGCCGCCGACGGCGAGCAGGGCAAGCGCCACGGGGTTGAGCAGCGATACGAGCTCGGGCAGCTTAAAGACGACAAGCCAGCCCATCAGCAGGTAGACCAGGCCGCATACCCAGTGCGGTTGACGCTCGCGCATAAAGCACTCGAGGGCGATGCCGATAATGGCGATGGCCCACACGGCAAAGAACAGTGCAGCGCCACCGTCGTTTGCGAGCGTGATGAGGCAAAACGGCGTATAGCTGCCGGCAATAAGCAGGTAGATGCAGCTGTGGTCGATGATGCGGAACACGCGCTTGGCGCGCGCGGGCTGAATCGCGTGATAAAGCGTGGAGGCCAAGTATTCGAGGATGATACTGACGCCATAGACAATCGCCGCGGCCATGTGGGCCGGGCCTCCGCCGCGCAGGGCAGCGAATACGATCAGGAGCACCAGGCCCGCGATACCCAGCAGGCAGCCGACACCATGGGTGACGGAGTTCATGATCTCCTCGCCCACCGTGTAGTGTGGAACGGCCGCGGTCTTGGGTCGCGGCTTAGAACTGTCGCTCGAATCGGACATGCCGGTTACATCCTCCAATGTAAAGAGTTCTCAACACTATATCAAAGCGTCTGGGTACGTGCGAAATTTGCACCATACGTGTCCCTTTGTTTACCCATTCTTTGCTTGTTGACGCATCAACGGCGAACATCCATAATGCGCTTGTTTTAAATGTTGATGTATTAACATCTATAAGGAGAACCGTAAATGCCTCAAAGCGCACACCCCCATCGAAAGCTCAAGATAGCCGGCGTTGTTGCGTTGGTGCTCGTCGTCGCGCTGCTTGGATTTGCCGGCAACTTTTTGTTTGACTTTGCCCTGAACCCCCAAGCGCCGTACACCATGAAGATGATGCAGGATAGCAAGAACGACAAAGAAGGTGAGCAGCCGGATGCCGAGGACACCGAGGCGCGGGCATGGTTTAAGGAAAACCGCAAGAGCAGCAGCCTCACCGCAGATGACGGAACCGAGCTCGCCGCTTGGTATTTCGCCGCCTCGGAGAACACCCACGATTACGCTGTCTGCCTACACGGATACACCGATGAGCCCATCGGCATGGCCCGATACGCCAAACGATTCCATGACCGCGGCATGAACGTGCTCGCGCCTGCCGCCCGTGCCCACGAGCGCTCCGGCGGTGACTATATCGGCATGGGCTGGCCCGAGCGGCTCGATGTCGTTGCATGGATTGGGCGGATCGTTCAGGCTGACCCCGAGGCGCGCATCCTGGTCTTTGGCGAGTCGATGGGTGCAGCAACCGCCATGGACGTCGCGGGGGAATCTCTGCCCGCAAACGTGAAATGCATTATCGAGGACTGTGGCTATACGAGTGTTTGGGACGAGTTTTCCCTACAGCTCAAGGACGTGTTCGGCCTGCCCAGCTTCCCCTTGCTCGATGTGGCGAACCTGGTGTGCAACGTGCGCGCAGGCTACGACTTTCATACGGCGAGCAGCGTGGAGCAACTCAAACACGCGACGGTTCCCATGCTGTTTATCCACGGTGACCAGGACACCTTTGTGCCGTACGACATGCTCGACCAAAACTACGACGCGTGCGCCAGCAAGGTCAAGCAAAAGCTCACCATCCATGGCGCCACCCACGCCAAGAGTGCGCAAGTTGACCCCGAGCTCTACTGGAATACGGTCGACGACTTCCTCGGAAAGAATTTTTAGGCAAAAAGCAACGTCCGGAGCTTTATCTGACCCCCTATTTTCGGAAGTATGCGGCAAAATCTGGAACTGCCGACCAGACCGCAGTTTTATCAACAATTTATCAGGGGTTTTGTTGCCAAAAAACGTCGTGTGCTCGGCGGTCTCGAAATTTGCCGCATACTTCCGGAAAACCGCCCGCGAGCGCTGTGCTCGCGGGCGGCTTTTGCTCGACTTACGCCACAAAGTCACTTGATATGTTCAATAGCTAGGTGCTACTTGACCTCGATGAGCTCATACTCGCTCGTGCCCAGGCCGATCTTCTCGGCGTGTGCGATGCAGGAGCGCCAGTCGGTGTCGGGATGTGTGATGCAGAAGGGGTCCTTGGCCTGCTCGCCCTCCAGATGCTCGTGGTCGTGCTCCATTTTGGCCGCGCTGTCGGTGAGCACGGTGTTGGGCAACGGCTCGGATGCTAGGACGGCGTCGGCGCAGGCTCGATCGATGGCGACCGGGTCGAAGCTCGCAAACATGCCAATGTCGTTGACGATGGGCGTGTCGTTCTCGGCGTGGCAGTCACAGTTGGGGCTAATGTCCATGGCGAGCGAGATGTGGAAGCTCGGGCGGCCGTCGACGATAGCCTTGGTGTACTCGGCAATCTTGCAGTTGAGCACGTCGGCCGCGGCATCATAGTCGGGATTGATGGCGTCCTGGTTGCACACGCCGATGCAGCGGCCGCAGCCCAGGCAGCGGTCGTGGTCGATGGCGGCCACGTGCACCTCGACGGTCTTGCCACTCGCCAGCTCGCGCTCGCGGGTGCCGTCGAACGAGATGGCGTTGTGCGCGCAGATCTTTTCGCAGGCACGGCAGCCAATACAGTGCTCGGTCGCGACGCTCGGCTTGCCGGCGGCATGCTGCTCCATCTTGCCGGCACGGCTGCCGCCGCCCATGCCCAGGTTCTTCATGGCGCCGCCAAAGCCGGCCTGCTCATGACCCTTAAAGTGGGTGAGGCTGATCACGATGTCGGCATCCATGAGCGCCCGGCCGATCTTGGCCTCGTGCACGTACTCGCCGCCCTCGACCGGGACGAGCGCCTCGTCGGTGCCCTTGAGGCCGTCGGCGATGATGACCTGGCAGCCCGTGGCGTACGGGGTAAAGCCGTTCTGGTAGGCGGTATCGATGTGCTCGAGCGCGTTTTTGCGGCTACCGACATAGAGCGTGTTGCAGTCGGTGAGGAAGGGCTTGCCGCCCAGCTCCTTGACGACATCCGCGACGGCGCGGGCGTAGTTGGGGCGCAAAAAGCTCAGGTTGCCCAACTCGCCAAAGTGAATCTTGATGGCAACGAACTTGTTCTCAAAGTCGATCTGCTCAATGCCGGCGCGGCGAATGAGGCGCTTGAGCTTGTCGAGCTGGCTCTCGCGAGCATGCGTGCGCAGGTTGGTGAAGTACACCTTTGCTGGTGCGACGGGTGCAGTTGCGGTCATAGATATTTCCCCTCGGTCTATATGGCGTTACAGACATAGAGGATGGTACCCGTTAAAGCGGGGTTGAAGTCAAGCGCCGCACCTGGCCACTCATTGGGGACAGACTTAAATGAGTGTCGCCAGGGGCAGCCCTTGTCAGCCCGGCCGGCGAGCGGGCAGATCGGCAAAGACCGTCCCCGATGACTAGTCATTTAAGAACGTCCCCAATGGCTACTCTTGCACCTTGAGAGCTTCGGCCAGGCTGACGCGCCTGATGGAGCGCATGTGCAGCAACGCAACGACCAGGTACGTTGCAAAGCCGATGCCCACGCATGCCGCCATGGACCAGGCCGGCACGTAAATCTCGATATTGCCGTTGTAGGAGAGCAGCATCGAGCGGAAGATGGCCGTGAGCGAGCCAATAATGACCGGCAGGCTCAGCACGAGCGATGCCGCCACGCACAGCGTGATCGAGCGGATGTACAGATGCGAGATCTCGCCATCGCGATAGCCAAAGACCTTCATGTAGCTAATCGACCGGGCGCTGTGGTCGATCACAGCCTTGGTCAGCAGGTACATAAACAGCAGGAAGATAAACACCGCGAGCCCGACCATCATGCCGATCATGTCGCTCATCATGCCGATGAACTGATCACCCACGGCGCGCATGTCGTCGGGCGTGGTGTCGCCGGCAAAGTAGCGCGCGTCGAGGTCGAGCTTCTCGTCGCTCACATAGCCGTTAAAGTAGGCGGCGTCGTTGTCGAACAGCTCGTTAAAGTCATCGATACTCATATAGATATTCATGTCCGACTTGGAGCCCCAGGCACAGTCCTTGCCCGCGTACTCAAGGGAATAATGCTCGCCCTCGTACTTGTCGCCGAGCATGACCTTCTGGCCCTCGCTCCAGCCAAACTTATCGAGCAGGCCGCCGCCAAAGACGACGTGTCCGTCGCCGATGTTGAGGCCCTTCCAGTAGCGCGAATCGAGCGAGATGCCGTAGACGGAAATCGTCTCCTCGCCATTACCATCGCCGCGGTCGTATTGCAGCTGGTAAACGGCATATTTCTCGGCCTGCGCGATTGCGCCCGCGCCGTTGTCGGTCGTGTTGATCGGGTGAATGTCGTCGTTGTCGGTGTCGATCTTAGAGGCCTTGTCGATCAGGTCGATGGCCTCATCGCGGTCGCAGCCGAGGGCATCGGCAAGATCGTCGAGGCGTGCGTAGAGCGCATCCTTCTTGTCCTTGACCTTAGCAAGCGCATCCTGCGCTGCAGTCAGGCTCTCGGCAGACGGAGATGCGGTCGCGGCATCGGCTGCCGTCTGCGCCGCATCGGCCGCGTCGTCAAGCTCGTCATCGGCATCCTGGGCGGCGGAGAGCAGCGCGCCGTCAATCGACTGCAAGCGCTCGAGCGCCGACCACTGCTCGCGCTCCTCGGCAGTGCCCTCGAGCTCCAGCGGCGCCTTGAGCGTGTACTGATGCTCGGCGACCAGGCTCGTCTCCAGGTTGTCCGCATAGTGCGTCATCGTGGGCAGAATCGCCAGACCAAAGAGCAGCAGCAGCGATGCAAACGCAATACCCACGAAAAGCGTGGCGAAGTTGCCCAGGTTGCGCAAGAAGACGCGCAGGCGGAAGCGGGAAACAAAGCCCATGCGCTCCGGCAACCGCACGCCACGCTTGGTGCCCGATTTGCCGCTCGCCTCGTGGCGAAGGAACTGCAGCGGCGTCTTGCCCATTTTGCGGAGCAGACCCATCAGCGTGATAAGGATGAGCGCGGCGGCGGGGACCACGGCGCACTTCACAAAGATCTCCCAGCTCCAATACACCTGGAAGGGAGGCAGGCTGTACGAACCGTAATAGAGGCCGCGCATGGGCTCGGTAAAGAACGCGACGCCGAGCGCGGTGCCCAAAAGCGCCGCGACCACGCCCACGATGGCGGGAAGCGCGAGGTAGTGCAGCACGATCTCGCGGCGGCAATAGCCGCTGGCGAGCAGCGTGCCGATGATGGCGCTCTCCTCCTCGATGGTGGCGTCGGTGAGCACCACAAAGACGAACGCCATGATCACGATGATGATGTCGAGCAACGTCATCCACATCATGGAGTCGCCGTCCACGTCGTCGCGCGCATAGCCAATGCCCTGATTGGAATCGGCATCGATCAGATCGTCCACGCGCGCATCGGCATCGGTCAGCGCCTCGACCATATCCTGCTCCGCATCGATGCGATCCGCGGTGGGGAGGTCGCGATCGGCAAAGGTGAAGGAGTAGGTGTAGGCAGGCGCGCCGCCGGCATCCTCGAGCGCGGCAAAGCCGGCGTCGGTGACCTCGGCGACACCATAGGTAATGGTGTTCACCGTAAAGTCCGAATTGTTGAGGAACAGCGCTTGGCTATCGGGCTGCGTCATGATGCCGCAGATGGTGTAGGTGCGCCCCTCGAGCTCGACCTTATCGCCGATGGCGAGGTCGTTATTGGTGGCAAAGACGCGGTCTATGGCCACCTCGTCGTCCGCCTTTGGCTGCTTGCCTTCGCAGTAGGACGCAATGTCGACCTTGGTGCGATGCGCGTAGGTGCGCAGGGTGCGCTTGGTGCCGTCGTCGCCGGACGCCTTTTTGATGATGGCGTCGATAGAGAAGTTCTTGTAGAGCGCAACGCCGCCGACGTCCTTTGCCGCGTCCTCGGCAGCCTTGAGCTGCTCGTCGGTGGCCTCGAAGGAGGTAGTCACGCGGCCGTCCTCAATCGTGTACTCGTCGCGCATGTCGTCGATGAGGCAGCCGATGGAATGCGCCGCGAGCAAAAAGCCCGACGTGAGGGCGATGCTTCCGCACATAAGCAAAAAGATGCCCAGGTACTTGCCGATATTGCGGCGCAGCTCGCGCGGGAGTCGTTTTGCGAGAGGTGTCATGGCGTCGCCTACCAATCGAGCTCGGCGGCGGGCACGGGATCGGCGTTGAGCTCGTCCTCGACAATGCGGCCGTCGCGCAGGCGCAGCACGCGGTTGGCCATGCGCGCGATGGCGGCGTTGTGGGTGACGATGATGATGGTGCAGCCGTAGGTGCGATTGACGTCCTCCATGAGTTGCAGGATTTCCTTGGATGTCTTGTAGTCGAGCGCGCCCGTGGGCTCGTCGCACAGCAGCAGGCCCGGGTTTTTGACGAGTGCGCGGCCGATGGCGCAACGCTGCTGTTGGCCACCCGAAACCTGACGCGGGAACTTGTTGCGGTGCTCGTAGAGGCCCAGCGAACGCAGCAGATCGTCGACGTCGAGCGGGCTTTTGGATAGGTGCGCCGTGACCTCGATGTTTTCCTTGATGGTAAGGTCGGGCACCAGGTTGTAGAACTGGAAAACAAAACCCAGCTCGCGGCGGCGGTACTCGCCCAGATCGGCGGGCTTGAGCACCGTGAGGTCGCAGCCGTCCACCATGATGGAGCCGCCGTCGGCATCCTCCAGGCCGCCGATCAGGTTGAGAAAGGTCGACTTGCCCGAGCCCGAGGGCCCCAACATGACGCAGATCTCGCCGCGGTTGATGGACGTGTCGATGCCGTCGAGCACCGTCAGGCGTGCATCACCGTCGCCGTAGTGTTTCTTGAGCCCGTTGACCTGGACGTAGGCTTTCTGCGCTGCCATGTCATCCCCCATTGTTAGCCTCTTGCTACTTTATGAGCATAATAGTAAACCTGGGCGAACTATTTTTGGAGCGAGGCCTGGAATTTATTTCAGACTAGTCATTGGGGACAGACTTAAATGACTGAGACCACTCATTTAAGTCTGTCCCCAATGAGTGCCGCCAGGGACAGCTCTTGCCAGTCCGGCCGGCGAGCCGGCGAATCGGCAAAGACTGTCCCCGATGACCAGTCGTTTAAGAACGTCCCCAATGGCTAGGCGGTTAGGCGCGGGATTTGTTGTGCGCGAGGGCTAGGCCTACGGCGGCGATGGCAGCGGCAAAGAGCACCGTGACGCCCAGATCGCAGGCGATGTCGCCCAGCACGGTGGACGTCAAATCAGAGGCAAGCGCCTTGCCGATCGCGTCGTTCACCCAAAACGTCGGCACAAAGTGCGCCACCGTCTGCACAGCCGAACCCATCAGCGACAGCGGCATCCAGGCGCCGCCCAAAAACGTCATGAGCATTCCGAGTAAGTTGCCCACGCCGTTGAGCAGCTCCTCGCGCGCGCCCAAGCTCGACAGGGTAAAGCCAACGGCCAGCGGCGTGCACGCCAGGGCAAGCGTCGCCGCCAGCGCCAGGCACACGCGACCCACACCGACCTCGGCGACCGCGCCGGCAAAGCCCACGACACCCATCATGCTCGACACGAGCCAGATGCAGACGGTGAGCACGGCGGCGGCCGCGAACACAGCGAGCGAACGCTGGCGCTCAGAGACCGGGCTGGCATCCATGCGGCGCACGCGCTCGGGCTCGTTCATGCCCGAAAACACCAGTCCCACCGACACGATGACCGACGAGATGATCGCGTACGCGCCAAAGTTGAAGTACGACTCGAGCGTGGTAGCAGCAGTCGAGTCGACCTTGACCTGCTCGATCTGGACCTCCGCGCGCTTTGCGGCCGCGTGCTCGGCGGCCCTTGCGACGTCACCGTTGGAGGCAGCTGGTTCAAGCGCCGCCGCAGCGCCCGCGAGCGAGATCCAGCGCGAGGCCTCGGCGGACGAAAGCGCCGCCGCCATGGTGCCGGAACCATAGGTCACGTCGAGCTTGGGCAGGGCCTCCCCCGCACGGGCGGCTGCAACAAGATCGTCCTCAAACCCCTCCGGGATAAAGAACACGCAATCGGCACTGCCCTTGGCGCTGTTGCTCTTGGAGAGCGCGTCGGCAAGATCGTATGTGTCGTCGCCGACGCCCGTGACCAGGTCAAAGCGTGAGCCCAGGTGCTTGGTAAGCGCCCGCGAAAGGTCGCTATTGTCGCGGTCGACCACGATCACGTTGGTGTCGTAGGGCTTGTACTCGGTAAGCTGCGACGAGTTCCAGCTCACCGAAGCCGCGATGAATACGCCCATGAGCGAGATGAACACCGTATAGATGAGCAGGTAGAACGGGTGCGCCAGCGCCATGCGAAGCGCGGTCTTAAAGGTGCTCATAGCGGCTCCTTCCAAAGATCAGCGTAGCGGCGGCGACAAACACCAGGGCCATCAGGACGAGCGCGCCGGCGCGAACAGCGAAGGGCCCCAGGTCCTCAAAGAAATACAGGCGATTGAACATGTCGCAGATGAGCTTGACGGGGTTGAGCCAGCACTCGACCGGACAAGCGCGGGCGACGTCGTCGGCAAGCGCCATCGCCGGCTCGCCGTAGAGGCCGGCGAACAGGGCGCACGTGGTGGCAAAGCCCGTGAGGATGCCCGACTTGGATGCCTTGCCGCCCTTAACGGGAAGCGTGCCCACAAAAAGCCCCAGGCCCGTGGCGGCAAGCGCGGATGCAGCCCCGCCCAGCAGGCACAACCCCTCGCGCCCGCCAAAGTCGACGCCCACGACCAGGCGCACGTAGCCGATCGCAACCGCCATCGATGCAAAGGAAACCAGCCACGAGCCGACAAAAATGCCGGCCAGCGACGCCGTCTTGGAAAGACCGCCCACGCAGCGGCGCGCGCCAAGGCCCGACAGATTAGGCTGCAAATCGACGACGCTCAAGGCGGCAAACTCGGCAGACATCATCGCGACCAGGCCAAAGAGCGCGTAGTAGTAGATGACCGTGCCATCGGGCGTGGCACGAGTCAGGCTCACGCGGCGGGTTCCGCCCTCGAGCGACAGGGCGTGCGCAACCGCCGCCGGATCGGCGAGCACCGCCGGGTTGTCCTGGGCAATCTGGCGCATGAGCTCGACATTTTGCGTATACGAGCTTGCCACCGTTTCAAGGATGCTGCGGTCGGTGAGCACCGACGAGGCGCGCGAGCTGTCGTAACTCGACAGCAGCGTGAGCCTGGGCGTGCCCGCGGCATCAACCGTATAGATGCCCGCGACCTCGCCGGCCTTGAGCGCTTTGCGCGCGACAGCCAAGTCTTCGTACTCGCTCACATCGAGCAGCTGATCGTCGCCTGCCTTGGCAGGCGAAGCTGCCACATCCTTAAAGGTCGAGGCATCCCAGGCCTCGTCCGCCACGACGGCAACCGGCACCGGGTCGACCGTGCCGTCGGAGCTGAGGTTCGCAAACATAAACATGAACATCGTGGAAAGCGCGATAGGAAAGAGAGCGCCCCAGACCCACGTGCTCGGCCGGCGCAGCAGCGTCTTGACCGTGGTGATGATGGTGTTGAACATGGCCGCCCCCTAGTCGCGCAGCTCGCGGCCGGTGATCTCGAGGAACACGTCGTTGAGGGTCGGCGGTTCGGAATAGATGCGGCCGAGCGGCACGTCATGCGAGCGCAGCGCATCGAGAATGTCCGTCAGGTTGTGCGGGCTCGCTTCGCACGAAAACGTGAGCTGTCCCGCCGTTGCCGAAAGGTCCAGAACGTGCGGCAGGCTTGCGACGGCACCGAGCGCCGCACTCGGAACCTCGCCGACCTCGATTACAATCTTCTCGCCCATCTGAATCATGCGCTTGAGCTCGTCGTTAGTGCCCTGCGCCAGCACGCGGCCGCCGTCCATGATCATAATGCGGCTGCAGATCTGCTCGACTTCCTCCATGTAATGGCTGGTATACACCACCGTGGCGCCCTCGTCGCGCAGGCGGCAGATGCCCTCCAGGATGGCGTTGCGGCTTTGCGGGTCGACCGCCACCGTGGGTTCGTCAAAAAAGATGAGCTCGGGCTTGTGCGCGATGCCGCAGGCAATGTTGAGACGACGCGTCAGGCCGCCCGAGAGCTTGCCGGGGCGGAACTTGGTAAAGTCGCCCAGGCCGACAAAGTCGATCGCCTCGTCCACCAGCGCGCGGCGGCGCTTGCGGTCGTTGACGTAGAGACTGCAGAAATAGTCGATGTTCTCGCGCACGGTGAGCTCGTCGAACACCGCCACCTGCTGCGGCACCACACCGATGCGGCGCTTGAGGTCGTAGCGGGCGGGCGTCATGCGCTCGCCGAACAGCTCGATGGTGCCCTTGTCGTAGGCGAGCAGCTGCAGGATGCAGTTGATGGACGTGGTCTTGCCCGAGCCGTTGGGGCCCAGCAGGCCAAAAATCTCGCCGGGGGCGATACTCAGGTTAAAGTGGTCGAGCGCAATAAGGTCGTCGTAGCGCTTAACGAGGTTTTCGACGTGGACGATGTCTGTCATGAGGCGGCCCTTCTGTTGCTTGCGGCCCGGTACGATTGCATCATCGCAGGAGCTGACGGCGCGCACCAGTGAGCTTTGTCACGAGTGCGGGGCGGTCGCGTAGCCTGCTGACGCGACCGCCCCGCCGCGTGGGAGGAATGCCACGGTTGCTTTGAGTGGCGCCTCCCCCGTGCGCGGCATCGCGTACAATACCCGTATGAACAGGCTATTCGACAAATCGATCGTGCTGGCGTGCTGCATTGCGGCCGCCATGGGCCTTGCTGTGGACGCTCGCCTGGTCGCGGCGTTTTGCCTTGGCGTTGTCATCGCCGCGCTGGCCGAGGTCGCGCAGGGAGAACGCGCCCGTCGCGCCAGCGAGGCCGGCAGCTACGCCTACGTCATCGCGGCTGTCTTCGTGCCGCCGCTTGTGCCGTTCGCACCTCTCGCCCTCTATGACATCGCGCGACGCGTGCGCCGTGAACGCATCTGGCCCGCGCTGGCAATTGGCTCCGTGTTTGCCTGCGCACTTGCCACGGACCTTCGCTGCGGCGCGCTCACCACCCGAACGCTGTTGCTAACCGCCATCCTTTCGGTCGCCGCCACGTTGCTGTCGCTGCGCACCGCGCAGCTGGAGCGCGAACAGGAACGCATGCGTCGCACCCGCGACAAGCTGCAAGAACGCGCCCTGGCACTCGAGGCACGCAACCGCGACCTCGCCGACCGCCAGGACTACGAAGTCGAGCTCGCGACGCTCGCCGAACGCGCCCGCATCGCGCGCGAGATCCACGATAACGTGGGCCACCAGCTCACGCGCGCTTCGCTTCAAACCGAAGCCCTGCGCGTGGTCCATGCCAACGAGCCCGGCGTTGCCGCCGATTTCGCCGACGTCAAATACACCGTTGACGAGGCGCTCCAGCTCGTGCGCGCCAGCGTCCACGCGCTCAACGACAATGCGACCAACCTCTCCGTGCAGCTCGAACGCATCGTTGAAGGCGCGCGCTCGGACAGCGGTCCGCAGATTGAGCTTGAGGTTTTGGCCGAGCATGCGCCCGCCAACGTCGCCAACTGCTTTGCGGCGGTGCTGCGCGAGGCGCTTTCCAACGCCATGCGCCACGCCCATGCCAAAACCATTACCGTGCGGTGCATGGAGCATCCGTCGTTTTACCAGCTCATCGTTACCGATGATGGCATGGGCGGGACCCAGACGGGCGGTCGCGGCGTCACCGAGGGCATGGGGCTCGGCTCCATGCGCGAGCGAGTCGAGGCGCTCGGCGGCACTTTCACCGCCGGCCCGCGTGCCGGCGCCGGTGGCTGGCGCGTGTTTGCCACCGTTCCCAAACAGCAAGGAGATGCGGACCGATGAGGCTCATTGTTGTCGACGACGACCGCTTGGTGGTCGATTCGCTCAAGATAATCCTGGGCGCCCAGCCGGAGATTGAGGTGGTGGGCACCGGCGCCAATGGCGACGACGCGGTCGCGCTCTACGCCGAGCACTCGCCCGACATCGCGCTCCTCGACATTCAGATGCCGGGACGCGACGGCCTTTCGGCGGCGCGCGAGATCCTCGAGCACGACCCTGCGGCGCGGGTGGTGTTTCTGACGACATTCTCGGATGACGAGTACATTGTGTCGGCGCTCAAACTGGGCGCCCGCGGCTACCTGATCAAGACCGATGTCGCCGCTATTCCGCCGGCGTTGGCGCAAGTCATGGACGGCAAGCGCGTGCTCGAGGGTAAGGCGATCGAGGATATCAACTTTGATGGGGCGGGCGTCGAGGCCGGCACGACCCGCCGGCCCGCAGCCTTTGCCGGCCTGACCGATCGCGAGTTCGAAGTCGCCGAGCTTATCGCCCGCGGCCTCGACAACAAGGAGATTGCTGCCACCGCCTATATGGGCGAAGGCACCGTGCGCAACCACATCAGCTCGATCCTAGCCAAAATGGGCCTGCGCAACCGCACGCAGATCGCCATCACCTACCTGCGGGGGTAGTTGCCCAACGACCGACCGCTCCGACATAGCAAAATGGCTGCCACCGATTTAATGCCATTTCAAAACTATGCCGGTTTACGGGGCTAAACTCAGGACCCCCATCCATACCCGCGTTTTCTGCAAAATGACGACTCGTCTACCTGCGGTTTTATTTTCACGCTTTTCGGTATGGTTGGGGATTCGGGATTCGGCCCCGTAAACCGGCATGGTTTTGTTCGAGCGACCACGTCAAGTGTCTCCGCAAGCCACTTCAAGCCAAAAACGATCCGTTTTCCTCCGTCCCCGGGGGATCATCTGGCGGCGCCAACCACGAAATCGGCCCATCTACTACGTTTGGCTCGATACCCCTGACCATGCCTTCGTTTTGAACAAAATCGCAGGCGTTCTACCTGCGGTTTTGTTTTCGCGTTTTTTGGCATGCTTGGGGGTAAGGGACTAAACGTAGTAGATGGGCCGGTTTCGTGGCAAGCCCTTCTCGCCTACGCACAAAAGCGCCGCCACGGAGGAGGGAGATACCTCCGTGGCGGCTGGGGGGGTGGGGGTGGGGGCTATGTTCTGGCTCCCCGCCGGCCGCCCGGGGCCTTTTGGCCCCGGGCGCTGCCAGTGTGCCTAGCGCTTACGGATACCCCAGACCAGGGCTCCGACGCCGGCCATGGCAATGACAAATGCCATGAGCAGTGCAGCGGCCTGCTGGTCACCCGTGGTGGGCAGGAAACCCTTGACCGTCTTGACTATGTTCGTCACGGTCTTGGGCGTGCCGGGATCAGGCGTCGGCACGGGCGTCTCGGGCTTCTTGTACGTGTTGTTGAACACGATACCCTCGACGCTCTTGTCGCCCTTGATAAAGGTGACGTTCGCCTTGAGGTTGCCCTCGCCGTCGTCGACCACGCTGACGGTCGCGGTAAAGACAGACTTGTCGTAGGTCATACCGGCCTCGTCGCCCTTGACCTCGCTGATGGTGTAGACGTACGTACCGGGCTCGTCGTACTCGAACTTGTCGAAGTTGATCTTGCCGTCGGCATCGTTGGTGACGGTGGACTCGATGTCCTCGCCAACGAGCTTAAAGCTAAACTCGTCCTTCTTGAGCTCGCGTCCCTCGAGCACCTTGATGGCGCCGATGGAAACCTGCGTGGGCATGGCGTGGTACTTGTTGGTAAAGCCAGCCGACTCGGTGGTTCCCTCGAGCTTGTGCGTCGCGGTCAGCGTGCCGTCGCCGTTGTCCTTGACGGTGGTCACGATGGTGTAGGTCACGCTGTCATAGGCGACGCCCTTGTACAGGCCGAGCGCGTTGGGGCAAGCCTCACGCAGCGTGTACGTGTGCGTGCCGGGCACCTCGTAGCGGATCGGGCTCAGCGTAACGGTGCCGTTGGCGTCGTTGGTGCCGTTAGCGACAACCACGCCGTCCTCGAGCAGCTCAAACGTGAACTCGCCAGCTGCAAGGTCGCGTCCGGTCAGACGCTTGACCGTCTTGACCTGATCGGTCACGGAAGAATCGGTGGGCGCCACAGCATAGGTGTTGGTGAACGTGAAGTCCGCACCGTCCTCGCCGTTGCGCACGACGCCCAGATGTCCGGCGCCGTCATCAGTCACGGTGTAGGAAACCTTGCGCGTGGCGTTGGCGTCGTTGGTTACGCCAGGGGCGCTGCCGGACTCGGACACCGTGTAGGTAAAGGTGTGCGAGCGCGGAGCAGTGGGGGCGGGCTCAGGCTCGGCTTCGTCAGCGTCAACCTCGGCCTTGTCGGCGTTGGCCTCGGCGTCGCTCGATGCATCACCAGAAGCGTTGGCTGTCACGCCCAGAGCGCGGTTGAGGTCCTCGAGCGTAAAGTGAATCTTGCCAAAGTCCACGTTGCCGGCCGCGTCGTTAGTTGCGGTCGCACGCTCGGGCATCGGGGCGCCCGCCTCGTCGGCAGTCACGGTGAAGGTGAACTTGCCCGCGATGTCGGCCGGGGTCAGACCCTCGGCGGCCTGGAGCTTCTTAGTGCCGGCGAGCGCGGCATCGACGGCCTCAGCGCCATAGACGTTCTCGAACACAGGCTCGGCACCATCATAGTCGGGCGTTGCCGTCAGGGTGCCGTCGCCGTTGTCGACGACGATAACCTTGAAGTTAAAGCTCGACTTCGCGGCGGTAATGCCCTTTGCCGCGAGCGGGGATGTGTACTCAAAGGCCGTGTAGTTGATGGTCCACGCAAGCTTGGCGTCCGCGTCGGTACGGATGGCACGCCCGGCGCTCACCAGATTAGCAAGCATCTCGGTGTTGTAATGCAGCGCACCGAAGCTCACCTGACCATTGAGCGTGGTCTTAACAGTGCCCTCGATGGCTTCCGTCTCGCCCGCATAGGCGATGCCAAAGTAGAACTCACCGTCGGCCATCGGACGACCGGTCAGCTTCTTGGTGGCAACAATCTGCGCAGGAATACCCGGGTTATCGGTCGATGCACTATAGCTGTTTTTGAACGGGACCACGGCGCTCTCGACCTTGTTCTCGCCACTCTTGCGGACCGTCACAGGCGTGCCCTCGGAACCGCCGGAGACAGTCGTCGTAGCGGTAAGCGTACCGGCGCCGTCGTCGGAAATGGCGATTGTCACGGTACGCACGGCCTCGTCGTAGGTGTATCCGGGCTTGCCGTCGTTCTTCTCGGCCACGGCGTATGTGAAGGTCTTGCCGGCGTCAGCCTGCGTAAACTTGACCTCCTTGCCGGCCAGAATGTCAATCAGGCCGACAGTTCCCTCTGCCACTGCAGGGGACTTGAAGTTGTTGGCGCCCTCAAGTAGGCCGAGCGCGTTGGCCGAAGCCTCGTCGGCGGGCGTCACGGTAAAGGTAAACTGGCCCTCGGTCATCGGACGTCCGGAGAGGGTCTTGCTGAGCTTGAGGCCGCCGGCCGCGGTGTAGTTGAGCTCAGAGTGATACTTGTTGATAAAGCTTCCGTTTTCCGTGGTGACGTTGGCGGTCAGCGTGCCCTCGCCGTCCTCGGTCACGGTCACTTCAGCGGTCGCGACACGGTCGTCGTACATCATGCCAGCCGCGTTGCCCGCGTTCTCGCGGATCTCATACTTGTAGGTTCCGGCAGCCGTGTAGCGGATCTTGCCAAAACTGATGGTGGCGATGCCTTCGGCGTTCGCATCGCGATTGTTCACGGTTACGGTCGAGGGATCGGGCAGCGGGGCGTTCGTGCCCTCGGCTGCGCTGATGGTAAAGCTAAACTCGTCGGTTTCCATCCAGTCGCGGCCGTCGATAGCCTTGTCCAGGCCAAAGTCTATCTCGGTCTCGAGCGGGGTCACGCTGTAGGTGTTATTGAAGATCGCAGCCTCGGCGTCCTCGGCGTCCTCGGCGCCCTTCAGCTCGTGCTTTGCCTCGAGCGTGCCATCGCCCTTGTCGGCAATGGTGGTCACGATGGTATAGGTCTTGCCATCGTAGGTGATGCCCTTGCTGGTGGTTCCGCCGTTGACCTCGCGCAGCGTGTAGGTGTGGATACCGGGTTTGTCGTACTTCACGGCGCCCATCTTGATGTTGCCGTCGGCATCGTTCTTGCCGGTGGCGACGACCTTGGCGTCCTCGCCCTCGCCCTCGACGAGCTGGAAGGAGAACTCGCCGTCCTCGAGGTCGCGCCCGGTCAGGACCTTGGTCGCGGTGATCTCGTCGGTGACGCTAAATTCGCCGGGATTCGGCTTGTAGCTGTTGTTGAACTTCGCCTCGTCGGCGCCCTTCAGCTCGTGCTTCGCCACGAGCTTGCCCTTGCCGTTATCGGTGATCGTAGTCACGACGGTATAGGTCTTGTCATCGTAGGTAATGCCGTTGCCTTCGGCGCCCTTGACCTCGCGCAGCGTGTAGGTGTGCTCGCCAGCAACGGTGTACTCGATGGGGCTCATCGTGATGTTGCCGCGAGCGTCGTTGGTGCCAGTGGCGACGACCTTGCCGTCCTCGACGAGCTCGAAGGAGAACTCGCCCTCAGCCATGTCGCGCCCGGTCAGGGACTTGGTCGTGGTGATCTGGTCGGTGACGCTGGAGCTCACGGGAGTCACGCCGTAGGCGTTCTCGAAGATCGCTTCCTCGAAGCCCTGCAGCTTGTGCCCCACGCCAAGGGTGCCATCGCCCTTGTCCTTGACGGTAGTCACGATGGTGTACTCAGCGGTGCTGTAGGTAATGCCGTTGTCGGCGTCGCCCTTGACCTCACGTAGCGTGTAGGTGTGCTCGCCGGCCTCGGTGTACTCGATGGGGCTCATCATAATCATGCCACCGGCGTTAGTGGTGCCGATCGCGACGATGTCGTCGCCCTCGACCAGCTCGAAGGAGAACTCGTTGTCCTTGAGGTCGCGTCCGGTCAGGGTCTTGGTCGCCTTGATCTGGTCGGTCACGCTCGACTCGTTCGGGGCAGTATTGTACTTGTTCTGGAAGAGTGCCAGCTCGGCGCCCTCGAGCGCATGGGTCACCTTAAGCGTGCCGTCGCCGTTGTCGATGACGCTCGTCTTGATGGTGTAATTCGTCTTATCGTACGTGATCCCATTGCTCAACCCCGCCTCGTTGGGGAGCTTCTCGCGCAACGTGTAAGTGTGGGTGCCGGGCTTATCGTAAGTGATTTTGTCCATGACGATCTTGCCGTCGGCATCGTTCTTGCCGGTGACGACGACATCGTTACCCTCGACAAGCTCGAAGGAGAATTCGCCGTCCTTGAGGTCGCGCCCGACCAGGGACTTGGTCGCGACGATCTGGTCGGTGACGCTTGAGCTCTCGGGGGTCAGGCCGTAAGAATTCTTGAACTCAGCAGCCTTGGCATCCTTCAGGACATGATGGACATCGAGTGTGCCATCGCCATTGTCCGTAACCGTGGTCACGATGGTGTAGGTCGTGCCGTCGTAGGTGATGCCATTGCTCTTGGTTCCACCGTGGACCTCGCGCAGCGTGTAGGTGTGCTCGCCGGGCTCGGTGTACCTGATGGAACTCATCGCAATCATGCCGTCGTAACTGTTCTTGCCAGTGGCGACGACCTTGTCACCCTCGACGAGCTCGAACTCGAACTCGCCGGACTTGAGGTCGCGGCCAGTCAGGGACTTGTACGCGGTGATCTTATGGGTGACGCTGGAGTCCTTAGGCGTCAAGTTATAGGCATTCTTAAACTCAATCTTCTCGCCGTTATCGGCGTCCTTCAGCTTATGCGTAGCTACCAACTGGCACTTGCCGTTGTCGGCAATGGTCGTCACGATAGTATGGACGGTTTCGTCGTACTTGACACCACCAGCATCGCCCTTGACCTCGCGCAGCGTATAGGTGTGCTGACCGACCTCGGTGTACTCGATGGGGCTGAACGCAACGTTGCCGTTGACGTCATTCTTGACGGTCTCGATAAGCTTGGAGTCCTCGCCCTCGATCTCGCGCAGCTCAAAGCTAAACTCGTCTTCCTTAAGAGCACGTCCGCTCAGGGACTTGGTGACCTTGATCTCGTCGGTGACGCTGGACTTAGCGGGCTTGGCGGTATAGGTGTTCTTGAACTCACTCTTGCCCGAGGTCACCTTCACGGCGGCGCTGAGCTCGCCCTTCTTGTTGGGCGTTACCGTCACGGTGATTTCCGCGACGTTCGCGCTGTAGGTGATGCCGTCGATGATCTGGCCAGCGTTCTTCTCGCTAAAACGTACGTGCCCGGCTCGGTGTAGGTAATCTTGCCAAAGTTAATGGCTGCCTTGCCCTGGGTCACAGTCGCGGTCGCAGGCTCAGGCATCGGGGCATTATTCTCGGACGTCAGCTCGAACTCAAACTTGTCCGTATCCGTCCACTCGCGGCCCTCGAGCACCTTGGTCAGACCAAAGTCAGTCTTGGTATCCACCGTTGTAGGCTTGGTTGCAAGGCTAAAGACGATCTTGCCGTTGTTGCCCAAGTGCGAATACACGTGCGTGGAAGACGCAACGGAGGAAAGGTCATTCCACCTAGGGTTAAGCACGTCGCGCGCGGTCTCGGTCATATTGCCGCCCACGTCGGCCTTGGTGGTATGCAGCTGGTCGATATAGGCAAGGCGCGCGGTCCCCTTGTTAAAGGACCAGTAGCCGTCCTCTTTGACCAGAGCGCCGTCGTAGTTGGCAATCTCGTGCCCTTCAAACATCACAACGGCATAGTCGTTCTTTGGCTTGCCGTTTGCGTCCATCGCCACAAACTCGTCCTTGTAGTAATAGACGTCGTTGCCCTGCGGCTTTGCCGTCGTGCGCTGGGTGCATGCCTCGTCCGTGTAGATAGGCGTGATCTTTTGGAAGTAATAGTAGCTGTTGGTATCGGCAGGCTCAAACTCGGCGACAACATCGCCCAGCTCGCCGCCCGACCACTTGTTGGCCAGGAAGGAGGCCGTCTGGCTGCCGGCGCCCTTGTGGGCGTCGATATAGTCCTTGAGCCCGTCTACCTTATCGGGCGTAAACAGGTTGCCGCGCGCGTCGTCCTTGACGCCCGAGGTGTATTTAATCTGAATGGGCTTGATGTCACTGAGCGACGTATGCTCAAAAATCCCCTTTTCCATGTCCACGTGATAGCGGATCAGCGGAATCAGCGATGCGGGAATCTTAACCGTCACGATATCGCCCTGCTGTGCGTTGCTAGAGCGCTCAACGGTGATGACCAGGTCCTTGGCCACGCCCGAAAACTCGTACGTGTCCGTATTGCCCTTGGTGGTCTTGGTCGCGCTATCAAAGGTGGCGCCATTAATCTGAGCGCTGACAAACGCATCGACCTGCATAAAATCACCCAGCTCATCACTAAAGGTGATGTAGCCGGACTTGTGAGCAAAGCCATCCTCTGTCTGGGTGGGATAGCCCTTGCCCGAGGTGATAGAGCTCGAGATATCATCAAATACCTTCTTGAGCTCATCGGCGTTCGACGCAGCCTTGTAGAAGTCGGAATTCTCGGCACGATTACCAAGCTTTTTGGTTGTGTAGGACGTGGCATTTGGATAGTTGCTCGACACGGCGTGCATGAACTTGTTTTCGCTGCTCGTCCAGCGGTTCGTAGGATCGGCATCGGGATTCGCATCATCAAAGATGCCGATGGTGTAGACCGTAGCGCCTTTCTCCTTCATGTCCTTGGCGGCAGCTATGGCATTGTTGGCAACCGTAGAGTCAAAGCCACTGTAGTCTGTGGGCGATCCATCGGTAAAGAACACGACGATTTTTTGGGCATCCTTGCGGCCCGACATATCGCGAGCAAGCTCAAGGCCGTAATCAGCCTGCGTGGCGCCGGCAGGCTCAATGAAGCCGACCGTTTTCTTAAGTTCCGTCGCAGCGCCATCGACACATGGCGTCAGGCCCTTCATAACCTGCGAATAGTTGTACTTGTCTCCGCCATAGGTATACGTACCGTTGCCGGTTGTAGTCGTCTTCTTGCCCGCGAACTTAACGATGGCAACCTGATGCTTACTCTCATCACTGATGCTCTTGTTTTGCTCGGCAATGGTGTCGATAAAACTGTTCGCGGCGGACTTGAGTGCGCTGATACGCGTAGTGGACCTTTGGCCCATATCGTCACTCATCGAACCGGAGGCATCGAGCACGAGGACGATATCGAGCGGTTTAGTGACCAGCGACGTTGTATCAGAGGTCGAAGAGATCGTGGAAAGCGTCGTCACAAAGTCGGATTTCTCGTCCTCTGCGGGCTCGACCGTTTTGTCCGTCCAGATTCGGCCTACATAACGTGTCGTCTGGTCCTGCTCGCCGCCCGACGCCCAGTATTGCCAACGGCTGGTGGTGTCAGGATCGACTATCTTATTGCTCACCGTCGGTCCGTCCATTCCAGTGCTGGACCTGGCGTTGGCCTCGGGCAGCATGGCAAATGCTGCGGCCGGCAGCACTAGCACTACGGCCAGTATCACCGACAAGAGGCCCCTCGTGTACTTACTCATCGCGTCTCCCTTCTCGCGGTCTCAGACCTTGCATCAGCCTAAAGTTACGGAATGAGACACAATTTGGGCAGGTGACACACGTTCCAGATTTGGTTTTGAGCGTGAGACAAATGTCTCACCAAAGTTGAGACGCCAGGGTTTTCGCAGGAAAATGGGTGCGATCAATGCCGGACAGGCAAAATGGCGCGTTTTCCTCCATCATGGGAGGGTTAGTTAATAGCCCCTCCGCACAAAACTGGCCCATCTACTACGTTTGACCCGATACCCCCGACCATAACCGCGTTTCATGAAAAATCGCAGGCGTTCTACCTGCAGTTTTGTTTTTGCGTTTTTCGCCATGGTTGAGGATAGCGGCTTAAACGTAGTAGATGGGCCCATTTCGTGGCAGACGGGTCACGCGGTAGCCCTCGCAAGGCAAACATGATCCGTTTTCCTCCGTCCCCGAGGGATCAGGGGCTGGTACTGATATGGTGCCATTTCAAAACTATGCCGGTTTACGGGGCTAAAGTCGGGGCCCTCATCCATGCCTTCATTTTTTCAAAAACGGCAGGCTATCTACCTGCGGTTTTGTCTTTGCGATTATCTGTATGGTCGGAGGTTCGCTATCCAGCCCCGTAATCCGGCATAGTTTTGTTCGCGGCAGCCCAACCGCGCGCTCACGCGCGGGGCCGGCGGGGCATTTTTGCCCCGCCGGCCCCTATTCCAGCTCTATTCCAGCTCTATTCCGGCGCTATTCCGGCTTGGTTTCTACCGTGAGAATCTTGTCCGCCGCAACCGGAGTACGGGCGGTGTCCATAGTCAGGCAGTGCTTGGGGCAGCTCTCGATGCACTCGCCGCACACCACGCAGGCGTACGGGTCAATCGACCACGTTCCGCCTTTGCGATCGACCGCAAGCGCGCCCGCCGGGCAACGGCGCGCGCACATGCCGCAGCAAATGCACACGTCCATGTCGTTGACGATGTGCCCACGCAGGCGCTCGGGTGCCGCGAGCTTCTCCTGCGGATAGCACACCGTTACCGGCTGCTTGATCATAGAGCCCAAGGCCGCCTTGGCAAATGTCAGCAAACTCATGCCGCGCCTACCTTTCCGTGCAGCTAATGCAGGGGTCGATGGTCAGGATAATCATGGGCACGTTAGCAATGAGCACGCCCTGCAGCGCATGCGTCAGACCCGCCAGGTTTTGCGACGTCGGCGTGCGCACGCGGAAACGGTCAAGGTTCTTGGTGCCGTTGCCGCGCACATAGTAATACGCCTCGCCGCGCGGCTGCTCAATCACAACCTCGCCGAGCGCGCCGTCAGCCGGCGTGAGCTTGGTGCGCCCGCCGATACCGTCGTGCGGAATCTTGCCCACAAGCTCCTTAATGATGTCCAGGGCCTGCGTGACCTCGGCACAACGCACTTGGCAGCGGGCATAGCAGTCGCCATCGGTAGCAACGATGGGCTCAAACGCAGCCAGATCCGCATAGGCGCCGTCGCCGAACATGCGCACGTCGTAGTCCACGCCCGAAGCGCGCCCAAACGGACCGACCATCGAAAGGTCCAGCGCGTCCTTCTTGCTGATCACGCCCACGCCATGCAGGCGCTCGCCGCAGCTGTCGTCGTCCAAAAACGTATGCACCAGGGCCTCGTAGTCGGGGCGCATGGCGTCGAGCGTTTGGACAATACCCGCCAGCTCAGAATCCTCAATATCATGCTTAAGGCCGCCGACCTCGTTAATCGAAAGGATCACGCGGCCGCCGCACGTGCTCTCAAAGATCTTGAGAATCTGCTCGCGCAGGGTCCATGACCGATAGAACAGCGCCTCGAAGCCAAAGGCATCGGCGAGCAGGCCCAGCCACAGCAGGTGCGAGTGGATGCGCGAAAGCTCATGCAAAATGGTGCGGATATACTGCACGCGGCCGGGCACCTCGATGTCGAGCATGCGCTCGCAGGCGCTGGCGTAGCCGTAGCTGTGACCCACGGCGCAAATGCCGCAGATGCGCTCGGCGATGTAGCCAAACTGGTGCATATCGCGCTTTTCGGTGAGCTTCTCAAGGCCGCGGTGCACAAAGCCAATCTGCGGAATTGCCTCGATAACGCGGTCGTCCTCGATCACCAGGTCCAGGTGAAGCGGCTCGGGCAGCACAGGGTGCTGCGGGCCAAACGGAATAACGGAGCGGTGTGCCATGGACCTTACGCCTCCTTTTTCTGCTTGTCGCGGGCGGCCTTGGCGGCAAGCGCCGCGCGGACCTTGGCCGCTTTCTCGGGATCCATGGCGGCGAGCTTTGCCTCCATCTCGGCAGCCTTGAGCGCGGCCTTGGCGGCAGCCTCATCGTGCTGAGCATCGGAGCCGGCAGCCGCAGCGGGCTGAGCGACGACAGCGCCCGCGGCACCGCCAGCGCCCGCGGCGCCCTCCCCCGCAGCAGCCGCAGCCGCGGCGGCCTTCTCGGCCGCAGCCTTGCGCGCCTTGGCCTCGGCGGCGGCACGGACCTTCATGGCCTTCTCGCGCGCGGCCTTCACCTCGGGCGTGATAACGCTCATGGGCTCGGCAGTCGAAACCTGGTAGAAAAAGCCCTTAAAGTCAATCTGCATATCGGTGATGGCAAGACCAAATAAGTCGTGCGCTTCGTTTTCAAACGGGAACACCGCCGGATAGTACGAGCTGATGGACGGAATCTCCTGGTACTGGTCGATGCCCTCGACTACCAGGTTCTCAATCGCATAGCTGCCGTCCTGCGCAATATGCTCCTGAGCAGCACGAACGTTGATAAACGTATAGACTAGGCGATACGTGCCGTCGTCGACGTTGCGCTCGGCGTGCATTTGCACAAAGCGCGCGCCGACGCCCTTGAGCGCCTGGACATGCAACAGGAGCTCGTCGATCCCAACGGTGGTATAGATAGCCTTTTGCATTACTCGGCCTCCTTTGCAGCGACGGGCGCGGCGGGCGTCCCAGCGGGCGTGTCGCCGGCCCCCGCAACTGCCACAAACCCGTCCTCGCCCAACTCAACGCCACCGTCCCAGGTAGCGGCACCTCCCACGGTGAGCGGGTCACCACCGGCACGCATCACGGCCTCCTTCTGGTCCAGAATGCCGCACGCCTCCACGATGGCATCGATCACGGTCTCGGGGCGGATGGCGCATCCGGGCGCGTACACGTCCACGGGAATCGCGCGGTCCACGCCGCCGATCACGTTATAGGCATCGCGGAATACGCCGCCCGAGCACGCGCAAATGCCGCAGGCCACCACGCACTTGGGCTCGAGCATCTGGTTGTAAATCTGGCGCACGACGGGCAGGTTCTGGGCATTGACCGACCCCGTCACCAAAAAGATGTCCGCATGCTTGGGGTTGCCGGTATTGACCACGCCAAAGCGCTCCGCATCGAACAGCGGCGTGAGCGAGGCCAGCACCTCGATATCGCATCCGTTGCAGCTCGAGCCGTCGTAATGAATAACCCACGGCGAGCGCGACATTTTATGATCCATGGATGCCGCCTCCTAAATAAACACGTCAACGAGAATGGGCATAAGGTTGAGCAGACCAAACACCAGCGCCACGCCCCAGCCGAGCTTAAAGCAGCTGCGCCAGGTGCTGCGCGCGAAGGTGTTGTCGATCAGCACCTCGACAAAATACGTCGCAACCATCACGACCAGGGCTACGACCCAGCTCACCGGGTTGTCCCAGACAAAGAACATGCCCACCCACATCAAAAACAGCACGGTCTCACACCAGTGCATAAGGGTCATCTTGGCCAGCGTACCGCCGCTCATCTCGGTGGCGACACCCTGGACAATCTCTTGATGCGCGTGATGCGAGTACGAAAGGTCAAACGGCGACTTGCGCAGTTTGATGGTGAGCACCGCAAGCAGCGCCAAGAAAATGGGCGCACTGTACGCGATGATGGGCGCCGACTGCCCGGTTACGGCGATGGAGTCGAAGCTATCGGTGGCGAGATACAGACCCACGCTCATCAGCAGAACGGCGGGCTCGTAGCTCATAACCTGCAGCAGCTCGCGGTCGGCGCCAACCTGGGCAAACGGGCTTTGCGTCGAGGCGGACGCCAACACCACAAAGATCGCGGCGAGCGTCACCATAAAAGCGCATAACAGCGTGTTGGAACCCGACACAAAGATGCCGCCGCCCACCACGGTAAAGATGAGCGCGCACGCCATGTAGGTATCATCCATGGTGTTTACGCTGGCAGGGGCCTTGCGCAGGAGCTTGGCCACATCGTAGAACGGTTGCAGCAGGCGCGGACCAACGCGGCCCTGCATGCGGGCCGAAAGCTTGCGGTCAACGCCGTCGATCAAACCGCCCACAAGCGGCGCAATCAGGGCAAACGCCACGGTACCAATAAATATGCCCACGACGCCCGAACCTTCAAAATACTTACCGCGCAGCACCGAGGGCGCGCTCATGGCAAGTCTCTCGGGCCCGATCCACGCGCAGCACAGCAGCGCAAACAAGATAATGCTGCAGCACACGACGCTGCCCGCGGGGCCGATACGCTTCTCGCCAAGGGCGTCCTCCGAGTACCAATTGCGCTTTTCGGCCTTCACCTCGTGACCCATCGAGCCACGGAAATGGCGGTAATTGTCGGTCCCCACGCCCGAAAGATATACGTTTACGTGCGGCTTGTTGCTCACGCGGAATGAAGTCAGCAGCACCACGGCAATAAACGCCACGATAACCACCATCAGATACATGGCATCCTTGCCAATAACGTACGGCACGCGGCCAAACACCATGGCCAAGTAAGGCGACACCAGACCGCTCGAGATAACCGGGAACGCCACGCAACACAGAATCAGCAGCGCGGCGATGGTGTTGAGCGCCATCCATTCGGTCTTATGGACATTGACCTCAACGTTTTGAGCCGTGGGATCGACGCCCGAAAGCTTGGCAAGCCACTTGCCCCAGAAGAAGAACGTCGCGGCCGAGCCAAAAGCAAGCACCATGATCATGAGCACGTTGCCGGTCTGCGCAAACGCCACCAGGGCGCCCCACTTGGACACGAGCATGCCAAACGGCGCCACAAACATGCCCATGATGCCCAGCATCATCAGGCGCGTCAGGTGCGGCATGCGGCTAAACATACCGTCCATGTCCTCGATATTGCGGCTGCCGATATGATGCTCGGCGGTGCCCACGCACAGGAATAGCAGCGACTTGGCCACCGTGTGGAACAGGATCAGGAAGATGGCCGCCCATACGGCCTCGGGCGCGCCGACGCCCAGGCAGGCACTGATGAGGCCCAAGTTGGAGATGGTGGAGTACGCGAGCACGCGTTTGGCGTTGCTCTGCGAGATGTCCATGAGGGCAGCGAGCAAAAACGTGATGGCACCCACACTCGTGACCATAAAGCCGGTCACGGGATAGATAGCATAGAGCGGGCTCAGCTTGACCATCAGGAACACGCCGGCTTTGACCATGGTGGACGAGTGCAGCAGAGCGCTCGTAGGAGTGGGGGCAACCATAGCACCAAGCAGCCAGGTATGGAACGGCATCTGCGCGGCCTTGGTGAGCGCGGCAAGCGACAGCAGGACGACTGGCATCACCAGTAGCGCAGATTGCGCGGTACCAGCGCCGGCAAGATCGATCATGCCCGAGATGGTCAGCGGCATGCCGTTAACGTGCAAGAACATAAGCCCCGCCAAAAACGCGATGCCGCCCAGCATGTTGAGGATGATCTGGGTGAAGGCGTTTTTAATGGCCTCGGGCGTGCGCGTGTAGCCAATCATAAGGAACGAACACACGGTGGTGATTTCCCAGCCGCAGAACAGCCACTCCAGGTTATCGCTCGTCACGATGACAAACATGGCCGAGAGGAACAGGAACATAAGCGCCAGGAACTGCGGGCGACGGTCGGGCGCGGTCTGCCCGCGCAGCGCTGCCTCGTGCTCGTCGTGCGCCTGGAAGTCCTTCATGTAGCCCAAGGCATACACGCAGATCAGACTGCCGACGATGCCGACGGCGAGGACCATAATCACGCTCATGTAGTCTAGGTAGAGCGGCGTCGCCGTGACGGCTTCGGCCGCGGGCAGTGTCATGGCTGCAAAGGCGAGCGAGCCCACCAGCTGGATTATGCCGAGCACCGTGGTGAGCGCGTTCCTATATTTGTACGCGTTGTACAGGATGACGGCGCACAGGATGACGTCGATGACGGAGCTGATGACGGAGAGCATGTGCGAGGTGCCCGGTGCCACCTCGAAGCTCTGCGGACCCGTGCCAAAAAACATGACGGCGACTACAACCGTCACCGCCATAATGATGCCGGAGCCTATGAGCCCCACCGCGTCGCGGGCTCGGTCACCGCGCGCAAGCAGCATGCCCAGCGCCGGTACCAGCGGAAACAGGGTAAGGAAATACAGTAGCGTCATACCATCACTCCCCCATGCAAAAACGCTGCAATTGTTTAACGTTATAGCTCAGTTGAGGAGTAGCGGCGGCAGGTTTTCGGTCAACTGAGGAGTTTTAGGCGTACGGGGTAAGGGCACGTCCGCTTTGGAGCAGAGGGGCGACTTTCCTTGCCACAGCGACGGGCGCACGGGCCACTGCGTGCGGTTTATTAACCACTTTGGAGGATGTTCCGGCAGGCTCGCGGCGGTCCAAAAAGTTGGTGCGGCAAGAAAAATGCGCCCCCGTGGGCGCACCCTCTTGCTACTCTGCCTGCTTAACGCGCGGCTTGCGACCGCGCGGCTTATCGACCAGCGCCGCCTCGCCGCCATCGCGATACTGACGACACCAAGCCTTGACCGAAGACTCGCTGGGAATCTTGTGCTTGATCATGGCCTCGCGAACCGTCAGGCCGTTTTCCAGGCGATCCTTTACCACGGCGAGCTTGACGTCATACGAATACGTGCGGTGATGCGAGCCCGCGTTGAGCACGGCGTCGGCACCGCCCACGGCATATGCGCGGGCCCACTGACGAGCCGTGGCCTGGGGAATGCCGAGCTCCGCAGCGAGGGCGCGATGACCGACCCCCTCTTGGAGGACCTCGACGGCGCGCTGCCTAACCTCGGGCGCATGCGTGCGAGTCCTTGTTGCTTCTGACATACCTGCCACTTCTTAGCCTTAACCGTTAATCTGCTTTCTTACGTGCATGTTAAATAGTAGCATTTTGCTGTTTGCGCGTAACAGTTAATTGAAAATCGCAACATCGGCATCTGGGCATTTGCCATTAATTTGTAACAGTTCTTTAGGTTTTATTTACGCAGCTAGTTGGCTCGCGGCTCATTGACGGTGTTTTACCAACCAGATTGGTATCTTTTTGTTTGGCTGGTATGGTTTGTGCAATTATCAATCCCTCGTCAGCCCGCATCTAACATGTCAGCTTTCCACTTAACTTTCCAGCTTTCCACCTTAGGTGTTAAGTTAAGTGGAAAGTTGAAAAGATGGTGGGAAGTTGGGAAAGCTAAAACGCCTTTCTCCAGCGGCGGCTGGACAGTTAGTTCAGATTCGTATTTTTTGACAGCGCCGAAACTATTTTCCGACCCCCTGAGAAACCCCGTTGGCGGCTCATTGAATGCAAATCGGGCTCTTATCGACCAGCCAACCGTAGTTCTGGACTGTTTTTTGCTCCAAAACGAGTGCCTGATGACTCTGCTGTGGTCTGGGATTATACGAATCTGAACTAACTGTCCAGCGGGGTCTACAAACAGGCCTGCGCCGACAAGAAAAGGGGCGGCAACTGGATGATTGCCGCCCCTTGCGTGGCTAGTTGGATCCGTGGGGAATACCCTGGGTGTTGATGCGCGCCAGCGTGTATGTCACGTAGTCAGAGTTCGTATAGTCAGCGAGGTTGCTGACGTTGACCGGCGTGTCGTTTACGCCGCCACCGGACATATGGGCTGTTAACACCAGGCGGTAGTTGGCATAGGTCTGACCAGCCGTCTCAACATCGGTGTTCACCTTAACGCGGAAGGCATGCTTAAAGGCAAGGCTGTTATCGTCGCGCGTGGCAAATAAGCCACCAGTCTTGTTGTCGGTAAATTCGTAGCTGCGGTGATCGGCACTTAAAGTGCCCGTGGCCAGCTTGCCGCCAGCGAGCACCGCAATGTACTCCGTAATGTACTTCGAGATATCATCGTCGACCGGATCATAATCGCCATCATCTTTGCGCCGCTGCAAGCTCAGCGAATAAGTCACTTTGGTGGCACGGGAAATCATCGCGTCAGCGCCCGACAGCTTGGAAAGATCATACGTTCCCACCAAAGCAATCGTGCCATCAGCCGACTTGAGGTCATCGATGTTAATGCCCAGCTGCGACTTCTTGGAAGCCTCGAGCGCAATAGTCGACGCGCCTACATCCATGCGGTAGTAGCCAGCTTTACCATCGGTGTATGCCGAGTTGCTACTGGTGCTGAGCGTATCGTCGTGCGTAGAAAGGTACGCGCGGTAGTTGGGCTTGGTGTACTTATCGCTGCCGCCATTCTGCGAAGCAGCAATACCAGCCTGGCACGCAGGCTCCGTCATGGTGAGATCCGCCTTCATAGTGATGGTGAAGGCGTTACCGTGATTCTTGGCGATCTCGCGCAGGCCCGACATATCGATGGACTTGCCGTTAGCGTCGGCCAACACGAGCGACATGTCGCCGCCACTCGTGCTCTTCCAGGCAAGCCCCGACACCACCGGAGTCTTTGTCACGCCGGCCGGAGTCCAGCCCGACCCATTCCAGGTGTAGTAGTTCTCGCCCACCTTAACGTAAAACGCGTAGCTGCCCTGCGTGCCCGTGGG
Organism: uncultured Collinsella sp.; assembly: GCA_900542155.1. Taxonomy (GTDB): domain Bacteria; phylum Actinomycetota; class Coriobacteriia; order Coriobacteriales; family Coriobacteriaceae; genus Collinsella. The sequence continues at coordinate 51,937 of UQMD01000003.1, forward strand.
GTATCCCACCGAGCCCGCGATGGCGCCATCGTGATAGGTGACAAGCGATGAATCGATCTGGTAGTACAGCGCGTCGGAGCTCGTGTATTGCTGGTTCGAGTCGAACGTTACGATGTCGCTCACGTCCATGGAAAGCGGATAGGTGGCATCTTTGAGCTCCATCTTGCTGATGTTGTCCTTGTTGTCGATAAGGTTGTGCGCGTAGTTGGATGCCACGCTGTAGGTCGAGGCCGTATTCTGATGCCCATCCTCGGCAGCCTTGCCGTCAGCTGCGGTCTTGTTGCGCAGCAGGTAGTTGATGTGTTCGTTCAGGCTCGTGTCCACCGTGGTGGCGGTGTAGCCGTTGACGCCCGCGGAGCCCGCCGGCGTGCGCACCACCAAGTAGAAGTTCTCGCTCTTGGGATCTTCCCTGGCAACGGAGAGCTTATAGAATGTGCCCGCCGTGTCGGAAGAAGTGCGTGCGCGGTAGTACGCGCCATCGACCTTGGCGCCAGCTGTCTTCGTGAGCTCGGCCTGGCTCATGCGCTCGACCTCGGCATCGGTGAGCTTGACCCAGGCGCCATCCTTATCCTCCTTGGCCTCCACGCCCACGGTTTCGCTCAGCCACGGCTCGGTGTAATAGGCCTTGTTGCTAGCGTCCACAAAGTCGGTGAGCTTGACCGACACCGCTCCGCCCGCGCCCACTGCGTAGTGATATTCGCGGCTGTTGTTGGCCGTGTCCACGAGCGTAAGTTGCGTGCCCTCGGGCAGCGTGGCACCAAAGGTGATGCTCTTGTTGAGCGACCCCATGGAGCCGCCAGCTTCGAGCAGTGTATTCCAGCCGTAATCGACCGCCTCGCCCCGGGCGCTGCCATAGGTCCAGGTAAGGTAGCCGGTCATGGTGTCGCCGCTGCTCACAAGCACGTGCTTGTCGTATTTAGTCGCATAGTCGGAAGCCTTAAAGTTCGCACCTTCGGAGTAGGTAGCGGTGAAGTCAATCTCGAGCATGCGCTTGACGATGATGGGCACCTGCACGCGGTAGCTCTGGCCGGCTTCGCTAAAGGTGGCGGTGAGCAGCGTAAAGCGCCCCTGCTCGTTGTCCCAGTCGGTACTCGCGCGGAAGGTCATGGAACTCGTGCCGTTGTTGAGCACCTTGAGTGTGGGCGTTTGCGAGGCGTCTGCATCCTTGACGAAAACGCCGTCCTTCAGCGAGAAGACCTCGGCGGTAGCGCTCACGTGTGTGGTACTGCCGTTGAGGCGGCGGGCATCGGAAAAGCCTCCGTTGGTCACGATGTTCAGGTAGCTCTCCACCGTCGTCGTGTCGTTGCCCGGAATCACGAGTACGGAGAAGTCAGTTTTGGCCTTCTTGCCCGAAGTAATGTTGTTAGCGTTATAGGTGCTACGCGAGCTGTCCGCGCTATAGGTGCTCGTGTTTTGGTATGCGCCGGCATCGTTGATACCGCCGATATTGGTGTAGGTGTAGCGACCGTCGACGTTGTTCCCCGCCTGGCTCTGGATGGTTGCCGCGGTTTCGATGGCGGCGCCGTCGCCAAACAGATTGCGGTCGGTGGTGTCGGTGTCGGATGCACGCACCGCCAGAGAGCTCACGGGACTCGTGGTCACGTACGGACTTGATGCCGTGGTAGCGGTATCGTCCACGCCGTAGAGCGTTGTGTCCCCGTCGGGCGCGGCAAGGTTGCCGTTGTAGTCGCCGAAGGCAATATAAGTTTTCTTGTTAACAGCGGTCGTATTGGGCGTGTAAACCATCGGCGGCAAGTCGCTCGTGGTCTTGCCACTACCGGGCTTTACTTCCACGCCCGCTGCGGAAAGGCTGTACTGTTTTTCTCTTGTGTCGACCTCGCCCAAGAGCACACCCTGGGTTTTGCCCGCATTGTAGCTATTGCTGTCCATGAGCACGTTTACCAGATGGAACTGGCCGCGCCCATCACCCGCAATGCCGCCGTTGGACCTTCCGCTAAACGTGGCGTTGGACACCTTTGTGTTGGTGACGTTGATGACGTCGGAACCACTGTTAATCGCGCCAAGCAGACCGCCACTCCAGCTGCCCGCAATCGTAGCGCCCTCGATCGTAATGTTGTTGCAGGTAATACTCTCATTGCTGAAGTAGTAGCCGATAAGCCCGCCCGAGCATTGGCTGGTGCCCGCGACGTTGACATTCTTGACGCTACAGCCCTCAAACCAGTACTTGTTGGGGGTGGGGTAGCCGCCGCTCGTAACCTCGCCAATCAGGCCGCCCGCATTGCGGATATTCTGATTCGTACCGGTCTCATCACCGATGACAGCGTTCACGGTGCCACCTTTGCCATCAATGCACACATTGCTCATAGAAATAACGCCACTATAAGCGCTTCCGACCACGCCGCCGGCACCCATAAGCTTTTCGCTGTTCGACCCGGTAGCGAGCACATTTACCCCAGAGATGACTGCCGTGCTTGACGGGACCGCCTTGGTGGTGCCGGGGTTGGTGTTGACTGAGATATGGCATTTTTGGGCAAAGCCGAGCACGCCTCCCACGTAGGGCGCTGTCCCCGTGGCGGTTATGGTCGAATTTTTGCCAACGGTCCTTTCGCTCACCCCAGCGCCCGCGGTTGTCCACACGCCGCACGCCGAGGCGGCCGTACCCACATAGCCACCGACGTACTTCTCGCCCGTGACGTTAAGGCCGGTGTACGAACAGTCGCAAAAATACGCGGGAGCCTTCGTGCCGGAGCCGAAATTGACCATATAGGTCATGTCGTTATCCGTCCTTCGGCTGGCACGACCCGAGCTGCCAAGAAGCCCTCCTACGCTCTTAGCGCCCAACACGGTGCAGTTCTTCATCTGTACGTTGTGGTAGACGCCACACGTGTTGCCGTCGTAGTTGGCCGTTGCGCCCGCCAAAAGGCCGGTGCCGATAAGGTCGTTCGATGCCGGTCCCGAGGCAATGTTACCGTTGGCGTCGACATGGGTAAGCGCCACGTTGCAGTTGCTAAAGGTGAGGTCTTTGACCTGAGCGCCGCCGTTCGCGTCGACACTCGGCCCCACATTGGTGGAGGTGAACATCACGGTGCTGAATAGGCCGCCCACGCCCGAGACCTTATAGTCGTCATCGGCGTATTCAACAACGCCATAGGCGGTATCGGTGGTGCCCACCCTGATGGTGGCGCCGTTGCCGTCGATCGCGGCCACGTGCGGTGTGATGCGGTCGCGGTCTGTGGACTTCAGGTTGGAGTCGCAGGCGCTGGAGTAATAGCGGCCGTTGAGGCCCACGTATCCCGTGCCGTAGCCAGTCATATCGTAGGTGCTATTTTCTTTGAACTCCAGGCTCATGCCGATCGATTTTGATGCACACACGTAGCCCGTTTCGTAGCTGGCAGCGTAAGACGCCACCAGGTAGGGCGAGTTCACATTGTCATCATGGTCGAGCGGACCGTGCCAACCCTGCTTGCCGGGAGCCTTCTGGTCATCGTTTTTGGCGATCGCGAAATCTTTGTCAGCGCTTGCGGGCTTGCCCACGCTGTCGTAGCTGGCGTTTCGTACCTTGCCGTATTCCTTGTTGCCAAACAGGTAGCCGTTTATCGTCGGAGTTTGCGTATTGTTGCCCCAGTACGCCTTGGAACCACGGAACACGCCGTAACTGTCGTAGTCGATTTGAGCCGCACCAGCACCTGCGCCCGAGCTGATGATGGCCGAGAGCACCAAAAGGCCTTGGGCGTTTTCCACCGTGGTCACGGGCGCCTCAGCGTCAGCGCCGATGTACTTGTTGTCGGTGCCCGTGGTGGTGACGCAGGGGGTCCCCTTGTTTATGAGCTTGTTGATTTTGTAGTTAGCGTCACCGTTATCAACGTCGCAGCCTTCACTAAAGGCATAGCCGTCGATCACGCGACCAACGTAGGGGTTGTCGTACTGGTCATACTTTGCAGCATCTTCCTTAGAGGGCTTGTACTTTTTGTTCTTTGTGCCGCCACGCCACGATTCGCCCGTGTTGCGGAAAATCACACCGCCACCCGCAATGGCACCAACATAACCGCCGATGGGAACAAGGTGCGAGTCGCCAGTAACGGTAAAGCCGTACGTCGTCGAGCCGCTATTTGGATCGTTTACGACCACACCATCGATAATGTTATCACCACCAAGAATGCAGCCTATAACGCCGCCGAAAAACGCCGTTGGGACACCGTCGGAATCCTTGTCAGAATAAGTAATAGTCGCTTGCGCCTTCACATAGCGAATATTCAGATTGCGCACTACGCTGCCATAGCTATAGGGAACCAGGCCGCGAAGCTCGCCGTTGTTGTTTTCAATCTCAATTGTTGCAGATGAGGTTGAGGTGCCCAAATCGCCAACGATAACGCCGCGGAACGGATTGGCCTTGTTGCCAAACCCGCCAAACGACGCCGCATCGACAGTAATCTTATTGTCTTCCGCCGGCTCGATACTGTAATACGCACTCTGTATATAGCGGTGCATGGTTTCGTCGCTCAGCGTCTGCGTGGGATCGGTCGTTGTGCCTCCGGTCTTCTTCTCCCATTTATTATTAGTACCGTTCGCCTGCTTGTAGACGTACGTAACCTCATTGTCGGTCGAGTGATCGCTGCTGCGGCGAGTGCAGAGCCTGCCCTGGTCGGCGACAATGGTGACCTCCCAGCCATCCAATGCCACGCTATTGTTGATATAGTTGGCGATGGCGTTCATCTCCGTCGCGTCCTTAACGGTATACGGATCACCATATGTGCCGCATCCCGTTACCAGCTTTGGAATACGCTGGTTGACTTTAATTTCGTGGTATTGGACGTTGTTCTCGGTGGCCTTCCCCTTATAAACATAGGGAAGGTAGTCACCGAACCGAGGAGTACCGGCATTTGCCGGCTTGTTGTCAACCGTCACTAAGCCTTTTTCGGTGCCATACGTCGCTTCGTCGTAATACCAAAGCTGCTTGCCGGAATACTCCGTACCTTTCCTATCAATCTCGGATCCATAGGTCACCTTGTTATTTTTAGCGTCATCTGCTGTAAAGGTATAGTCCGCCGAGCCCGTGCCGGCGGTCGCGTAGCCAAAACTCTCCAGCAGGCTTGCGTGGGTAAATATCGTATTGTCCGTTTGGCTGGGCAAGCTTATTTTTTCGAACTTTGCTATGACCTGATCGGAATTCTTGTCGTAGCCCAATCGACCGAACAGGCTGGAAGCTGCTTTTTTATTGGTACCAGAGTTGTCGGCATAATTGGACGTCGTTACATTTTTCACGTCCAGGTTGACATACCTTGTAATGGCATTAATCAAAAGCGGAGCATATTCCTTATCTTCCGCCCCGTCCACCTGCAAGCCGTCAAGAGTTAGCGTATCAATATTGATAGTCGACATTTTGGTGCCAGATGATCCATAGGCGCAACGAAGCACCAGCGCACCCGATACGCTTTCTGGGTCGGTCCCCTTCGCTCTATCGTTTTTTACCCTGCCGACTGTTCCTGACAGCGTTACGCCTGTAACAGTAAGGTCCTTACCTCCAATCGTGCGAATAAGGCCACAGTGCATATTCTCATGTTGAGTTGCCATAGCATTGCTTTTATTGTTCTCCTGCTCAGCCCTTATCTGTGAGTAGCAAAAAACGATCTTTACGTTTTGGACGGTTACCGCATTAGAGCCGTTTGGGTTTGAAGGGTAGTAGCTATAACCCGTCAAATCGATAGTAATCTGATTGCCTTGATCAAGCCCTATCTTATTGTTCGTGAAAACTATTTTTTTAGTGCCCGTTAGATCGTCGTATGTCGCGCTTGGAGCATACTGCCTCGCTGCCCATAAAACGAGATGCTCAGGCGTGATCATTGCAGCCGCTTTATCGTTTTTTGAGTTGGTCACCACAGTCAACGCTCTGTCCAGATTGTAGTAGTAGCGGACAGAACCGTTTATTTTGGGGAGCTTATCAGGAGAAATGCGATTTTGATAACTATTATCCTTAGCGGGATCTCCGCTCATGTCCAGCTTTTCATCGTTGGTATGAAGCGAGACAACCGCATTGCAGCCGTTATCGATCAGCTTACTATTGGGCTTCACACCATTTGCAAGCCATTCGTCGTATATCTTTACTTTCGGGGCGGTGATAGACAGGCCGCCTACGGCATAGGCCGTGCCCCACCAGGCCTTGTCCTCCAAATATAGACCGCTATAGGAGGTCTCGGCACCAAAGCTATTAGTTGAATCGGATGTACTGCCTCGAGCAATAAGAACACCAAGCGTGGTGGCATTATTAGCGGTAAAGGAAGCTCCACCCAAATTGATAGCGTAGTTGTTGATAATCCAATGGCCGCTCGCGGCGTATACCAGGCCGCCGACCTCGGTAGAGTCGTTTGCAGTCACGATCGTGTCGTTGGAAGTTTTGAGGGCATAGGTGCTGTCGCTGGTGTTCACGGCAGCATCGCCAATGGTAACGGTAGTGTTGCCCCAGCTGTAGCCCAAGAGGCCACCGGCGCCTTTGTACTTGTCGCCATTCTCACCCAAGGTCATAGTGAATCCGCTAAAGTTAAGACCAGTAACGGTAACGTTCTTCTTGTTCGATCCCTGAACAATGCAGCCGATAAGACCGCCGACTTGGGCAATCTTGCCGCTGGCGCAATTGCCGGTTTCGATTTTGCCGCCAACTTCGAGGCCTGAAACATTGAATATCGATCCATAATCGCCCGCATAACCAATGGCGCCGCCAATACGACTATTGCCGTTAAGCGTTTTAGTTGCAGCGATGGTCGCTTGAGCCCTGCTGTTATCCTTAAACGTAACCGTGGAAGCCACCGACACGCTGCCTGCAATACCGCCAATGTTCACATCGTTGGCGACCGCATCATCGCACGCGATATTCGTTTTGCACGTTGCGCCAGACAGCGTCAGACCACCCGCAATGGTGCCTGCAAGCGATCCGGCATCAATGGCCGCGCCGTTATCGAACTTCATAGAGCCGGCGATTGTGACGTTGGAGACGGTTGCGTTGTTGACGGCCGCGAACAAGCCCAAGCGGCCGTGGCGGTAGATTTTGCCGTTGCCGGCACTGGTGTCGTCGGCACCAATCTTGCTATTGCCGCGCATGCCATAGGGCTCGCCCACTGTCAGGCTTATGGTGTGGCCGTTGCCGTTGAGCATGCCGGTAAAGCTGTGGCTGTTCTCATCAATGCCGTCAATAATACGGGGAACCCGGTCTTTGGTAAGGCCGGTAAGACCTGTGCCGGAAAGGTTGATGTCTGCAGAGAGTGTGATGTTCGTCGAAGGAACCTGGGAGGCGAAATTGCTATTCGTAACGCCCTCCACGGCGGAGAAGCACCCGCTCGTTTGCCAGGTGATCGCCAGCTTTGCGAAATCGTCGACGCTTGCCAGTGCAAACGCATCGCCGGTTTTTACGAGCTTCGAGCTAAAGCTCCGCTGGTGTGTATCGCTGATGGTGATGAGATTATCGCTCAGCCCGCTGCCCAGACGAATGACCTGGCCGTAGCTGTAGATGTCGTCGATCTTGACCTGAGTGGCGGGGCGCTTGTATTGCCATTTCGTGGTATCGCCCTTAGTGGCGCCTGTGTCGCTTCCGCTTCCGGCGGCAAAAATCAGTGAGTTGAAGTTCTCGTAGACCAGCTGTGCGGTGTGGTCATTTTCCGCGAAGGCGGCGCCCGACAGGTCGGTAATGCCGCTGAACTTGACGATTCCGAGCCATGACGACCCGACGACTCCGGCAAAGCCGCCGTTCGAGCCGCCGATGGTGGCGTTGCTGACAGTTTCGACCTTTAGGCCGCGCACTTCCAGAACGTTGTTTGTGTCCACGACGCCCACGGCGCCGCCGTACTTGCCATTATTACTGGCGTAGCCCGATGTTGCACATGTCACCGTTGCGTCACTGATAACCACGGCGGACACGTTGGCACTCCCGCCGCCTTGGCCAAGGTAGCCTACCAGGCCGCCCGCATAGGTAAGGTTGCCTTTGGGGCCCACGCTGAACGACACCGCGGCGCCATTCTGCACCGTGAACGCGTGCAGTGCGTTGTTGCCGTATTTCTGGCCCCACAGCTTGCCTACCAAGCCGCCGTAGTTGCCGCGCGCGCTGCTGTTATTGTCTGTTCCGTTTTGCAACGTGCTTGTATACGATCCGCCGTTGACGGTCACATCGCCTTTCGAGATGTCGAGCACGCCGAACAGTCCGCCGGCAGAAGGAGGAGCGCTCGTTTTGGACACGCTAAGATCCACGCCCTTGCCAAAGTCGAAGATGCCGCTGTTGATGGTGAATTCGCCAGCAAACGAGGCGTCACCGATAAGGCCGCCTGCATACGTGCCAGCCGATGACGATCCGACCGCGCCTGCAGGCTTGACGGTGATGGACTTGCCCGAGTCGTCTTTTCCGCTGTTGTCCGTGCCCACGGTAAGCGTGAGGTTGGTTGCCTTGCCGATGATGCCGCCCGCAGCGTTTTTGCCTGCGACGTTCAACGCCGAGATGTCGACACCAGTGGGCAGGGCGACGGTGGCGCCCGCGCGCGCTTCGCCGATAAGGCCTCCCGCGTTGGCGCCATCGGCCGTCGCGTTGATGGTGGGGGTGCCATTGAAATTGGCCGGCAGGGTAAGGCCCGCAAGTGTAAGTGATGCCCCTTCGACAAGGGTATTCACAAGCAGGCCCAGGTTGCCTGCGCTCGATTGCATATCGATCGCCAGGGGGCTGTTCGCGCTTGTCGCGTAGGTGGCGTTGAGCGTAAGCGCACCCGCGACCTCGCCCACGAGCGGCGAAGTGAGCCTAACGACTCTCGTTCCGGTATTGTCGTCAGGCTTGTCCACGGTAATGGTAGCGTTGAGCGTCTTGTCCTCGCCAGTAACCTTGGCGGCCACGATGGACTGGGCGTCGGTGCCCTTCCAGATAAGCTTTACGGCGCTGTTTGCATCGCTGAGCACGATATTGTTGAAGAGTGTCTTATTGGCGGTAAGGGTTCTGTCGCCTAGGTCGAGCGTTCCTTTGAAGGGATGGTCATCGCTGCCGAAACCCTGGAACGTGAGTCTGCCCAGGTCGCCCACGGTCTCCGCACCGCACACGTCGAAGTCGATGCCAGTCGAGCCACCTTTGGAAATGATCGCGTTTTGGTAGATGGCGGGGTCGGTGTTGGAGATGGCGATAAGGTCGGCGTTGGACCCAAAGGTAATGGCTGTGACGGCGCCCAGGTCGTCAGTGGTGACCTTGTTGTCGCCCAGCACGGTCCTGAGCGCGTCGACAGTAGCGATGGCGGGGTTTGCCTGAGCGGCCGCATCTGCGTCCGCGTCATTCGCTTGTTCTTCGTCAGCAGCACCCTCATCGGCAGCCGCATCGTCTTGGGACGCGTCGCCCTCCGTTAAGGCATCGCCGCTGGTGGTTCCATCGGTCGTGGAGTCCTGCGATTCACCGGCGTTGGTTGAACCGCCGCCGCCCTCGGTAGTACCCGCATCGGCGCCCGGAGTCGCTGCGGTGTCATCAGATGCAGCCTGGTCGGCATCTTCCAAAGCGGTGGCCACGGCATCATGCACGGAGCGCGCCGTGTTGCCCGCGGCACGCGCGGCGGAGACGGACGCCTCCATAACGGCGTCGAGCTCTTGCGCGAACACCTCTGTGGAGGGCGCGAGCGCCTGGAAAATCATGATCGCAGTCAGGCATGCGGTTGTTATGCGCTTTGCCGTTCTCATCTGGTCCTACCTCGTTCTATCTCATGCCCCGTGCGGGGTCTCAAAATCTATGCTTGCGGTTGGCCTACGCAGCTGAACACGTAACGCCAATGCCTTCAAAGCTGGTCGGCTTCGAGGTGCCCTTCCGGTAAAAGGTGATGATCTCCGAGCCAGGAGATGCATCGTATGTGACCGAGTTGCTGTCGACGGTTGCTTGCTCGCCACCGTTCTTGTGGTTCTTTGGAAAGAACGGATCGAGCTCGACCCCGTCCTTCCACGTGAGCGTCACCTTGGTCGTAGCACCCGTGACGGTCACGCGATAGTTGTAGGCGTCGAAGTTATCGACATTCGAATCATCCGCGTTCTTGTCGACCCACTCGCCCGAAACGCCCGAGGCCGTTACCTCCGCTCGCTCGGCAGGCGCAATCTTGGCCGCGAGCCATTTAAGGTTGGTTCCGGGGCTGTTGGGGCCGACCTGGGCCTTGACCGTGAAGGATGCCTTGTTGAGGTCCGCCTGGGCAAACGTAACCGTATAGGTATACATGGTTGCCTTGTTGGCAGGGAAGGAAAGGTTGACCGTGCCGTCCGTCGCCAGCGCGGGCGTACCGTTAACACTCCAAGTACCCGTCGTGCCCGTCGCCCTCACGCTCAATGTTGCATTGACGTCCTTGTCGTTAACCTTGTTCTTGTCGCCCAGCAGATGGTTGTAAATGCGAAAGGTAAAGGAGCAGTTTTCCCCACTCGTGTCGGCGATGACGCTTCGGACGGCAATTTCCCCGTCATTTAGGTTCTCGCTCGTATAACCCGTGAGCATGTCCGAGGCAAACAGCGCCTGCGACGTGCCCGAAACGACAACCGACTTTAGAAAGTCACCGCCCAAAAACGCCGTGTAGGTAAGGTAGGTGCCCGTCGCCATCACAACAACGCACAGCAGCACCGCGACTGCCCACAGGCGTTTGCGCGCTTTGGAACCCAGGCAAAACGGGCGCTTACGACGGGAGGGCTCGACAGGAGACGCTTGCTCAGGCGCAGCCGTCCGATCCGGCTGGTCGCAAACCAAGTCCTCGGCATTATCGAATTGCTTGTTCTTGTCCTCTGTCATGTGACGTCCTCCCTTCCTGCGTTAATTGCTGCTTGCGCTGCGAACGATTAGGTAAACCATGTCGGTCTCTTTAATGTTTGAAACCTTGGTGCCGCCCTCGGTTACGATGCCCGGGTTCCACGTGCATTCGATGATGAAGTTCGTGGCGTCGTTGGCCTTTTTGGTCTCTTTGTTGTAACCGTCGAGCTCGTTCTTTGCGAACTTGTGGTACCGGTACAACGGACGAGCGTTCTGCTGAACTTTCTTGTATTCCTGATAGGTTGGGTCGACTTGTTCAAGATCTTTGGCTAGCGATTTATCTTTCTGATCCGCGTTGATCGGGTAAAAAGGCGTCACCTCCGCAGCCCTGGTCCACGCATACTTTTTACCAGCGCTATCCAAACCGGCCACATCGCCCTTGCCCGACGTCGTCGTATCTTCAACCTTGTACACCTTAATATCGAGACCCTTGATATTGGTGGTATTTGCCACCTGCAGCTCAAATGCCTGGCCACCGTCATTGCTCTCGTCGTTGTTGCTCTTTACGCAAAACGCGCGACGGACAGACACAGTGCCATCTGTGTTTTTAACATCGCCCCGTGACTCGTCATACGAAATCTCGATGGGCTCGATGCTCGTCTGGTTGGGACCCATGATCTTAAGCTGCGCGGGCGTTTGAATCTTGCCCACCGTAGACAGACTTTTGCTGCTTACGAACCATGTCATAGTAAGGCCGATGATAATAATGATGGCCGCGAGCAGCACCAAGACCGCAAGGGTCTGTGCGCGGTGGTTCTCGACCCAATCGTGGGCGGAAGTCATATGTGCGCGGATGTTATCCATTGGTGGTACCCTCCTGCGCGGTTATTCTGAGTTGGATGGAAATGACCTCGTTGCCAATCTTCTCGTCCGCGTTGTTGTAGAGCGAGGAGTAGGCGTCCACGTTGGCGTAGGGGTCAGAGGCGTCGGTGCTGTTCGACGGGTCGTAGAAGTAGGTTGCTTTGTTTTTGTTCACGTCTGTTTTCAGGGCGCTGTAGCCTTCGTTCACCGCCGCAAACAGATTCTTGTAGTAATTCGTGTTGCCGGTAAGGACGAAGTTCTGGAAATACTCCGGCCATACCCAGTACAGGGTGACGGGAACGGACTGGTTCGTTGGATTGGCCACATTCCCGTCTTTGCAAAATTCGCTCTTGCGAATCTCGATCTTGCTATCAACCACGCGGCCCGAGTAATAGCCGTTCTCGCAGCCCGTAAAGAACAGCAAGTGGCCTTTTACCAGGCTGAGCAGCGTACTCGCATCATCCGACAGATTGCCATCGGCTTCCTTATAGATATTTCCCTTGGCCTTAAGCACGCGCGATAGGTTGATCGTGATATCGCCGAGGTTATCCGTGCGCGGCGTCACCGTAAACGTAATCTCGCCGCGAGCGCCCGGATACAGAGAACCAGCGGACTCGTTGTTGAGGTTGGAGTCGAGCGTCACCGTCATGGCATCGGCCGTATCCAGGCCGTCGATAGTCTGTTTTTCCTCGGGCGTGCGCTCGGAGCGCTCGTAATAGCCCACGTGTGCGTCGGACTCACCCTCGCCCGCGGCGGTCAGTGTGTATCGCTCCGCCTTCGCCCCGATCGTGCTCCCCGTGGCACTCACTCGGTTATTCGCGGCAAACCAGGCCAGGCAGGCAAAGATGGCAACGATGGCGGCCAGCACAAACAGACCGCTCACCAGGAAATCCTTCCAGAAATCCTTGAGGGTCCGCACATGCTCGTCGGCAGCCTGGCGGTACTCGGCCGCCGTCTTGTGCTGCTGGAGCTCGCTATGTCGGTCCATGCCACTCATCGCTTACGTTTGCCCTGCTAGCGGGCGTGCCATCCTTTCCGCTCGGTCGCGTTTATCCGTTGTTCGCAGGTAGAGAATTCAGGCAGAATACAACACCATACGATAAGGTAAAAGAATAGCATTGACCTGCGGTTTGCTCCACAACGCAAGCCTTAATGATGTCTTAAAAGTCAAATCCTTGGTGCAAGGGGGTCAGGTTACTTCGCACCAACATGGTGCAAACAAACCTGACCCCCTTGCACCAATCCGTAGCGCCGGGCGGAGAACACACGGCGTGCTGCCCCTTAACGCCCCAGCGCGCGCACGGGTATCACGTAGATACCGTCCTCGACCTCGCGGGCGTACTCACCCACCCCCACAATCACGGCCATAAACTCCGGTTTGCGTGTGCGTGAACGAGGATTTCCACAGACCTTCTTGCGAACGCGCTTGAGGCTATCAACGCCGGCGCTCGCCTTATCTTCGCTCACCTTAATCTCAAAGGCGGCCCACCGTCCGTCGGCTAGCTGCACGATAGCATCGCACTCAAGACCCGAATCGTCGCGATAATAGCGCACGGGCGTGCTATCCAGCAGGTCGAGTGAACGTGCGTAGACCGAAAGGTCGCGTATGACCAAATTCTCAAACACCAGACCAAATGTCTGCCAGTCGGCAAACAGCGCCTGCAAGGACATACCTAGCAAGGCGCAAGCAAGGCTCGGATCTGCCAGATAGCGCTTGGGCTTGACGGTAAAGCGTCGTTTGTCGCGCGCGGCGGGAACCCAACCGGGGACCTCCTCAAGAATGAACATGCCTTTGAGGGCATCCAGGTACCTGCGCACCTTGGTCTCATCGGCAAACGCTGCGGGTTCCTCCTCGGCACCGAACATATCCATAAGAATCGTTTTATACGTGGCTGCCTGTCCCAGATTGCGCGCGATCGATGCGGAGACTCGACGAGCAATATCGGGGTCGAGACCGACCGCCGGGAAGCTGCTCGAAAACGTGGTGTTGAGATATTCGCGGGCGATGAGTTGGGCGTCAGCCGAAACCATATCGATCGCCTCGGGCCAGCCGCCGCGGCAGGCGGCTTCGACAAGCCCCGGTGTATCGCCATTGCACCGGCAGGTCTCAAAACGATGCTCAAACAAGCCCGCCAGGCTCACCTTGCCGTTGGACTCACCTGTCTCGGCAAGCGTCATGGGGTGCATGCGGACGCGACCGATGCGGCCGGCTCCACTATGCGCGGGCGCCTCCGCCTTTGAGCCAAACGCAGGCGTGGCGGAACCCGTGAGGATATAGGCGCCGCGCGTACCCCGGGCACGGTCGACCTCGTGTCTAACGTAGTCCCAAATTTGGGGAACGCGCTGCCACTCATCGATAATATGCGGACGGTCTCCCAGCAACATCATCGCCGGGTCGGCACGTGCGAGGTCGAGATTCTCGTCGACATACGAGACGGACGCCCCGTGCTCAAGCGCGGCCCACGTCTTGCCGCACCACTTGGCGCCCGCAATCTCGACCGCGCCAAAGACACGAAGGTAGCGCTCGATTTGCGCATCCACGATACGTGGGATGTATCCGTCCCGATGTAGCCTCTCGCCTGCCATGAGCCACCCCCGCAGATTTCCAGTTCCTGCTTTCTGATTCTTCTATTCAACTGTAGCAAATTCGGATTTTCGGGTGTCAGCGATTCGAATTTTCATGTTCTGAGGATTCGGATTTTCGGGTGCTCAAGATTCGGATTTTCTGAACCCGCTGGTCAGGGGCGCCCTTTTTGGCAAAAAGGCGGGGAGCACCGATAACGGCACTCCCCGCCCACTCAATACGCGATAGCTTTCTTGCCTAGAGCTCGTTGGCCGCGTGATATGCCGTGCGAATGGCGCTCGCAATATCGGCGGTGCGCTCGCCCGAGCAGTCGCCCACGCAGGTCACGGGCACCGTTACGCCGTCCAGGTCAAACGCGTTGGCCTTGGAGCCCACAGCCATCACCACGTAATCGCAGGCGATCCTCACCGGCTCCTCGGTGCCGTCCTCGGTGGTGTGAATGGCCTCCACGCCCTCATCGGTAATGGCGGTCAGGCGGGTCTTCACGTGCTGCTCAACGCCATGCTCGGCAAAGTCGCTCATAATCAGCGGCAGAATGGTCTCGGACTCGCCTGCGGCAATCTTGTCGAGCATCTCCACGATCGCCACCTCGCAGCCGTGCTGCAGCAGGTACTCGGCAGTCTCGGTGCCCACCAGGCCGCCGCCGATAACGGCGACGCGGCCCGCAAGCTCCACCTTGCCGGCCAGCACGTCCCAGCTCGAGACGACCTTCTCCGAGTCGGCGCCCGGAACGGGGATGACCACGTCGTGCGCGCCCACAGCCACAATCGCGGCGTCGGCGGCGTTGAGGTCCTCGGCCGTAGCGGCGTGGTTGAGCTCAACCTTCACGCCCAGGCCGGGCAGAATCTTCTCGTAATACTCGACCGAACGCATGATCTCGTCCTTGCGCGGGGGCGCAGCCGCCAGCACAATCTGGCCGCCCAGATGATCGCTCGCCTCGTAGACGGTCACGTCGTAGCCGCGCTTGGCCGCCACGCGCGCGGCCTCCAGGCCGGCAATACCGCCGCCCACCACGGCGATCTTCTTGTCGCCCTCGCCCGGCTTAATGGCGATGGTCGCCTCGTCGCCGTTCTCGGCATTGAGCACGCACGAGATGTACTTGCGGTTTTGAATCGCATCGACGCAGCCCTTGTTGCAGTTGAGGCACTCGCGGATGGGCTCGCCCGTGGCGGCCTTGAGCGCAATGTCGGGGTCGCACATGAGCGAGCGGCCGTAGGCGATGATGTCGGCGGCGCCGTCTTCCAGAATCTTCTCGCCGGCCTCGACCGAAACCACGCGGCCGACGGTTGCCACCGGCACGGAGACCAGGGCCTTGACGCGCTCGGCCACGGGCAGCGTCCAGTTGTAGGGCATGGCGCCCATGGGCGGAATGGTGTCGCCCATGTTGCCGGTGTGGTTTGCCTGCGCAACCTGGATCATGTCGATGCCGACGCCCTCGAGCAGCTTGGCGAACTCGCAGGCCTCGTCGGGCAGCAGGCCGCCCTTGCCGCGCGGCGTGCCGTCGGGGTTCTCCATGATCACGGGGAGCTTGTACTCCACCATCAGCTCCGGCGCGGCTTCCTTAATGGCGGCGACGACCTCCAGCGCGTAGCGGACGCGGTTCTCGAACGAGCCGCCGTACTCGTCGGTGCGCTGGTTGAGGATAGCCGAGCACAGCGAACCCACCAGACGGTCGCCGTGGACCTCGATGGCGTCGATGCCAGCCTGCTGCGCGCGGGCGGCCGAGGCGGCGATAGCCTCCTTGATCTGGGTGAGCTGCTCCACGGTGGCCTCGTTCACAAAGTGCTGCATGTCGTGGTGCAGCTTGGCGTATGCCTGGTTGCGGACCTCATTGGACTCGGCCATTTTGGCGGCAAAGGTCTCCTCGTCGCCGGCGGCCTTGGCCTCCTGCGCGGCCTTGGCGGCAGCCATGGAACCCATGACCATGCGGCCAACGCCGGGCACGTCGTACTCGGGGTGGAACAGCTGCAGCGCGACCTTGGCACCGTGCTTGTGGACAGCGTCGGCCAGTGCCTTAAACGTGGGGATCTGGGCATCGGTCGCCAGCTTGGGCGTGGGGCTCGCGGTCATAACGGGAGCGACGTCGCCGATGACGATGTAGCTCACGCCACCACGGGCCAGACGCTCGTAAAAGGCCAGGCTGCGCTCGCCGATGGAACCGTCGCGCTCCTCGTAGCCGGTGGTCAGCGGCGGGAACATAATGCGGTTTTTGAGCTCAAGGGGGCCAACCGTAATGGGCTGGAGCAGCTTGGATGCAGGTGCGGTCATGGACATTCCTCTCTTGTAGGCGCGGCGGCGATGTTGCCGCGTAGTTGTCTAAAGGATATGGCATGAGGGTTCAGCGGCACAACGGAAATCGGCGAATATCAGGTGGCGGCAGGCGGATGGGGCGGGGCCGGCTGCCGGTTTGTCTCGATCTGTAACAGTAAGACCCTATTTTGCCGAGCAACTGTTACAGATCGAGACAAACCGAAACCGTCCCGGCGGAAAATCTCAATCTGTAACATCTACAGGCCAAAAACGACCCTAGATGTTACAGATCGAGACATTCCTCTCGACCCATCCCTAACAATCTAGATCTGTAACATCTGGACCCACTTTTGACCCCTACCTGTTACAGATTGAGACAAACCAATCCCGTCTGCCGAAAGATCTAGATCTGTAACAGTTACTCGGCAAAATGGGCCCCAGATGTTACAAATCGAGACAAACGGGACCCGCCTGCAAGAAAATCTCAATCTGTAACAACAACTCGGCAAAATCCGTCCCTCGTGTTACAGATTTAGACAAACGGAGACCGTCCTGCCGAAAGATCTCAATCTGTAACACCTAGCCGCCCAAATCGGGTCCACCTGTTACAGATCGAGATTATGTTTGAGAGGCTGGAAATTGGACTGAGAAAACAGTCCCGGAATAACAAAAAAGCTCGCCGGCCAGGCCGACGAGCTGCAAGTTCTTGGTCGCGGGGGCAGGATTTGAACCTACGACCTCCGGGTTATGAGCCCGGCGAGCTACCAGACTGCTCCACCCCGCAATGTCTGGGCGCCTCATGTGCGCAAGAAAGAATATTACGCGGGAGTTCGGTAAGCGGCAAGGAAAATCTCGTAGAGCATAATTCCTTCATATTTAGAACTCCTCAGCCCCTATCACCGTGAACGAATCGCAGCCGAGCGCCGCCGGCGGCGCGTATACAATGGTGCGCGTCCTTTTACGCCGACACCTGGAGTAGACATGCTGCTCGCTATCGATATGGGAAACACGCAGACGGCCATGGGCCTGTTTGACGGAGACGAGCTGGTGCAGTCGTGGCGCATGCCCACCGACCGCTCCTATACCGCCGACGAGATCCACGTGCGCCTGATGGGCTTCTTTAAGATGTACGACCTCTCGCTCGGCGCGGTCGACGCGATCGCCTTTGCCGGCGTGGTGCCGCAGCTCTCGCGCGAGTGGCACGCCGTGGCCAACCGCATCGCGGCAGACGCCATCGTCATTGGGCAGCAGACGGCGGCCGTGACCAAGCTGCGGGCGGCGCGTCCCCAGGCCGTTGGTGCCGACCGCATCGCCAACGCCGTCGCTGCCGAGACCTTCTACGGCGCTCCGGCGATCGTGGTGGACTTTGGCACCGCAACCAATATCGACGTTATCGACGAGGACGGCTATTACATTGGCGGAGCGATTGCGCCGGGCATCCGCATTTCGATGGACGCGCTCGCCGCCCGAGCCGCCAAGCTCGCTAGCGTTCCGCTCGAGGCGCCCGAGCACGCCATCGGCCGCGATACCGAGGAGTGCATCAAGGTCGGCGCCGTAACGGGCGCCGCCGCCATGGCCGAGGGCCTGGTCGCGCGCATGAAGCGCGAGCTGGGGCGCGAGGACGCCACCGTTATCGCCACGGGCGGCCTCGCCAGCATCGTCGCCGATTCGACTGATGCCTTCGACATAGTCGACGGCCAGCTCACCATCAAAGGCATCTGCGAAATCTACCGCCGCATGCAGAAGCTGGGGTAAGGCGGGGTTTAAGTCGAGCGCGAGCGGCGAACTAGGCAACGCATCGGTCCTATTCCTCAAAATCGAAATTTTTTCGATTTTGAGGAATAGGACCTTTTGCTAAGCCTCGCCGCACAACCACCTCGCCAGGTCCACGATCTGCACCCCATCGCGATCCGTGGCCTCGTGATGCGTGCGAGCAAGAATCATCTTGGGATACGCATCGCCAATGCTCAGCAGTGGCGAAATCTCGCGTTCAAACGTCTTATCCGAGCTAATGTCGTCGCTCACCTGGATATAGAGCTTCTCGCTCCGTTTGATTGCTACAAAGTCTATTTCCTTTTTATAGAGCACGCCGACGTATACCTCGTATCCGCGCCGCAGCAGCTCGATGGCCACCATGTTCTCGTATACGCGCCCCCAATCCATATCACGTGTACCAAGCAGTGCGTATTTGAACGCGTGGTCTGCCAGGTAATACTTCTCGCCGCTCTTAAGGTATTTTTTGCCGCGAATGTCGTACCGACGAACTTTATAGAAGGCAAACGCATCGCACAGGTACCCCATGTACGTGCCGACCGTCTTGTTCGTAATCTTTAGCCCATCCGCATTCAAAACATCTGTAATGCTGCGTGCCGACGTTATGTTGGAGACGTTGTCCATCATGTAATCGGCAATGCGCAGCAGTGCCGATTCGTTTCTCACGTTATGCCGCTGCACGATATCCCTCACGATGAGCGTTTTGAAGACATTGGAAAGATATTGGTAGCGCTGCTCCTGCAGTGGATAAGGGTAAGAGCCGGACATACCACCGGTTCTCGCGTACTCATCGAAGTCGCGATCGACCTCGCCCTCGTCACTATAGAAGCGATACTCCTCAAACGAGAATGGGAAAACCTCGATCTCGAACGTGCGCCCCGTAAAGAGCGTCGACAGATCGCTCGACAGCAAAAAGGCGTTCGATCCGGTGATGAAGATGTCGTACTGCTCGGATGCATGGAGGCTGTTGATCGCGCGTTCAAAGCCGTCGCACATCTGAACCTCGTCGATAAGCAGGAAGTTTTGCTTGCCGGACACTCGATGCTCTTTCACATAGGCGAGCAGGGCATGATATTCGAGCAGGCCCTCGAACTCGTCGAGGTTGTAATTGATATGGATGACATTCGAATTGGACAGATGTGCCTCCACGTAATCGCGGAGGGCCTCGAGCAATTTTGACTTACCGCTACGGCGAATGCCCGTTATGACCTTGATGTCCGGTACGCCAATAAGGCTCGTCAACGTGTCCATATATGACGTTCTATTGATGAGTTTCATTGGGCCCCCTCGCGGTCTTTTATCGCTATTCCTCAAAACTGAAAAATTTTCAGTTTTGAGGAATAGGCTCTGTAACGAATATACCTCGCGAAAGGCCGAGCTGGCTTAATTCTATTCCTCAAAATCGAAAGATTTTCAGTTTTGAGGAATAGGGTGCTGACAACCCATTCCCCAGACAAGCGAAACCCTCCCCGGCACAGCCGAGAAGGGTCTTGTTGTCATCGTTATCTTTGAGTGCGGGCGCCGCGCGCTACAGCCCGCGAATGCGCACGGCCTCGGGCGGAAACTCTTGCTCGCCGGCGTCAGTCTTAATGGTCGCGCGACCCCAGATGTCCAGGCCCGCAAACACGCCGACCGCGAGCGGCAGGCCGTTGGGCGACACCGCCGCGACCTGACGACCCAGCAGCGGCACCATATCGAAATACTCGCCCAGCACCGGGGCCAGCGGGCCGGCAGCGCCCTGTGGTGTGTTGGCGGCAACCGCCCAGGCGTCAACGCGAGCGAGCGCCGCCGCGGCCAATGCCTCGACCAGTACCTCGTCGCCCATATCCACGCCGAGCTCGCCCAGTGCCGAACGCTCAATATCCACCGTCACCGCGGCAAACATGCCCGCGGCACCGGCACCGCCGTTGACGGCGACGCGCGCGAGCGACGTCTCAAACGCAGGCGCGCCGCACACGATGTCACTCGGCCACTGGATGCCCACCTTGCCGGCAAGCCCCAGGCCCGGCGTTGCGGCCGTGCCCGCGAGCGCGTCCATCATGCCCATTGCGGCCACAAACGGCAGACCGTGGAAGGCGTGCATGTTCACATCGGGGCGCACGACCAGCGAAAACGTCAACGACGCCTCGCCCGCGCTCCACGCGCACCGGCCCGCGGACGCACCCTCGCGGCCCGCGTCACGCGCCGCGTCGAGCTCGGTACCGGCGGCAACAGCATTCATCTCAATCATCTACATACGCCCCAATTCGCCCACGATATGGCCCACGCGGTCCTCGGGCTCCTTGACCTCGACGCCGTTGTAGCGGAAGAACCGCGCCGGGTCGTGCATCAGGTCCTCGAGCGGCACCAGCACAAAGTCGCGCTCGCCGATCAGCGGATGCGGCAGGCGCAGCTTCTTGCCGCCGTGGGTCTCGCCGTCCATCCACAGCAGGTCCAGGTCGATGGTGCGCGGGCCGTTTGCCTTGGCTTTCTTGGAACGGTCGCGGCCCAGCTCGGCCTCGATCTTCATGAGCTCGTCAAGCAGCACCAGCGGAGCCAGCTCGGTCTTGATCTCGATGACGGCGTTGGCAAACGCGTCCTGGCGCGTCTCGTAAGCCGGCTCGCTCTCGTAGATGCGCGAGCAGTTGGACACGCAGGTGAGCGGGATCTCGGCAATCATGTCGCGCGCAGCGCGGATGTTGTCGCAGCGATGCCCCAGGTTGGAACCCACGGCCACAAACGCGCGGCGCGGCTGCGGCTTGGCAACGGCCCAGTAACCGTTCAGGAACTGCGCAAAGCCCGCAACGTCGTGCACGCGCACGATGTTGGCGCCGGCCTGGATGGCGCCCAGGCACACACCAAACGTGGCGGCATCGCGCGCGGCGGCCTCGGTCACGCCCGAGACGGCGCCCACAAAGCGCTTGCGCGACACGGCGCACATGAGCGGATAGCCCAGCGACGCCATCTTAGCGGTCTCGCGCTGGATGACGATATCCTCGTTGGCCGTCTTGCCAAAGCCCGGACCGGGATCGATGCAGATGCGGTCGCGCGACACGCCGGCATGGATGAGCGTGCGGGCCTGGTCGGACAGGAAGCCCATGACGCGGCGCATGATGGGCGCCGAATCGGGCAAGGTAAAGCGGCGGAGCTGCGAGGTGGGCACATAGGCTTCCTCACGGCGGGCACTGCGGCGCATCATGGCGGCCAGGTGGTCGCTGGGCTCTGGTGCGACTTCGGTAGCTGCGGGCACGGCCTCGGGCGCAACGGCAGCAGGGGCAGCCTGCTCGGTAGCCGGCGTCTCTGACTCGGCAACAGGCTCGGGCGTGGGCTCTGATTCGCCAAACGGCAGCGAGGGCTGTACCACACCGCCCGGAAGCTTGGTCTCAACCTTGGACTCGCCCAACAACTTGCCGCGACGGCGACGAGCGGGCTTCTCAGCCTCGCGCGCGGCCTCGGCGGCCGCCTCGCGCGCCTTCTCGGCAACAAACGCCGCGGCCGAAGTATCGAGCTGCACCGTCGCGTGCGTGCGGGCGGGCGCGGCGACCTCGCCGGCGTGCATTACGATGACGCCGCAGGTGCTCGTCTTAACGAACTCGACCATCTTGGGGTCGGTGAAGCCCGTCACATCGTTGACAATCGAAGCACCGCAGCGCACCGCCGCCTTGGCAACCGCCACATGACGCGTATCGATCGAGACGATAGCGCCCTCTTTGGCGAGCGCGCGCACGACGGGCAGCACGCGACGTGCCTCCTCGTCGGGGTTGACCGGGGTAAAGCCGGGGCGCGTGGACTCGCCGCCCACGTCGATGATGTCGGCGCCGGCATCGAGCATCGCCAGGCCGTACTCGATGGCGGCATCCGGGTCGAAGTGCTCCCCGCCGTCGCTAAACGAATCGGGCGTCACATTGAGGACGCCCATGATGCGCGGACGATCAAAGCTGAGCTCGTACTTTCCGCACCGCCATGTCTTGCTGTCGTTCGCCATGAACATCCTCCTAAAATGCCCACGCCGCCGCGCTCGGGCGCTGACGGCGGGGTCGCTTTGCAATCAGTCTTTCTATTGTATCCGCGCGCGCGGGCTAGAACGCAAACGCGGCCGCGATGTCGCAAGAAATCAGCAGGTCGGCATTTGCATCCTGATCGGTGGGCGCCAAATTGCAAATGGCCAGCGTATCGCCAGTAAAGTAACGCGTGAGGCCCGCCGCCGGATACACTACGAGCGAGGTTCCGCCCACGACGAGGGCGTCGGCTGCGGCGATGGCAGCAACGGCGCCGGTAAGCACACGCTCATCGAGCGGCTCTTCGTAGAGGACCACATCGGGCTTGATGCGACCGCCGCACGTAGGGCACACGGGCATGCCCGCGGCATCCTCGTGCTCGCGCGCGCAAATCCATTCGGCGCTGTAGACCGCGCCGCACGTCTGGCAGATATTGCGGTGGACCGAGCCGTGCAGCTCAAACACGCGCCGTGAACCAGCCGCCTGATGCAAGCCATCGATGTTTTGCGTCACCACGGCGTCGAGCTTGCCGGCGCGCTCCAGCTCGGCCAGCTTGGTGTGACAGCGGTTGGGCTTAGCGTTAAGCGCGATCATCTTGGTGCGGTAAAAGTCGAAGAACTCCGCCGGATGCGCCTCGTAGAAGCTGTGCGAGAGCATAGTCTCGGGCGGATAGGAAAACCGCTGGTGATACAGACCGTCCACGCTGCGGAAATCGGGAATGCCGCTTGCCGTGGAAACACCCGCGCCGCCAAAGAAGACCACGTGACTATGGGTTTCGAACAGCTCCGCCAGCGCGGCAGAGGCCTGTTTGGGATCCGATATTGCCTGCGTCATATATGTCCTCCGTCCGTGTCTCCGGGACGGCGGCGTTCACACTATCACTCGCGGACTCCGCCCCGCTCTAGTTGCGTTAATCTTAAGCCTGCCAACCCCGTCGAAAGGACACCATGCCTCAGACTTACACTTTCGCCTCGTGGAACGTTAACGGCCTGCGCGCCGTGCTCAAAAAGGACCCGAGCTTTACCCAGATCGCACAGGAACTCGATGTCGATATCCTAGCGCTGCAGGAAACCAAGCTGCAGGAGGGCCAGGTCGATATCGACCTGGCCGGCTATCACCAAACCTGGAGCTACGCCGAGCGCAAGGGCTACTCGGGCACCGCGGTCTTTAGCCGCCAGGAACCGCTGCGCGTACTGCGCGCCGATGCACTGCTGCCCTACGCCGGCGAGGGTGGGGCCGCCGAGCTCGTCGCCCAAGCCGCAACCGAGGGCCGCGTCTGCGCGCTCGAGTTCGACAAGTTTTGGTTCGTGGACGTCTATACGCCCAACGCCCAAAACGAGCTCGCGCGCATCGACGTGCGCATGGCCTGGGACGATGCCTATCGCGGCTTTTTGAGCGCGCTTGAGCGCGAAACCGGCAAGCCCGTCGTAACCTGCGGCGACTTTAACGTGGCACACGAGGAGATCGACCTTAAGAACCCCAAGTCCAACCGCGGCAACGCAGGCTTTTCGGACGAGGAGCGCGGCAAGTTTACCGAGCTGCTCGACGCTGGTTTTACCGACACCTGGCGCGCGGCAAACCCCGACGTCGAGGGCGTCTACAGCTGGTGGAGTTACCGTTTTAATGCTCGCAAAAACAACGCCGGCTGGCGCATTGATTACTTCCTGGTGAGCGACGCAATCGCCGGCAACGTACGCGACACCGGCATCCGCGGCGACATCTTTGGCAGCGACCACTGCCCCGTCACGCTCGCCCTGGAGCTCTAGCCCAACTGATCTCCCAAAGGCGGAGAAAGGCGGGTCGTTTTCGTCTTGCGAGCGTGTTCGCGCAACCCGCCCGCCACGAAACCTGCCCATCTACTACGTTTAGGCCGCCATCCTCAACCACAGCGAACAACGCAAAAAGAAAACCGCAGGTAGAAAGCCTGCGGTTTTTCATAAAACGCGGTTGTGCTTGGGGGTGTCGGGCTAAACGTAGTAGATGGGCCAGTTTCGTGGCGAGCGCCGTCAACTGATTCCCTGGGGACGTCTGGGGACGGAAGAAAACGGATCAATTGACCCTCTGAGGGCCATGATGCCCGTCATATCAACCGGCCATTTCAAAACTACGCCGGTTTACGGGGCTAAATCGCAAACCCCCAACCATACGCAATTCCGAAATAATAAAACCGCAGGTAAACGGTTTGCTCTATTTCGAAAAAAGCCAGTATGGTCTGCCTGTGCCAATCTAGCCCCGTAAACCGGCATAGTTTTGAAATGGCACTTCGGCAGTATTGATTCCCGCCCCGGCGCAACCAGCCCTACAGCCCGTACTTCACGACGACGCGGTTGATGCGGCGACACCAGGGCTTGTACAGAGCGGCCAAGAACACGCAGGTCGCGAGGCCATGCGTGATGTCGAACGGCACCGCCGTAGCAAGACGCGCTATGGCGCCCGCCCACGTGAGCGGTTGAACAAAACCGATGATGTCATACGCGTTGATCACAACGCCGTAGAGCAAGCCCGAGGCAAAGCCGTACGCCATCAGCGCCGGCATGCGCACGGTTCCATCCGCACGGTCGAACGCGCCCGCATGCGCCAGCGCGCCGCCAACATAGCCAACCAGACCCCAAGCATACATCTGCCACGGCGTCCACATGCCCTGTCCAAAAAAGAAATTGCTGGTCAGCGCCGCCAGCGCGCCAACCATAAAACCATTGCGGCGACCAAGCGTCGCCCCCGCGATAATGGCGATGGCGCTCACCGGTTTAAAGTCGGGAATGGGGCCAAACAAGATGCGCCCCGCCGCGGCCAACGCCGCCAACACCAGCGTGGGCATAATCTGGCGCAGGCCCGGGCGCGACACCTCGTAACCCGCAAAGAACAGCGCAAGCACCAGCGCCACCACGACAAGCATGGCCAACGCTGCCTGCTCAACGCCCGCCAGCAACGCCGCAGCCATCACGGCTGGCACCGCCAGCAGCAGCGGGATCTCCAGTTTTGCAAGCAAGCGCGAGAAACGACAGTCCGTCATCCCATCACGCCCTATAGAACACGTTGTCGGCAAAGAAGTCGGCCGGGGGCTCCATGCAGGCAATCTCGCCGTCAAACATCATGGCGACGTCGTCGGACACCTGCTCGGCAAAGTCTAAGTCGTGCGTGGCAATGACGACGGTGCCACCGGCCTTCGCATGGTCACGCAGGGCGCGGGCGATGATGCGGCGGCTCTCCAGGTCCAAGCCCTTCGTGGGCTCGTCAAGCAGCAGCAGCTCGGGGCCAATCAGCAGCAGCTTTGCCAGCGCGAGCAGCTGGCGCTGTCCGCCCGAGAGGTCGTAGGGGTGGCGCGTCTCCAGGCCGTCCAATCCCAGTTGCGCCGCACGCTCCCGCGCCAAGTTCTCGTCATATCCGCAGGTCGAGGCCCATTCCATCAGCTCATCGCGAACCGTCTCGGCGACCAGCAGGGCCTTGGGATTCTGAGGCTGCAGCGCCGCCGAAGCCGCTCCGCGCACCATGCGGCCGCGCTGCAGCTTGGCGGTCTTGGCCAGCACCGAGAGCATCGTCGACTTGCCGCATCCGTTGCCGCCCACGATCGCATGCACCGCGCCGGCCGAAAACGTCACATCGAGCCCGCGCAGCACCCAACCGCCCGCGCGATCGTAGCGAAACCAGCCTTCCGACAGGGTGGTAGCCGACCCGCCGTGCATTTTTTGGAGTATTCTGCTTCCATTCGTGCGCGGGAAGGCTTCCGAGCCGTTCTCGAGCAACATTTGCGCCACAAATTCGGACGATTTGTCCAATTCCGAACTTCTTTTCGCGCTCGATACGTCCCCGAGCGGCTCCAGAGAGCCCAAATTGTCCTCACGCCTGCTGAATACTCCGTTTTTTGCACATCGGATGGCACCCCACCCCAACATGTCATCGGAAAACAGCGATTCTCGGCGTCCCAAAGAAGCCGTATCCGCCACCTCGCGCACGCGACCGCCCTCAATCCGGTACGCACACGTCGCATACTCGAACATCGGCCGCGGTTGATGCGTAGCCACAACAACCGTGCAGCCCAGCTCACGGTTCACGCGAAACAGCGCGTGCAGAAAATTCTTCTCGGCAACGGGATCGAGCTGAGACGTGGGCTCGTCGAGTAGCAGCACACGCGGGCGCAGCGCCAGGACGGCGGCAAGCGACAGCAGCTGCTTGCGGCCACCCGAAAGCGTATCGGTATCGCGGTGGAGCCAATCCTCCAGACCAAAGAAATAGCTGGTCTCGGCAACACGGCGGCGTATCTCGTCGCACGACATGCCTAAGTTTTCCAGGCCAAACGCCATCTCGTGCCACACGGTCTCGCACACAATCTGGTTCTCGGGATCCTGGAACACGTAGCCCACGCGCTCCGCAGACGCGCGCACGTCCATGTCGGCAACGCTCTCGCCCAGCACGCGCGCATCGCCAGTGCGCTCGCCCGCCGGAGCGATCTCGGGCTTGAGCAACGACAGCAGCGTCGACTTACCCGATCCGGTACCGCCAACAAGCAGCGCAAATGCACCTTGGGGGACAGACCAGTCGAGCCCCTCGAGCACCGCAGCATCAGCCCCGGGGTAGGTAAAGCCCAGGCTCCGCACCTCAATCGCCGGCATATCCGGGTCGCACGCCGCGCCCGACACCGGGCCACTATCCAACCGAGCCATCAGCCGAACCTCTTCTCGTCAATCGCATGCAGCACGCAGGGCAGCGCCATCCAAGCCGCATATACAACATAGCCCGGCCACGGCGCCGGAACCGAGAGCTGCGGGTGAAACGAATACTGCGTCGTCGCGACCCATGCCACCGCCACCGCGGCGGCACCAAACACCGCAAGTCCAACCAGCGCGGCAGCGTCGCCGCGCCCTAGCCGATACCGCGCATACGTCGTACGGCGCGGCGCAGCACCCCACCCGCGCGAGCGCATGGCGTCCGCGCGCTCCAGCGAATCTTCCATGCCCCAGCCCATCAGCACGCTCGACGCCCGCAGGCGCGAGCGCACGGGGTCAGCCGGCGCGCGCCCCGGCACATCGATCGCGTCCTGCACCGCCAGCACCGTGCGGCCGCGGCGCAAAAACTGCGGGATAAGCCGCATGCACATCGAGATCATGAGCGCGAGCACCGGCGCGGCGTTGCCCAGCAACGCGAGCACCTTGTCGTATTCGAGCATCGACGCCGCAGCCTCAAACCACAGCACGCTCGCCACAAACAGCCCGCCCATACACAGGCCGTATACCATGCTCTCCAAATACACTGCGCGCATGCCAATATGGAAAAGCTCGGTCGAGCCCGATGCACTAAACAGCGGGTTGACCAGTGCAATGATCAAAATCACCGGCAGCTGCCAGCGAAGCGCGCCCAACGTGCGGGCAGCCCCGCGCGTCGCAAATCCATACGCCAACCCGCCCGCGAGCGACAGCGCGATCAGCACCGGTTGCATCGAGAACATGGTGAGCCCCAACGTCAGCACCATGTAGAGTGCCGGCACCGCCGGATGCGACATCGAGAATGCCGCGACGGGCTCGTTGCCCGATTCCTCTCGCATGATATCCACGGGCACCCCCGTCCCCTCGCTCAAACGACAACGCCGCAGCGCCTCCGCCATACACAACCAGCGCAAACGCCGCACCGCCGGCCCAAGCATCAACCGCCGCAAACCAATCGTTACGCGCTCATCATATGCCTGCGGTATCATATTGCGCCGTGTATCGTTTCCAAACACACGTCTCTATAACGTAACAGGAGATCACATGGACGCAACCGCAATTATCCTCGCTGCCGGCGAGGGCACCCGCATGAAGTCGAACCACTGCAAGGTTTCGCACAAGATCCTGGGCAAGCCCATGGTTCAGTGGATCGTCGACGCCACCATCAAGGCCGGCTGCAGCCGCGTCGTGGTCGTCATCGGCAGCCACGCCGACGAGATGCGTGCCCTCATCGATGGCGCCTACGCCAACAGCGCCACCAAGGTCGAGTGCGTCGAGCAGACCGAGCGCCTGGGCACCGGCCACGCCGTCAAGGTCGCGCTCGAGGCCTGCGGCATCACGCAAGGCCCCGTCGTCGTGCTCAACGGCGACCTGCCGCTCATCACCGCCGACACCGTCGCCAAGTTCGCACAGACCGTCGCCACCGGCGAGCTCGCCTGCACCGTCATGACCATGACCCCGCCCGATCCTTTTGGCTACGGCCGCATCAAACTGGGCGCCGATGGTCAGATCGAGCGCATCATCGAGCAGAAGGACTGCACGCCCGAGCAGGCCGCCGAGCTACTCGAGTGCAACGCCGGCTGCTACGCCTTCGACGGCGCGCAGCTCGCCGCCCACATTAACGAGATCGGCAACGACAACGCGCAGTCCGAGTACTACCTGCCCGACATGCTCGAAATCCTCAAGGGTCACGGCCAGGCAGTCTCCATCTTCCACTGCGACGACTACCGCGACGGTCTGGGCGTCAACAGCCGCATCCAGCTCGCACAGCTCACCGCCATCGCGCGCGACCGCATCAACGAGCACTGGATGGCCGAGGGCGTCACGTTCATCGACCCCACGCAGGCTTGGATCGGCCCCGACGCCACCATCGGCCGCGACACCGTCGTGTGGCCGCAGACGCACCTGATCGGCCACGTCACCGTGGGCGAGGAGTGCCAGCTCGGCCCCAACAGCCGCCTCACCGACACCACCGTCGGCAGCGGATGCATCATCGATGAAACCATCGCCATCGAGGCCGTCATCGAGAACGGCGTCGACTGCGGCCCGCGCGCCTACCTGCGCCCGGGCACCCACATGCTCGACGGATCCAAGGCCGGCACGCACGTGGAGATCAAGAAGTCCACGATCGGCGAGGGCTCCAAAGTTCCGCACCTGTCCTACATCGGCGACACCACCATGGGCTCCGGCGTCAACGTGGGCGCGGGCTCCATCACCTGCAACTACGACGGCGTCCACAAGCACAAGACCGTCATCGGCAAGGATGCCTTCATCGGTTCCGACACCATGATGGTCGCGCCCGCCCAGATTGGCGACGGTGCACTCGTGGCCGCCGGCTCCGTCATCACCGAGCCGGTCCCGGCCGACGCACTCGGTCTGGGCCGCGCCCGCCAGGTAAATATTGAGGGCTGGGCCGCCGATTATCGCCGCCGTCTGCACGAGGACGACGAGGTATAACGTTTTATCAAGCACAAAAGGAGCTGTTCCATGGGGACGGCTCCTTTTTTCTATCGTGACCTGCGCGACCGGATGAGTGGTCGGTTCGTGTCCGTTGACGGTAAAGACGTTATCAGGACCCGATAAACCCCGCCGCGCGGTTACAATGCAACAAGGCATCTATATGGCATTCGATATAAAGGAGAAGGGTAATGCCGATTAATGATCCCGAGAAGTCGGAGAATATGCGCAAGTCCATCCGCGTGTATTCCGGTTCCTCCAACCGTCCCCTCGCTCAGAAGATCGCTGAGTACCTTGGGGTCGAGCTTTCGGGCCTTACGCTAAAGCAGTTCGCCAATGGTGAGATTTACGCCCGCTACGACGAGACTGTCCGCGGCGCCGACGTCTTCCTGATTCAGTCCGTGGCCGGCGGCAACGTCAACGACATGCT
Source organism: uncultured Collinsella sp. (assembly GCA_900542155.1). Taxonomy (GTDB): domain Bacteria; phylum Actinomycetota; class Coriobacteriia; order Coriobacteriales; family Coriobacteriaceae; genus Collinsella. Next base: position 81,653 of record UQMD01000003.1, read on the forward strand.
CATGGAGCTGCTCATCGCCACCGACGCTGCCAAGCGTGCATCCGCCCGCTCCATCACCGCCGTTATCACCCACTACGGCTATGCCCGCCAGGACCGCAAGGCCGGCCCGCGCGAGCCCATCACCGCCCGCCTCGTCGCCAACCTGCTCGAGCGCGCCGGCGTCGACCGCATCATCACCCTCGACCTGCACCAGGGTCAGATCCAGGGCTTCTTTGATATCCCGGTCAACCACCTGTCCGCACTGCCGCTGTTTGGCCAGTACTACAACGCCATGAACTTCGACACCGACAACCTGGTTGTCGTCTCCCCCGACGTGGGTCGTGCCAAGGCCGCCAAGAAGCTGTCCGACATGCTCGGCTGCGACCTGGCCATCGCCCACAAGGGCCGTCCGCGCCACAACGCCGCCGAGGTCATGGGCATCATCGGTGACATCAAGGGCAAGACCTGCGTCATCAATGACGACATGATCGACACCGCTGGCACCCTGTGCGCCAACGTCAAGGAGCTCAAGGCTATGGGCGCTGGCGACATCTACGTCTGCGCCACCCACGGCATCTTCTCCGGTCCGGCCATCGAGCGCCTGAACGACGCCCCCATCGTCGAGTGCGTCGTCACCGACGCCATTCCCGTCGAGGTCGGCGGCAAGATCAAGACCATCTCGGTCGCCGAGGAGTTCGCTCAGGCCATCTCCGCCGTTTACCACGAGGAGCCCGTCTCCACGCTCGTCGGCGGCGACTTCGCGCTGTAATCGCATCGTCCTTGCAACCCGGCGCATCGCCGCCGGAACAGAAGAAACCCCCGCGCTCCCCCTTGCTTCGCAAAGGTCGCGCGGGGGTTTCTTCTGTTCCGGCGGCTCGCTCTGCCGTGGCCGTGCTTTTGTCTGGTGGGATTTCGCTGAAGCAAAGCCTCGCCTTCGACGGGCGTGGTAGCCTTTGTCGTTGATTAAACTGTTTACGTAACGGAGGACAAACATGGCAGCTGCACAGCCGCTTAAGATTCGCATGGTTGCCGGACTTGGCAACCCTGGCGAGGAATATGCCGAAACCCGCCACAACGCTGGCTTTAAGGCAATCGACGAGCTGGCCCGTCAGGCCGGTGTCACGTACTGGAAAAACCAGGCCGGCGCCGAGGTCGCACTCATCAACATCAACGATCCCGAGGAAGAGGGTGGCAAGCGCCAGATCGTGCTGGTCAAGCCGCAGTCGTATATGAATACCTCGGGTGGCCCCATCTCCAAGCTCTGCCGCGAGTACAAGATCAAGGCCGAGGAGCTACTCGTGATTCACGACGAGCTCGACATCCCCGCCGGTGACGTGCGCGTCAAGGTGGGCGGTGGCCACGCCGGGCACAACGGCCTGCGCTCCATCATCGACAAGATGGGCAGCCGCGACTTTAGCCGTATCCGCACCGGCATCGGCAACCCTCCCGGCAAGATGGCCGTGGCAGACTATGTGCTCAAACAGCTGCGCGCCCGCGAGGCCGATGACTTCCAGGACACCTGCGCCCGCGCCGCCGACGCCGCGGGTCTCGCCATCGTGCACGGCGTGATCTATGCCCGCGACCACGTCAACGGCGCCGCCTCCGCCAACGGCAAGCACTAAAACCTATCATTTAGGGACAGGTTTATTTTAGCAGGTTTTATCTGCGGAAACGCCCCAGTTGCGGCATCACGATAAACCGCGCGCCGCCATACACGCATAGCACCCCAAAGGGGGCCGGCCTCATCACAACCCGAGGCCGGCCCCCTTTGCCGTTTTGCCTGATAAAACCGACCAAAATAAACCTGTCCCTTTTTGGTAGGTCGAACCGGATAAACCCTTTTCCCACCTGCCGAAGATACACGTAAGCGACATGCCCATGAGGGTATAATTTGTACCGTATGTCTGCACAACGCCTGTGCGCGTACGGTTTTATTCGGGCTACCGTCCATTTCCGTGGAGGCACGGTTCGGCGGCCCTAACAAGAGAGGGGTTCTATGTATAAGATCCTGGAGAAGACGCAGTTCTCGGAGAAGGTGTTCAAGTTCCGCATCGAGGCGCCCGCAATCGCCAAGCATGCGCACGCTGGACAGTTCCTCATGGTCCGCGCCAACGAGACGGGCGAGCGCGTCCCGTTTACCCTGGCCGGCTGGAACGCTGACGAGGGCTGGGTCGAGTTCATCTTCATGGTGATCGGCAAGACCACCGAGATGCTGTCCACCTACGAGGCCGGCGAGTCGCTGCGCGACGTCGTGGGCCCGCTGGGCGTTCCCACCGAAATGGCCGAGGGCCCCTGTGCCGTCATTGGCGGCGGCGTCGGCCTGGCAATTGCCTTCCCGGTCGCCAAGCACCTGGTCGAAACCGGCCACGAGGTGCACGCCATCATGGGCGCCCGCACCAAGGACCTCCTGCTCATGGAGGACCAGTTCCGCGAGCTCCTCGACGAGGACCACATCCACATCACCACCGACGACGGCTCCTACGGCGAGCAGGGCGTTGTCACCGCTCCGCTGGAGCGTCTGCTGCAGGACAAGGCCGTGAGCCAGGTCTTCTGCGTCGGCCCCGTTCCGATGATGAAGTTCTCGACCCTCACCGCCCAGAAGTACGACACCCCCATCACCGCGTCGCTCAACCCCATCATGGTTGACGGCACCGGCATGTGCGGCTGCTGCCGCGTCGAGGTGGGCGGCGTGACCAAGTTCGCTTGCGTCGACGGCCCCGACTTCGATGCCACCCTGGTCGACTGGGATGACCTTCGTGCCCGCCAGGCCGCTTACCGTTCCGAAGAGGGCGAGTCCCTCAAGGCCTATGAGGAAAAGAGCTGCGCATGCCACTAGTTAACGGTCGTTTCGTTGCCGATATGAAGTCGCCCCGCACCCCCGATAACGAGGAGCCGGCTGCCGAGCGCGCCTGCGACTTCCGCCCCGTCGACAAGGGCTTCACCGAGGAGATGGCGCTGGCCGAGGCCGAGCGCTGCCTCAACTGCAAGAAGCCGTTCTGTGTTGAGGGCTGCCCCGTCAACATCAACATCCCCCGCTTTATCGAGCAGATCCGCGCGAAGGACTTCGGCGGCGCCCTCGATACCATCCGCGAGGACTCCATGCTTCCCGCCATCTGCGGCCGCGTCTGCCCGCAGGAGAACCAGTGCGAGGGCAAGTGCATCCGCGGCAAGAAGTCCGAGCCCGTGGCCATCGGCCAGCTCGAGCGCTTCCTGGGTGACCGCCCCGAGCTCGCCTCCACGCCCAAGATGGCCCCCAAGAACGGCAAGAAGGTCGCCGTCGTCGGCTCCGGCCCGTCCGGCATCACCTGCGCCGGCGAGCTCGCCCGCAACGGCTTTGACGTCACCGTCTTCGAGGCATTCTTCACCGGCGGCGGCGTGCTGGTCTACGGCATCCCCGAGTTCCGTCTGCCCAAGGCAGTCGTCAAGCGCGAGATCGACGGCCTGGAGGACATGGGCGTCAAGTTTGAGTACAACTCCGTCGTGGGCAACATGGCCACGGCCGAGGAGCTGTTCGAGCAGGGCTTCGACGCCATCTACGTGGCAACCGGCGCCGGCCTGCCCAAGTTCCTCAACGTCCCCGGCGAGAACCTGCCCAACGTCTTCTTCGCTAACGAGTACCTCACCCGCGTGAACCTGATGAAGGCCAACAAGTTCCCCGAGTACGACACCCCCACCAAGCACGGCAAGAACGTCGTCGTCTTTGGTGGCGGCAACGTGGCTATGGACGCCGTCCGTACCGCCAAGCGCCTGGGCGCCGAGCACGCCATCATCGCCTACCGCCGTACCGAGGACGAGATGCCCTGCCGTCGCGCCGAGCTGCACCATGCTAAGGCCGAGGGCGTCGAGGTTCTGCCGCTCGTCTCCCCGCTCGAGTTTGTCGCTGGCGAGGACGGCTCCGTGTGCGCTGTCAAGGTCCAGAAGATGGAGCTCGGCGAGCCTGACGAGTCCGGCCGTCGTCGCCCGGTGCCCATCGAGGGCGCCATCGAGGAGATTCCCTGCGACGTCGCAATCTCGGCTATCGGCACCAACGCCAACCCCTTCGCTGCCAAGATCGGCGGCAAGATGGAGCTCAACAAGTGGGGCTACATCGTCGCCGACGAGGAGACCGGCCAGACCACCGATCCCCGCATCTGGGCCGGCGGCGACATCGTCACCGGTGCCGCTACGGTCATTCTGGCGATGGGTGCCGGCAAGAAGGCCGCCGCTTCGATCACCAAGAGCCTGCTGGGCGAGTAATCACCTGCAGCACTAGCCACCAAACGGCAAAGTCCCCGTCGAGCACACGCCCGGCGGGGACTTTTTCTATGCCGGTCGACCGACCACCACGATGGGGACAGGCACCTTTGTGGTGGTTGGGGGACCGACTAGTTTGTCTCGATCTGTAACACCTGGAGCCCGTTGAGCATCGTAGTTGTTACAGATCGAGATATTGCGCCAGCCGCCTCCGCTTTATCTCAATCTGTAACAGTTAGAGGCCAAATTCCTCGCTACATGTTACAGATCGAGACGTTAGGTTGGCGGCCATTCGGTTCATCTAAATCTGTAACATCTGGGGCCGTTTTGGGCAGCCAGGTGTTACAGGTTGAGGTTTTGCGAAAGCCGAGGATGGGCGCCGCCGCCAAAACCTAGCGCTTGCGGCGCTTGGTCGCGGCAACACCGGCCACGGCTACGGTTGCGCCGGCGATACCCAGAGCGGCGACCGTCATCGCGGTGGCGTCACCCGTGCTGGCGAGCTCCGTGCCGCCGGACTTCTTACCGTTCTTGCCCTTACCCTTGGACTTGTCCGTCGTCACTGTGGTCGTCGTCGAAGTCGAACCACCCGCAGGAGCCCCGGTACCGCCAGAGCCATCCGCACCGCCACCCTGCTCGCCGCCGCCAGGCGTCGGCTTGGGTTCCGGCTTGGGCTCGGGCTCCGGCCCGGGCTCCGGCTCGGGATCGGGCGTCGCCTCATCGGTCACCGTAATCGTAATGTTCAAGCGCTCCGAATACTCGCTATACGACATGCCGGGACGCTGCGCCGCAATGCGCACATACATATTGCTATCGAGCGCAATAGGCTCGGTGTACTTTACGCGGCCTTCGTCACGGCAGGGGCAGGTGTCGTTGGTGGTGTACCAAATCGTCGTGCCGTCCTCGGCTGAAAGCTCCAGCTTCGTGCCCTTGGGCACCGTAATGTAGTTCTCCTTGGGCGACCATGCACCAAACGTCGTCGCACCAATCGTCGCCACCGGTCGCGTCGGTCGCACTGCCTCGGCAGACACGCGCACGTCGACCTGCTTGGACAGCGCCGTGCCGTCCACCGCCGCCGTCAACGTCGTCAAACCGGGCAGAGCACCATGCAGCACAAACGTCGCCGCGCCGTCCTCGCCCGTCACGGCTTGGGTGGCATCGACAGAGCAGATAGCCGAGGACTCCAGCCCAACACTAACCTTGGTGCCCGCAAACGGCTTGCCCGCCTTATCGGTCACGTGCGCCACCAGCTCAAAGTCACTGCCCTCAAGCATGGTCACGGCCTGCTCCACGTTGAGCTTGAGCTTGTCGGCGCGAACGCCCACGACAAGCTCGCCACTTGCCCAGCGCGCCATGGCCGTGCCGGCGTAGTTGCGAGCACCGTCGAGCTCAAACGCCACCGTCGAGCCCGCCTCACGCGCATCGGCATAGCGAATACGCAGCACGCGCGACAACGGCTTGCCATTGGGATCGTCCTGCTTGTCGAGCCACGCATACGTCACGTCGCCCAAGCCCTGCGCGTACAATGCGGCCAGGGCATCGTCGCTCGCATCCATATACTGCGCAAACTCAACCTCGATGCAATCGGTATAGGCATGGGCCGAAGCCACCTCGGGCGCCGCCGTCGACACCAAGCCAATGTTCACCTCAGTCTGAATCGGCGGCACACGCAGCCAAGCCGAACGCGCCTCCTCATACCCGTCCTTGGTCACGCGCACCTGATACCAGCCGGTCGGCGTATTCCAGTTGTAAGCACCGTCCGCACCCGTCGCAAGCGGATTGTCCTGCTCATACTCCTCGGCATCCCAACGCACTGCATTGGTACCGGCCGCATCGTCGGCGCTCCACAGCTCAACCGTCGCGCCCTCGACCGTATTGGACAGCAGGCCCTCGTACACCACGCCCGCAGGATCGGGTGCGGCCTTGGCGGCCACATTGCGATAACGTGCCTCGAAGATCGACTGCATCTTCTCGTCCGAGATCAAGCCGTCCTTGTTGGCGTTATAGACCTCGGCATCGGTCAGCTCGCCCCAGTTGACCGTAATACGATTCTGGCATGCGCGCTCCACCTGCTCGCAGGCAACATCGTAGGCGCATTCGGCATTGGTCAGCTTAATCGCGCGCTCCGAACCTACGCTGGTCGAAGCCGCGTCATAGGCAGCGCCCACCACAGTACCCGCCGAACCGGCCGTCAGCACGCCGGCGATTGTCATAATGGAGCCCACCGCCACATCGGTGCTGTCGTGGCAGAGCTGGCGATACAGCAGATCCTCAAACGCACGCGCCTTCTCCATGGCATCACGCAGCGCGTAAATGCACTTCCAGTCATCCTCGGTCTTCTCGGGCTTGGCAAGCAAGCGCGTATGCTGAAGCTCATAGCCCTCGCGCTCGCCCTTCACCTTCTGCATACGGACGTTCACGTTCTCCCAGTTCTTGCTGGCATCGTTCACGCCGTAAATACCGGTAAAGATGCCGATGCCCTGGGTCGCCGCGGGAAACGCCTGGCCGGCCGCCTTCCACGCATCGGTCTTAAAGACCTGGCCGAACATCTCGCACTCGATCTTATAGCTCTTGAGTGAGCGAATCGTGCGGATGAGCTTCATATGGGCGCTCACGTCGCCGTTGCGCTTCCAAGCCATAAGCCAGCCGCGAATCGTAGAGTTATTGAGGCTATGGACCACGTTCCAGTTATCGTACAGGTTGTCCAGAATGTCGCACTGCATGGCGATCGAGTTAAACAGAAGCGCCTGGTTCTTGTTGTTATTGGAGTTCTCGATAAATTCCGACTCGATATAGGCCGTCTGCTCGCCATCGGGCGCGGCGACTTTAAAGCCCTTGACGGTATCGTCGTCAGCCGCCTTGTAGCTCAGCGAGCTGCCGAGCGCCTGGCCCAAATCGTTAAACCCGCTCGTCGACTGGCCGCTGTACTCGCTGGCCTTAATGCCCGCACACTTGTTGAGCGCCGCAGCGGTTGCGTCATTCCAGCTTCCGTATTGGTTGAGCTGGCCGATACCCATCGACTGGCCCACCAGATCCTCGGCCTGCTGGGCAATAAACTCCGCTCGCGATGCATGGTCAACAAGCTCCTTGAGCGCCGCCGCGTCCGCCGCGCTTGCACCCTGGGCCGACGCGAGTTCCTGGTACCAATCCTCGCCGGTGCCGTACGCGTCCTCAAAGATCATCTTGTCCACATTGACGCCATAGCTGTCGCCCTGCTTGGTCAGCAGCGCCGACGAGCCGCCAACCGCAACCTTAAGCTCGGCGGCAAACTGCGCGGCCTCGTCGTTGCCAGCATCATCACCCTCGCCGTCGCTGGCAGCAGGGGCGCGACGAGCCTTACGCGCGTTGCCGCCCTCGTCCTTGCCGTCCTTGTCCTCCTCAGCAAACGCATCGGCGACCATCTGGTCAATCGCATCGTTAAAGGCCTGGTCCACGTCGTTAAAAGAGTTATCCATCATATACTCGTGCCACTGCTGCACGGCATTCGAGAACTCCTGCTGGCGCTCCTCGGCCGCGGCGGAATGCTTTTTGGCCGAAGCGTTGGCGTCAAAACTCAGCATGGTCATAAGCTGAGCATTGGAGATGCGGTAGGTCTGCGGCATAAAGATCTGCTCAAAGTTGCCGCAGTTCACATAGGTCGAGTCATTCGCCTTGTTAAACTCGTCGAGCAGCTTGAGATACCCCTCGTCCACATACTCCGCCACATAGCGCACACGGGTGCCCTCGCGCGACTTTTGAGTCAGAGGAATCGTCACCGTCTTGCCATCCACGCAGTCCACGTACAGGTCGAGCGTGTCGGCGGCCTCTTCGTTTCCCACCTCGAGCGTGATGTCAAAGGTCCAGTAGGCGTTCTTCTTTTGTGGCAGATGATGGAAGGTCCACAGGCTCTTGCCGGTGTCCTTGCCGTCCTTGACCAGGTTTTGCGTACCGCCACGATACGTCACATCAAAGTTCCAGACCGAAGCGCCCGGAACATAGCGCACATAATTGCGAGCCGTCACCTCTGCGGCAGCGGCGGCGACGTCGGTCGAGCCCACGCGCGCTTCGAGCGTCACACGCTCGGCGGCAAGCGTATCCTGCGGCAGGTCGTATTCAATCTTGGCACGGCCGAGTTTATTGGTCTTGCCAGTGTACTTTGCGGCCGAGGCGCCCGCGCCCACGGTAAGCTGCACGCTTTTGCCGGGCGCTGCGTATACGTAGGCCACATTGCCCAGCAGGCTGTGAACGTCGGTGCTGTCGACCTCGATGCGCGATCCGCTAATCTCGAGTGTGGTGCTTCCCAGCGGCAATGTCACCTCGCCCAGCGTAATAAGCGGTGAGATGGCATAGATGCCCGCGGCCTTAGGCTTAAAGCGCACAAACACATCGGCGCCCGCACTCTTCTTCATATCGAGAACGAGGTTGTCGCCCTCCCAAGTTGTGCCAGCCCACATGGCATCGGAGCTGGCGCCGGCTTCGCGAGCGCCTGCGGACACATCCTCGACGGCATCCTTGGCCAGCGGAATCTCAATCTTGGCAGCCTGGCTGTCCTTGAGCTCGTAATGAATGCGCAGCTCGGTCTCCACGCCAACGACCGCGGACGAATCAGCGATAACCGAGCCCGCCGTCAGCCCACGCTCGGCACGATACGTCTCCACGTCAAACGTGGGGACGTCGAGCGTCACGTCGAGCTGTTTGCCGTCCTCGATCTTCACCTGCTTTCGCGCGATATGCTTACCCACGGTCAGCCCTAGGCGGCTAAACGTGGAATAGCTCGTCGCTTGGATGTCGTAGCTCGTCTTGTTAAAGGCGACGATGGTGTACGAACCGGCCTTAAGACGCGGCGTCTCGGCCTTCATGATAGGCGTGGTGCCATCGTCTTCGTAACCCATCAAATAGGTGACACCGTCGGCGACGAGCTTGCCGTCGGACGTACGGAACACCAGCACGCGGTTGGCGCCCTGGTAGTCGCCCTTGGTCGTGACCGTCGCCGTACCCCAAGGCTTCAAGTCGATATCGACCTTGCCGGCCGAAGGCTTCACCGTCGCCGTCGCCCCACCCAGCTTGAGGCTGTCTTTGGGCACGAGCGTTATCTCCAGATCCTGGTCCGCGTCGGCAATGGCCTGCGACACCACGAGCGCTGTACCCTGGATACGGTAGTCGTTTTCCTTGTCGCCCTTGGCAGGTTTGAGCGTCTTGCCGCCGCTCTTCACCGTCAGATCGATGTTATCGAGACTATCGAGCTCAATGCGTTCGGTCTTATCCTGGCCTGCGACCGGTTCGAGATAGGCCACATTGAGTTCAATCGCGCGCGAAGTCGGAATCTTGGTAAAGTCCTCCGCCTTAATCTCTCCGATATTCCACGTGCCCGTCATCTGGTCGCCCGGGCGCGCCAGCACCATGTCATAGTAACCGCTGAGCGAAATGCGCAGGGTGACTGCTGTCTTGGAGAGAGCGTCCGCTGTAAAGCTGCCGCCATCGCCAACCGCCAGCGGCGTGGACTGCCCCGCCTGCACGAGTGTAGCCGTCGCGCTCTGGGGAAGTTTGCCCGTCACCTGGGCCGCCTCGCCCATCCACTCAAACGTGTAGGCAGGCTTCGAGGAATCGACGGAGTCCTTGCGATCGGCCACGGCATCGGCAAGCTTTTTGACCATCGAGGGGTTGCCAGCCGAATCGGTCGCATAGGCATAGATGGCCTGGCCTTCACTAAAGGGAATCGCATACGTTACGCCATCGATTGTCACGCGCTCATTATAGTCGCCCGAATAGCCCGCCTCACCAAACTGAAGATCGGGGTTCATCACGCGCAGGGCAACGGCATTATGGTTCGTCTCGTTTCCGTATCTCGTGTTCTCAAAAGCTCCCCACTCTATCATTTCCACGCTTTTGGGTAGCACAATCTCTTTGCCGGCAATCGCAGGATCAAGAGAGGCGAACGCGAGCGCCCCGATAGATTTGACACCATCGCCAATCGTCACCGACGACACAAAGGAGCACCCGTCAAAGGCATGTTGCTCAATCCGCTCCACCGTGCCCGGCACATTGATCTGCGTAAAGGTGAGCACTGTTGTGTCCGAGACATAGAACTGTGGCACGCCGCAATAGGCGAATGCAAGATAGGCGATAGTTTTGACCGAAGGCGGCAGCGTTGCCACCACATTGTCGTCAAGTTGTTCACATTCCTTAAAGGCCTGCTCGGGAATCGTGGTAAAGGCCGCGTTGTTGGGCCAGGTTACCGTTTGGAGCGTCTTGCTTTTGTAGAATGCATAGCTCTTGAGCTCCTCGACCGAATCGGGCAGTGCGATCTCTTTGATGCTGCTGCCGCCCAAACCGCCCACAGAGCGGACATGCGAATTAGGGGCGAAGGTGATCGATGTGAGCGCAGCGCTTCCCATACCCGTAAGGCTTACGACATTTTTGTCGTCGATGGTCGAGGGCACCTCCAACGTGGTAATGCCCGCGTCGCCATACTCGATAGAAATTTCGTTGGTGAGGCTATCGATCGAGAAGTAGTACTGCGCGGGGGTCTGCTCGCCGGCCACGTAGCCATCGTCGTATTCGTCCTTTACGCCTGTGGCGCCCTTCGAGGTTGCCCAGAGTTCAAGTTCCTCGTTCCAGGTTGCCTCGGCACCGGAAGCCTCCTCCTGCTTCTGCTGTTCGGCGAGCTCCTTACCCTCGACAAGATCGGTGGCGAGCGTACCCGCAGGTGTGCTCTCGGTCTGCCCGGCGCCCGTCAGGCCCGCCGCCGATGCAATCTCGGAGGCCGGGGGCGTAGGGGTGTCACCGGCATCGAGCACTGTGGGGTCGGCAGCGCCGGCATCGGGCATGGAGTCGGCGGAAGCAGAGTCTGACGTTTGGGCGTCAGCCGAATCGGCGGAAGCGGCGTCGCCTGCTTGGCCGTTATCCGTCTGCACAAAGGTGCTATCGGTGGTGAGGGCCTCGGCAAACGCGCCCACAGGCAACGAGCCCGTCACCATGGTGAGGGTCACCGCGGCAATGGTCAGGCGGCGGCAAAGCGCTCGAACAGTAGTCCACCTCATGGTCGTTCCTTTCCTGCAAACCAAAAGTCATCCAGCGTAATCGTTGTCCAAAAACAAAGCGAACGGTAGGTTCATATATACGAACCTACCGTTCTACCTGTGCAAACCGCCACAAAGGGGACAGGCACCTTTGTGGCGGTTCTGGACTTGGCCGGCCAGTTTGTCTCGATCTGTAACAGTTAGAGGTCAAATTCCCCGCTTGGTGTTACAGATCGAGACATTAGGTTGGCGGCCATTCGGTTCATCTCAATCTGTAACATCTAGAGCCGTTTTGGGCAGTTTGGTGTTACAGATTGAGATTTTGCTGAGGCCGAGAACGAGAGCCGTCACCCAGCTCTAATGCTTGCGGCGCTTGGTCGCGGCGAGGCCGGCGGCGGCTACGGTTGCGCCGGCGATGCCTAGGGCGGCGACCGTCATCGCGGTGGTATCCCCCGTGGTAGCCAGGACAGCATCGCCCTTCTTGGCCTGCGTGGTTTTCTCAACCGTCTTGGTCGTGGCGGTTGTCGTGGCCGGCTTGGCCGCGGGCTTCACCTCGGGCTTGGTCTCAGGCTTAACCTCAGGCTGCGGCGTCGGCTTGGGATCCGGCGTAGGCTGCGGATCGGGGGTCGGCGTGGCTTCGGGCGTAAACGTCAAATCGGTGTTGAGCCACAGGGTGTAGATCCAGCCGCTGTCCTCATCGGATACGCTATCCGCGACCTGGTAGCCGCACTCCCGGCCGTTGATCACCAGCTTGGTGTCGGGCGTAAAGTAGAAGCCGCGCGCGGACTTGAGGTAGATGCCGTAGCGATAGGTCACGCCAGGCTTAAAAGCATCGATGTGGTTTGTAATGTTCTGATTCCAGAACTTCTGGGAGTTCACTTCGCTGCCGTCGCTACCCGTCCAGAACTCACACTGAGGAAGGGAGTTGGAACCCATCGGAACACTCGCCGTAAAGACCGGCTTATCGCCCGCCCTGAAGGTGGTCGTGGCACCGTCGATCTCGATAACGTCGATGGCACGCCATTCGTCGATCGGCTGCTCGCACAGCATATTGTCAGCGTTTGGCGCGAAGACGCCGTTGACGGTCTTGATGTGGTGCGTCCAATGGCCGTTGACGTACATCATGCAGTCATCGGCCACGGTATTGTCGTCCTTGAGCCTCAGCTCAACGGAATACATGTAGAACTTGCCCTCTTCAAAGTGCTCGATCTTCCTCGCGCCCGTCGGATACTTGGAAGGGTCGGAATACCAGAAGGCAACGGGTGTGAGCTCCGCGGGGTCACTGCCGTCCATTTCCTCCCAGCACTCGTAGGCAATCTCGTACTTGTCGGCGTCAGCAGCGGGAATCGTCGCGGTCGCGCGGGGCGCCTCGCCGGGCGCGTAGTCGGTCTTCACGTCGTTGACGTTCAGGTTATGGAGGGCTTCGTTTTCCGACGAAGCAGGCATCGTAATTGTTTTAATAGCAGGGACATACAGGAATTCTCCGCTTAGACTCGACTTTACGGTTTCCCCGTTTACGGTAACAACGGTTTCATCGCTGAAGGAATATCCGTCTTTTGGCTTCAGCATAAGAGAATACACGTACTCTTTCCCGCTTTTAAATTTTGTAATAGTCGGTAGGGAACCATGTGAGCCGTTATCGGAATACCAGGCAGCAACGGGTTCGTTGTTTTCAAATTCCTGCCAGCATTCATAAGCGATTTCGTATTTATCTGCATCGTAGTTAAGGACACCTGCCGTCGCCTGCGGACCAGTATCCAGCTGCCAATTGAAGTTCGTATTCTGAACATTGGCAAAGGAGATGGATTCCGATTCTGATTCCGCTGCCGGGATAACAAGGCACGCCCTCTCGTAGACATGAGTGCGGGTGTAGTAGTCATCCCGGATCTCGTTAATAGTGGGTTTCCCGGTCGCCTCGGTGTCTCCTTTAAAGGCGTCGTCCGGATCACCGATGATGATATTCCCGGGCTCTGTACCCGTATACGTAAGCTTGGATCCATCATAGGTGGTCGTCATCTTGGACTTATTCTCCTTGTACTCCGTAAAGTACTTCTGCTCCTCCTTCTGTCTCTGAATCTTGCTGATATCCAGGGTAAGCGTTGTTTTATTGCTCGCACTGTCATACGCCGCATGGACGATCAAGTCCCCCAGGCCGATAAAAGTCAAAGCGCTACCATCGAGAGCAGACTGGTCTCCATCTACAAGGGCAATCCCCTTCACATACTCAATCGTTTCTTCTTTCTTGATGTCGGTGTAATTGTTCCGCACCGTAATATTGACCCTAACGCCGCTGCCGCCAACAACATCGGTCACACCGCAGGGCATGATGGCGTCATTCGCCGGCGTGGCGGCGTTGTCGCTGGGAGTATTTTGTTCAGCGGGTGCCGCATCGTTGGATTCATCGGTGGCGCCAGTCGGGGCCGTCTGCTGAGGCTCAGCGGTGGCTTGCGCCGCCGGAGCAGCATCGGTTGCAGGCGCGGTCGAAGCAGCTGGTGCGGTCGTTGCAGCCGTATCCTCCGCAACCGTCGGCGTCACCGGAGCCGCGGCAACCTCATCCGTCCCAGCGGCGGAATCGGCGCATTCCGTCGCCAGCGCCACGCTCGGCAGCAGAAGCTGGCCAACCATAAGCGCACACGCGCCGGCGCAAGCTATTTTGGCACCCACACAACGCCAGGTACCGTGAACCAGCGAGCAGGTGGACTCACGTTGAGTTTGCTTGTCAAAGTGACTTGCGTTCATAACGGCCTCCTTGGTCGTAGGGACATACCACCACAAAGGTGTCTGTCCCCTTTGTGGTGGTCCTGTACCACCAAGATGTGCCAAGTGACTCCGTATGCCTAGGTTCGTAGATGTGAACCTAGGCCTCTACCTGCGGTTTAATTCAATATGATTTCGCCATCGCCACACGCGTCCCGGGAACGCTACAATCGAGGACACGATCATTCGTCCACCCAAAGGACCGTCCTTGAACCTGAGCAGGCCTAAAATCAACGCGCTTCTGGCACTCGCGCTCTTTACCTTTGTCTTTCTTGCCGCCGAGTTTCGATTCGACATTAATGTCGGGCTGCTCGCCGGTGCCGAGCGTGTTGTGATTGCGCAGGGCTTTATTCTAGGTGCGAGCGTGCTCGGCTTTATCGGATATGCGCCGCTGCTCGGGCTCGCACAGCGCAAAGGCCGGCCTCGGGCAGTTGTCAGCACCGCCGTCCCCATCGCCATCTTGGGGTTGACTCAGATTCAGTTCCCTACGACCCCGCTTGCCCTCGAAATTCTGGGCTGCGTGGCATTCCTTGGACTCGGCCTGCTGGGTGCCGCCGCTCACCACGCCTTCGCGACGGCATTCCAAGACGATTCCAAGCTTGCCACTGGCGCGGGAGCGGCATATGCCGCGGGCATCCTGATGCAGTTCGCCGTCAACCTGCTCAATTGCGGCGGTATCGCAGAGCTCATCGTCCTTGGCACAGCGACGATCGCCATCTCCGCCCTCAGCGCCACTACCCAAGCGGCAAACGAGGGCCCCAGGCCCGCCATCAATCCCTTTGTCGAACCTTCGCACGCCCTCGCCAAGCAGGCATGTTGGAGCATCGCGCTCGTCATGATTCTTGCCTGCTTGTTCTCGACCCTCGACAATGTGGTCACGCTCTCCAACGCCCACGGCACCATTGCCGTGCAGACCTGGCCGCGCCTCTTTTTGGCTGCAAGCGGCCTTGCCGCCGGCATTATCTTTGATCTTGCCGAGCGCCGATACATGGGACTTGTCATGCTCGGCATCGCCGTGCTCTCGACCATTTCCATCCTGGCCGTGGAGGCCGGCGCCGATCTCAACCTGGGCCTTGTCGTCTTTTACCTGAGCTCGGGCTTTTTTGTCACGTTCTTTACCGCCACGTTTACACAGCTGGCACCGCGCATGCATGCACCCGCCCTCTGGGCCGGCATGGGGCGCGCAGCCAATAACGTGTGCGCGTTCATCACGTCGGGCGTCTCGCTTGCGCTTGTGACCTCGGGCAATGTTGCTCTCATCATGATCGGTGCGCTCGTTTTGCTCGTCGCGGCTTGCGTGGCATTCGTTGCCGCCGGCCTGTTCCGTCTACCCCAGACCGAGCAGGAGCGCGAACATCAACAGCTTGCCGAGGAAGCACTCGCCGCGCCCACCGTCGAGGAGCAGCGCCAGGCCTTCATCGCCAACCACGCTCTCACCCCGCGCGAAGTCGACGTGCTCATGGCCGTAACCCAAGACGAGCGCCCGCTCAAACAGGTCGCCGAGGAGCTTGGAATCTCGATGCGCATGGTGCAGCGCCACCTGAGCTCTATCTACCAAAAGACCGACACGCAGACGCGCGCCGGTCTCACCAAGGCCTTTCCCTCGGCCTAAAACAAAAACCACCACAAAGGTGTCTGTCCCCTTTGTGGTGGTTTTGGTCGGTTAGCCTTCGAGCTGCGCCAGCTTGTAGCGGTAGGCCGCCGCGATGACATCTTTGCAGCCCTCGCGTCCCAACTTGGCGCGGTTGACGACGATGTCCTTGCCGCTCGTCATCTTCCACTTGCCGGCGCTATAGCGCTTATAGAACGCCTCGCGCGCCTTCTGCTGCTGTTTGACCAGCTTGGCGCCCTTCTTTTTGTTGAGGCCACGCTTCTTGCGCACAATCTCGACGCGGTCCTCAAAGGGAGCGGTCACCAACACGGCAATGTGGTTGGGGTTGTTGCGAAGCAGGTAATCGGACAGGCGGCCTTCGATAATGCAGCTCTCGGTCTCACCCAAGTCCAAAATCACCTGGCTCATCTTTTGGAATAGCTTGTCCGAGTACGAACGGGCATCGTAGCGGTCGGGCAGAAACGCCATGTTCTCCACGGCCAGGCGCTCGTCGTAGGCGGCCATCTTGTCGAGCGACTCGCCCGCACGCAGCGACGCACGTACCAGCAGTTCGTTGTCGTACAGCGGAATCCCCAGCTCGTTGGCAAGCATTCGGCCAATCTCGTGGCCCTCGGCACCAAAATCGCGCGCGATGGTAATGACCACAGGATTCTTCTTGTTCTCCAGATCGCTCATCGCGATTCCTTTCTAACAAATGAGAAAAGGGCTGTTTATCTCTTATTCCCACGATACCGTACCTGGGTTTTCCTGGTGCCCAAGATTGGCCTGAAAGAGGAGCGACGCGTACTTTGGTACGCGAGCGACGGTTTGAAGGCCAAGGTTGGGTGCCAGGGAAAGCCAGGCTATGCGGCTACGATGCGGCGTTGGTAAGCTCGGACCAGCAGCGAGATACCAAAGTTGAGCACAAAGTACATCGCAAACACCAGTCCGTAGAGCATAAGCACCTGCGACAGATCAATCGCGTGGGCCATCACGACGTTTGCCGTGTACATGAGCTCGGCCACGTTAATGCCCGAAAGATACGAGCTGTCCTTAATGACGGTCGTGCACTGGCTAAACAGCGCCGGAATGATCGTCTTAAACGTCTGCGGCAGAATGATGTAGCGCATGGTGGCAAAGAAGCCAAAGCCCTGGCTCTGCGCCGCCTCAAACTGGCCGCGCGGAATCGAGTTAAGACCGCCGCGCACGATCTCAGCCATAACGGCGCTGGTAAACAGCGTAAAGGCGATGGTCGAGATCACGATGTCCAAGCCCTGCACCGTAAAGTAGATAAACAGGATCCACAGCAGGTTCGGTGTGCAGCGGAACAGCTCGATATAGGCGCTCACCAAAATGCGGAACGGGCGGGGCGCATAGCTTTTAACAAGCGCCAGCACCGTGCCAAAGATGAGCGAGAAAAAGATCGACAGCGCCGAGATC
This sequence comes from uncultured Collinsella sp., assembly GCA_900542155.1. GTDB lineage: Bacteria > Actinomycetota > Coriobacteriia > Coriobacteriales > Coriobacteriaceae > Collinsella. The sequence continues at coordinate 98,648 of UQMD01000003.1, forward strand.
TCGATGGTCTTAACAAAACCGCCCCAAATGTAGAGCAGGTTGGTCGCGTTAAAGATTTCCATGCGCTAGGCCTCCTCTACGTTGTCGAGCCCCAGCTCGGCCAGGCTCACTCCGCGCGGACGCTCCTTGGAGCGGCGCTCGAGCCACTGCACCAGCATGGCGAGCGGAAAGCAGATGATGAAGTACATAAGGCAGCAGACGATGTATCCCTGCAGGTAACCGTACAGACTCACAAAGTTGTCGGAACGGTACATAAGGTCGCCACCGGCCACAAGCGCCAGCACCGACGTGTTCTTGACCAGGTTGAGCGCCTGGTTACACAGCGGCGGCAGAATGATCTTGAACGTCTGGGGCAGCACGATGTACCAGTATGCCTGTGCACGGGTGAAGCCCTGGCTCTGGGCCGCCTCCATCTGACCGCGCGGAACCGCCTCGATACCGGTGCGGATGACCTCCGAGATGTAGGCCGCGTGATACAGGCCCACACCCAAGAAGCCCAGCACGAACGGCGCGATGCGCACCGGCTGGTCGGCGCCGGTTATAGCCTGCAAAAACTGCGGGCCAGCCATATACATAAAGAGCACCTGCACGGGTAGCGGGGTATTCTGGTAAAACTCAACGTACACGCGGCTGATGGCGCGCAGTACACGCGAACGGGTGGTCGAGAACACGCCCAGCAGCGTGCCCAGCACCAGCGACAGCAGCAGACCAGCAACGACCACCTGCAGCGTCACGCCAAAGCCCTCCCAGAAGGGCCCCATGTTTTGAAATGTCGTCGACCAGCGGTCGGCGTCAAACAATCCTTCGAGCATTTGATTCCTTCCTTGGACGATGCGCCTACACAAGACCCCAGGTCTTGACCTCTTGATCGAGCCAGCCGTCGGCCAAGCGATCGCAGACCACCTGATTGACCACGGCCGAGAGGTCGCAGCCCTTCTTGGTCGCCACGCCGTAGCCCTGCTCGCCAAACTTGACCTCGGGCTGCAACAGCTCAACGGTCTCGTTCATGTAGCCGGCCAGCGTGGAGCGGTCCATGGCAAAGACGTCGATATTGCCGGCGTCGAGCGAGCTCTTGATGATGGGGTAGCCGCTAAAGGCCCTAAACTCGGGCTTGCAGCTAAAGCCGTTGTCCTTGATCATCTGCTCGATCAGGCCCTGCGTGGTGGCACCCTGGCTCACGCCGATGACCTTGCCGTCCAGGTCCTCAATCGAGGTAAAGCCCGAACGTTTCTTGACCATGAGGCCCACGTAGTCGGTGCGATACGGCGTCGAGAAATCCCAGCTCTTCTTGCGCTCGTCGGTGATGGTGTAGGTCGCTGCGACCACGTCGAGTTGGCCGTTATCGATCAGCGGGCCGCGTGTCTTGGGCGTTACGTCGGTAAACTCGACAAGCTCCTGGGCACGGGCTTCCTTGTAGCTCACGCCAAAGACAGCGGCGGCGATCTGGTAGCACAAATCGACTTCCATGCCCTCAAAGCGGCCTTTGGCGGTGTCGTAATAGCCGTAGCCGGGAACATCTTTCTTGACGCCGGCATTCAGATGGCCGCGCGACTTGATGGCCGCAAGCTTGGATCCCTTGTCGGAACCCTCGCCGCTGGTGGAGTTGCCGCAACCGGTGAGCGCGGTCCCCGTCAGCGCGAGCATGCCGGCGCCCGCCAGCTGCAAAAAGTGACGGCGCGACACGGCCGCCCTCGTCATATCCGTCATGTCCATCACCGCGCCTAGTGCAGAATCTTGGACAGGAACTCGCGGCAGCGCGGGTTCTCGGGGTTATCGAAGAAGTGCTCGGGCGTGCCCTCCTCCAGGATGCGGCCGTCCTCCATAAAGATGACGCGGTCGGCCACCTGGCGCGCAAAGCCCATCTCGTGCGTCACGCAGATCATGGTGATGTCCTCCTGCGCGAGCTCAATCATAACGTCCAGAACCTCCTGGACCATCTCGGGGTCGAGCGCCGAGGTCGGCTCGTCAAACAGGATGATGGGCTGCTTGGTACACAGGGCGCGGGCGATGGCGATGCGCTGCTGCTGACCACCCGAGAGATTCTGCGGATACTCGCCGGCCTTATGCGCCATGCCGACGCGCTTGAGTGCGGCGATGGCGATCTCGGTCGCCTCCTCCTTGCTCTTCTTTTGCAGCTTGATGGGCGCGAGTGTCAGGTTGCCCAGCACCGTCATGTTGGGATACAGGTTGAACTGCTGGAACACCATGGAACTATACTTGCGAGCCATCTCCAGGTGATTCTTTTTGGTGAGCGGCGTACCGTCGATAATGACCTCGCCCGACGTGGGCTCCTCAAGATAATCGACGCAGCGGATGAGCGTCGACTTACCCGAACCAGAGGGCCCGATCATTACGAGCTTCTCGCCGCGCTTGACGGTGAGGTTGATATCTTTGAGCACATGCAGGTCGCCAAAGTACTTGTTGAGATGCTTGATCTCGATCATGTCTGCCATGAATGTCCCTTCCCTGCGTTTACACGAGTTGAACTATTGTACGGAAAGAACCACGTTTCCGCAGCCCACACTACATCCCCGTAAAGAACCCGCAATCTTCCACCCACTCATTGGGCACTCATTTAAGTCTGTCCCCAGTGAGCGCCCAACCGCCCTTGTTGAGCATAAGTCAGCGAAAACCCGTACACGCGAGCAAGGTGACGTGAAATGAAAGGGCGCAGACCTTATGGTCGCGCCCTTGAAATTGAACGTCAGATTGCCGCGTGTACGGGTTTGCAGCGTCGAGCCGTTACGCGGTTTGGTAAAACCGCGTAACAAATTACGCGAGTTTAGCTCCGACGATCTTTGCCGCGGCAGGCTTGTCGAAGTTGCCGCCGGTGGCCTTGCCGAGCGCGCCCATGACCTGGCCCATCTGCTTCTTGGACGTGGCACCCAGCTCGGCGATAACCTGCTCGATCAGGGCCTCGAGCTCCTCGCCCGAAACCTGCGCGGGCAGCAGGCTCTCCAGAATCTTGACCTGCTCGGTCAGGTTGTCGGTACGCTCTTGGTCGGTGCCGGCCTTGATGGACATCTCCAGCGTCTCGCTCGTCTGCTTAATCAGACGCTTGATCATGCTGTTGACGTCTTCCTCGGTCACATCGCGACGCTCGTTGACCTCGATGTTCTTCACTTCGGCCTTAACCTGGCGAATGATGGACAGGCGAACCTTGTCCTTGGCCTTCATGGCCGCGATCATTTCCTGCTGCAGCTCTTCGTTGGTCATCTGCAAATCCTCCTCAATAGTGCGGGCGGCACTCACACGAGCGCCGCCCCATGATTACTCAGTCGTCGACGAATTGTCGGTCGAACTCTTGATGACGCCCTTCAGGCTGACGTTGTACGGCACGTCCTTGGGCATGGGGTTAACGGTGATGTCGGCGTCCTTCTTGTACTGCTCCAGCCACTCGCTGTACGCAGTGCTCTCTGCCTGCGTCTTCACCACGTTGGAGACATACTTCTTGATGTCCTTGGGCACCTGTTTAATGTCATCGACCTGGCTATCGACATGGAAGTAGTCGGTGCACTTGATGATGTGGTAACCATACGTCGACTCGACGACGTCGCTCACGTCGCCCTTGTTAAGGCCTTCGAGCGCCGCCTGATAGCTGTCGACGAAGGTGGTGAGCTTGTCCCAGCCCACGTCGCCCTTCTTCTCCTTGGAACCGGTGTCGTCGGAATACTGCTCCACGGCGTCTTCGAAGCTCAGCTCGCCGGAGTTAATCTTGTCCAGGCACTCCTGCGCCTTGGCCTTGGCGGCAGCCTTGTCCTCGTCGGATGCGTCGGAATCGACCTTGATCAGAATATTCGACGAGCGGCGGGCATCGTTGTACTTCGACAGGTTCTCGTTGATGTAATCGACGATCTCGCTGTCCTTGGGCTTGCTGGTGGGCGCCACGGCTTCCTTGAGCTTTTGCTGCGCCAGGCTCTCCTTGAGCGAGCTCTTATAGGTGTCCTCGGTGTAGCCGTAAGTCTTAAGGGTCTTCTTAAAGGTCTTGGCGCCGCCCGCGCTCTTGCACGCGTCCTTCCAAGCCTTCTCGACCTCCTTGTCCGACACCGTCACGCCGTTTTCCTTCTGCGCCTGCTGAAGCAGAATCTGCTGCGCGTAGGAATCGATGAGCTGTTTGCGGTACTTCTTGGGCGTAAGGTCGTTGTTGACCAGGTACTGCGCCCAATCCTTGTCCTTGGTATAACCATAGGACGTGCGCATACTCATGATCTGCTTGGTCACGGTATCCTCGGTGAGGTTGGCGCCGTTGATGGTGGCGGCAACGCCGCCGGTGAGCTTGTAGCCCGAGCTGGCGCTTTCGGTCTGCGACATCAGGCCGGAGCACGCCATGGCCGAGACGGAGAGCAGCATCGCCAGCACGCCGATGACCACCAGGACAATCTTGACGGTCTTGGACACGTACGTCTTGCGCTGCTTCTTGCGAGAGCTGGAGGCGGCGCGGGCCTGCTGCTCGGGCGTCGGCGCGACCTCGGGGTTCTTTTTCTTGTTTGCCATGTTTGGCCTTTCACATCACGAATCGAACAAACGCCATTGTGTCACAACGCAGCCCCCGAGACACACCTGGTGCATGGGAGACGGTTTAATCTGCACCATTTTGGTGCAAAGGGGACAGGTCTGGCAGTTGGCAGTTAGGGACGTTCCTTTTCTGCCGACAGTTAGGGACAGCCCCCAAGTGCCGGCCTTAAAAGCGGCGGCGGATGGCGTCGACCATGCCCTGCGGCGTGGTCTGGCCGAGTACATCGGCTGCAGCGTCGGCATCCATAAAGATATTCATAAGCGCTTGCAGGGCCTCGACCTGGCCGCCCGGCTCGGCAATGCCCAGATTGATGATAATCTGCGCCGGCACCGGGGCGCCCATGCCCGCCATCGCGTTGAACGTCACAGGTGCGGCGGGCTTTACCACTGCGATATAGGGCTTGGCCACAAATCCCGGATCGGTATGCGGAATGGCGATGTTTGCCGCCGGCATAGCGAGACCCGTGGGATAGGCGTCCTCGCGCGTGCGGACGGCGTTGAGCCAACCCTCGGCAATGTAGCCGCGCGGGGCAAGCTCACCCTCGAGCCGCGCAAACACCTCATCCGGCGTCGCGCACTCCCAATCAAAAAACACCAGCTCAGGCGAGAAAAGCGCCTCGGCGTTATCCGCCATACCGTCCTCCAAAGTTGCATGGGGTTCACATTGCCCCATATGATAGCGAAACCAGACAGACAAGGTTAGTCGAGGATCCCGATCATCTCGAGTGCACGCGCGGGCGTCAGACAAACCTCGGGCATCGCCTCCAGCATGCGCCGGTCACTCGTGACCACGTAGTCAACATCTGCCGTCTCGCCCGAAGCGATGATGAGGTTGTCTTCAAGATCCGGCAGGCGCTTGCCAAGCATGCGTGCCATCTCGCACTCTGCCAACGAAAGTGGAGAGGCCGTTGCTACCTGCATCATATGCTCGATGCAGGCCCATGACGCCGAGGCAAACGACACGCTAATCCCATTCGCATTCCGCCGGGCCAGACGACGAGGCAGAATATAGAACACATCCTTTGCCGTCGTGGGCGCATACAGAAGGTCGATCTTTCCCGCCTCGGCCAGTTCAACCAATCTTTTCGCTTCGTCGAACGCCCCCTCTTGCAGGTAATAATCGAGCCAAACGTTCGTATCTACCAAGAGATGCTTTGCCTCAATCATCGGCAATTCGCCTCGATGTCGGCAATCATCGCGTCATACATATCATCTCGTACGGCATCCCAGTCTTCCGCAGATGATCCAGCTGGCGCAAAATCCGAAGCGCTTAGCCCCAACGAGGAAAAAGCTAGGCCACACCCCTGCTCGGCCAGGCTCTCCGCACGGGGCGCCTCGCGCTTATCCGCCACCATAAATCCCGGCAGCGTTTGATGTTCGACGAGATAGGCCCAAAGCGCACGAATGGCATCGCTCGGCCCCAATCCATTGCGAGTTAGGACCGCATCGCCACCAGCTTTGAGCATAGGATCGATTCGTGTGTTGAGCTGCACCGTTGCTGTACCCATAGCGGCTCCTCTCTACCTGCTAGCAGTATAGCAAACATGAAAGGCCACGCAAAAGGACCCCGTCCACACACGGACGAGGCCCTGTCAGATTGGTAGTCTCGAGAAAGTTGGTGTAGCGCCCGATCCGAAGCGAGTCGGCCTGGCGTCCAAGAACCTAGAATACGGTTGATGCCCTATGCCGCCGACCGGCATATGAAAGACAGCGAGCCAAAAGCCCCATGGCTTCTAGCCCGCAGAAACATCGATGTTTCCAAATGATCGCAGCTTGTGTTTCAAGCGCTTTTCTACGCTACCGGCGGATGCAAATCCCAATCGGGAAAGCAGTTTGCAAAGCCTGAGAGATTTTGAGTCAAAACATTGTTCTCAGCTTGCTTCAGTCGCTCGTCCTCTTTAAACAGACTATCGAGCTCGCTCAATGCATCGAAGTCCTGCATCGCGGCATCGTTATGGTCGAAATCAGTCACTTCATCAGTCATCTATTTCACTCCATTCATGGTTATCGAGTCAATCCTATCGGCTAGGCAACCTTATCGAGCTTAAGCAGGTCGCTGCGCTCGGCCGCCGCTTCCTTCGCGCTCTTCCACTGATTAAGCGCCAGATCGATCTCGGAACAGCCTTCCTGGATCCGTTTGGAGTATTTGGCCTCAATCTCTTCTGCCTCCGCAGCGCGCTGCTTGCTCGAGAGGCCCGTCTTTACTAGACAATAGCCAGCCCCCGCAAGAAGCAGAATGCCAATAACCTGGTTTACAAACGCAAAGAAAGCTACTCCCAAAACAGCGAGGACAACGGCCGCTATCTTGTGGCTCTTGTTGCCCTTCGCAACCTTGACATCAAGCTCAGCGAGCTCCTTTTTCTTCTCTTCACCGACATAGCGAACATAATCGCCGCGCAGCGCATTACCCTCATCGCCGGTAACCGCCCTGCTTGTCCATCCGTCGAAGTCAAGGGTGATCGCCTGCGGAAATTCGGGGATATCGCTCTTGCGATACCGGTTGAAACCACCGTTGATATAGGAACCCAAAAACTGAATCGCGGTCTTCTTCTTATGCACATCCACAGACGCACTCTGGTCGCGCATCGAGCGTGTCATCTGGTCGATGATGTTCATCGTCTGCTGACGCTTCTCATCGCGGCGACGATTGACGAGCTCTCGGGCGCGCTCTACGTCTCCGCCAAATGCTTTGACCGCAAGAAGATACTCCTCCTGGCGGCGCAAATTTCGCTCCTTGGAGTCATCGGAGTTAACGAGCTCCATCAAATGCCTGTCAACCTGCTCGGCAAGCGTCCTCTCGTCAACATCAGAAGCCTTGAGGTCGGCGAAGTCATTGGAGATGCTCTCGATTGCCTCGACTTTTCCGAGATACTTATTTATGTAGTCAAACTCCTTGACCACCACCTTGAGCGCCGGATATCTCGAGCTCATATCCTCCTCGTAGCCGGTAAAGTACTCCGCCCATGACTCTGACTGCTCATTCTCGAACTCAGGGCTCTGATTTCTGATCTGCTCGATCCAGCCCGCCATATAGTCGTCGCACAGGTGCTTTTCGTCGGTTCCGAAGATGCCGTTGATATAAGCATCGATGTAGACCATCGCATCGGCATCGATGCGGGCGGCGTTTTGCGTCGAGAAGTAGCGTGCTAGCCATTCGTAGCACGTAGCCGTGCGGTTATTACGTCTGCAGATCAGAGCCATCGCAAGCGACGTGTGCTCGTTGTCACGTTTGACAGCCTCGCGTATTGCGCGCTCTGCAAGATCTCGGTTGTTGTTGATCCATGCCGCAAGGGCAACCAGGACAGGCGCCAGCCAGTAGTCCGGGGTAGAAATCATTAACTCCTCGGAGACCGTCGAAATCGTCGCCTTGCGCACGAGCGCTGCATCGGTTGCCTGGAGAATACCGACCATGGTGTTTCGAACCACCGAGTAGTTGCCGAACTTCTTGTCCATCTCCTGCCGGACGCTCACGAGCTCCGTAGTCGCCTGCTCAAGTGCGGCGGTACGACGCTGTTCGAGCATCATCTCGAGAAAGTCCTTTCGGAGCTTTTTAAGGTCCTTCCGCACTTCCTCCATTTGGGATTCGACCTTATCGACCTTCGTGGTCATCTGGTCAACTTTTGTTCCAATAGCGGCGATCCTGCGCTCGATAAGGGCAGTATCTAATCCCGAATCACTCATCTGTACCACCTTTCAGTTTGAACTGTTTAGATCATCCAATAGCTTTAAGCGAGTAAGCACCCGCCATCCGCTTTATTGAGAGGCCATGCTTCGGTATTGCTCGGACACCTGCTGATAGGCCACGAGAAACTTCTGTTTGTATTGGCTTGCCTTCATCGAATTGACGATGCGCCCGACGGGCTCCACATAGTGTTCGAGAAAGTACGAGGTCCTTCTTCGTAACGCAAACGAACCAGTTTTATAGGGGGACCCGGGGTTCTCTCTAATGCCCTTGAGTAGTGCGAGACACGTCTTGGGTATGTTGCAGTTGGCGGCGATATCTTGATAGAAGCTCTCCCGCTCTGCGGTCATAAAGTCTTCCGAAGCATACCGCGCTATGCAGAACGGGCACACAGCATCGATAAAGCTCTCAAGCCGAGACCGATCCTCCATGCTCTGCATATTGGCGACCACGAGCGATACCATCTGAACCTCAAAGTCACGCATGTTGTAGAGCGTCGACTCAAACAAGTCGATCAAGTCACGCACTTCGTCATATTCGAGAGGGATATCTTCGGCCCTTTTAAAGAAAACCGTCATCGAACCCGAAAGACCTTCGCAAAACTCATCGCAGTACGCAACCATAAACTGTGCTGCCGCGTTGTCTTGCATCATATTGAGCACGTCCGCGGCAAATTTGCGGGCCTCCGGAAAGTTACCACCCTTAAAAAACTTGATGGCATTGTCCTTGGCAAACGCGATTTTGCCCGTGGCCCCCAGACGCGCCCGCGAATAGTACATCTCGCGACCGCACTGGTTGCAATGAACCTTTCGAGTTGCGGGGTCAAACTCGACATCGGTGCTGCCGCAGCCCTCACAAGTTATACCGTTGATTTCCAATAGCTTCCCCCACTTCAACCATCAAAGTGCCCTGGCAAAAAGCAGCGCGAGCCCTTATTTGACAGCGGTCAGCGCCGCATTGCGCTTTTTCCAGATATTGCGCGCATCATGGACAAGGCCAACCGTAACATCTGCCGGCTCATCGGCACTCATGGAATTCGAGACCGCCTCAAGCGCGGCGGAGAACTGTCGCTCGATCTCTTGAACATGGGGTTGCGACATGTTGGAACTAAAGGAGATGTCATCCTTAAGCGCTTTGAGTTCGGCTTTGACCTGAGCGTCCTGCGCCACGGCGAGGAGCTGTCCCACATACGATCCGAACTGCGCCGTTTGAACCGTCTTTGCGGCCACGGCAGCAACCTTTTGGTCAACCTGGCGGCCATTGAAGCCCAGACCCATCTGCACAAGGACAAGCACAGCAAGAAGGACAACGTTTACGACGACTGGAATCGTGCTGCCGCCCCACCCATATGCCGCAAACACAAAGTACGTGTTGGCCAGAAGGGCAACGACAAAGTAGGCACAGCTGGATGCGGCCGGCAAATAATGGATTTCGGTCGTGCTTTTGACCGTGGACTGCTTATCGGACATGGCAGCCGAAATCGAAGCCGCCGCAAAAGCCAAAACCCCAAAGCCAAGCGACATAGCAAAGACGATAGGGTTCATCAGCGCGTTTTTGCAGACAAACATGATTACAAGCCACGCCACCAAGACGATTGCCTCGCCCAAAATGACACGTTTAACAGAACCGTTCATCTTTGTTTCTCCTTATTGGATCTTAGTTCCACAATCGGGGCAGAATTTGGTCCCTTCGGGCAACTCGGCTCCGCAGCTCGGGCACCTTGGCGAGATCAACCGGTTCCCGCATTCCAGGCAGAACTTGGCACCGACCGGGTTAAGATGCCCACACGCCAAACACGCAACACCCTGCTCGAGCTTTTGTCCGCATTCCAGGCAGAACTTAGCACCCATCGGATTAACGTTTCCGCAACTGGGACACACGGGACCGTTTTGCATACCTGCGGACGCGGAAGCCGTTCCAACCATGGGAGCAACAGCGCCCATGGCCTGGTTGGCCAAGTTGGAGAAGCCAGCTCCAAATGCACCGCCCATGCCAACGCCCATGCCGAGTCCCATGCCGGCTCCCATGAGGCCCGATGCGGCACTCCCCTCATTGCCCGCAGCACTCTCCATTACGTCCATGCCGCGCTCCTGCTGATAGTTGTAGCCTTCGCGCGCACGCTTCCTGGCAAGTGCCTCGGACTCGATGTCCATCTGGGCAGCGTTACCCTGCGCCTCGAGAATGCTCCGCTTACGCTGGATCTTCATCTCGTTGATGGCAGCAAGATCCTCTTCGAAGGGCTTGATGCTGTTGAACGAGAAGTTATCGAGCGTGAGACCAAACTCATCGAAATAGTTAACGAGCTTGCCCTGCATCTGAGACGAGAAGTCGCTCAGATGCGTCGCAATTTTAAGAACGGAAACCTCCTGGTCAACAATCGCCTTGGCAAGCAGGTCAGGAACATACTCAAGGATTTTTGCCCGCATAAAGGAAGTAAGTTCTTCTCGCGTATAGCGATCTCGCGTGCCCACGACCTTAACGAGGAACTTCCTCACCTGAATGGGAACCAGGCTCGAGTCATTCTGCTCGATATGCGCGCCAAACAAACCGAAGGCGCGAACATGAACGTTGACGTCTTCCTCAGGGTCTTGGACAATGATGGGCTCGGTCGTGCCCCAGCGCAGCTCGTTCATGTAGTTAGTATTGATAAAGTACACAACGGAATGAAACGCCGAGCTACCGCCGGTAAGCGAATGGGCGGCATTGCGGAACGGGGCGAATCGGCTGTCTCCCGTGTCGAGCTTGATCTTGCACGGACCGACAAACACGCTTACCTGAGAATCGCCGGCACCCGTAGCGTCAGTAGAACTGCCCGCCCCCATATTGTTGGTAAAAACGGCAATCTGCGATTGCGCAACCTGAAGATAGGACCCGTTGGGAAAATCCTCGTAGGGATAGCGGAATGAGACAAGCGAGGCATCTTCGTCGTTGCCAGGCTCCCATTTGATATTGTCGACAGAAAAGGCACCGAGAATTCCGCTGTGCTTTTCTTCCTTTTCGTTATCGCTATGGAACAGTGACATGCTGATTCCTTTCGTTAATCCCAAACCACGCGTTCCGCGTGTCTAATAAATTGTGAACTGCCGAGTCGACAGGCGCATCGAAAGCCTGTGCGCCTCAATCTGTCCCCAACTTAGCTTGGCTAATTATAGCCCTCAAGTCATCTCATTTAGCCACCCCCGATGAGCGGCAATAATGTCGCACCTTTGGTCAACTGACGAAGAACCGGGAGGGTTCGAACCCCAGATGCCCTTTTGGGGCATACCCGCTGAGCGGGCGAGCGCGTTCGGCCTCTCGGTCAGCTCTTCGTAACGTCCGTTTTAGCCGCAACTAAACTCGTCGGATGGAACAAGGGGAAAGGCATAAGAGCCGCGCGCGCGCTGTAATGCCAAAACGGCTCGGTTAAAGTTACCAGCTCTCGTGATAGGCCATAATCGACCGACATGGGTACCCTTCGGAGCCGCATTCCGCAGACGCTACGACCTTTCCGTCTTTATAAAACTCGACGTACCAAACGTACGTTGCCGCCCCCTCCCAATAGTTTGGCTTATCAGCGACCTTGAACGTAATAGAGGCGTCATCTGGCACAATCAACTCGCGCTTGGCGTTTGCAATGAACGCATCCATGTCGGCGATCACGCCATCGCCGCGCGCAGCGGCCTCCCCATCGTCGCTGCTATCGGATGCCGCTTCAGATGGTGCTTGAGATGCGCCAGATCGATCGTCCGCAGTGCCAGAGCCGTCCTTCAAAGAGCCCTCCGAAGGCTCCACCCCTTTGAATGCCTTCCACATATCGCTGCTTGCGGACGGCATTTCAATGTCGGCCTCCGGATACTTCCCGGCGAGCTCGTCAAGAATTCTGCACGCTTCCTCACGCCCCTGGACCATCGCCTCCTGCGGTTTGCCACCATCCTCAACGGTCCTCACCAAGTAGGCGCCATTCTGCCTATCGAATTCCTTATTTTGAATTTGCACCGCGTCTACGACCTCAGGACCCTCTGCAGTAAGCGAAATATAGAAATCTGCCTGGTTACAATCCTGACTACAGGTAAATTTAACGATGCCGTCCTTACAGACAGTAATGACTTGGCTCTCACCCTGAGCAATAAAACCGTCATACTGATTCGTCATATTGCTGGAGCCTTCTACCATCTCTGACGAAGGCATAACCGAAACGGCCTCTCCATCAACAAAGCAGTAGGCACCCACAATCGCCGAAATATCGTTCTGCGCATCGACAAACCCAACAAGCAGCTCGTCAATTCCGTCGCCATTCAAATCATCGAAAGCATAGTAGTAGCTTAAAAAGCCGGGGGCAGTCTGGTTGTTATAAACGAATATCTGCCCCAGTCCAGAATCATCACCGCGTCCCTGGGCCCAGTCGTCGTAGCTGGCAGCACCAGCCCCCTTCCGCTCGCAATAGCTCGCAAAGTCCTCGTAACGCGCAACCACGCCCGCGTAAGCCCTGCGTGCTTTCTTGTTTGTTGCCGCGACCTTCTTTTTGGACGACTTCTCCTCGACTGCAGCCGGCTGCTCCTGCTGCTGCGCTTGAGGCAGCACAAAGGCTTCGTAAGCTTTGACCAGGGCGTAAGCGACACCAGCGGTAAAGATGATTGCTGCAAGAATGGTGACAAACGTAGGCACAGCAAAACGGCCGATCTGCCGACGCTGCATCATAAAGGCCGCAAAGGACATATGATCAGAGGGCGCCGGAGAAGGGCCCTCTGCGCGAGATACAGCAGGATCGCTTGTCGCTTTTCTATCAGCAGACGCCTTTGGTGTACCTGAAGGAAGCGGCTGCTGAGCATTCGCCGGCGCATCATCCACATCCAACGGTTTTCCGCATGCAGAACAGAATCGCGCCCCGTCTTTGATCTTTGCCCCGCAGCTTGCACAGTACATAAATCCCCCTAGAACTTCAGCATATCGAAACGATAGCCCACAGCCTGCAAACAGAAAAGGCCCAGGAGCAATTTGCTCGACTGTAAACCTTTTCTTTCACCTTTCAAATTCGCCTGACCCCACGCGGAAGGCATGCGACGGGCTACTTGCTAGGCGCGAGCCATGTGCAGCTTGATTGCCTTGAAGATGATGTTGGCAACCGAGGCAATAGGCCAGAGCGCCACGATCGTCATCGGAACCGATTCGGGAATAACAGGAACCGCCCCGTGAATCACGCTGCCCAACCAGTAAAAAAGCATCAGAACCACGACAGGAAGGCCCACGAGAACCACAAGCTCGATTAGCATAATCGTGATACCGATAATGCCGCTACCATAGACAAAGGGAAGCCTTACACCGCTGCGGTACAGCGAGATAATCACCTTCCAGGGACCAATCAGAAGCAGCGCCAGCGGAATCATATTGTTAAGTCCCAGCGAGCCACCTCCCAGCACGTAATTGAAAAAGAGCACATAGAGCAATGAAATCACCGCTGCTCGCCCAAGCGACCCGATGGACTCGTGAAGCGAATCCTGCAGGCAAGCAGCGGCCTCTGCATCCTCCGCCGCTTGAAACTGAGCCTCGACAGACTGGCTCTCAATCGGCTGGGCCTCGACGTAAATCGCATCCCCCACCGCGCTGGCCGCAGCCGCGACCGTAGGCGTTCCGCACACGCCGCAGAACTTGGCGCCGTCGTTAATCTCTGCTCCACACTGTTTGCAATGCATAATCGGGTCCTTTCTCGTTACCCCTTTTCTTGACGATCACAAGATACGATTTGTCGTTTATCCGATATAGAGATTTTGACCGGGTAATTTTCCTAAACGTGCTACGCTATTAAACCTGCAGCTAGAGACAGGGGTAACAATGTTTGAGTTCTCCCAAACACGCACCGTTGAAGGTTCGATTCCGTTTAAGAAAGTCAACCTCATAGAGAACGAACCCAATAGGCCCGTTGGCGAGGCCCAGCTTGTCTTTGAACTCTACATGCCCACCGAGCTGGCCGGCAACAAAAGCAACGAAGGGCCCGCACACAGCGAGCGCCATGCCGATCTGATCAGGCTGGCATCATGCATCGAACCCACCGCCGTTAAAGAGCAGCCCTTCCGCGCAAGCCTCTTTAACGTACTTGATTACGCCGAACAGACCGGGCCGCTTTTTGGCAAGCACGCAATAGAATCAGTACGCGATTGGGCCAATGCCGCGATGGCAGCACTTATTGCCATGCGCATCCAGGAATACCTCAACGGGAGCTGCACCATCGCAAAGGTCTCCGCATTGGAAAGAATCGAGAAATCAGTGGTGACCTGCGCGGCAAACGGGTCATCCTTCAAGATCTACACCACTATCCTGAGGGCGGGTGGTGATTATACCGACTCATTCAAAAGCCTGCCCATCGTGCGCAAAATCGAATCCGATGCGGGATATTTCTACGCCTTTATGTTTATGATCGACGAGGAAGAATCCCTCGTTGCACTCAACGTGCTCTCTTTTGAACACGAGCTCACCGCCAATGACTTCAGTGTTTTGCAGGCGATGTTCTACATGGACGAAGACTCCAGCTCGGAGATTTCAGCGCGGCTCAAGGTCAGCAATAGCGAGGAGAGCTTCTATGTAATCGACCCTCAAGCAGATATCCAGGAGCGCCGCGAAGAACTTGAAAACGATGACCGCGATGCACTCACCGCTTTGGTGCAGGCGCTCGTGATCTCGCATCTCTCGGGCGCGCACGTGGATGTGTTCCAGGGTAACGAGTCCACAGGGTTCCTCTCCTTTGACAGCTATCTCTCGTGGCTCTGGTTTGATTTTTCACGCAAGCTGAGCACCGTCAAAATTGGCTATTGCGAGCAGTGCGGACGCGCCTATTCACTTGCCGGGCATCGTGGCGTCAAACGGCACTACTGCAGCGATCGATGCAAGACCGATGCCAAAAATGAGCGCACGCGCAAGGAGACGGCAAAGATACGCGAGTTGTTTGGAACGGGCACCAGCGTACGCGACATCGCCAACGAGATAGAACGTCCCGCGGCCTACGTGCGCTCGCAGCTCAATAAATGGACCAAGCTCAAGCACGATCTGGATGAAGACATTGAGTCAAACGGCTTTGACAGCTCCAACCTACTCAAACGCTGCACCGCCGAGAAGCTCGACCTCAACAACCTCCTCAACGCCAAGCGCAAAAAGCAAGTTCAGGACTATGCCAGACTCAAGCGCCACGTTAAGTAGAAACGCTGTCATTTCTGTTCCATCCGATTGACGGGTGGAAAGTTGCTCACATACGTGTTAGTAATATATATGTTAGTAATACGTATATGAGCGAGGCATATCATGTTTGTTGGACGTCGGGAAGAGCTTGAATCCCTGGAAACCGCCTATCAAAAGGGTTCCTTTCAGTTTGCTGTAGTCTATGGAAGGCGTCGCGTAGGTAAAACTAGCCTGCTTCACGCCTTTACACAGGACAAACCCCATGTGATCTTCTTTACTGGGCAGCAAACCGTTGCAAGCGAAAATCTCGCGCTGCTCAGCCGCGAGATACTTGGCGATAGCGCCGCAGGAGCAGCGTTCCCCTCTATCCAGGTTGCACTCGAATCCGTCTTCGAACACGCCAAGACAGAGCGAATCGTTCTGATTATTGACGAGTATCCCTACCTCGCCGAGAGCGATCCAGGCATCTCTTCGTGCCTGCAAACGCTTATCGATCGACATAAAGACACGAGCAAGCTGTTCCTCGTACTCTGCGGGTCGTCCATGAGCTTTATGGAACACCAGGTACTAGGACACCAAAGCCCTCTTTATGGACGCCGCACCATGCAGCTGCGCATTGACCCCTTCACCATCTTCGACGCGGCGCTCATGCTTCCCGATGCACCCATCGAAAGGGTCATCGAGCTGTATTCCGTTGTTGGCGGGATGCCGCTCTATCTATCACAGCTCGATGGCGCGCGTTCCACCCAATGGAACCTTGAGCATGCGCTGCTGCGTCAAGATGCGTTTTTGTATGCCGAACCCCAGAACTATCTGCTGCAAGAGGTCCGCAGCCCGGCTATCTACAATGCCGTCATAACCGCCATTGCCAACGGCTATGTACGCTCCAAAGAGATTGCCGATGTTACCCACCTCGCAACACCACAGGTCGCGCGACTGCTCGACGCATTGATCGAGCTGCGAATCGTTGAGCGCGTCACGCCTGTTGTAAAGGCAACAAAACGTCAAGTAATCTATCGGATCTGCGACAACTTGTTTAGGTTTTGGTATCGTTTTGTTCCACAGTACGCGGGAACAATTGAGGAGGGGCTCGGAGCCGCTGTGGCCGCGCGTATCGCCAAGCATGATTTGTCCACCTTTGTGGGTCCTGCATTTGAAGAAGTGTGCCGCCAGTGGTTGATGCGGCAGGTTGTTGAGAGCGAGCTGGATGTGCTGCCCAAGGCAATCGGCTCTTGGTGGGGCACGAACCCGAACACGCGCCGGCAAGAAAAGATTGACGTTGTGCTTGAGGACGCCGATGGGGAGCTCATCGTTGGCGAGTGCAAATGGAGAAACGAGCCCGCTGACGTCGATGTGCTTGAGACGCTCATGCGTCGCGGAACATTGTTGGGCAGGCCGATCCAACGATATTACCTGTTTAGCAAGGGTGGATTTACGGAGGCATGTCGAGAGAAAGCCGCCCAAGTGAACGACACAAGGCTTATTGACCTTGAGCAGCTGCTCTAAGAAAAGGGGCCTGGACGCAATTTCCAGGCCCCTTTTTCAACTTTTATTCAATCCCCAACTTTTTTAGTGTGCTATTGGTGCGGTCGGACATTTGGCTGCAACCAACAACGGGCACATCTGAAAATGATCCCTGACTTGAGCTTGAGAAGTCAACAAAATAATACGTGCAGTATTGATGATTGAAATCTGTGTAGGAATTTAACGCGTTGAAATCCTTCTCGGATATCTCCTTGCCGTTAGATGCGTAATAGTCTCCAAGATTACCGCCAGAAACAGAGACGGACCAAGCTTCGCGATTTAACACCAACGAAAGCGAATCATCCTTTTTGCCGAATAAAGACCAGTTATCGCCATAGGTTATCTGTTTACCTGAGAGCTTTGCTTTGAGCGCATCGCACATTTCGTACGTACGCTTGCCAAGTAAGACGTTTTGCTCATCATCCTTAACAAGAGGCAGGTACATCGATCCTCCGTTAGAGTTGTCGAGCCATTTTTGGCTATATATCCTTTTGATACCGCCGTCTTCCGCCGACCAAACCTCTACGGTGTAGGACTTCTGAAGCTCTTCAATATTTCCGTCCCAGGCGCTTTTCATATCGTCCGCGCTCATATCGTTAACAACCGTCACGAGCTCAGAAACGCCGTCGTTGTCGAAATCAACCAAATCAGCCAAGCAAAAACCTCTAAGGGCTGACATATAGTCCTCAATCTCAACCATTTGAGGTTCACCATAACGCGCAAGATATTCCTGGCATTTTTGCTTATAGGCAGCGGATGCAGCAGCATTGTCCGCAGCGGCGTTTCCGTCCTTTTTGTCGCCCTCGTCCGCCTTTGCGTCTGCGCTGTCAGCCTTAGGCACCTCGAGCGAAACATCCTTCACGGCCTCATCGGACTTGGAATTGTCGACCACCTCGACAGGAACGCTCCACTCAACCTTGGTCTTGGAGTCCTTAACGGTAAGAGTATATTTTCCCGGTTTGATATCGGGAAGCTGGCTTACCGTGAAGCCCTCGTCACCCTTAACCTCAGCATTGGTGCTGTAGCCGTTGTCGCCGTTCAGGGTCACCGAGTACTTCTTGATCTTCTCGCCCTTTGCGTCGGTCGGGGTAATCTTGGATTCTTGGGCTACCACGATGGCCTTGTCCTGGCCGTAATGGGCAACGTCGTCGCTGGACTTGCTAAAGAACAGCAGGTAGCTAAAGATGGCAATGGCTGCCAGGCCAACGATGATACCGACGATATAGAGCGCCTTGGGGTCCTTTTTCTGTGCGGATACATTCGCCGCAGGCGCAGGGGCTGGCGCCGCGACGGGCTTGGCGACCGGATTGCTCGGCTTTGGCCGGTCGGCGCGCACGGCTGGAATCGAAGGCGTTGCATCGGACGACACGTCGTCCTTGGGCCGGTCGTCTTCTTCGTCCGCTACGGGCTCGCTCTCCACGGGCGACTTTTCCTCCCCCGCCTCGGCACCGGCGGAAGGCTCCTTCTCCGTTTCGTCACTAGCGAAAATCTCTTCCGCAGCCTCATTGATAACGGAAGGCTCTTCTGCCACTTCGTTGCTGGCAGAGTTCAGCACCGCCTTTGCATCTTCGAGTGCATAGCCACACTCGGTGCAGTATCGCAAATCGCCATCAAGCTCAAATCCACAGTTGGGACAGAACATGTTAGTCCTCCTTATCGACTTTCACCGTTGTACCGTCCTTGACCTCATCAGGGGTTACTTCGGACCCAACTTGAGACTCATCATCCCAGGACGCAACCAAAATCTCGCAATTGCCGTCCGCAAAAGTACCGAGCTCATAGTCTTCGGTGCGATACACCAGCCCCTTGGATGTCACATACAAGCATGTTGAACCCTTGATTGAATAGTCTGAAGAATTGCTCCGCATGAGCATAGAGTTGTAGTCAGACGGATACTCTCTGTCTCTGCCTATTTCCGTAAGATACGGCCAAACTGCCGAACTCATAGAACTGGCAAGATCCTCGGTATCAATGCCAAACATATCCTGAGGACTAACAGTATCACCCGTATGCAAATCAAAAATAACACCAGTCACAACCGTGCCGCCATGCGGGCCCCATCCCGTCGAATAGCGCTCGTCACGGATACAGAAATAGTTCTCATCCATGTACGTAACCGTCACGTTTCTCGATATGCAGGGAAATTCGCCGTCGGGGTACAACTCAGCATCTGATTGCTCATTATCTGATGCTCGATTCGTTCGCTCCGCATCAATTTGAAGGGGCTCGAGAATCGCCTTGTTAATTTTGTCTGCAACGTCGTCTTTGGTGGAGCTCTTAAGTTGCGGATAGGACCATTCCATGTCCCTCCGCTCGCCCTGTTCGAGCATAGGGTCGACCGGAGCAGACGCCGTCAATGACTTTGCCTCCAACGTATAGACAACTTCTTCGACCGCTCTCTCGTCCTTCTTGGGCCTTTCGGTCGCTTGCTCCTGTTGCACGGATTGCTGCTGGAGATTGGGCTCAATGACGTTCTTGTAGAGCATGAAAGCAGCGTAAGCGATGCCTGCAGCGGCGATAAATGCGGCGATCATGATAGCAAACTGCGGCACTAGGCGGTTGCCGACCTGACAGCGTTGCATAAAGAAGTTGTACATCTGGGAGTGACCGCTATTCGCGGTCTTCGAGACCGGCTCGGGGCTCGGTTCTGCTGTGGACTCGGCATTCGCGGATCCTATCGCAGAGTCCGTTTCGGTATCTGTGGGTTCCATTATGACTTCAGCGGACGATGATTCTCGCTCCGACGGCTCGGCCTCGGCCGCAGTCTTGCCCGAGAGCCCGCCCAAGGGCAGACCGCATTCGGTACAGAACCGCGCATCATCACCAATCTTGCTGCCACATTTGGGGCAAAACATGAACCTTCTTCTCCTATTCCTTTTACTCTCGCTGAGTCGTGAGTTACCCACGTGCCGTTTGTTTCGTAGTTTAACTATTTCTTAAACAAATCGATGGGTCACTTGAACAGACGCATACCCGCTCAAGCAACTCTATACCGGCTAGTTATCCTTGCTCATGACATGGGTGTCAGTGCAAGAAAATCGTTGAACAGGGTTGCTACCTCGAAGTTCGAACCGATACTGAACTTGAAGCCATCTTTATTTACCGAGATGGAGAAATCGCCGCTGATATCCATATCATGCGCGCAGCCAACCACCCCCCCCCCATTTTTCGGTCCCACCTGTCACGTTATCAGGAGCCCGAAATCGAAGAGATGGTAAAAGCCGCTTGGGGCACATGTGGTTCCATATGCCCCAAGCGGCTATTTCGATTGCTTATGTCACAAAGAAACCTAGGTGACCTGTTTACACGCGCTAGCGCGCCGGGTCGATAGCCACCTTGCCGCTCTCCAGCACGTGGACGCGACCGTCGGCGAGCATTTGTACGACCTCGGGATACAGCACATGCTCGATCGCATGGATGTGCTCCTCGAGCGTGTCGACGTCCCAGCCTTCCTCGACAGCCAGCGCGCGCTGGGCGATGATGGGGCCGTTGTCGTAGATCTCGTTGGCAAAGTGCACGGTCACGCCGGTCACCTTGACGCCGCGAGCAAACGCATCGTCAATCGCATGGGCACCGGTAAAGCTCGGCAGCAGTGCCGGATGCAGGTTGACCACGCGATTGAGGAACGCCGCCAGCAGCGGCGTGTGCACCATGCGCATATAGCCGGCCATCACCACGTACTCGCAGCCACGCTCGAGCAGCTCGTGCGCGATAATCTCGTCAGCCGCGATGGGGTCGGCATAGACATCCTTGGACAGCGTAAGCGTCTGGATGCCCGCGCGCTCGGCGCGCTGCAAGCCCTTGGCCGAAGGACGGCTCGACACCACAAGTTCAATCGAGGCGTTGAGCTTGCCGGCGGCGATCAGGTCGATCAGCGCCTGCAGGTTGGTACCAGAGCCGCTGATGAGCACGCCGATCTTGAGCGGCTCGACCGTATCGGTGCCGGTCGGACGGGTGTAGGGCACATAGCCCAGGCCCTCGGCAGCAGCCATCTGCTCGTTAGCGCTCATCGGAGTACACGACCTTACCGGAACCCTCGACGCACTCGCCCACATGGAACGGCTTCTCGCCCAGCGCGACCAGAGCCTCGGTCACGGCGGCCTCGTCCTCGGGAGCGACGATCAGGCACAGGCCAACGCCCATGTTGAAGGTCTTGCATGCCTCGTTGGGCGCAAGCTCGGCCTGGCGCGACACGTAGGTGATGACGGGCGGAACGTCCCAGCCCATCTCGGCGCCGTTGCGGGTGACCACGGCGTGGACGTCGTCGGCGAGCGCGCGGTTGAGGTTCTCGGTGATACCGCCGCCGGTGATGTGGGCGATGGCGTGCACGTTAGCGCCACCGCGCAGCAGCTCCAGAATCGGCTTGACGTAGATGCGCGTAGGAGCCAGCAGAGCGTCGGCCAGCGAAGCACCGCCGAGCTCCTCGAGCGGACGGCTCAGTTCCTCGGCCTTAGCGGCGGCCTCGGGCGTACCCGGCTTGATGCCGTCGACACCGATGACCTTGCGCACGAGCGAGTAGCCGTTGGAGTGCACGCCAGTGGAGGGCAGGCCCAGGATCACGTCGCCGGGGCGAACGTTCGCGGGATCAAGCATCTTGGGACGGTCGACGACGCCCACGGTAAAGCCGGCGAGGTCGTAGTCGGCCGGAGCCATGACGCCCGGGTGCTCGGCCATCTCGCCGCCCACGAGCGCGCAGCCCGCGAGCTTGCAGCCGTCGGCCACGCCCTTGATGATCTTTGCCATGTGCTCGGCCTCAATGTGACCGATGGCAACGTAATCCAGGAAGAACAGCGGCTCGGCGCCCGAAGCCAAAATGTCATTGACGCACATGGCGACCAGGTCCTGGCCCACCGTCTCGTGACGGTCCATGATCTGGGCGAGCACGAGCTTGGTGCCCACGCCGTCGGTGCCGCTGATCAGGATCGGGTCTTCCATATCCTTAAGCGCGGCGGCCGAGAACAGGCCACCGAAGCCACCGATGCCGCCGATAACCTCGGGGCGGTTGGTGTCCTTGACCATCTGCTTAATAGCGTCAACGGCGCGGCCGCCCTCGGCGGTATCGACGCCGGCGTCCTCGTACGTCACATGCTTGCTGTCGCTCATCCGAGCCTTCCTCTCCCATTACCGTGGCGCCGCGCGGGCGCCAAACGGTGCTCATAGTTGCGTTCATTTCGGCGCGCGCCATAACAGCGCGCGCCGTCATATCAACAAAACAGCAGGTAAAACCTACCAAAATAAACCTGTCCCTACATGGCAGGTTTTAGGCCTCGCCGTGTTCCTCTTCCCAGCTGCGGTCGTCGTATTTCTCGACCACGGCGTCGTCGTCAAAGTGCAGCGGCTTGTCCAGGTTGCGGGGCTTAAAGCCCTCCATGAACTTGTCGCGGCCAAAGCTCTCGGGAATCGCCACGGGGTAGCGTCCGGTAAAGCACGCATCGCAGTAACCGCCCTTGGGCATGACCTTAAGCAGGCCCTCGACCGAAAGGAAGGCCAGCGAATCGGCGCCGATATACTCGCAGATCTCATCGACCGTCTTGTTGGCGCTGATAAGCTGCGACTGCACGTCGGTATCGATACCGTAGAAGCACGGCCAGATGACCTCGGGCGAGTTGATGCGGATGTGAATCTCCTTGGCGCCGGCGTTGCGCAGCATCTTGACGAGCTGCACCATAGTGGTGCCGCGGACGATGGAGTCGTCAATGACGACCAGGCGCTTGCCCTCGATGTTGTCGCGCAGCGGGTTGAGCTTCATACGCACGCCCATGGCACGCAGCTCCTGCGTAGGCTCGATGAACGTACGGCCCACATAGCGATTCTTGATGAGGCCCTCGCCAAAGGGAATGCCGCTCTCGTGCGAATAGCCCTCCGCGGGCGGCAGGCCGGAGTCGGGCAC
Organism: uncultured Collinsella sp.; assembly: GCA_900542155.1. Taxonomy (GTDB): domain Bacteria; phylum Actinomycetota; class Coriobacteriia; order Coriobacteriales; family Coriobacteriaceae; genus Collinsella. Next base: position 121,405 of record UQMD01000003.1, read on the forward strand.
GCCGATGACCAGGTCGGCCTCGACGGGCTCCTCATGTGCCAGCTGACGACCCATGTCATAACGGCAGGCGTAGACGCTCTTGCCGTTCATGATGGAGTCGGGGCGGGCAAAGTAGACCTGCTCAAAGATGCAGTTAGCAGGCTCTTCGGCTGCAGGCACGCCCTGCTCGGACACAAGGCCCTCGGCGCTGATGCGCAAGATCTCGCCGGGACGGACATCGCGCACGTACTCGGCGCCCACAATGTCGAGTGCGCAGGTCTCGGAGGCAACGACCCAGCCGCCGGCGCGGGTAACATGGGTGGTGGCGTCGACCGTCACGGCGCCGTCCTGCGACGGCAGCTGCGAAACGGATGCGGCATCGGCCTGGTCCAGACCCTCGTCCACCAGCTTGCCCAACACCAGCGGGCGGATGCCGTGCGGATCGCGGAATGCGTAGAGCGCCTGCTCGTTGATGAGCGTCATGGCATAACCGCCACGCACGAGCTCCATGGTCTTGCGAATGCCCTCGCGCAGGTGGCCCGTACGCTGGGTAAAGTAGCCGATGAGCTTGGTCGCGACCTCGGAATCCGAATTGGAGAGGAACGGCACGCCCAGCTCAATCAGCTGGCGACGCAGCTCGTCGGTGTTGACGAGGGTACCGTTGTGCGCGAGCGCGATAATGACGCTATTGATGGTAGAGAGGTGCGGCTGAGAGGCTTCCCAGCTCTTGGCGCCGGCGGTGCCGTAGCGCACATGACCCACGGCCAGCTGACCGGAGAGCGTCGACAGGTCGGCGTTGGAGAACACGCGGTCGAGCAGGCCCAGATCCTTGCGGACCATAACCGTACCGCCGTCACCCACGGCGATTCCCGCCGATTCCTGGCCGCGATGCTGCAGCGCGCGCAGACCAAAGTACGTCAGTCGAGCCACATCGCGATCGGGTGCCCACACACCAAAAACACCGCATTCCTCATGCAGCTGGTCGGAGTCCGGATCATACGTCGACATGGTGTTCACCTGTCCCGTGGCACGCTCGGCCGCGCGGATGGTTTCTTGAGACATGGCATCCCCTCAGAGCCTCGTTATTTGGCGTTACCCGCCCTATTATACGCACGGCAAGACAAGCACTCCCGTGCATGAGCAGCGCTTTTTAAAAGCCCACTGAGCTTATAATCCGTTTTGCGGCCAAACATTTTATCGGTCTGTCCAATGCAAGCGCCCACGCCCCCAGATGGCCGCCGCGTCCACCGTTGGGGATTACAAAGTTGCAATTGGGACGTTCGTCCTGTCTTTTGTCAGGTCGGCAGCGTATCCTTATAACCTGAAACAAAGCGAGAAAGGTTCTGTATGAATCGAAACGAACTCGACCCCAGCGTCCCCAGCGCCACGGAGGTCAAGAAGATCCCGCTCATTATTAAGGTGTACGCCGTCCTATGCATTCTGTCCGGTGTAGGCACGCTCCCGTCGGTCGCTGCCTTTATGTGGCAGGTCATCACCGCGCTCATTAACGGCAACGCCGCCGAAAAGCTCGGCGACAATATGCTGCTCGCGGTTGGACTCATCGTCGCCGGCATCATGCTCTCTGCGGCAAGTGCCGTCATCCTGATCATCTTTGGCCTGGACCTCATCAAGAACCAGCGCCGCAATGCCGCCCGTCTGTCCTATATCCTTATCGCATTTACCATCGTTGAGCTTTTGGTCGACGTGATGCTCCAGGGTATCGGGCCGTTCTTGCTGCGCCCCGCCATCCAGCTCGGCATCCTCGTCGCGCTTTCGGCCACCGTCGACCCCACGCTGCGTCAGGAGCGCGAACTGCAGCGCCGCCTGCAGGAGATGCTCGACCGCGACGCTGCCGCAGAGGGTATGCTCGGCCGCGATGAGACCGGCGAAGGCTACATCAAGCTCAACTACTTCAACCTGTTCTGGGTGTTCTTTGTCTGCTGCATACTCGGCCTGGTCGCCGAGGACATCTGGCACATGACGGTCGACGACCCGGGCGTCTACCAGAACCGCGCCGGCATGCTGTTTGGCCCCTTCAGCCCCATCTACGGATTTGGCGCCGTGCTCATGACCATGGTACTCAACCGCTTCTACAAAAAGAGCCCCATCATCATTTTCCTGGTAAGCGCTGTGCTCGGCGCAAGCTTTGAGGTGTTCGTGGGCTGGTTTATGCAGACCTCATTTGGCGTGGTCTCGTGGAGCTACTCGCACATGAAGCTGTTCGGCATGCCCGACCCACTCGCCGTTCTTACAGGCGGACGCACCTGCACGGGCTTTGCCTGCCTGTGGGGTCTGGGTGGCCTTATCTGGATCAAGCTGCTGCTGCCGAGGCTGCTCAAGCTCATCAACATGATTCCGTGGAAGAGTCGCTACTCGGCTACCGTCATCTTTACCGTCATTATGCTGGTCGACGGCGTCATGACGCTGCAGTCGCTCGACTACTGGTACCAGCGCGTCAACGGCACGGAGCCGGATATTCCCGTCGCGCAGTTCTACGGCAAGTATTTCGATAACGACTACATGGAGAACCGCTTCCAGAGCATGACCATGAGTCCCAAGGATGCGACGCGCGTGTAGCGCCACGCAATGCCGAGATTTTCCAACGCACAGAAAAGCCCGCTGGCAGACTGACCGAGCCTGTCTATCGTGGCTGGGGCAGAGGGATTCGAACCCCCGTAGCTGGTACCAAAAACCAGGGTCCTGCCGCTGGACGATGCCCCAAATGGGTGTGGGCGCGCAAGCGCGCCGCTCTAGTGTAGCGTACCTAGTCGCTCAGCGCATCACATAGGCCGTCGAGAAGGCGAACGGCCAGAGTTTGCGCATCACTTGAAGTGAACGTGCCGTAGCCGGTGATGCCCGTGAGCTCGATGCGGAGCTTGATCGGGCGGGCGGGTGGCCGCCGCGGCGACCGCCGTCTTGATGCGCAGTGAGAGGTTGTTGCACTCGGCCAGGGTGATCGTGGCGCGCGGCTCGGCGTCGTCGGGCAGCGCATCGGAGGCGATCTCGACCGTCAGGTCCACATCCTCGGGCGCGACGTCGTCATACAGCACGATGCCGCTGCCATCGGTCGTTGCGGTTGCGATATTCCACACGCGCGAGGCGACGTTGCGGGCGATTGCGTCCTCGCCGCCGATGGCGATGCTCCAGCTTTCGAGCACGCTCGCGGCGCGGGCGAACCCCATGCGGGCCTCAGCCTCGACATCGATCACAGAGGGCTTGCCCTCCCACACATGGTGCAGGCGGTTCACGTAGTTGAAGGTGTCCTGGAACGCCATGCCATCGGCGAACAGCCCCACGTTCTCCTGGAACTGCTGCAAAGCGGCCTCGGTATGCGGGCCAAAATAGCCGTCGTCCACGCCGCAGGCAAAGCCGAGCGTGTTGAGGGCGCGCTGCAGGGCGCGTACGTCGGCACCGTGGAAATTGGGAAGGCGCAGGTACAGCGTGCGATCGCCGAGTTTGTAAGACTCGTCCACCAGCGCGCTCCAGCATGTACCGTCCACATCCTCGCCCGCATCCAGTCCCTGCTGGGTGCGAAACGCGCGAACGGCCGCAACCGTAGTTGCGCCGAACTCCTTTGCCGTCATTTCGGCGGCGTCGATCATATATCCAAGCGAGGAAAGGCGCGTCTGCACGTCCTCGACGGCAGGCCCTTGCATTCCCTGCGAAATGGGTTCCATGAGATCCCCTTACAACCTGGCGCACGCTGCGGACTTACAGGCCGCACGGCGCGTCTTCATGCGCGCGGGAGAACGAGTGCCTTCGCGCGGCATACATCATACAGTCTACCAAGAGTGCCGACGGCTCCGCATAAAGTACAGCAGAGTGCCACCTTGCAAACGGAGTTAGCTTGATTCGCTTACGCGTACTTCAAAGTCAAAGGAGTTACTTTCGCCTCGATACGTCGCCACGGAATACTCGACAGGAGAGTCAAGCGCGTCTCGTGCAACGGTTTGGAAAATGATGAGGGGGTCGCCCTCTTCAATGTCGAGCAGGGCGGCGGTCGTCACATTGGCTTTTGAGACCTCGAGGTGGCGGTGCGCTCGCTCGACTGGGTTGCCAGATTTGCTCATGGCAAAATACAGGCTGGTCTCTTCAAAGTTGACAGCATCGAAGTCTTGGTACGGTTTGCAGGGAATATAGCTTTCCACAAATACGTTGGGGGTGTCGTCGGCATATCTTAGGCGGACGAGTTTGTACACGTCTTCGCCGGGCTCCAGCTCAAGCTTGCTGGCGATTTCGGTTGTTGCTTTGACTCGCTTGAAGGTGAGGACCTTGGTGCGTGGTGCGCGTCCGGCTCGCTTCATCTCGTCCTCGAAGCTCATAATGCGCATGGCAAAGGCCTGATCGACCTTGGGGAGCGTTACAACGGTGCCACGGCGCTGCCGTTTTTCCAAGTAGCCTTCGCTTACAAGGGTTTGCATGGCCTGGCGAATAGTTGACCGGCTGACGCCGTACATATCGCATAGTTGCATTTCAGAGGGGATGGTTTCGCCCACGGCGTACGTGCCGTTTTTAATTTTGGCGAGTAGATCATCTTTGATTTGGTCATAGAGCGTCATTTTGTCATACCTTTTTAAGGCCGAAGTTGGAACGAATATAACATATGGGGCGGAGCCATAAGGCTCCGCCCCGATGGTCGGGTTAAATTGTTGGCTTGCCGATTGAGCTATTGCTTAGAAGACGCCCAGCAGGCAGAGCGCGGAGACCACGACGGTCAGGATGACGATGACCTTGGTGGGGCTGTACTGCTTCTTGCCCAGCATCCACCAGGTGATCAGCACGGTCGCCAGGGGAAGGATGGAGGGGAACACGCCGTCGAGGGTTGCCTGCAGGGGCTGCCATTCGCCGCCCAGCGGGATGTTGAGGGTGGTGGTCAGGCCGATGTTGCCTGCGGCGAGGGCGCCGATGACCATGATGCCCAGGATGTTGAAGGCATCGGTGATGCGGCGGGCGTTCTCGCCCACGATGACGTCGATGGCGCCGACGCCGAGCTTGTAGCCGGTGCGGTAGCTGATGAACGAGATGAGCGGGCCGAGGATACCGTAGGCGATCATGTAGAACAGCGGGCCGATCGGGCTACCGCCCGTGGCGAGGCTCATACCGATCGAGAGCAGGATCGGGACGATGATGCCCTGGATGATGGAGTCGCCGATGCCCGCCAGGGGGCCCATGAGGGTTGCCTTGATGTTGTTGGGCATATCCTCGGAGACCTCGCCGCCCATGGCGATGTTCTCCTCGAGGGAGGTCACGATGCCGTTGATGAGCTGGCCGGTCTGGGGCTCGGTGTTGAAGAACACGGAGTGGCGGACGAGCAGGCGGCGCTTGGCGTCGGGGTCATCCTTGTAGTACTTCTCGGCAAAGGGGAGCTATGCCCAGGCGTAGGCGTGGCCCTGGAGCTTCTCGTAGCTCATCGAGGACAGGTGGGTGAAGGCCCAACGCAGCCAGATGGTGTTGAGCTCCTTGTTGGAAAGGTGGCCGCCGTTTTCGGTCTTCTTGGCGGGTGGGCTGGTGAGTTCCGTAGTCATGTGAGTTCGCTCCTTCGGGGATTAGAACAGATCGTCATCTTCGTAGACCGCGGTGGTCTCCTGGGGCTCGGAGGTCGCGAGCGCGGGTTCGGCGGTCTTGCCGCTCGACAGGAACACGAGGTAGGCGACGAGTGCGGCGAGGAACACGATGGCGATCATGGAGAGGCCGGCGAAGGAGAGGAGCACGAAGCCCGCGAGGAAGAAGATCAGCTGGGCCTTGTCCTTGATCACGATGTTCATGAGCATGCCGATGCCGAGAGCGGGAAGGACGCCGCCGAGGACGGAGATGATATGCGTGACGACCTCGGGAACGCTATTGAGCAGGGTTTCGACCACGCCCTGGCCAAAGTAGACGACCAAAAACACCGGGACGGCGCGGATGAAGAAGGTGCAGATTTGGGGGTAGATGATGTGCCACTTAGTGATGCCGCGACCATCGTTGGCCTCAGCGGCGGTCTGGGCCTTGCCGTTGAAGAAGGAGTAGAGGGCCATGCGGGTGTTGTAGAAGATGAGGCCGAGGGTTTGGCCCATGAGCACGGAAAGGGTGACGGCGATTGCCGGATCCTTGGTGGTGGCCATGGCCAATCCGATGCCGCCGTAGGAAGCGTAGGTGATTTCGGAGTTGATCGCGCCGCCGGTGGACAGGTTGGCGATGAAGACGGCCTGGACGGCGACGCCGCATAGAACGCCGGCGCTCACGTCGCCGAAGACGAGGCCGCACAGCAGGCCGGCGACGAGCGGGCGGCCCATTACGTAGTAGCCACCGGACATGCCGAACAGGCAGGCGCTCTCGATGGCGCCCAGGTAGCAGAAGACGCCGCACATGAGCGCGGGGAAGAGCAGGGTAAGGTCCATGGTGTTCCTCCTAAGCTGGTGTTGATGCGTTTACATCGACTGGTACTTGGTTTTGACCGCGGGCCAGGTGCGGACAGCGTCGTCGGGCAGCAGCTGGAACTGAAGGTCGATGCCGGCAGCCTCGAGCTCATCGAGCGCGACGACGTCCTCGTCGTTCATCATCACGGTATTGCCCATGTTCTTGGTGCCCTCGCGCGTGGCATTGAGGTTTCCGATGTTGAGCACGCCGCCGAAGTCGCCGTCGATCTTGACCAGGTCGGCGAAGTTGCGGATCGAGTCGGAGATGACGAAGAAGTTCTTTGCCGAGGCCTGGGCCTTGGCGAGGGCCTCAGGTCCCTGGGCGAGGGTGTAGATGCCGAGCTTGAGTTTGCCCGCTGCGGCTTTGAGCACCTTGCAGCGAAGCTGGTCCGCGGCGATCTTGTCGCTGATCACCAGGATGGCGTCAGCCGGCTTCACCGCGACCCACCGGGTGGTGGTCTGTCCGTGGATGACTCGGTCGTCCACGCGTGCGAGCACGATTGCCATTGTGTCTCCTTCCATTGGGCGATTCTTTTGGGAATCGCGTTATCACTAAAACAGGTCGTCGTCCGCGAGGGACTCATCTTCATCCGGGAGGGCCGCTGCGGTGACGCCGGAGGTTCCAGCGTTGAGCGCGAGTTCGACGGCGGCGTCCAGGTCGTCACTTGCCGCAGCCGCGACGCCGACCTCGATGAGCATGCCGAAATTGAAGCCCGATACGACGCGCAGGTGCTCGGGGTTTTCGAGGAACAGGGCGTAGGCCTCGTTGTAGGGGGTTCCGCCGAGTAGATCCGCGAGGATGAGCGTGTTGCCTGATTCGAGCTGCGTCTTGACCGCATTGGAAAGGTGCTCGCGGAAGACGTCGACGCCGTCGTCGCCCAGACCCACGGCGACGATGGGGCTGTCGCTCGAGACCATCTTCTTATAGGTGTCGAGCATGCCGTCGCAAAGCGTGCCGTGTGAAGTCAATACGATGTTCACTGATATCTCCTTTCGTCGCGATTAATCATATATGTATGACCAAAATGTTTAGAGATTGAATCTTTTTGAGTCCACAAACGGTATTAAATCGGACATAAACGGTAAATAGTATTATTTAGCATCAATATGTATGACAATATGCTAGGATGCAGGCACGCACCAATCCTCAACGAAGGGAGCCGTCATGGCACGTTACACGCTCGATGATCTCGCCCGTCTGGTCGACCACACCAACCTCCACCCCGACGCCACGCGCGAGGATATGGAGAAGCTCTGCCAGGAGGCGAAGGACTACCACTTCAAGATGGTCGCCATCAACTCCGTCCAGTCCAAGCTCTGCTCCGAGCTCCTCGCCGGTACCGACATCCACACCGGTGCCGCCATCGGCTTCCCCCTCGGCCAGACTACCATCGCCACCAAGGTCTTCGAGACCAAGGACGCCCTGGCCAACGGCGCGAATGAGATCGACTACGTGATCAACCTCACCGAGCTCAAGGCCGGCAACTGGGCCTACATCAAGGACGAGATGCAGCAGATCGTCGACGTCTGCCGCGAAGCCGGCGTCCCCTCCAAGGTCATCTTCGAGAATTGCCTGCTTACCGAGGATGAGAAGCTCGAGCTGTGCAAGATCGCCAGCGAGGTCCTGCCCACCTTCGTGAAGACCTCCACCGGCTTCTCCACCGGCGGCGCGACCGTCGAGGACGTCCGTCTCATGCGCGAGCACACCGACCCCCGTGTTAAGGTTAAGGCCGCTGGCGGCATCCGCACTGCCGACGCCTTTCTCGACATGGTCCGTGCCGGCGCCGAGCGCATCGGATGCAGTGCCGGCATGCCCATCATCGATGAGCTGCGTACCCGCATGGAGAGCGAGGGCATCGACGCCTTCGAGCTGTAAGGAGTGCATATGGGCCCCATCCTGCTCAAGCCCAACTACATCTCTCCCGTCTGGTCGGGCCCGCGCGTCAACGAGGCGCGCGGCCTTTCCGGGGACGCCCTGTACGGTGAGTCGTTCGACGTGTCCGTGCACGATGGGCTGGTCAACGATGTCGACGGCGGTCCGTTCGACGGCATGCCGCTCGACCGCGTGATAGCCGAGAACAAGACCGCCATCATGGGTGAGCTCGATCACGACGGCATCGTGCAGATCATCACGATGGACGCCGGTGAGAACCTGTCCATCCAGGTGCATCCCGACGAGGCGTATGCCCGCGAGCGCGAGTCCGACCACGAGAAGGCGGAGTCCTGGTACATCCTGGACGCCGAGCCCGGCGCCTCGATCATCTGCGGCACGACGACCGACGACCTCGACGCGTTGCGTGATGCGACGGCAGATGATAGCGTGGGTGACCGCTACGGAAGGCGCGTCCCCGTGAGCGAGGGCGATTTCGTGCTCATCCCCGCGGGGACCTTGCATGCGATGGGCGAGGGCGTATTCGCCCTCGAGGTCGGCAGTCTGGGCTTCAAGACGTACCGGTTCTGCGATTGGGGTCGCGGTCGCGAACTCCATGTCGAGCAGGCGTTCGATGTGCTCGACACTTCGATCCGTCCCGAGCCGGCGCACTTCGGCGCCTTCGATCCGAAGGCTCCCGCGAGCGTGCATCGTGGCGTCACGCACCGTCTGTTCACCTCAGACGTCGTTGACGTCCGGGGCGAATGGGAATGCCTCCTGGGCGATCGATATGCCGTTCTGTCCTGCGTGGGCGGTCATGCCCGGGTGGTCACGGACGACGGTGCCGTCGATCTTCCCCGCACCGCCTCTGCGCTGATTCCTGCGAGTGCGGGATCGTTCACGGTCGAGGGGACGTGTCGCGTGTTGGTGAGTCGCGTCGTCGATGAGCGTGACGGCTAGCGCGACGGGGAGTAATTGGGGGTCGATATGTCCGGATCAAAGTCTCGTGTTGTGGTGACGGGTGCGAATGGGTATCTTGCGAGCCTCATTCGTTTGTACAACGCCGATAAGTTCGAGTTCGTGAGTGTTACTCGCGCCGACGTGGACCTTTCAGACGTCGAGGCGGTTGCCGAGTTTTTCTCTGCGCTTGAGTTCGACGTCTGCCTCCATATGGCGGCGGATGCCTCGACGGCCCGCTGCGAGGGCGATCCAGAGGGTACACATCGAATCAACACGGAGTCGTCCATCGCTATCGCCCGAGCGTGTCGCGCCCGTGGTGCGCGCATGGTCTTCTTCTCGACCGAGCAGTGTTTTAACGCCTCGCCCGGTGAAGCGCCGTTCCATGAGGACGACGAGATGGCAACCACCACACGATACGGCGCGCAGAAGATGGAGGCGGACGCCTGGATCAGGGAGAACCTCGACAATTATCTGATTTTGCGCCTCTCGTGGATGTTCGGCCTTCCTATGCCCGGGGCAAAGCCCGCCCCTAACATCCTTACGAACGTGCTGCATGCGGTTCGGACGGGAGAGCCTGCGGCGTTTCGTGTGCATGAGCGGCGGAACATGACGTACGGTCAGGAGCTGGCGAGCGCCATATCGCAAATTCTCGTGCTGCCCAGCGGCGCGTATCATTTTGCGAGCCAAAACGGCCTGAGCACCTACGAGACTGCCCGTCTCGTGGCCAGCCGCCTCGGTTGCGACGAGCACCGTATCGAGGAGCTCGTGCTTCCCGACACCGAGACCTATGCCGATCGACCACGGGACTTCCGTCTTTCCTCGGAAAAGCTCGCGCACGCGGGGGTACATCTGGGAACGTTCGAAGATGGCCTCGAAAGATGCTTGAGAGATTTCGGAATGCTGTAGCGCGTGGAACGCGTGCGACATATTGGCCGTTCAACTCGAAGGCCCGATCGGTGATTGAACTGCCAGCGGGCTTTTTGTTGGCGAGTGCTGCTGCCGGCATTACGCCTCGCGCTCGACCTCGCTCACACATTCATTTTTGATGGTACCGACGAGCGCCTGCAGCGCATCGACCACATGCGGGCGAATGTCCCCGCCAATGAGCACGAGCATGATATCGTCGCCCACGGTAAGCTCGCCGCTCGCCAGCCACACGCGCACATAGCCGATACCCGGCATCGCGCGCGTTGCCTCGATAGCGGCCTGCACCTTTTCGGCATCGAAGCCAAACACCATGCCGCCCACCTTATGTCCAGGCGCCACACCATCTGTCTCGACCCCACGCACCTCGGACTTAGGCGTCGCACGCACCACACCGTTATGCGTCAGGTACATGCCGCACGCAGATGCCGACGAATCGGCCTTGGCCTCGCGCAGCCAAGCATCAATCGAAGGCATCGGTTTGCCACTTTCAAGCATCATTTCTCCCTTTTACCGTCGTCGAGTAGCTCATTTGGGACGGGGCTTTTTAGCTACTCTTGAACAACTTATTCCTCGACCGGCGTGAGCACCATGACGGCGCGCGTATTGCTAAATGACAGCGAGCGGCAGGTCACAAGCGTTACGACCTTGGTTGCCGAAGCGGCACGATCGGTGGCATCGCTCGCCACGGCAGAGGCACCGGCAAGCATCTCGGACAGGTAATTCTTCAGTCCGTCATCGCCCTCAAAGTTGGGCGTGCGCGCCTTGGCATACGTGTCCTCGACCACCTTGGTCGCCAGTGGGCGCAACTTATACGTCGCATCGCGCGTAATGTAGTACACGTATTCTATGCTGTCGAACGTCGCCTGATCGGTCGTACCCGAAATCACGTTGAACATCGAACCGTCGTTCATGTGATGACCGTAAATCGTGGTCTGCTGATCCACCATGCCCGGCGCGGTGTCGTCGCTATCCAAGAAGATGGCTCCCGAGGCATTGGCGGTGCCGTCGAACAGCGTGTTGAGGTACTTGGAGTTGTTGTTGGTCTGTACCACGGGGTAGTTGATGTTGGTGCCGGGCGCGTAAATCCAACCCACAACCTCGGGATTTGTCTGGGCGAGCGCATTGAAGTCGATAATCGGCACGCCGCTGGCGTCCTTGTCGCTCACATATTGTTTTTCGATCTTTTGATACGACTCGCTCGCCTGCTTGTAGCCAATCTGGGCATTAATAAAGATGGCGGCCGCAGCAACGATCAGGCCGATGCCAATGATGATGAGCAAGATGGGGATAACGGAGCGGCGCTTTTTGCGCGGTGGCTCGGTATGGCTCGATGGCGCGGTATGCGCCGAAGAGCGAGGTGACTTCTTGGCCGTACTGTATGACGAAGGGCGATATGCAGCAGGTGTATCCTGGCGGCGATGCTTCGCCGGCGTCACGGGGCGTGGCGCGCGCGGCTGCTGAGGAGAGGATGTCCGACCCTGTTGCGGCGCGCGGGCTGCTCCCGACGTGGCTGGATCGGGAATCCGAGAAGCCGAAAAACGCTTTCCCTGATAGTCGGACATGGCTCTCCTTATGCTGCAAATGGACTGGCAGAGCGCTTAGGCGTCAGCCATCTCCTGCTTCATCTTCTCGATAACCTTGCGGTACTCGGGGTCGCATGCGCCCAGAATCTGCGTGGCGTAAATGGCAGCGTTCTTGGCACCGTTGATGGCCACACAGGCAACGGGCACGCCCGAAGGCATCTGCACCATCGACAGCAGCGAGTCCATACCACCCAGATCGCTCGTCTTCATAGGCACGCCGATGACCGGCAGTGGCGTAAAGGCCGCCACGACACCGCCCAGGTGAGCAGCCTTGCCGGCAGCAGCGATAATCACCTTGATGCCGCGATCGGCAGCAGTCGAGGCCCACTCATGGACCTTCGCCGGCGTGCGGTGCGCGCTTGCAATCACGAGCTCATAGGGCACGCCTAGCGCCTCGAGCTCGGCGGTGCAACCTTCCATAACGCCCAGATCGGACTTGGAGCCCATGATGATCCCGACAACCGGCTTCTGATCTGCCATAAACAAAGACCTCCTGTTGAGAGCGGTGACGCGGCGAATCCGCGACCCTTAACTACTGAGAGTAGTATAGCTGCTCCCGTCCCTGCGGTCTGCGGGTGCCCCGCGGCGGTCTGGTGTTTTCATCTCCACTCCGGTTGCTTCGCAAAGTCGTTCAGATGAAAACACCAGACCGCCGCGGGGCACCCTCGACCTACCGGGGATTGCCATGACGTACGTTGGCTGATTTTGTTTGGAATGAAATGTTGACGGTGGCTGATGGGCACAATTGGCCCGGATGCATTTCATGATGCACCTAAATGTCTGTCTTTATCCTTATAGATTGTCCAGGTAATCGTCGGCATCATAGGTAAGGCTATAGGCTTTATTCAGAATGCGCACGAGCTCCTGGGCATCGTGCTCGCCGAGCGCTGAGAGTTGTTTCGAGAGCGATGCCACACTCTCGGCATTTTTTTTCGCCGCGAAATCACGGCCTTCCTCGGTGATGCTCACCAGCACACGCCGACGATCGTTTGGATCGGTCCTGCGCTGAACGTAACCCTTGCTCTCGAGTGAATCCAAGATATGCGACATGCGCGCACGGGAGAATTTCAGCTTCTTGGCAATCTCGGAGGGAATGACATCACCGTCAATACCCGATAGATACTGTAAAACCGGTGCCTCGCCCACACTGGCGCCGCCGGCAGCACTCAAGGATCCCTTGGCAAGGGAACGTGAGTACACAATCAGTTTTCGAGCGACGTCATCGTAATCCACTGGGGATATTGTCCTTTGCAACTCTAGAAGGGCCATAAAACCGTCATTTGCCGTACATTAGTTAACATTCGCAACAATTATTTATGATACCCCAACGCGGAAGTCTATTGCTCGTCCTTCTTGCGTCGCATAAGCTCCTCAACGTCGACACCAGCGGCCTCGAGCATGCGCTCGACATTCTTTTTGGCGTTGGTCGTGCCGACCTTAAGCACGATCGAAAGCGGAGTGCCCACCACCAGGCACACGATGCCCACGGGGACACCCCAGCCGGGGCCGCCCTGCATACCCCACATCCCCACCAAAAAGCCAATAGCCACGAGCGAATAGCCCAGGCGCAGCCAAACGTTGAGCCGCTGAATAGCATCGGTCTGCATCTTTGCCTCGCGGATCAAGTCGTCGCGCGAAAGGTCGTGTCCATGTTTCTCGTGCATATGGTCCTCCTCATGCAAAGTGTGCATCATGTGCAAGTACATCGTTTTTCGAATACGTCATCTTTCAAGAGCAATATAGCGGGTGTCGTGTAGGCGATGGAGGTCGCTGGCCATATTGCCCTTGAAGGGCGGCGCAAAATCAGAAGGCCGTGCGGTTGAGGCCGCACGGCCTTACAGGGGGCCAGGGGATGATGACTAGTAGCTCAGTGCCGGGTCGAAGAAGCCAATGAGAACGCCCACAAATGCGATCACAACGAGGATCAGCATCATAACGATGGGGTTGACCTTCTTCTTGGTCATCATGTACCAGCAGAAGATGATGAAGACCATGGGCAGCAGGTGCGGATAGATTCCGTCGAGCGTGTCCTGGAACTTACCGCCGCCGGGCAGCACCAGATTGGGGCTGCAGGTGATGGAGACCCAGGTGGCGCCCACGGCACCGATGACCATGGTACCGACCATCACGATGGAATCACGCAGAGCCTTGGCCTTGGGGCCGACGAGGGCCTCGACCGCCTTGCCGCCGAGCTCATAGCCCTGGTTGTAGGCAAAGCGCATGCCAAGGAACATGAGCAGGTTCCACACGACAATATAGAAGATGGCGCCGAGCGGGGAGCCGCCGGTCGAGAGACCGAGGGCGATACCGAGCAGGATCGGGATCAGGGTACCGACGATCAGCGAGTCGCCAAGGCCGGCGAGCGGGCCCATGAGGCCGGCGCGGATGCCGTTGATGGCGTCGTCGTCGATGGCCTCGCCGTTTGCGCGAGCCTCCTCGAGGCCGGCGGTGACGCCGACAATCATGGTGCCGATCTGCGGCTCGGTGTTGAAGAACGCTGAGTAGGTCTGGAGGGCCTGCTTCTGCTCCTCGGGCGTGTCGTAGAGCTCCTCGACAATCGGAAGCATGGCGCACAGGTAACCGAAGGTCTGCATGTGCTCCTGCGAGAAGCAGGTCAGGTTGCCATAGGACCAGTTACGGAACGACTTGGCAAGCGTTTTCTTAGAGAGCTTTTTCTTCTCTGCCATTAGATGTCCTCCTCTTCCTCACCATCTGAGCCCGAGGCGATAGCTGCCTTGGGAGCGTTTGCGAGGTCGATCTTGAGCGAAGCGATCTCATAGTTGATCAGGGCGAAGAAGCAGCCGATGCCGGCAGCGGCGATCAGGTTGCAGCCCATAACAGCGGACAGGGTGAAGCCGAAGAAGAACGTCAGGAAGTCCGTGGGCTTAGAGATGACCTGCTTGAGCAGGATGGCGATACCGACGGTAGGCAGCAGCGAGCCGACGGTAAACAGCGTCTTCATCGCGATGCCGTCCATGGGCATGTAGGTCTTCATGAGGTCGACCATGGCGGTGCCGCCCATGGTGATGATGAACGTCGGGAGGAACGAGCAGACGATGTGACCGATCCAAGGCAGAACGTTGTTGACCAGGTAGAGCTTGTGGAGATCGCCCTTCTCGAGCCACTTCCAGCCCATGCCCTGCCACACCAGGTTGATGGTGGCGGTGCCATAGAAGAGCACAGTGCCGAGCGTGCCGACGGCGGCACCGAGGGATGCGGCCATGCCGGCAGCCTCAGCGGAGGCGGGATCGATGCCCGAGTTCTTGATGGCGAGGATCGCCAGCGGGATGCCGATATAGGACACGGCGCGGACGTCGGCGGAGACGGTTCCGCCGGGGGTCACGAGAGCGATGTAGACAACCTGGATGGCAGCGCCGACGAGGATACCCGTCTGCATATCGCCCATGATGATGCCGACGATGAGGCCGGCGACCAGAGGACGACCCAGAGTGTAGTTGCCGATCGTCGTGCCGCCCATGCCAGGCAGTGATGCCAGGCAGGCGAACAGGCCGAACAGCGCGGCTTGGAATGCATTGATTGCCATGCTTTCCCCTTTCTTTATTCCTCAGCCCCTTTCACCAAGGGCTGTAGATACCAAAATGCGGCTGGCACCTAACTAGAAGCCAAACTGACCGCGGAACTTGGGCCACTCACCGATGGACTTCTCCTTGATAAGGGCGAACTCGACCGTGTAACCGGCGTTGGTGAGATCCTCGAGCGCCTGGGCCTCTTCCTGCGTGATCGACTGGTTGTTGCCAAGCTTGGTGGTGCCGGGACGATCGTTGCAGGGACCGACGATGATGCGGTCCATGCCGGGCTTAAAGCCAAAATCGACGAGAAGTTCCTTCATGTCGAGCGGGTTCTTGGTGATCAGGAAGTACTTGGTGTCGGACTTGAGAACCTTCTCGGAGACCTCCTTGAAGTGCTCCTTGGTCCACACGAACGTCTTCTTGCCCGAGGCACTCTTGTAGGCCTCCTTGAGCACGGGGTTGGACGCTGCAGCGTCGTTGACGGCGATAAGACCGTCGCAGGGATACTCGAGGGCCCAACGGGTAACGGTCTGTCCATGGATCATACGGTCATCAATACGGATGAACGAAATCATGCGTTCTCCCTTTCTTTATCACCGGGGGTCTTTCCTCTTAACCCCCGCTCCATCACGAAAATTTGGGCGGATGCGCTGCCTAGATGTCGTCGTCCTCGTCGTCGGCGTCATCGGTCGGGACAACGAGCTCGGACATACCGTTCTTGCCCTCCTGCAGCATCATCTGCTTGAGGGAATCCAGGTCCATGGTGGCAAGCCCCATCATGGCGGTCATAGCCATGGGCAGATTCATACCGCCGAAGGCAATGGTGTGGGCGAGCAGGCCCTTCTCGGCCAGCGTGTTCATCGCATTGGTGAGCGGCGATCCGCCCAGGATGTCACCAAGCAGGACAACCTCGTCATCGGCGGTAACGGGAGCGAGCATCGCCTTGACGTTCTCGACATACTCGTCAGCGCCCATGCCGTCCACGAGACTCGTCGACAAGATGTTCGGGGCGTCATTGCCGAGCATCTTGAGGACACTGTGCAGTCCGGGAGCGAGCGTTCCGTGACTGACCATTACCAGATACCGCATGCGGTCTCCTCTCGACCTGCCGTGTGTCGCACGGCTTTGCTTTTTGCTGAGATTATTGTTGCGCCGGGGCATGTTCGGCACAAGAAAATAGTTGCGAACGGCAACTATTCATCGGTTAACGGTAGCAACTATTTTTGTGCCTAAATTATTTTTTCTTCTAATTATTTTTAAAATAGCAGGTAGATTGCCTGATAAATGTTTTATGTTCCTTATGCACCATACATACCAGCAAGAATCGGGCCTGGCATCTCCGGTTTGCCCCGCAGTGTCAGACCATGTCACGTACGCCCACGACATGGAGGTACCCCATGGATATGATCTCGTTTCTCGCCTCCGAACCCTTCGACCGCAGCGGTGATACGCCGCTCTATGTCCAACTTAAACATCGAATCGCCCTACTTATCGCCAGCCAGGCGTTCGACACCAAGACGCCGCTGCCACGCGAGCTCGAAATCTGTGAGCGGCTAGAGTTATCGCGCGCGACCGTGCGCCGTTGCTTCCAAGATCTCGTCATCGAGGGGCGCGTGGTGCGCAAACGTGGGCAGGGCACGTTCATCAAACCCCAAACCTCAGCACCCGGCATCGACCTGGCCCTGAATTTCAGCGCGCGGATGCAGGAAGCGGGACGGGTTCCGAGCTCGCAGATTCTCGCCTTTTCAAGCATACCGGCCGTCCGCGGCATCGCCTCCGGGCTCAAAGTGCCCGAAGGGACACCCGTCTGGGAGATTCGCCGCCTGCGTCTCGCCAACGACAAACCCATGGAGCTCAACTACGTCTATATCCCCGTGTCACTTTGCCCCGAGCTCACACGCAAAGACGTGGATGGCTCGCTCTACGCCTATATCGCGGAAAAGACCGGCATCCTGCCCGCAAGCGTCGATGCCGTCTACGAGACGGTCAACCTCGACAAGCATGAGGCGCGCCTTTTGGGACAGAACACCGGTAAGGCGGCGATGCGCATCGTGCGTTCGACCTACGACAAGACGGGAACCCCGTTCGAGGTAGGCGTGCTCATCAGCTGCGACGGTCAGGCAAAGCTGCACGTGCACATCGCCGCCGACAAAACAACCTTCACCGCCACAGCCCAATAAATCCAAAACGTGGGCGCCGTCGTTCAAACGAACGACGGCGCCCACGCTCACTTTCTTTTTCAGCCCTAGTCATCGCGCAAAGCCCCTTCGGCAGCACACGGTGCAGCCGAGTCACCGTAGGCCGGGGCGGAGGGGGCTGAGTTTCCCGCTGAGCGACTCTGCTTGCAGCCGGAGCGAAGGGGGAAACTCAGCCCCCTCCGCCCCGGCCGGACAGCTCAATCTACACCGTGTGCTGCGGCAGGTCCTGCAGGGCGATGACGTCCATGCCCATGTCGTTGGCGCTGCCGTGACCCTGCTGGTCCTCGCGCACCGCCTCGATGGCACTCACGTACGTGTTGGCCGCAGACATCGCCGTCACGCAGGTTACGCCGCGGCGCACCGCCTCGGTACGCAACAGATAGCCGTCGCCGCGCGAACCCGGACCGTACGGCGTGTTGATGATTACCGCAATCTTGCCATCGGCGATGAGGTCGCCGATGTTGGGGCGCTCGCCGTCGTGCGGGCCGCTGATCTTCTCCACGACCTCGCAGGTCACGTTGCCGCCACGCAGAACGCGCGCCGTACCTTCGGTGGAGCAGATATCAAAGCCCAGGTAGCGCAGGATGCGGGCGACCGAAAGGATATGGCGCTTGTCGCGGTCGCACACACTGATGAACACCTTGCCGGCGCTCGGATCGGGCAGCTTGTAGTCAATCGCCAGCTGCGTCTTGGCGTATGCCTCGGGATAGCTCTTGGCGATACCCATGACCTCGCCCGTCGACTTCATCTCGGGCCCTAGGATAACGTCGGCACCGGGGAAACGGCCCCAGGGCATAACGGCTTCCTTCATGCAGAACCAGTCCAGCTGACGCTCGTCGCTCGACAGGCCCAGGCTCGCGATAGAATCGCCCGCCATGATGCGCGCCGCGCACTTGGCCAGCGGCACGCCGGTGGCCTTGGAGATAAACGGCACAGTGCGGCTCGCGCGCGGGTTTGCCTCAATCACGTAGACGGTCTCGCCCTTGATGGCATACTGCACATTGACCAGGCCGCGTACGCCCAGCGCCATCGCGATGCGGCGCGTGGTCTCGCGGAGCTTTGCCTGCAGGCTCCCGCTAAAGCTGAACGGCGGAATGCAGGTCGCAGAGTCGCCGGAGTGAATACCGGCCTCCTCGATATGCTCCAGGATGCCGCCGATGTATACCTCTTCGCCATCGCACAGGGCGTCGACATCGGACTCGATTGCGCCCTCCAGGAAGCGGTCCAGATACACCGGGTAGTCGGGGCTGATGCGCGCAGCCTCTGCCATGTAATCGCGCAGATGCTCGGCATCGTAGGCGATCATCATGCCGCGGCCGCCCAGCACGTAGCTCGGACGCACCAGCAGCGGGTAGCCGATGTGCGCGGCCACGGCCTCGGCCTCCTCAAACGAGGTGGCCTGGCCCGCCGGCGGGTACATGATGCCCAGCTTGTCGAGCAGAGCGGCGAAGCGCTCGCGGTTCTCGGCAAAGTCGATGGCATCGGGCTTGGTGCCCATAATGTTCACGCCGCTCTCCTCGAGCATGCGCGCCAGCTTAAGCGGGGTCTGGCCACCGAGCGTCACCACGACGCCGTCGGGACGCTCAACATCGATGACATCCATGACGTCCTCGTAGGTGAGCGGCTCAAAGTACAAGCGGTCCGAGGTGTCGTAGTCGGTCGAGACGGTCTCGGGGTTGCAGTTGACCATGATGGTCTCGAAGCCGCGGGCCGCCAGCGCGTAGCTCGCGTGCACGCAGCAGTAATCGAACTCGATACCCTGGCCGATACGGTTGGGTCCGGCGCCCAGGATCATCGCCTTGGGCTTGTCCGCCGGCGTGGTCTCGTCGGGAGCCACGCACTTCTTGGCATCCGGACTCGTGCGGTAGATGTTCTCGTACGTCTTGTAGTGGTACTCCGTGGCGCTCGAGAACTCCGCAGCGCAGGTATCGACCGTCTTCATGCTGGGGACCACGCCCAGACCCTTACGGTAAGCGCGCACAAAGCGCTCGTCCGAGCCGGTCAGCGTGGCGATCTCGGCGTCGCTCGTGCCATACTGCTTGAGCAGGCGCATCGCGTCGGCGTCGATGTCCTCCACGCGCAGGCCGCGGATGCTCTCCTGAACCTGCACCATATCGTTGATGCGGTTGAGATACCACGGATCGATACCGCAGATGGCATGGATGCGCGCGACATCCCAGCCACGGCGCAGGGCCTCGACCACAAAGAAGATGCGGTGCTCGGTCGAGGTGCCCACGGCCTGGGCGAGCTCGTCGTCGCTCAGCTTGTCGGCACCTTCCTTGCCACCGGCGCAGATGCCCTGGTGACCGTCCTCCAGTGAGCGCATGGCCTTGCCGAAGGCCTCCTCAAAGGTGCGGCCGATCGCCATAATCTCGCCCACGGCCTTCATGCGCGTGGTGAGCGTGGGGTCGGTACCCTTGAACTTCTCGAAGGCAAAGCGCGGCACCTTGACCACGCAGTAGTCAATCGTGGGCTCAAAGCAGGCAGGCGTTGCCTTGGTAATGTCGTTGACGATCTCGTCGAGCGTGTAGCCCACAGCCAGGCGCGCGGCGGCCTTGGCGATGGGGAAGCCCGTGGCCTTGGAGGCCAGTGCGGACGAGCGGCTCACGCGCGGGTTCATCTCGATGACAATCAGGCGGCCGGTCTGGGGGTTCACGGCAAACTGCACGTTGGAGCCACCGGTCTCGACGCCGATCTTCTCCAGGATGGCGAGCGAGGCCACGCGCATGCGCTGATACTCAAGGTCGGAGAGCGTCTGCGCCGGCGCCACCGTGATGGAGTCGCCGGTGTGCACGCCCATGGGGTCGAGATTCTCGATGGAGCACACGATGATGCCGTTGCCGGCGTGGTCACGCATGACCTCCATCTCATACTCTTTCCAGCCCTCGATGGACTCCTCGACCAGCACCTCGTGAGCGGGCGAGAGCTCCAGGCCCTGGCTCACGATGGAGACGAGCTCCTCGTGGGTGTGAGCGATACCGCCGCCGGCGCCACCGAGGGTAAAGCTCGGACGCAGCACGCAGGGATAGCCCACGCGCTCGGCGATGGCCTCGGCGTCGGCGACGCTATAGGCGTAGCCCGAGCGCGCGACCTCCAGGCCGATCTCGGCCATGGCCTCGTTAAAGAGCTTGCGGTCCTCGCCGCGCTCGATGGCGGCCAGGTCGCAACCGATCATCTCGACGCCGTACTTGTCGAGCGTGCCGTCCTTTGCCAGCTCGACGGCGGCGTTCAGACCGGTCTGGCCGCCCAGCGTGGGCAGCAGCGCGTCCGGACGCTCCTTCTTAATCACACGCTCGATAAACTCGGCGGTGATGGGCTCAACATAGGTGCGGTCGGCCAAGCCCGGGTCGGTCATGATGGTCGCCGGGTTGGAGTTGACCAGGATGACTTCAAAGCCATCCTCCTTGAGCACCTTGCAGGCCTGGGCGCCGGAGTAGTCAAACTCGCAGGCCTGGCCAATGACAATAGGGCCCGAACCAATGACGAGGATACGCTTGATGTCAGTACGTTTCGGCATGTTAGTTCTCCTCGGTCTCGGTCGCGGCGGTCTCGGCGAAATTCCAGCCGGCAAGACGGTCCTTCGCGGTGTCGATGTCCAGATAGTTCTGATCGCCGTCCATGAGTCGCGTAAAGGCGGTAAAGAGATAGTGGGCATCGGTGGGGCCGGGCGAGGCCTCGGGGTGGTACTGGACCGAGAAGCACGGCGCATCGAGCAGCTGGATGCCCTCGGCTGTGCCGTCATTGAGGTTTACGTGCGTCAGGCGAATGCGGCCGAAGCGCTCGTTCATCACGACCGGCGCAATGCCTCGACGCACCCAGACGCGCAGATCGCCATCGGCCGCGTGCTCGGTTTCGCCGCCGGAAAGCTCGGGGACAAGCTTGCCCAGGCTGGGGAACAGCAGGCCAAAGCCGTGGTTTTGCGCGGTGATCTCCACGCGGCCGCTCACCAGGTTCATAACCGGCTGGTTGCCGCCACGGTGACCGAACTTGAGTTTTTCCATCTGGGCGCCACAGGCCAGACTGATCATCTGGTGACCCAGGCAAATACCAAAGACCGGCACCTTGCCGATCAGCTGCTGCACCTGCTCGTAGGTCTCCACCACGGCATCGGGGTCGCCGGGGCCGTTGGATAAAAAGACACCGTCGGGATTCATGTCGAGTACCTCACTCGCGGGCGTATCCCACGGCACGACAGTAAGGTCGCAGCCGGCGCGGACGAGGCCCTCCAGAATGCCGCGCTTGACGCCGCAGTCGTAGGCGACCACGTTGTGGCGGGAAGGAGCGGCAGGGGCAAGCGCAAAGTCATGCGTAGCGGGCAGGTCGCCCGCGGAAAAAGCGTGGGGCTCGGGGCAGCTCACGGTCTTGACCAGATTCTCGCCCACCAGCGTCGGCGCTGCGGCCAGACGCTCGGCAAGCTCGTCGACGTCAAAGATCTCGGTCGAGATAATGCCCATCTTGGAACCGTTGTCGCGCAGGCGGCGCACCAGGGCTCGGGTGTCGACGCCCTCGATGGCGACGATGCCGTGGGCACGCAGATACTCCGGCACGCTGACGGCCGAGCGCCAGTTGGAAGGCGTGGCGCACATGTCGCGGACGATCATGCCGCGCATGGCGGGAGCGCTCGCGGGGCGAGCGGTATCGCCGGGGAAGGCCGACTGGACGTCGGTCTCGTCGATGCCGTAGTTGCCGATCTGCGGATAGGTCATGGTTACGATTTGGCCGGCATAGCTCGGATCGGTCATAACCTCAAAATAGCCCTCGAGCGAGGTGTTGAAGCAGACTTCGCCGGTTGCGGTACCCTCGGCACCACATGCACGGCCATAAAAAATGGTCCCATCCTCAAGACACAGGATGCAGGGACCGCAGGTGCCCTTGCTGGTTTTTGCCAGCATACGCTGGCACAACTCGCTGGGCGCGATGGTGCGGGCGGCAGCGCCCGCAATATGGTTGTTCGCCATAATTCTCCTTCCCGGTCTCACAGGACCGGCTTAAAGGTTGGTAGTTAGGCCTCGCGGTATTCTAACCGTAAGCATCGCCTATGGCATTAATTACATAGAATTGTTTACAAAATGATAATTATGACTTCCCATGCATAATGTTTTTTCTGGGACGGGGATTAAAAATCATCCCGCGTGGGCTTGTGACTCACGCGGGATGATTCGTTTTATTTATCCTGCTCCAGCAGATCGGACGGTGTGCGATCGGGCTTGCCGCCGCGGAAAATCTCGCGGCCATGCAGACGATGCTCCAGGTCACGTTCGGCCTTTTCCTCGTCAATCTTGGTCTGGCTTACCGCCGGGTCCTCAATCAGCGACGACACCGAGTTCACCTGCTTTTGGATGCGCTCGGCAATCGTGTCGTCCATGCTCACGATACGCATCTTCCAGTCGATGCTCGTGGCATTTGACGAGCTCTTGGTCCACACAAACGTCAGAATGGCACTCTGATGGCCCCGTGCGGGAAACATGCCAAAGAAAGAGTCGTGCTGGATCTTGCTGTCTTCGTCGATATAGGCGTGCACGTTATACACCACGCGGTCGATCTTATCGTTGAGCAACGCATTGGTCGCAAGTGCCGCAGCCTGAATCTGCCCGTTGGACAGCAGCTCGAGCTCGTTGGCAGACGACGTGTCCAACACCGTTACCTCGACCGTGCCCGTACGTTCATCGGCTTCATCGACGGTAAAGTCGAGCGGGAACTGCGTAAAGCCGTTGCCCCACTCAAGGCCGCCCTTCAGTGCCGTGGAAACGGTATCCACCGAAACGCTCTCGGACAGGTTGGCAGTGTTCAGGCGGCGCATCACGCCGTAGCCAATCTGCATTCCCACGATCAACACCAGAATGCCGATAACTACGGCCATGGCAGTCTTCGTAATGGTATGGCTCACCCGCGAACCCGAAGGGTCATCCTCGGACAGCGGGTCGATATGTTTTGCCTGGCTCGCGCGGTCCTCGCTGCGCAGGCGTGCCAGCGCAGTCTTGTCACCGCGCTTGGCCGCAGCCTCTTTTTCGCGCATGCGCTCGGTGCGCTTTTTGGCAAGCGTCGGATCCAAGACACCGGATGCGTCGATTTCGGAGAATAACTCCGTCACTTCTTCCGGAGTCAAAGGGTTCTTATCAGCCATAAACTTCCTGTCATATCAATCAGTCGAGCTCGTGCGCACGCGCACCTTCGAACTGCATTCGATAGTAACGGGCATAGGTGCCGCCACGGGCGAGAAGCTCCTCGTGCGTGCCACGTTCCACAACGCGACCATGCTCGACGGTCGCAATCTCGTCGGCATGCTTAATGGTCGAGAGGCGGTGGGCAATGATAATCGTGGTGCGCCCGCGCGCCAAGCGCTCGAGCGACTCCTGCACCGCCTCCTCGCTCTCGTTATCCAGAGCACTCGTCGCCTCATCCAAAATAAGAATCTTGGGATTCTTGAGGAACACTCGCGCAATGGCGACGCGCTGCTTTTGACCGCCCGAAAGACGGCTGCCGCGCTCGCCCACCACGGTGTCATAGCCCTGCGGCAGCGATTCAATGAAGGTATCGATATTGGCGCGGCGGGCGGCCTCGGCGACCTCTTCTGCCGTGGCGCCCGGCTTGCCGTAGGCGATATTCTCGCCAATCGTACCGTCAAACAGGTAAACGTCCTGCTGCACCAGGCCAATAGCGCGGCGCAGGCTCTGTTGCGTCACGTCGCGCACGTCTTGGCCGTCGATGCTGACGGATCCAGCAGCTACGTCATAAAAGCGCGGCAGCAGCGAACACGTTGTGGACTTGCCACCGCCCGAGGGGCCGACCAGGGCAATGGTCTGGCCGGGCTTGATGGACAGATCCATATGGTCAATCACGGGACGAGCCTCTTCGCCGCCACCCAACTCAACATCCTCGTAGCTAAAGCACACGTCGCGATATTCAACCGCGCCCGCCGTCACCTGCAGGTCCGCGGCATCCGGCTTGTCCTGGATATCCGGGGCGGTCGAAAGCACCTCGTCCATGCGCTTAAAGCCGGCAATGGCCTTCTGATACGTCTCAGCCGAGTTCACAAGCGTCTCGAGCGGGGTGCAGAACAGCGAAATGTAGAGCGCGAAGGTTGCCATATCGACCGCCTGCAGTTGGCCTTGCGCCACCAGCCAACCACCCAGCAGCACCACGATCACGTACAACACGCCCGAGAGCAGGCCATACGTCGCAGTGTAGACGCCCATGGCGTGATACATATTCTCCTTGGACGAAAGATAGCGGTCGTTAGAGGCACGGAACTTGGAACGCTCAGCTTCCTCGTTCGCAAAACTCTTGACCACGCGCATGCCTGCCAGCGAATCCTGCAGCTGAGCATTAATACCGCTGATCTTTTTGCGGTTGTCGCTAAAGACCTCGCGCATGCGCATGTTCTGCCAAAACATGATGACCGCAAACGCCGCCGTCACCACGGCCATGGCAAGAGCCAGCGCCGGGGCAATAGCAAAGAGGATCACAAACGAGCCGACGATCTCGATGCCGCAGATGATAATCCACTCGGGCACGTGGTGTGCCGCCTCGCAGATATCGAACAGGTCGTTGACCACGCGGCTCATCATGTCACCCGAGCTGTTGCGATCGAAGTACGCAAAGCTAAAGCGCTCGTACTGATCGAACAGGTCATCGCGCATCTTGGACTCC
Source organism: uncultured Collinsella sp. (assembly GCA_900542155.1). GTDB lineage: Bacteria > Actinomycetota > Coriobacteriia > Coriobacteriales > Coriobacteriaceae > Collinsella. The sequence continues at coordinate 146,500 of UQMD01000003.1, forward strand.
ATGCGCGCGCCCATCACGTGGCCCCAGTAACTCACAAAGTAGCGACAGGCACAACGGATGGCATACATCAGTACCAGGCCAACCGCGATCATACCAAGCGCCTGCATGATGGCCGCCTGGGCCTGGGTAAACAGCCCACCGGTCAGATTGCGCAGGATAATGGGAAACGCCAGGTCAATGGCGGCAAGCACCAGGGCGCAAACAGTATCGGCAACAAAAAGCCCCATCTGGGGCTTGTAATACGACAAAAAACGCTTCAGCATGTGTCCCTCAAAGAAATATCAGCAACGTAAGGCCCTGGGACAAAACAATCAGTAGTATTTGTCCCAGGGCTATCCTCACTCGTTAAAGCTCCGCGCCCCCAAGGCGATGCGCGATGCTATCGCAGGCCAAGGCGCCTACGACGGTCTTGGCATCTTCGATCTTGCCATCGAGCACGGCATCGATCAGCTCGTGCAGCGGCACGAGGTCCACGTTGACGAACTCGTCATCATCGGGGTTGGGCGCATCAAACTCGAGCTTGGTGGCCAGGTAGATATGAATGATCTCGTCGCAGAAGCCGCAGGTCGTGACAATCGACGTCAAAAAACGAATGCGGCCGGCCCTAAAGCCCGTCTCCTCGTGCAGCTCGCGCTTGGCGCAATCGAGCGGGTCCTCGCCTGGATCGAGCTTGCCGGCGGGAATCTCGACCGTCACGCGGTCGATGGCGGTGCGGTACTGACGCACCAGCACAATCTTGCCGCTCTCGGTCAGCGCCACAACGGCCGCCGCGCCCGGATGGCGAATGATGTCGCGGGCGCTACGGTGGCCGTTGGGCAGCTCAACCTCAAGACGGTGGACGTCGAGGATCTTGCCCTTCCAGGCGCACTCCTCCGAAAGAATCTTCTCGTGCAGCTCGGCATCGTGCGGGTCGTCATCGCCCAGCACCAGCATCGGCTCGTCGACAACCTCGCCACCCGGCTCGCCCTCGGCGTGTCCGTACGCGCGGCTATCTTCTTCGACGATCTGCGCGTCCACGAGCTCTTCGTTCTTCTCGTCCATCCGTCTCATTCCTCTCGGACTTTAGGCATCCCAGGCGTCGCGGCCGCGCAGCGCGCGCAGGCCGATGTCATGACGCAGAGTCTTGCCCTCAAAATCAATCTTCTCGCAGGCCTCGTAGGCAAGGTTGCGAGCGTTCTCGAACGTGTCGCCCAGCGCGGTCACGGCAAGCACGCGGCCGCCGTTGGTCACGAGCTGACCGTCCACCACGGCGGTGCCGGCATGGTACACGGTCACGTTCTCCATGGCCTCGGCGTCGGCGATGCCGGTGATGACTTTGCCCTTCTCATAGCTGCCGGGGTAGCCCGCGCTCGTCAGGACAACAGCCACGGCCCACTCGTCGCGCCAGTCGAGCTCAATCTGATCAAGCTCGCAGTTGGCACAGGCGAGCATAACCTCGACCAGGTCGTTCTTGAGGCGCGGCAGCACGACCTGCGTCTCGGGGTCGCCAAAGCGGGCATTGAACTCCAGCACCTTGGGGCCGGCGGGGGTGAGCATAAAGCCACCGTACAGGCAGCCGCGGTAGTCGATGCCCTCGGCAGCAAGCTCGGCCACGGTCTGCTCCATGACCGCCACCATGGTGGCGTGCTCCTCGTCGGTCACGATGGGCACCGGGCTGTAAACGCCCATGCCGCCGGTGTTGGGGCCTTTGTCACCCTCGAGCGCGCGCTTGTGGTCCTGCGAGGTGGCCATGGGGCGCACGGTCTTGCCGTCGGTAAAGGCCAGCAGCGAGCACTCGGGACCAACAAGCATCTCCTCGATAACCACGGTGTTGCCGGCATCGCCAAAGGTGCCGCCAAAGCACTCGCGCACGGCCTCCTCGGCCTGCTCGAGTTCAGTCGCCACGATAACGCCCTTGCCTGCGGCCAGGCCGTCAGCCTTCACGACCAGCGGGGCACCCTGCTCACGCACATAGGCGAGAGCCGAAGCCTCGTCAGTAAACGAGCCATAGGCGGCCGTCGGAATGCCGGCACGCTCCATGAGCTGCTTGGAGAATAGCTTGGAGCCCTCCATCTGGGCACCCTCGGCACCCGGACCAAAGCAGGGAATACCCGCCGCGCGCACGGCGTCGGCCACGCCCGCCACGAGCGGAGCCTCGGGGCCAATCACCACGAGTCCGCATCCATGGCTCTGGGCAAACGCCGCCACGGCCGCAGGATCGCAATCGTCGAGAACCACGTTCTCGCCGCAGCTCGCGGTGCCGCCGTTGCCCGGCGCAATGTAGAGCTTGCCGGCGCGCGGTGATGCTGCGAGCTTAGCTGCCAAAGCGTGCTCGCGGCCGCCGCTGCCCAACAACAGGATGTCGATGGTTTGAGTGTCCGCCTTCAAGGGTGCCTCCTCTATGGATGAATGGCTCGCTCCGCGCGAGCCCTTTGCAAGCAAATATACCCCTCGGCCGCCCGCTTGGGCTGCAAAGGGGTATATCGCAATAACCGAATAGTGCCGATTACTTCCAGAATCGGTTGATGATCTGTTCGCGATCGGCGCCGACGCCAATGAACGTCACGCGGGTGTGTGCCAGATCTTCGATAAACGCCACGTAGTCCTGAGCCTCCTGCGGCAGCTCGTCAAAGCTGCGGCAACCGGTGATATCGCACTTCCAGCCAGGGAGCTCCTCGTAGATGGGCTTGGCCTGCTCAAAGCGCACTTGATGCTCGGGCACGCTCGTGTAACGCTCGCCGTCGACGTCGTAGGCCACGCACACCTTGATGGTGTCGAAGGCCGAAAGCACGTCGAGCTTGGTCAGGGCGATATCGGTGAGACCGTTGACGCGCGATGCATAGTTGGCAATAGGGCCGTCGAACCAGCCACAACGACGACGGCGACCGGTGGTCACGCCGTACTCATAGCCTTCCTCGGTCAGCGTGTGGCCGGCCTCGGACTCATAGGAAAGCTCGGTGGGCATGGGGCCCGAACCGACGCGGGTGATATAGGCCTTCATGACGCCCAGCACGCGGTCGACATTCTTCATACCGACGCCGGAGCCGGTGATGGCGCCACCGGCGGTGCAGTTAGAAGATGTCACGTACGGATAGGTGCCGTGATCGATATCGAGCAGTGTGGCCTGGGCGCCCTCAAACAGCAGGTCCTTGCCCTCATCGATCATGTTGTTGAGCAGCAGGCTCGTCTCGGTGATGTAGGGGCGCAGGCGCTCGGCCATGGGCAGGTACTCGTCGCAGATCTGGTCCACGGTGTAGGTGGGCAGGTGGTAGATGAGCTCGAGCTCGGGATTCACGCGGGCAAGAGCGGTCTCCAGCTTGTCGCGGAACAGCGCCTCGTCCAGCATGTCCTGCATGCGCAGGCCGATGCGGGCCATCTTGTCCTGGTAGCACGGACCGATGCCGCGCTTGGTGGTACCGATGTTCTTCTTGCCGAGCTTCTGCTCAAAAGCACCATCCAGATCGATGTGGTACGGCATGATGATGTGCGCGTTGCCACTGATCTTGAGGTTCTTGGTGGTGATGCCGTCGGCCTCGAACATGTCAATCTCTTCAAGGACAACCTTGGGGTTGACGACGCAGCCGTTACCGATCACCGACACATGGTCGGAATACATGATGCCGGAGGGCACCTGGTGCAGGCCGTACTTCTTGCCGTTGACGACGATGGTGTGGCCGGCGTTATTACCACCCGAATAGCGCACGACGGCATCAAAGTCGCCGGCGACCAGGTCGCAAATCTTACCCTTGCCCTCATCGCCCCACTGGGCACCGACCAAAACGGTTGACGGCATGTTTACTCCTTACATTCATGGACTGTCTACGTGCCACGCCGGCACGCAGAAGCACAAAACATTCCCAGTATACCCGTGCAACGGGCGCCTGTCCTACTCCTCGGTATGCGCCCCATCAAGCTCATAGAACTTGGTGGATGCCGGCAGGAACATCAGGTCGACGTCACCGATCGGGCCCGAACGGTTCTTGGCCACGACGATACGCGTAACGCCCTCGTCGGGTCGATCGTCACGCGAGGCCTCGGCCTCGTCGGCGGATCGGTCCAAGAACATAACGATATCGGCGTCCTGCTCGATGGAGCCCGATTCACGCAGGTCGGACAGCTGCGGGCGCTTGCCGGTACGGGATTCAACCTGACGCGACAGCTGCGACAGCGCGATCAGCGGAATCTTGAGCTCCTTGGCCATAATCTTCAGACCTCGCGACATCTCGGAGACCTCGACGGTGCGGCTCTCGGAACGACGTCCCGGCGGAGGACTCACCAGCTGCAGGTAGTCCAGGATGATGATGGCCTTCTCCTTGTTGTGGAGCATGCGGCGGCTCTTTGCGCGGATCTCAGTCACTGTGGTGCCGGGCGTATCGTCAATCAGAATGTCGAGCTTAGACAAGGTCTGCGTGGCCTCGTTGATATTGGCCCACTGCTCGGGGCTAATGCGGCCCATGCGGAAGTCACTGATCGAGATCATCGCATAGGCGCAAATCAGACGCTGGGCAATTTCCTTACCCGACATCTCCAGCGAGAAGAAGCCGACGGTATAACCGGCAGCGGCAGCGTTGAGCGCCAGATTCAGGGCGAACGACGTCTTACCCACAGCAGGGCGAGCGCCGATAATGATGAGCTGACCCTCGCGGAAACCCATGAGCATGCGGTCGAGCGACGGGAAACCCGTGGGCACGCCCGCAGCCTGGCCGCCGGCCTGGCATACTTCCTCGGCCTCGTTATAGGCCTCGACCATAAACTCGGTCAACGTCTTGTAGCTCGACTTAACCTCGCGCGCCGTGACCTTGAGCAGCTTGCTCTCGGCCAGCTCCACGACCTCCTTGGTGTCGGTGGGGGCGTTATAGGCCAGCGCGTTGATCTCGTTGGTGGCGCCGATCAGCTCACGCAGCATCGAATCGCGACGGACGATGGCGGCATGGTGCTGCCAGTTCACGAGCGACAGAGTCTGACCCATCAACTCCAAAATGTAGGCCTCGCCGCCCACGGCATCGAGCTTGTTGATGCTTCGCAGGTAATCGATCAGCGAGATGGAGTCGATGGGAATGCGGCTGTTGTACATATCGACCATCGCGGTGTAGATGGTCTTATGAATGGGCCGGTAGAAGTCATCGGGCTGCAGCTCGACCTGGGCCTCCTCGACCACCTCGGGCGATAGCAGCATAGCGGCCAGTACGTTGGCCTCTGCATCTTGGTTTTGAGGGAGACCCAACTTGGAGCCGCGGTCCTCAACCGTCAGCCCCGTCTCCCTATCGTCGTATGCCATGAGCATCCTCATTCATATCGCTTGCGAGCATCCATAGTATCAGCCACGGTCCCAAAACGGGCCACGCGCCGCCAATCATCACCGAACGAAACGGATGAACGGTCCCGTATATAGGACTTCGACGCAACGTTCACCATGACACTCACTCAGCGCAAAAAACAAAAAGGGCGCCCCGGTTTCCCAGAGCGCCCTTCTTAGAACAAGATTGTTGCGTTGCAGCAAATGCTACTCGGCAGCAGCCTCAGTCTCGACCTCGGCGGTCTCGGCCTCGGCGACCTCAGCGGCCTCCTCGACCTCAGCCTCGGCAGCGAGCTCCTCGGCGGTAACGCCGACGAGAACGACAACCTCGGCCTTGATCTCGCGGTACAGCGAGATGGCAACGGTGTGGGCACCGGCAACCTTGATGGGCTTACCGAGCTCGACGCGCTTGCGGTCGATATCCATACCGAGCTGAGCCTTGATGGCGTCAGCGATCATAGCGGCGGTAACGGAGCCAAAGAGGATGCCCTCGTCGCCGACCTTGACGTCAACGGTGACCGTCTTGCCCTCGAGGGCAGCCTTGGTCTCGTTGGCGGTAGCCAGACGGACGGCCTCGCGCTTGGCGATGTTGTTGCGACGCTCGTCAAGCTGCTTGAGGTTGCCCTTGGTGGCGGCAACAGCGAGCTTCTTGGGGAACAGGAAGTTCTCAGCGTAACCCTGAGCGACCTCTACGACGTCACCCTCGCCGCCCTTGCCCTTGATCTCATCGAGAAGAATAACCTTCATGATGCGTCTCCCTTCTTAGCCGCGGTCGCGGTTGCCACGAGAGGAAACCACGGGGACGGTGTACGGCAGGAGAGCCATCTCGCGGGCGCGCTTGATGGCGTTGGCGATGTCATGCTGATGCTGCGTGCAAGCGCCAGTGACGCGACGGGGCTTGATCTTGCCACGGTCGGTCATGTACTTACGGAGAAGCTGAGTGTCCTTATAGTCGATGAACTCAGTGTTCTCCTTGCAGAACTGGCAGTACTTACGACGCGGCTGACGTGCAGAAAAATCATTAGCCATGTCAAAATACCTTTCGTTTGGCAACTTCGGCGAACCGAAGCCGCCTCTCACTCAAAAATAGGTGAACAACCCTTAGAACGGGATGTCCTCATCGTAGACGTCGACCGCGGGCGGCGTAGCCACCGGTGCGGCAGGACGTGCTGCGGGCGCGGGAGCTGCGGGGGCGTAACCGCCCTGATCGTAGCCACCCTGGCCACCACGGGAGCTCATAAACTCGATCTCATCGACGATGACCTCAAGCTTGCTCCGGCGCTGGCCATCGCGCTCCCAAGAGCTGTAGCGCAGCTTGCCCTCGATCGCGACCTTGTTTCCCTTTGCCAGGAAACGGCTCACGGCCTCGGCGCGCGTGCCGAACATAGTGCAGTCGACAAAGTTGGGATAGTCCTCCCACTCGCCAGTCTGCGGGTTGCGGCGACGATCGTTCACGGCGACGCCAAAGGACAGAACCTGGGTTCCGCCGGCGGTGGCGCGCAGCTCGGGATCACGCGTGAGGTTACCGGTGATGTTCACTCGATTGATGCTCATAACTCACTACTTCCTCTTGGGGCACAAGCCCAGTCCAAAACGACAGTCTTACTCCTGGTCGTCGCGACGGACGATCATGTGGCGGACCACAGCGTCGGTGATGCGCAGGACGCGATCAAGCTCGGCGATCTGGGTAGGATCTGCGTGGAAGTTGATGAGGGTGTAGTCACCATCGGTGAGGTCGTTGATCTCGTAGGCGAGCTTGCGCTTGCCCCACTCGTCAACGGAGTCGACCTTGCCAGCGCCCTCAGCGATCGTGGTATCGATACGCTTCATAACAGCGAGACGAGTCTCGGGGTCGAGCGACGGGTCAACAAAGAACAGCAGTTCATAAGCCTTCATATTGTCACCTCCTCTGGGCAAATGTGGCTTCAGGTCGTGAAGGTGCGCCTGAAGCAGGAAAAGACTTGGTAATAATATCTTTCAACCTCCTAGGCTGCAAGAATATGCAGCTACAACCTCATGACCTCCACATATGCCCATACTCACACGGCACTTCATGCGTCTTCCAACCAAATGCTGACCAAATGCTTGACGGATTTGTGGACAAGATACGGCGCTGCGGGGACAAACCGAATCAAACTGCAGGTCAGCAACTGCAAGGCTGTGGTCGCGAAATGCATACCAGTGGTTCACAACACCGTTCAAAGATTTTTAAAATTGCTGCCGCGTCGTCTATAAATACCTATTTTGAACAATTTGCCTCATGCAGTCATGCTGGTCAGAGCCCGTTTTTGGCCTCCTAGATCCCGTCACGAAGCCAAGCGTTTCAAAAAATGCCAACTTTTCTGTTTGCACTTTGCGATTCCTCGTGTATACTGACTTTCGCATTTAACGGAGAGTTGTCCGAGTGGCCGAAGGAGCACGATTGGAAATCGTGTAGGCGTCAAAAGCGTCTCCAGGGTTCAAATCCCTGACTCTCCGCCAGTTAATTCCAAAGCAGGCCTTCGAGCCTGCTTTGTTTTTACCCCACGCGGAGGGGTGGCAGAGTGGTTGAATGCGGCGGTCTCGAAAACCGTTTGGCCTGTATAAGGTCACGAGGGTTCGAATCCCTCCTCCTCCGCCATTAGATGGTACACGCCCCAGCAATGGGGCTTTTTTATTTTGGGCACATTTCAATAACGCGCAGGAGGAGGGATTCGAACCCGACAGGGCGCGGAGCGTAAAGAAAACGCGCCAGCGGCGCGTTTTTAGCGCAGCGCGGTCGGCGCAAGCCGACCGTATAAATTTTGAGCTCCGCTCAAAATTTGGACATCCCTCCTATTCAGCCCACGCCCCCCATCACGTTCAATCCCGATCCAAGAACCCAAACATGTACATCACCCTCCAAAAACGACATTTCTCGACATCTTTGGAGGCTGATGTACACCTTTGCATATTATGCTCGGCGGACAATCGACCGTTTTGCCAGCATCCGGTATATTTCCCCACCTCAACGGACATAAGAGTTGGGTATCGACTCAGAGCGAGAGGTCCCCAATGGATACCCCTGTTCTCATTTCGCATAAAACTGCATGGCTCGTCCATCACGCGCCACAAGGCCTGGTTCAAGCGGTCGCGCAACACGACTACCAGATAGGCGCAAGAGGTCTCTCCACCCAGCAACGCATCGCGCGCATACGACAGGCCCTCACCGACTGCGGCATTCCGCCCGATATGTTCAAGACTATCGATATCTCCGTAGTGTTTGCTTTCGAGCGAATTCGCACCAACGGTGTCACCTGCCATGTTCTCGGCCAAAGCCTACCCTACGGCCATATTGACGAGCTTACGCCCGGCATCTTTATCACCGACGAGGCCTTCACCTTCGTGCTCGCCGCCGAGTGGATGGATAGAATCGAATACCTCGAGTATGGCTACGAAGTTTGCGGCGACTATCGCATGGGCCTTAATCCCTCTGACCCTTATACCGAGCAACCAGCAACCACCTCCAAAGATGAAATTGTCGAGCTGCTCGATCAACGCCCCGGCAAACCCGGTGCCACACGCGCGCGACTCGCGCTCAGGCATGTCTACGACCACTCGGCCTCGCCTATGGAGGCTGCATCGGCAATCGCCCTTTCACTTCCGACAAGCGAAGGCGGCGTTGGCATTCGAGGCATCGAGCTCAACCGACCGCTCGAGATCCCTCAACGTCTTTGGCATTGTACCAAAGCCCAAACACTCAAAATCGATGCCCTCATTACCTATAAGCGCAGAGAGCTCGGCATCGAATATAAGGGTGGCTTTCACGACGCGGTCGAACGTAAGGGAGCAGATGCGGAGCGAGAGGCTGTGCTCGCCCAAATGGGTTATCGCATCGTCACACTCACCTCAGCGCAATTTGCCAGTCAACTCGCTTTTCACCGTGCCATGAACAATATCCGCGAAGCACTCGGTATGCCCCGCTGCACCGATGCCGAGTATCAGCGAAAGCAAAACGAACTGCGAAAGGCGCTTATCCGCAACTGGAAGGGCACGAAGGACATAGAGACGCCCTCCGAGTAACGTCACCCGCTCGGCGCGCGCCAAAACATGTACACCATCCTTCAAAAACGACATTTTTCGACATCTTTGGAGGCTGATGTACATGTTTGGGACCTATGGCCGCGCCCAGTCCCTACCGTTTGCCGAGCAATGGGGTCGCAATCGCCGCCAACCATGTACTATGTACGGGCATTGTCTAAACTCGCAATCAGAAGGATTCCATCTTGCCCGTCGTCGCCGCCATGACCGTTACCTCACATGCCTCGGATGCCATGGTCGCTATCCCCTTTTGGCTCGAGATGTTCGCTGTTGTCGCGGCATCGATCTCGGGCGTGCTGGTCGCGCGCGAGCATAAGCTCGACCTGGTGGGCGCGGTCGCACTCGCCGTGGTCTGTGGCCTGGGCGGCGGTCTATTACGCGACATGACACTGCAAGTGGGCAACGTCTACATCCTCAACCAGCCGATGGCACTACCACTTTCCATTGCCACGGCGGCCATTATCTACATCTTCCCGGCAATCGTCGATAAACCCGAGAAACTCATTCCCCTGCTCGACATCATCTCGGTCGGCATCTATGCGGCAACCGGCGCGGACAAGGCGCTGGTCTACGGCTTTGCGCCGGCCGTATGCATCATGATGGGCTTTTTCACCGCGGTGGGCGGCGGCATGTTGCGCGACGGCTTTATGGGCGTGGTTCCGGGCATTTTCCAACGCACTAACTTTTATGCCATCGCGGCCATCGCCGGATCGGCAAGCTATGTAAGCCTCGTCATGAGTGGCTTGGTCAGCAATGTCGCCGCGCTAGTCGTATGCGTCGTCGTGACCATGGGTCTGCGCTGGCTCTCGCTGCGCTTTGACATCAAAAGCCCCACCGAGGAAGACATCGCGCGCTTCTTGCATCGCAAAAAGTAGACAGCACGGCACGACCCTTCGAAATGCAACCGAGAGGTTCTTTTAGAGCGACCGCGCGTTGGGTACCCTGTTAGATACATGTCGAGTATCTAGCGAAGGATTCACTATGCCTTACAACCTAGCACCGTCGTCCCGGCGCCGTAAAGCGCGTGGCCACATCGCCCTCCTATTTGCACTGATTGTGCTTGCGCTGACCGTACTTCCCACGGCTTCGTTCGCCGGCACAGACACCGCCGGCAACGTACTCACGACCGACGAAGGCTCCACCCCGTCCGGGGTCGAAGGCGACCTGTACTGGGCCGGTCAGAGCCTCAACCTGGACGACACCTCCATCGGCCGCGATATCATCGCGGCGGGCGAGACCCTCTCGATTCGCGACTGCACCGTGGGTGGCGCCGTTCGTCTTGCGGCACGCACCATCGACATCGCCAAAACCACGATCGATGGCAGTGTTACAGTGGCCGGGCAGCACGTTGTACTCAACGCCGACAGCACCGCCAGCTGTTTCTATGCGATAGGCGAGACGGTTGCCCTGCGCGGTTCTACCAAGTCGGCAGTGCTCGCGGGCGACACCGTGACCATCGATGGCACCGTCGATGGCGATGTTGAGGTCTGGGCCGACAAGCTCATCCTGGGCAAAAACGCCCGCATCACCGGCACGGTGAGCGCCCACGTCTCTCAGGATCCCGAGCGGGCAGAGGGTGCCCAGGTCGGAGCCCTCAAGATCGACCGAACCGAAAACGAGGACACCTCTACGGTCAACGACATTATCGGCGGCATCGTTGCCGCAGCGCTTTCCACCGGCTTTGTCGCTATCCTGCTTGAGCTTGTCTTTCCGCGCGCAACCGCCAGTGCCGCCGGCATGCTGCATCAGCGTCCCACGCCGCTGTGGGTAAGCGGTCTTCTGGGCACGGTCGCCGTCGTTCCCGCCGTCCTGCTGCTCATCATCTCGATTGCAGGCCTGTCGCTCGCCGGCACCCTCATGTGCGGCATCATCGGACTCGCTCTGATCTCGGCGGCATTTACGGGCACCGCGATCGCACGCATGGTCGGACACAATCAGAACCGCTACACCATGGCCGCCGTGGGCGGTATCGTCGCGGGCGCACTCACGGCACTTCCTCTTATGGGCAACTTTGTCAGCGGCGTGGCCTTCGTCTTCACGCTCGGCTACGTCATCCAGATCATCTGGCGCAACGCCCACCTCAAGCCGCAGCAGCCGGCTAACACGCCAGGACTCCCCACCGCCTAACCACCAACCACCACAAAAGGGCCAGGCACTTTTGTGGTGGTGCAAAGCAACCTGACCCCATTGCAGCAAAAAGGGCGCCGATCATTGCGGTCGACGTCCTTTCTTATTGACGGTTATAAGCCCCGGCGCTTATTTGTTGACCTGGCCAGCGCGGACGGCAGCCTTTTTGCGGTCGGTGGCGTTGAGCAGACGCTTGCGCAGGCGAATGTTCTTGGGAGTAATCTCCACCAGCTCGTCGTCGGCGATGTACTCCAGCGCCTCTTCCAGCGAGAAGGTGCGAGGCGGCACCAGCTGCACGGAGATGTCGGAGGTCGAGGAACGCTGGTTACCCAGGTTCTTGGTACGGGCGATGTTGACGACCATGTCGCCGGCCTTGCTGCGCTCGCCCACGATCATGCCTTCGTAGCACTCGGTGCCCGGCTCAACGAACAGCTGGCCGCGCTCCTGCAGCGTACCCAGAGCGTAGGCAACGGCCTTCTCGGTGGTCATGGAGATCATGGCGCCGTTCTGGCGATTGCCGATCTCGCCGGCGTAGGGGCCATACTCCAGGAAGGTGTGGTAGAACACGCCCTCGCCGTGGGTGACGTTCATAATGCGGTTCTTAAGACCCATGATGCCGCGTGTCGGGATCTTGAACTCAAGATGGGTCACGATGCCCGAGGTGTCCATGCTCGTCATGATGCCACCGGAGGTGCCGAAGACCTCGACGACCTTGCCCGAGTACTCGTCCGGGCACTCGACGACGGCCTGCTCGACAGGCTCCAGCTTGTTGCCGCTCTCGTCCTTCTTAAACAGAACGCGGGGACGGCCGACCTGGAGCTCAAAGCCCTCGCGGCGCATGGACTCCATCAGGACGGACAGGTGCAGAATGCCGCGGCCAGAGACCTCGACGCCGCTCTTGTCCTCGAGCTCCTCGATCTTCATGGTCACGTTGTTCTCGGCCTCGTTGAACAGGCGCTCCTTGAGCTGACGGGCGCCCACAATGTCGCCGTCACGGCCGACGAGCGGGGAGGTCGAAGCCTCAAAGACGATGGACAGGGTCGGCGGGTCGATCTCGATGGGCTCGAGCTCGACGGGATTCTCGGGGTCGGTGTAAACATCGCCGATATCGGTGCGGTCAATACCCACGACAGCAGCGATATCGCCGGCACCGACTTCCTGGCACTCGGTGCGGCCCAGGTAGTCGAAGGTAAAGAGCTGCTTGACGGTAGCGGTAGCGCTGGAGCCGTCGTTCTTGACGACCAGAATCTGGTCGCCCTGGTGAATGGTACCGGAGTACACGCGACCGATACCGATGCGGCCAACGAAGTTGGAGTGGTCGATGGTCACACACTGCATGGCCAGGGGCGCGGTCTCGTCAACCTCGGGCGCGGGCATGTCGTCGATGATCATATCGAGCAGCGGGTACATGTCCATGTTGCCGTCCTCGGGATCATGACGGGCAAAGCCGTTGACGCCGCTGGCGTAGATGACGTGCTCCATGGCAAACTCGAGCTGATCGTCGGTGGCGCCCAGGTCGGCCATAAGGTCCAGGCAGTCGTTGTAGGCCTTCTCGGGGTTAGCACCCGGGCGGTCGATTTTGTTGATGACGATCATGATCTTGAGGCCGGTATCGATGGCGTGACGCAGCACGAAACGGGTCTGGGGCATGGGGCCCTCAAAGGCATCGACCAGCAGCAGAGCGCCGTCAGCCATGCGCAGCACGCGCTCGACCTCGCCGCCAAAGTCGGCGTGGCCCGGGGTGTCGATGACGTTAATCTTAACGTCCTTGTACTCGATAGAGATGTTCTTGGCGAGAATCGTGATGCCGCGCTCGCGCTCCTGGTCGTTAGAGTCCAGGACGCGGTCCTCGACCTGCTGGTTGGCACGGAAGGCGTCCGTGGCACGCAGGAGCTTGTCGACCATCGTCGTCTTGCCGTGGTCGACGTGGGCGATGATGGCGATGTTCCTCAGATTGTCTACGCGCATGTAGTTCCCCTATCTTCTATCCATATACAAACGGCACGCGTATGCGGCCCGCCCAGCGATACAACGCTCAGCGGGAATATTGAGCCTTTTACCGAAAACTCGTTTATTTTAGCGATTTTAGATGAGAGGGGTTTCCTCACCTGCAGGTTCAGGGTCGCTCCACATAAAACCATCGCCGGCACCCATGCCCTCATACAGCACATATGCCGAAAAACCGCTCTCGAGCGTCGTCTCAAAGAAACTCACGAGCAGAGCGTCGTGGTAGCCGCCGTCAATCTCGACACAGCCGGTATAGCCGATGGCATAGCGGGCGATACGGCCCAGGCCCTCGTCCTTAAGACCCATCTTGTGCTCGGAGATAAAGTTGGTGGCAGCCTCCAGACATGCCTCCTCGCCATCCTCGTCGAGTGCGGCCAGATAGCGGTTGGAAGCAGCGTCCTCGATCGCCACAACTACGCCCGGATTCTCACCGGCGGCAAGGTCGTCCAAGAACGCACCAATCAGGTCACACACCATGGCGTCGAGCTCGGCTGAGACGTTACCGGCGTCCTGCATATCCTGTGCCATCTCTAGACCTTCCCATCGAATCCGGCGTCGTTACAGTTCTTGTGCCTCGGCAGCGATCTTGGCGGCAGCGTCGCGGGCGCGCACCATATCCATCGCGCGCTTGTCGAGTACCTTGATCTGGTTGGTCAGCATTACCGCATCGACCACACCCCAGATTACCAAGCCTGTTGAAATCGAAAACCCAAGCGCACCAACTGTACCACGAAGACGAGAACAGATTACCGCGACAAGGGCGGAGATGATAACCATCTTGATATAGGAGCCGCGGCGCTCGCAAAGCGTGCGGGCCTGCGTCACATAGGCGATGCGAGCCGCCTCGGATGCCTCCGAGCGCATCTGGGCTTCACGCGCGATGGCGGCCGCTTCAGCCGATACGCGGGTACCCATCAGCGACCTCTCCGCTCGCGTGCCAGACATTTAGAAATCATCGGGGGAGAGCGTATGGACGAACTCGTCGAACTTCTCGAACTCCTGCTCGTCGTCAACTTCCTCGGCATGGGCAGAAACGGTACCCAGGCGATTCATGATGTCGTCCTCCACAAACATGGGGGCATTACTGCGCACGGCAAGGGCGATGGCGTCGCTGGGGCGGGCGTCAATCTTGCGCTCGTCACCATCGACCAGCACAACAATCGTCGCATAGAACACCGGCGGCTCGGCACGAACGATCTCGATGCGCTCGAGCTTGGCGCCCAGGGCATCGACGGTGTCAAGCAGCAGGTCATGCGTTATCGGGCGCTCGGCGCGACCGCTATCGATGCCACGGCTAATTGCCGCGGCCTCAAACGAGCCGGTCTGAATGGAAAGCGAACGCAGCGGTGCCGTCGAATCCGACTTGCCGCAGCGCTCGCGAAGCACGATAAGCGATGGCACGGGACCGGCGGCCATGACGATGGTCTCTATGTCGACGCGAACCATGGAACACCTCCGGTACGTAGCGGTTAACACGCGGCAGGGTCGCCGCATTGAATAGCTATACTACCCAATCTTTCGCCCAGCACACAAAATCAAAGTAGTTAATTTGGGACGGGGCTATTTTGACTACTTAGTTGGATAAGAAAAAAGCCCCGAGGCAATGCCCCAGGGCTCTTAACGTTTTGATGGTGGACCTGACAAGATTCGAACTTGTGACCTCCCGGTTATCAGCCGGACGCTCTAACCAACTGAGCTACAGGTCCATCATGGTGGAGGTTAGGGGGATCGAACCCCTGACCTCAGGCTTGCAAAGCCCGCGCTCTCCCAGCTGAGCTAAACCCCCACGGAGAAAGTAATAAACACCCCAGCGGCGACTCGGCTCTCGCTGGGGTGTTTATTGCGAAAGAAAGTGGTGGACCTGACAAGATTCGAACTTGTGACCTCCCGGTTATCAGCCGGACGCTC
>UQMD01000004.1 GCA_900542155.1 uncultured Collinsella sp.
GAAAGCACTTAATGTGCTTTCCGTCTTGCGCAGGACTGTAGAGCAGCAAACTTAACCCCCGCCCCCAGCCCCGGAGACCCTCCCGGAGGGACCGAAAAATTTTTTCAAAAAAGTTGTTGCGCGCCGGACAGACTTCTGTGTATACTAATCCCCGCAGCGCACGCGAGCGGAAACAAACGCGAACGCCTGCCTGGGGAGTTAGCTCAGTTTGGTTAGAGCGCCGGCCTGTCACGTCGGAGGTCGCGGGTTCGAGCCCCGTACTTCCCGCCAACGCAATTAAAGCCACGTCTTCGGACGTGGCTTTTTGCGTTTGATGCACTTTGTTTCGATAGAACGATCGCCCTGGCGCATCTTCGCCCAGAATCCCCGCCCCTTCGGGAACGCAAGTAAAATCTAATAAGCATATCTGTCTAAACAACAGCTTTGTTGCGCAACACCTGTTCAACGAGACAGGGGGTTAGGTTATACTAAATTGCACTGTAGGCCGCATCTGATGCATTTCGCTCCAAGCGCGGCACTCAGTGGATATCCGATTTACCATTTGGATGTCCTAGCGGTCATTTAGCGTCTCGACACAAGCTCGGCCCCGGAGCTCGTTCGAGCTGTTCGTATTCCTTGAAAGGGGAAAAATGGACATATCGAGGAAGACTGATTACGCCCTTCGTATGCTGGCGATGCTTGCCGAGGATCCGGAGCGTTTGCTTTCTGTTCGCACCGCTGCCGAAGAGGTCAATGTCCCGTATTCGTTTGCCCGTTCGATTCAGCACGGTTTGGTCCAGGCCGGTATTGTGGAGAGCCTGCGTGGCGTCCACGGTGGCATGCGTCTCAAGGTCAGTCCGGACGACGTTACCATTCGTCAGGTCGTCGAGGCCGTTCAGGGCCCTATGGTTATGAACGATTGCACCGCACCCGATGGCGACTGTGCGCGCATGGGCACGTGCTGCTATCATCCCCTGTGGGCCGGAGCTCAAGCATTGATGCGCGACTACCTCGATTCCGTTTCGCTCGGCGACATCGTCGCTCACCGCCAGTTCCCGGCCGTCGATCCCAAGTTCGCCGACCGCGAAGCGTTTCCCGAGTACGCCACCTGTGCGTATACATGCCGGGAGGAATAGCGCCGCATAAGGAGCATAGATATGATTCAGGACCCCTTTCGTTCGATGATTCGTTCGGAAGGGGTCCTGCGTTATCGCGACCTTCCGTGGCGCCGCACGCGCGATCCGTACATCATTTGGCTTTCCGAGGTCATGTTGCAGCAAACACAGGTGCCACGCGTGGAGACGCGTATGCCGGCGTGGCTCGATCGCTTTCCGACCGTGCAGGCGCTTGCCCAAGCCGCGCCTTCCGATGTTTTGGACGCTTGGCAGGGCATGGGCTACAACCGACGCGCTCTGGCGCTCCACAAGGCCGCTCAGCGCGTTGTGGAGGACTGGGACGGTGAGTTTCCGCGTGAGACGCGTGACTTGGTCGCTCTGCCTGGTATTGGCCCGGCAACGGCGCAAGGTATCCGGTCGTTTGCGTTTGACCTTCCAGGCGTGTATCTGGAGACCAACGTGCGCACGGTCTTTCTGCATCACTTCTTTCCCGATGTACCGGCTGTTCCCGACCGCGAGCTGGTGCCGCTGATTCAGGCGGCCTGTCCGGCGGTCCCCGGTGCGGCGACCGACGAGATCGCTCCCTTTGCCGTGCCGCTCGATGATGCCGACACGCCGCGCGCGTGGTATTACGCGTTGCTGGACTACGGCGCATATCTAAAAAAGACGTTGCCCAATCCGTCCAGGCGCTCGGCGGGCTATAGCCGTCAATCAAAGTTTGAGGGCTCACGTCGCCAAAAGCGCGCGCATATCGTGCGCATGTTGCTGGCAGCGCGCGATGGCCAACCGGCGGGGATTACGCTTGCTGATGCCGTGGTGGGCGTTAACGATATGGAAGCGGCGGCTGGGCGCGGGCCGGTCGAGCGCGAGCTTGTCGCGGGCATTCTGGCCGACCTGGAGCGTGAGGGCTTTTGCCGAGCCGAGGGCGATCGCTGGCTGAGCATTTAGCCCGTGGAAATCTGAAGAACAGGATTGTAAGGTTTAGATTTCCGACATGAGGGCATCCTAAAGACGAGGCCGCTCGAAGCCTACGGGCGGCATGCGTTGAAGGGAAGTACACCTATGGATTTTGAGAATTCCCAAACCAAGAAGAACCTCGAGACCGCTTTTGCCGGTGAGTCCCAGGCACACACCAAGTATCGCTACTATGCCTCCAAGGCAAAGAAGGACGGCTACGTTCAGATCTCGAACATCTTTGCCGAGACGGCTGGCAACGAGTCCGAGCACGCCAAACTGTGGTTTAAGTATCTGCACGATGGCGCCGTCCCCGATACCCTGGACAATCTGCGCGATGCCGCCGCGGGTGAGAACTACGAGTGGACCACGATGTACGACGAGTTTGCCAAGACCGCCGAGGAAGAGGGCTTTGCCGAGATTGCCGCAAAGTTCCGTGGTGTCGCCGCCGTCGAGAAGGCCCACGAGGAGCGCTACAACAAACTCGTCGAGCGCATCGAGTCGGGCGAGGTGTTTGAGCGTGAGGGCGTAAAGGTGTGGAAGTGCCTGAACTGCGGGCACCTGCACGTTGGTGCCGAGGCGCCTGAGGTGTGCCCGGTGTGCAACCACCCGAAGGCGTACTTTGAGGAGCAGGTGGTGAACTACTAGCGCTTGGCGCTGGCTGCTGCGGAGCGCAGGGCGGGAGGCCGGATCGCCTTCCCTCCCCGCTCACGGCTCCGCAGGGTCGCGTTGAGGGAAGGCGATCCGGCCTCCCGCCCTGCGCTCCGGCTTCGGGTCGTCGCGTGCTCGTTACTGAAAAGCTGATTAGAAGTTTGTGTGCCGCCCCTTTTGGGGCGGCACGTTTTTGTGCGGGGTCCCTGTCCCCACAATTTTCGTCAAGCTTTTGGTTAGATTTTGGTCAGTTGGCGTAAGGGTGGAAGGCCAAAAGATTGTTGGCGAAAAAAGCTCAGAGAAAGTGCTGGTAGGGGAGTTGTTGAGGTTTTCGACAGCTTTTGTCAACAAGAAACTTTGCGGCTATTGCTACGGATTGCGTTGTCGCGGTCATGGCGGTGCGGGATGCTGGGCGTAAGCGTCGAATGCTCCGATTTTGGAGGCCAGCATGGATTTGTTTCTTGAGACTCCGCAGCAACAAGCTGAGCGCATGCTGCGTCAGCAGCAACGACTCATGGAGATGCAAATGCAAGGGGCGGCAGTCCAGCCCTTTGCGCAAAATGTCGTGCCCGCTGCTGTACCTGCAGCTGTGCCCGGGTGTGAATCGGCACCAGAGGCCTATTCCGTACAGCAAGATTCATATGCGCAGGAGCTCGCGTTCGACAAGCGTCGTGCGCGTCGTCGCCGCGTGGGCCAGCGCCTGCGCACCTTGGCGATGATCGTGCTCATCCCGCTGGGGCTTGCGGCCATCTTTCTGGCGTCGTATGCCCTCACGTGCATCCTCAACGGCGCATCGCCCAACGAGGTGCTCCAGCATCTAGCGGCCCTAGGCCAGCGCTTAGGTGACGTCATAACAACCATCCGCGCCGGCTGGGAGAGTTAGCGTTTGTCACATTAGGACTTCTAGGGTGTAGGGATTCTCGCCACGAGTAGGATTCTTGCATCCTGTGGGTCCTGTCGTGCGACTGAATAGTATTATTGAAGATGAATAATAATAGGATTTGCTATGTATAAGCAGGATTTAGAGCAGACTCTTTTGGATATTGACGAAGAGGCGGAGCTGGAAATAGGTCCAAGAGACGATAGGCCGAGCGTTGTATTGGTGGGAGGAAGCGCCTTCATGCTAAACGATGTGACGAATCGGTCGGTTACACATGACATTGATGTGTTTGAGGCAGACAGGTGCCTCCGCGAGATCATAGCTCGATACCCCGAGGTGAATGGCATGGTAGTGGCATATTGCAACCAGATGCCATTCAATTACGAAGATCGACTGATCCCATTGGAGATCGGGGCGCATTTTATCAGGTACTTTACGCCATCTTTGGAGGATCTGGCGGTGATGAAGCTTTATGCCTATCGTCCGAACGACATCGTCGACCTCCATAGTCGAACATTTATCGACCGACTTGATTGGGATCTGCTCGAGCGGCTTATATTCGATGAAGGAGAGGCGTTGGCCTCGTCGCCTTCAGAGCGGAGTTATCAAGAGATGGTCTGTGCATACAGGCAATACAAAAAGGAGGTGCTCGGTTGAATCTGACTTTTGAGGGATTTTTGAAAGGCTATTGCCGGGAGCTATCCGGACAGCAGTCGCTGAGTTTTAGAAAACTGGTTGAGCAGGCGACGACGGTTGCGCCGCGCGTGGCGGAGCCTCTGTTTTTGCTCGCTTTGGCGCAAGGAAAAGCCGAATACGTTCTGGGTTTATCCGAGGGCTCGTGGATGGAAGAGGATTACCGAGGCGTTTTGTCCTTGTACGATCAAGCGGGTGGCATGGCGTCTCTATGCGCCAAAAGTGAGCTCCCTAACCGTTATGCCAACGTTTGGCGTGCGTATAGAGCGGTGAAGGAAAAGCCAGTGGCGGACAGAAGGATCAACGCCCTGATGCGAAAAAGAACATTGGGGGCGCTAGGGGAATCGGGCGTAACGCGCTACGGTCTCTGCCGCGATTTGAATCTGAATAAGGGAAACGTATACGCATACTTGGCCGGCGATGACTCAAAAGTGAGCAGGAAGACAGCGCGCCGCATTATGGAATATGCGGAGGAGAGAAGCGCCCAAGAAGAGGCTGGGCGCCCGGTGCGTGTGGCGGGGTAAGATTGATCGCGGTTTTGATTGATAATCGATTGGGTTTGTTGGGCGGAGTCTATGTCTGCTATTGATATTGCGCTTGTTGTGATCGCCTTAGTGGCGGTGGGAGTTGCTGTGGTTTGCGCCCTGCAGCTTAAAGGCCTTCGTGCCGAGTTGCGAGAGCGTGGCGGCAACGAAGCGGAGACGCTCGCGGCGCTCGAGCAGGCCAACAGCACGCTCGATGCCCTCAACGTCGCGCTTGCCGAAACCCGCCGTACGGCAAACGCCATCGCGCAGCAGCAGACGACCGACGCCGCCGTGGAGCAGCAGCGCTACCTGACCATCGCGCGTGAGTTCTCGCAGGCTGGCGACCGTATGGATGACCTGCGCCGCGAGACGGCCCAACAGCTCGGCGCCAACCGCGAGGGCATCGAGCACCGCCTGGACAAAGTGCGCGAGACGGTCGATGCCCAGCTGGGCGCCATCCGCAAGGACAACAACGTGCAGCTCGATCAGATGCGCGCGACGGTGGACGAGAAGCTCTCCCGCACGCTCAACGATCGTCTGTCGGCATCGTTTAAGCAGGTGAGCGACCAGCTCGAGGCTGTGTACAAGGGGTTGGGCGACATGCAATCTATCGCCACCGGCGTGGGCGACCTTAAGCGCGTGCTGGGCAACGTCAAGGCGCGCGGCATTTTGGGCGAGGTGCAGCTGGGTGCGATCCTGGCGGACATTCTCACGCCCGATCAGTATCTGGAAAACGTCGCCACCAAGCCCGGCGCCTCGGAGCGCGTTGAGTTTGCTGTCAAACTGCCGGTAGACGAGGGCGATCCCGTATTGCTGCCGATCGACTCCAAATTCCCGGGCGATGCGTACGAGCATCTGCTCGACGCCCAGGAGTCGGGCGACGCGGAGGCCGTCGCCGCTGCGCGCAAGACGCTCGATGCGATGGTCAAACGCGAGGCCAAGGACATCTGCGAAAAGTACCTGAGCGTGCCCGCGACCACCAACTTTGGCGTTCTGTTCGTTCCGTTTGAGGGCCTGTATGCCGAGGTCGTCAGCCGCCCTGGGCTTATCGAGACCCTGGGCCGCGACTATCACGTCAACGTTGCCGGCCCCAGCACCATGGCGGCTATCCTCAACAGTTTGCAGATGAGCTACCAGACGTTTAAGTTGCAAAAACGCACCGATGACGTGCTGCGCGTACTTTCCGCCGTCAAGGCCGAGCTGCCGCGCTATCAAGCGGCGCTGCGCCGTGCCCAACAGCAGATCGAGACCGCGGGCAAAACGGTCGAGGGCATCATCACCACGCGCACCAATGTTATGGAGCGCAAGCTTAAGGATATCGACGCGCTGGAAGACGCGCGGGAGGCCGACGAGATTTTGGGCCTGGAGTCCGCAGGGTTACTTGCGGGCCAGGAAGACGAGGACTAGCCGCAACGGACGGCGGCGCGCCGGCGTAAACGCGGGGCGCGGGCGCTTTTCGCATTGCACTTGCCTAAAGCGCACTTTAATGTGCAACAATGGCCTTTCGCCCTATCAGACGCGAAAGGAAGCCCATGTCTCAGAGAAGCACCAGCCCGCTCAAACGCTCAACCGTGCGCCGCACGCTGCAGCGTTTTTGGGATGTCACGCGCACGCAGCCGCTGATCGTCTTTCTCTCGGTGTTCTCGTCGGCGGGCTACATCTTTTTGCTCACGTTTGCCAACACCTACGTGATGGCCCTCATCGTCGACCGCGTTCAGGCCGGCCCCGTGGCAGGCGATCAAGTATTCGAGGTCTTTGGCCCCTACATTCTGGCGCTCGTGCTCGTTAACCTAGTGGGTCAAATCCTCTCCAAGCTGCAGGACTACACCGTCTACAAGCTCGAGATTGCGGGCAACTACCACCTGGCGCGCCTGTGCTTTGACACGCTTTCCAATCAATCCATGACATTCCACACCAGCCGATTTGGCGGATCGCTTGTGAGCCAGACGAGCCGTTTCATGAGTGGCTACACGGGCTTGGTCGACGTGACGGTGTATTCGCTCATCCCTACCATCACCTCGGTCATCTGCACGGTGGCGGCGCTCGCCCCGGTGGTGTCCGCATTTACCGTGATCCTGGTGGGCATTATGGTCATCTACATTGCGTTTGTCTGGCTTATGTACAAGCGCATCATGCCGCTTTCGGCCGCGACGTCCGCCGCTCAGAACAAGCTGTCGGGCGTGCTTTCCGACGCGGTTACGAACATCCTGGCCGTCAAGACTTGCGGGCGCGAGGACTTTGAGCGCGACCTGTTCGATGCCGCCGACCGCGCCGCGCGCGATGCCGAGACGGTTTCGATGCACGCCATGATGCAGCGCAACTTTACGACCTCGGGCCTTATCGTCATCACCATGGCCGTGGTGAGTGTGTTCGTGGCGGGCGGCAACGCGTGGTTTGGCATCTCGGCCGGCTCGCTCGTCATGATCTTTACCTACACGTATAACCTCACCATGCGTCTGAACTACGTGAGCTCCATGATGCAGCGTATCAACCGCGCGCTGGGTGACGCCGCCGAGATGACGCGCGTGCTGGACGAGCCGCGCCTGGTGGCGGACGACGAGCATGCTCCCGAGCTTAAGGTGGCCGAGGGCGCGATCGATTTTGAGCACTTGAGCTTTGCATACCGTGACGCCGCGGCGGGCGATAGCGTGTTCGACGACCTGACGCTCCATGTGCCGGCGGGCCAGCGCGTGGGCCTGGTGGGTAAATCGGGCTCGGGCAAGACGACGCTCACCAAGCTGTTGCTGCGCCTGGACGACGTGCAGGGCGGCTGCGTGCTCGTGGACGGTCAGGACGTCTCGCGCTGCACGCAGCAGAGCCTGCGCCGCCAGGTTGCCTACGTGCCGCAGGAGGCGCTGCTGTTCCACCGCTCCATTCGCGAGAATATCGCCTACGGCCGCGCGGGCGCCACTGACGAGCAGATCCGCGAGGCCGCGCGCCTGGCCAATGCCCTGGAGTTCATCGACCGCCTGCCCCGTGGCTTCGACACCATGGTGGGCGAGCGCGGCGTCAAGCTTTCGGGCGGCCAGCGCCAGCGTGTGGCCATCGCCCGTGCCATCCTCACCGACGCACCGATTCTGGTGCTCGACGAGGCGACGTCTGCCCTCGATAGCGAGTCTGAGGCGCTGGTGCAGGAGGCGCTCGAGAACCTGATGCGCGGCCGCACCTCCATTGTGGTGGCGCATCGCCTGTCCACCGTGGCCTCGCTCGACCGCATCGTGGTGCTGGCGGATGGCGAGATCGTCGAGGATGGCACGCATGCGCAGCTCGTCGAGGCGGGCGGCGAATACGCAAGCCTGTGGAGCCGTCAGACCGGCGCATTTTTGGAGGCGTAACGACCCCATACGTGGGACAATCGTGCCCGTAGTTTTGTTGTGCCGCTGAGCCGAGGAGTCGTTATGCCACGCGAGACCAATGCCGCCAAACGCGAACGCGCCGTTGAGGTGTGCGAGCGCCTCAACCGCCGCTATGGACCGGTCGAGTGCTTTTTGGACCACGAGAATCCCTTTAGGCTGCTCATCGCGGTACTGCTCTCGGCTCAGACGACCGACGCGCAGGTCAACAAGGTGACGCCCCAACTGTTTGCCCAGTGGCCCACGCCCGAGGCCATGGCGGGGGCAAGTGTGACCGACGTGGCGGACACCATTAAGTCACTCGGCTTTTATAAGAGTAAGGCCAAGCATGCTGTGGAGGCTGCGCAGATGATTGTTGCCGACTACGGCGGCGAGGTGCCGGCCGACATGAAGGAGCTTGTAAAGCTGCCGGGCGTGGGGCGCAAGACGGCGAACATCGTACTCAACGTTGGGTTTGGCATCGTGGAAGGCATCGCGGTGGATACGCACGTCAACCGCATCGCGCACCGCCTGATGCTGAGCCCCAAGACGCATGCCAAGGAGCCGCTCAAGACCGAGCAAGATCTGCTCAAGATTTTGCCACACGAGTATTGGGAGTCGGTCAACCACCAATGGATCACCTTTGGTCGCGAGATTTGCGATGCCCGTAAGCCCAAGTGCGACGAGTGTCCGCTGGCAGATTTGTGTCCCAGCGTACGGGTGGGCTAGGTTACAAGGGTGGGGCGTCACCACTTTTGCGTATCTCCGGGCGGCACAAATCGAGGCGCGGCCGGTGCCCGCGACGCTCGCTACGGCTCCCGAAGCAAGAACTCTTCTGCCGGCACAACCGATGCGCCCTCGGTATCGTAGCTCTCGGAGCCGTGATATACGACGGCTCGGTCCTTTGCGGGAATGCCAAGTTCGGAACCAACGGAGCGTAGGTGTCGAGCGAATGAGTCGCGATAGGTAGCGCCCGATTTGATTTCGAACGCCTGAGGGCGAGCCGGCTCTGTTAGATCGATGAGGTCGATCTCTCGTTTGCTGTCGTCGCGATAAAAGACAAGCGTTGGCTCGATACCTCTGTTGAGATACGCCTTCTGGCGTTCCGAGACAACGAGGTTTTCGAAAATTTCCCCGCTTAGGGGATGGTTCATGAGACTGTGCTCGTCGTGAATGCCAAGCAGATGGCAAAGAAGCCCCGTGTCGTAGAAGTACAGTTTTGGCGCTTTGGTAAGCCGCTTGCGCATGTTTCCGGCATAAGGTTGAAGCAGGAACACCAAATAGCTTGATTGCAGGATCGAAAGCCACGAGTTGATCGTCGCCGTGGCGACTCCCACATCGGCGGCGAGTCTTGATAGGTTGAGCAGCCCTCCCACGCAAGCCGCGCACAGTCCGATCATTTTTCTAAAGGAGCTCAGATTGCGCACGTCGAGAAGGCCGCCCGCGTCGCGTTCCACGTAGGTCATAAGGTAATTTTGAAAGAACACATCGGTGGGGATACCTGCATCGTATATGCGTGGGTATCCCCCGCGAATCAGGTAGGTGTCAAGCGCGATTTGCGTATCGCCAAGCTCCTGGTAGGAGAGGGGTAGGAGCTTGAGCATGCCGACGCGCCCGGCAAGCGATTGCTGGATGTTGTGCATGAGCAAAAAGTTTTGCGAGCCGGACAATACATACTGGCCGGCCCTTCCGCGCTCGTCGGAGGCGACCTGAATCATGCTGAACAGCTCCGGTGCATATTGGGCTTCGTCGATGATTAGATGATCGGGGCGCCTGCTGATAAAGCCGACGGGGTCATCGAGTGCGGCGCGACGGACTTCCGGGTTCTCGAGGTTGAGATATTCATATTCAGGAAAGACGGCCTTGATGAGAGTCGACTTGCCGCTTTGGCGTGGCCCCGTAAGCGAGACGACGGGGAACCATTCTGACATGTCGCGTAGCTTATGGGCCATGGTTCGCTCAATCATTTTTAATGCCCTTCGTGTCTTGCATCGCATGCTCGCAGGCATGCTTTTGGTTCGAAAGCTTCGTGACGAGTTTGTCGGTATCTGCCGGGTTTCGTGGCAGGTCTTCGGGATTTGCCACATTGTCAAGGCAAAACAACCATAATTGCTAACTAGAAGTTACCACAACTATAAAGTAGGAATTGCCATAATTACAAAGTAGCACAGGTGGCAGCTGATAATTGATGCTGTCCGTTCAGGCTGTTTTGTGCAGAGGACGTTGGGCATGCGCGTTTTGGGTGAGCGGACCGGATGCTGATGGCAGCCGTGCAGTTTGCGCGACGCCCGCAAACCTAAGTGCGACGAGTGCCCGCTGGCAGACCTTTGTCCCAGCGTGCGCGTGACGGGGTAGGGGCCGGCACGTTTTGCCGGCGTCCGAAGGCTGTGGCCAATGTTGCGCAACACATTTGGGCCGCGAAGGCTCAATATGATGGCGACAGATGCTGTTTGTTGTGAGGGGATACCCGAATATGTTTTGCACCAAGTGTGGCTCCGAGATGCCCGACGGAGCCGATTTTTGCACGAACTGCGGGGCGCGCATGGGTGTTGCTTCTCCGGCGGCCGCGCCTGCTGAGCCCGCGCCGATGCCGGCGGCAGGGATGCCTTCCGTGCAAAAGAAATCGCATAAGCGGGCGGTGATTATCGGCATATGTGTAGCGGGCGTGCTGGTTGCCGCTGGCGCTGCACTGGCACTGACCGGCGTGCTGGGTCCGCTTGGGCAGGGCAATTCATCGCGGATTACGGTACTTGGGTCCGACGAGGGTTCGGCAGAGCACAAGGACAAGGGAAGCGCCAAGGAGAAGCCTGCCGCCGACGAGGACGAGGCGGATGAGCCCGAGCAGACGGGCAGCAGCGTAAAAGTCGACCTCAACGACCAGGCAACTTATGCCGCGGCGAACCTGTTCCTGTCGAACTTTACGGAGGAACACTTCGATCGGGACTGGTATCAGACAGGTGCTTTCGATTCGACTGACGGACTTTCTGATGACGAGAAATACAAGCTGGTCAAGTTTATCTGGTGCCATTTTATTGACAACGCGCCGTATCGAATCGAGAAAGGTGACTATGACAACGGTAATCTCCAGCGTATAGCGACTGATGTGGTCAATAGGGAACTCAACCGCTTGACGGGTCTGACGCTTTCCGATGCCGATATGACTTATGACAGAACGCCGGAGGGGCAGGCGATTCCTGATTCGGCCGAAGCGCATGGTGGGTACTTGTATCTGAAACAGGAATATGGCCAGGGAAATTACAACCCACCGTGTGCCATCGTTACGGGCGCGACTGACCTTGGCGACAACATCTACGAGCTCACCTATGAGGTCTACAGTGCTGGCGGCATGTTACTTCCTTCCGACATCCCCGAGAGCACCTACGGCCTGCCAAAGAACCAGTTCATCGCCGCAATTCAAGCGGACGCATCCAGGGGCCGTACTGAGACTTGCACGGTCCGCGTCGCGAAGGGTGACGGCGCCCCGACCTTCACACTGCTTAAAATGGGCGTCTATGATTAGACTCGGCGTATAGCTCACTCTGATAACGCCAGGCGGCTCGTCCGTCTGGCGTTTTTTGCGGGGCTGAGCGTACGCTTGAGCTGGAGTCCTCTCCATGCGTTACCATGGCAGGCAACGAATTTGACGAACGACCCGCCGAGCTTGCCTCGGCGGGCTTTTGGTGTTGCGATGCCGGAGGAACAGCATGCTCATTCACCGTATAGCCGCGCAGCTCTACACTGCCGAGGCGCTGCAGACCGTCGAGGCCGGGCTCGATGCCGGCGAGGATGTGACGCTGGCCGTGTCGCAGTCGGGCCGTACGCTGATGGCGGCCGCCCAGTTTGCGCGCCGTCCACGTCCCACGGTCTACATCGTGAGCGGCGAGGACGCGGCCGATCGCGCCGCGCGCAGCCTGGCCGCCTATGTGGGCCTGGCGCGCGTGTGCCGCTTTCCCGAGCGCAAGGACTACCCTTGGCGCGAGCAGGCGCCCGATGACGCCGTAGTGGCCCAGCGCTGCGAGGCGCTCGGGCGCATCGCGCGCGGGGACAACTGCATCATGGTCGCCTCGGCCCGTGCACTGCTGCGCTGCGTGCCGCCGGTCGAGAGTCGCTACTGGGAGTCCACTACTTTTGCGGTGGGCGAGGAGATTCCCTTTGACGAGGTGCCGCAGCGTCTGGTGGGCATGGGCTACACCAATGCCGGCGCCGCCGACGCGCCCGGCCTGTTCCGTGTGCACGGCGACACCGTCGAGGTGTTTCCCGCGCAGGAAAAGGCGCCCGTGCGCATTGAGTTTTTCGGCGACGAGATCGACCGCATCCGCCGCATGGTGAGTTCAACGGGCCAGACCATCGGCAACGAGGACAGCATCGAGATCTTCCCGTGCCGCGAGTTGGCGCTCACCGACGAGGCGGTCCATAACATGCATGTGGCGCTCTATCGCGCCAGCCAGAGCGATAGCAAGCTGGCGGCGCTGCTCGAGATGGTGGATGCGCGCATCGTCACGCCCGAGCTCGACCGCTTTTTGCCGGTGATGTACGGCCAGACCGTGAGCCCGCTGTCGCATGTGATCGGCAAGGCGCTCGTGGTGCTGTCCGAGCCGCGCTCGCTGTTCGATGATTGCCTGCGCGCCTACGAGGATATCGAGGCGCGTGCCGGCGAGGCGGGGGTCGACCGTCTGGACGGCCTGTACGTGCGTGCCCAGCAACTCGACTTTGGCTCCCAGCAACGCCTGAACTATGTGAGCCTCATCCGTGCCGGCGGTGCGGTGACGGCTGAGCTCAAGATTGAGCAGCCTGCCATCGCAGGCTCGGACAACCGTTTTATGACGCGCATCCAGGAGGTCGTGGGCAAGCGCTATGCCTGCGTGTTTGCCATCCCCGACCGCGGTGCGCGCGAGTCGATGGAGCTCACCTTTGGCGACGAGGGCGTTACCTTTGAGGAGTCGTTGACGGCCGCCCCCGAAAACGCCGGCGTTATCGGCGACCGCGTGCGCGTGGCAGCAGCGGATTCCGCCGACCGTGCCGCGCGCCAGGAGGCCCATGCTTCCATTCGCGAGCGCCGCGCCGACGCGCTCAACGCTCGCTCGCTCGAGGCGGGTGCCGCCCAGGCTGCCGCCGGTGCTGCCGTGCCCACTATCTCGCGCGGGCGCGTGACCTTTGTCGATGCCGCTCTGCCGCAGGGCGTGGTGGTGCCCGACGCCAATTTGGCAGTGTTCTCGATCGCCGACCTCAACGCCCGCATGGATGCCAACCGCGCGCGCAGCCGCCGCAAGGTTGACATTACGCAGATCACCTTCCCGTTTAAGCCGGGCGACTACGTGGTGCACGCTACCCACGGCATCGCGCTCTTTAGCGAGATCGCGCGCCAGGAAGTGGGCGGCAAGGAGCGCGACTACTTTTTGCTGGAATATGCCGACGGCGACAAACTCTACGTGCCGCTCGAGCAGGTCGACCGCATCACGCGCTATGTTGGCCCCGACGGCGACAAGCCACGCCTGACCAGGCTCAACACCGCCGACTGGACGCGTGCCACCAACAAGGCGCGCAAGAACGCCAAAAAGCTGGCGTTTGACCTGGTCGACCTGTATACGCGCCGCTCGTCGATTACCGGTATCGCCTGCCCGCCCGATACGCCCGAGCAGATCGAGATGGAGGAGAGCTTCCCCTACGACGAGACGCGCGACCAGCTGGAGGCTATTGCCGACATTAAGGCGGACATGGAGGCGCCCAAGCCCATGGACCGCCTGCTGTGCGGCGACGTGGGTTTCGGCAAGACCGAGGTCGCCCTGCGCGCGGCGTTTAAGTGTGTGGACTCCGGCCGCCAAGTCATGGTGCTCTGCCCCACGACCATTCTTGCCCAACAGCACTACGAGACATTCTTTGAGCGCTTTGCCCCGTTTGGCCTGGAGGTCGAGGTGCTCAGCCGGTTTCGCACCCCGGCGCAGCAAAAGCGCGCGCTCAAGGCGTTTGCCGAGGGCACGATTGATGTGCTCATCGGCACGCACCGTCTGCTTTCGGCCGACGTGAACCCCAAGAACCTGGGCATGGTGATCATCGACGAAGAGCAGCGCTTTGGTGTGCAGCACAAGGAGCAGCTCAAAAACCTGCGCGAGCAGATTGACGTGCTCACGCTCTCGGCAACGCCGATTCCGCGAACCATGCAGATGGCCACGAGCGGCGTGCGCGACATGAGCCTGATCACCACGCCGCCGACCGGGCGTCGTCCCGTGATCGTGCACGTGGGGGAGTACGACCCCGACGTGGTGAGCGCGGCGATTCGCCTGGAGGTGGGCCGCGGCGGTCAGGTGTATTACGTGTCCAACCGCGTCAAGACCATCGACGACGCCGTGGCGCGCGTGCGCGACGCCGCGCCCGAGGCGCGCGTGGGCGTGGCACACGGCAAGATGAGCCCGCGCGAGGTCGAGGACGTGATGATCGAGTTCGCGACCAAAAAGATCGATGTGCTCATCGCCACGACCATCGTGGAGAGCGGCATCGACAACGCGACCGCCAACACGCTCATCATCGAGGACTCGCAGCGCCTGGGCCTGGCGCAGCTCTACCAGCTCAAGGGCCGTGTGGGCCGCTCTGCCACGCAGGCATACGCGTACTTTATGTTCCCCGGCGAGCTGCCGCTTACCGAGGAGGCCACGGCACGTCTGACCGCGCTTTCCGAGTTCCAGGACCTGGGCAGCGGCATGCGCATTGCCATGCGCGATCTGGAGATCCGCGGTGCCGGTTCGCTCATGGGTGCCGAACAGCACGGTAACCTGTCGAGCGTGGGCTTCGACCTGTTTACGCAGATGCTGGGACAGGCCGTGGCCGAGGCGCGCGGCGATGACGATGCCGGCGTGGAGGCGGCGAGCGTGGGCATCAACCTGCCGGCCGACTACTTCTTGTCCGAGGAGTACATGCCGGCGGTGGACCAGCGCGTGCTCGTGTACCGCAAGCTCGCGGCGGCTGAGGACCTGGAGAGTGTCGACGAGGTGCAGGAGGAGACCGAGGCTGCGCATGGTGAGCTGCCGTTGGCGGGACTCAACCTGTTCAATCGCGCGCGCATCCGCATTCGCGGCGAGCGCCTGGGGCTCGAGAACGTCACGCTCAGTGGCGGCCGCATCACGTTTTTGGGCGTAGACGTGCCCAAGAAGGTGGCCTTTGAGCTTAAGACCCGCTATGGCGCGGTGAACTTCCCCAAGAGCCGCAAGCTGTCGGTACCCTACAAGGCGGGCGCCGGTGCGGGCAGCGGCTTGGGCCGTGGCCTCGATGCCAACGACGGCACCGGCCCCGTGGCAGCCGCGCTCATGCTGCTGCAGCAGCTGGGTGCGAGCGACGACGAATAGCAGGTAAGTGGCGTGGCGGGACAAAGGTATCTTTGCCCCGCCACGTTGCAGGTTGAAAACTTCGCCCGATCGAAAGGAAAGCATGTTCGGATACATCTATAAGAAAGATGTCGCCATGATCGCGGTCGTCCTGTGCCTTTGTCTGGGCGTGGGCAGCTTCTTCGATTACCAGATCTCGAGCGCGCTGTTCAACATCGGCAGCATGTATGGTCGCTTTATCGAGGCCGCCGGCGAGCTGCCGTTCGAGCTGACGGCGAGCGTTGCGGGCGTTATGCTCGTGCGCGCGGTGCGTCCCGATTCCAGAGGGAGCAAATGGCTCGCCGTGCTCGGCGTCCTTGTCAACGTTGGCCTGGCCGGCTACGAGATCGTTTCGTCCCTGCGGGTCGGCGGCAAACTCATCGCGGCTCAGTTGGTGCTGACGTTTGCGCTGGTCATCGTTGTCAACCTTATCGTCTATCGCCTCACGCGCACGACCGAGCCCGACGAGCTCACACGCTGGGCGTTGATGGTACTTGCCGTGTGGGTCGTTCAGGCCATTATCCTCAACGTGATCGTCAAGCCGCTGTGGTCGCGCCCGCGCATGCGCGTGATCGAGGTGACGCAGGGGCTCGATTTTCAGCCGTGGTGGGTGATCGGTAACCCCGACAAGTGGGCCTTTATTGCCGCCGGCGTGATCAAGGACGGCTTCAAGTCGTTTGCAAGCGGGCACACCGCGCACGCGGCGATCGGCCTTATGCTCGCCGGGCTTCCCGCGGCGACCTTTAAGGAAAAGCCGTCGCGCCGCCGCGTGGTCTTTTGGGTCGCCGCTGTGGTCGCGGCGCTTGTCGCCTTTGGCCGTATCGTGATCGGAGCGCATTTTTTGAGTGACGTGAGCTGCGGCTTTGCCCTGGTGCTGGCGCTCGAGTGTCTTGCCGCGCGCATTGCTTATCCGGGCGGCGTACAATAGCCCCATCTGAATCATCTGGCCGATACCCGGTAAGAGAGGATTGCCATGCTCGCGTTTAACAACGATTATTCTCACGGCGCACATCCGGCAGTGCTGCAAGCGCTCGTCGACACCAATATGGAGCCGCAGCCCGGCTACGGTACCGATGCACACACCGAGCGTGCCAAGCAGCTTATCCGTGAGGCCTGCCAGGCGCCCGATGCCGACGTGTTTTTCCTGGTAGGCGGCACACAGGCCAACGCGACGGTGATCGACATGCTGCTCGCGCCCTACGAGGGCGTCGTTGCCGCCGAGACCGGCCACGTCGCCTGCCACGAGGCTGGTGCCATCGAGTTTGGCGGCCACAAGGTGCTCACCATCCCCGGCTACGAGGGCAAGATGCACGCCGAGGACCTCGAGAACTATATCCAGGTGTTCTACGAAAACGAGAGCTACGAGCACACGGTGTTCCCGGGTGCCGTGTACGTGAGCCTATCGACCGAGTACGGCACGCTGTACTCCAAGGCCGAGCTCGCGGCAATTCATGCGGTGTGCCAGAAGCGCGAGATTCCGCTGTTTGTGGACGGTGCCCGCCTGGCCTATGCGCTGGCAGCCGACGAGTGCGACATCACCCTGCCCGAGCTGGCACAGCTGTGCGACGTGTTCTACATCGGCGGCACCAAGTGCGGCGCTCTGTGCGGCGAGGCCGTGGTGTTTTGCGGCATGCACGCTCCGGCGCATCCCATTCCGCGCATTAAGCAGCACGGTGCGTTGCTGGCCAAGGGCCGCCTGACGGGCGTGCAGTTCGAGGCGCTCTTTACCGATGGCCTATATTTTGAGATTGGCCGCCAGGCAATCGAGACGGCGCAGGCGCTTCGTCGCGTGCTGCATGAACGCGGCTACCAGTTCTTCTTGGAGACGCCCACCAACCAGCAGTTTGTGATTTTGCCCAACGAAGACATGACCCGCATTCGCGAGCATGCCTCGATCGAGTACTGGGAAAAGTACGACGAGACCCACACCGTGGTACGTTTTTGCACCAGCTGGGCCACGACGCAGGAGGACATCGACGCGCTGGCGGCTGTCCTGTAGCCTGATGTAATGACGAGAGGCCGCCTTGCGCTGGGTTTGGCGCAAGGCGGCCTTTGCTTTTGAGGGGGAGGGGTTGTATGGCCGAGATGTCCGAGCCGACGATTCGCCTGGCGACGCCCGATGATGCGCCGGCGTTGCTTGCCATCTATGAGCCGTATGTGCGCCAGACGGCGATTACCTGCGAATACGAGGTGCCGAGCGTTGAGGAGTTCGCCGGGCGCATCGAGCACACGCTCAAGCGCTATCCGTATCTGGTGATGGAGCTGGACGGGCGTCCGGTGGGTTATGCCTATGTGAGTCCGCTCAACAGCCGCGAGGCATACGACTGGTCGGTCGAGACGTCGATCTACCTGGCGCGCGACGTGCGCCACGGCGGGCTGGGCCGCAAGCTGCACGATGCGCTCAAGCAGTGCCTGATCGCGATGGGCATCACCAACATGTGCGCGCTCATTGCCGTGCCGCACGATAAGGACGACGAGTATCTGACGCACAACAGCCAGGATTTCCATGCCCACATGGGATACCGCCTGGTGGGCGCCTTCGACCGCTGCGCGCAAAAGTTTGGCCGCTGGTACGACATGTGTTGGATGGAGCTGGCCCTAGCCGAGCGCGTTCCCAACCAACCCAAACCAACCTGGTTCCCCGCACTTGTTGCCCAAGGTTTCAAACCTACCATTTAGGGACAGGTTTTTGGCTGTCTTGCGGTATCAAATTGCCGCAAGAAGCGCCGCGTTCGTACGCTTTTTTGACTCGAATCGTCCCGTCGAGACACCTTGCGAGCTAAGTGAGTAGACTTTTTGGCGCAAGGCGAGCACAAAGCGTATCTGCTTTAGTAAAACCGCAGGTCACGGAGGTGGCTGTTTTGGGTGTGCTTGGCAGGTCGCGAAAAGTCTACTCACTTAGGTTTACGGTGCTGGATATTCTGGGCAGGAACAGTTGAGCTTGGGCGGCGCGTATTGCCAGGCGATGTTGGCATTTGCGCCATGCCGGCTTGAGATTTAATAAAAACCGCAGGTAAAACGTTTATTAGGTACATTTTGCCTCGTTTGGTGCGCTAGCCGATGGGCTCGGTGTATTTGGCGCGGTCGGTGCGCTGGATACGCTTGGAGATGTGCAGCGGGCGGCCGTCGGTGTCGTAGACGTAGTCGGTGATCAGAATCAGCGCCTGCCCGCGCTCCACATTGAGCAAAAACGCCTCGTTTTGCGAGGCGTAACACACCTCAAAGGTCTTGTGCCCCTGCGCCGGCGCGCGATGGAACTCCTGGCGCAGCGCGGTGTAGAGCGATCCGTTGATATCGCGATCGATGAGCGCCTCAAAACTTGGCGGCAGATAGGTGGTCTCCAAGCACAGCGGCGCATCGTCTAGATAGCGCAGACGGACGAGCTTGACGAGCTTGCTGCCCACGGCGGCATCGAAAAACTTGGCCACGTCGCCGGCAGCCTTGGCAAAGCCCGAGTCCACCGTGCGCGTGGTGGGCTTCATGCCCTGGCCCTGGATCTGCGCCGTGTAGCTCGAAAACACCAGGTTGTTCTCGTGGAGCGCCGGCGTGTCAGCCACAAAGGCGCCGCGCCCGCGCTCGGTGCGAACCAGGCCCTCGTCGACGAGCACCTTAAGGGCATGGCGCACGGTGCTGCGCGACAGCCCCGATTCGTCCATGAGCTCCATCTCGGACGGCAGCTTGT
The DNA here is from genome assembly GCA_900542155.1 of uncultured Collinsella sp. Taxonomy (GTDB): domain Bacteria; phylum Actinomycetota; class Coriobacteriia; order Coriobacteriales; family Coriobacteriaceae; genus Collinsella. The sequence goes on from UQMD01000004.1 coordinate 19,166, forward strand.
CTCCGCAGGCGTAGATGCCGGCGGCGATGCGGTCGCGCAGCATGCCCGCCAAGCGCTCGTATTGGGCCAGTTTCTTTTTAGATGAAGCGCTCATGTGATTAACCTGTATCTAACCTGTATGCTTGCCTAATCAAGCATGTATCCAATTCAACAACAAAACCGCTGGTAACGAGTATTTATATACCGTATCAGCAAAATATCTAAGACAAATATAGCATACAACTAGTCGACATCGCTAAAACATGTATGTAACTTGTATGCCATCAAGAGCATCAAATGAGAAGAAAGGCTGATGCACGATGACTACTCAGGAACAGGTTAAGGATGTCGTCTCCCAGGTTTTGGCTGACAAGGCAGACAAGGGCGGCATCAAGCGCGTTGTGTGGATTGGCGCCGGCGGATCCAACGGCGGCAACTATCCTGCCCAGTACTTTATGGAGCACGAGGCTACGCAGGTCGTGAGCTCCAGCTACACCAGCAACGAGTTCGTGCACGCCACCCCGGCCTACGTCAACGAGAACACCCTGGCCGTCGTCGTTTCCATGCGCGGCACCAAGGAGACCATTGTCGCCGCTCAGGTCGCTAAGGACCACGGCGCCAGCACCATCGCCATCTATGTTGACGAGTCCGCCCTCACCGAGGTCTGTGACTACAAGATCCAGTACGACAGCCTGGCCGTCGACGAGTCCTGCATGGGCCGCACCAACTCCGCCGTTGTGACCATGATCGCTATGGAGCTTACGCAGCAGACCGAGGGCTATGCCGAGTACGAGACCGCTATGGCAGCCTTCGACCTGGTCGATCCTATCTATCGCAAGGCCGTTGAGTACACCCGTCCGCTCGCTGCCAAGTGGGCCGAGCAGAACGCTGACAAGCCCTGCATCAACGTCATGGCTCAGGGTCCGCTCTTTGGTGCCGCCTATGTCTTTAGCATCTGCAACGTGCAGGAGATGCTGCAGATCGACTCCTGCACCATCAACACCTGCGACTTCTTCCACGGCCCCTTCGAGATCCTGGACAAGCGCACCTCGCTGTTCCAGCTCATCAGCGTCGGCCGCAGCCGCTGCAACGACGAGCGCGGCATCCGCTTTGTCAACCAGTACGGTGGCGAGCGCGTCTATCAGCTCGATGCCAAGGAGCTCGGCCTCAACGACATCAAAGACAGCGTGAGCGAGTACTTCAACCACCTGATCTTTGCGCCGATCCTCAACAACGTGTACATGCGTGCACTCTCTGCCGTTACCCACAAGGACTACATGACGCGCCGCTACATGTGGAAGCTTGAGTATTAGTTACGGCGTTTTACCAAACGCCGTAACCGCTCGACGCTGCAAACCCGCCAGAGCGGCAATCTGCCTTTCAGCTTCGGCGGCATGACCAGAAGGTCAATGCCGCCTCGTTTCAAGGCACCTTGCTCGCTCTGGCGGGTTTTCGCTGACATTGCCAAAACATCGACGATACCGTGGCTGGCGGGACACTCCCTTTGTCTAGAGATTTCCCGTTTGCCGATTTGTGTCTTGATAAATGTATATAACGACTATAACGTAGCATGAAACATACTGGAAACAAAGCCAAGGAGGCTACGTTGAAGAGAAGCAATCTGGGCTATGTGCTGGTGCTGATCGCCGCGCTTATGTGGGGCAGCATCGGAATCTTTGTAAACGGCATCTCGGCCATGGGCGTTTCGTCCCAGAGCATGGCTGCCTTCCGCTTGTTGGTCGGAGCGCTTATCTTGGCGCCGGTCCTGATGTTTATGGGCTGCCGTCCGGGCGAGGGGTCTACCGTGGCTCAGGGTCCGCTGGCCCTGTTCAAGGCAAGCCCTAAAGAGCTTGTTCCCTGCGCGCTTGTCGGTATCGTCGGTTTGGCCGCCGCCAACACCTGCTATTACGAGTGCATGGGCGAGGTGGGCATGTCCACGGCCTCGGTGCTGCTCTACACCTCGCCGGTGTTTGGCGTCGTGCTCGGCCGCGTGCTTTATCGTGAGGACGTGACCCCTAACAAGCTTGTTGCCATCGCTTTTAACATAGGTGGCTGTGTACTTGCAGTGACCAATGGCGACCTTTCCGGTTTCCATTTTTCGGTTTGGGGCGTCACGTCGGGCGTGATTGCGGGCCTTTGTGGTGCGTCGCTCGCGGTGTTTAGCCGAATAGCAACCAAAACGGTCCACCCGCTGGCCGTCACGTTTTGGGGCTTTGTTTTTGGCGGTGCGGTTATGGCAGCTATCGCGGCTCCGTGGCCGGATGTCGCCGTGGCAATGTCGCCACAGCTGCTGCTGCTGTTCCTTGGCTTTGGACTCATCCCCACAGCCGTGGCTTACATCTTATATATGCAGGGTCTATCCATGGGGCTCGAGACGTCGAAAGTTCCCGTCGTAATGTCATTCGAGACAGTCGTCACCGTACTGCTGGGCATTGGTATCTACGCGGAGCCCGCCGGCGCGATCAAAGTATTGGGCATTGTCTTGGTGCTCGTGTCCATCGTGATCATGAATACGGATTTTACCATGCTGCGCAACAGTACCTTTGTCGGCCATGTTATTGAGAGCATGACCTTTAAGCCCAACGCGTGGTGGACGGAGAAATCGCAGGACATGGATCTCTTCAAGGAGCGCACGGGCATCGCGCTGGAACCCACCGTGCAGGAAAGCCCCTGGTATTTCGTGCGATAGAGGCAGTGTAAGCCCTTGGGGAACGTAACTGAGCGGGACTGTCCAACGAGCCACGGCGCTTTCGTTTCCAGTCAGTTAAACCCGCGAACGGTCGATATTTGGCCGTGAGTGGTTCTTATAATAATTATCAATATTCGCAACGTATAAGACGTTATAATGACCATAACGAAAAGGAGGAGGCAAGATGAATCAGATCATTCTCGCATCTCATGGCGGCCTGGCCGCAGGCGCCAAAGACACGCTCGAGATGGTTCTCGGCGACGTGTCGAACGTCCACGTCGTGTCGCTTGCTCGTGACGACAAGGAGCCCATCACCAATAAGGTGGACGCTCTGATCGCCACGTTCAACGCGGACGACACCGTCTATGTGCTGACCGATATGCTCGGCAGCTCGGTCAACAACAGCATGGTCGAGCTTTCCCGCAACGGTGCAGCATTCACGGTGATCAGCGGTTTCAACATTCCGCTGGCACTGACGCTTGCTATGAGCCCCGTCCCCGTCACGGGCGCCGAGCTCGCGGCCCTCATCAACGAGGCCCGCACCGGTCTGACCAACCCCAACGCGCCGATCGAGGCTGCCGTGGCCCCCACTAAGAAGGCCAAGGCGCCCCGTCACAGCTCCGGTCCCGCCAAGATCGTCCTCGCACGTCTTGACTACCGTCTGCTGCACGGCCAGGTCGTCTTTACCTGGACCACCAAGGTTCAGGCCGAGCGCATCATCGTCGTCGACAACGCTGCCGCCAACGATGACATCAAGAAGGGTGCTCTTAAGCTGGCCAAGCCCCAGGGCGTGCGCCTGAACGTCTTCACCGTCGAGCGTGCCCTCGCCAAGATGGACAAGCTCAACACCCTCGGCGAGCGCGTCATGTTCGTCTTTGGCAACACGGCCGAGATGCTGCAGTTCTGCCAGGGTTACAAGCTCGACGCCATCAACCTGGGCGCCACCGCCAACCACGACGGTGCCGATCAGGTCGGCGGCAAGGACAGCTCCGTCTTCTTCGACGCCACCCAGAAGGCCGACGTCAACCAGCTGCTCGACATGGGCATCAAGCTCTACGTTCAGCAGACCCCCACGTATCAGAGCGTCGACATCGACGCCAAGCTGTAATCAACCAGGCTTTTGCCTGACTGAAAGGAGAAGGGTATGAATACGTTCATCAGTGCGGTGCTCGTCGGCCTCGTCGGCGTGTTCTGCATGTGGGACTCCCGCCTGCTCGGTCGTCTTAACTTCGAGCAGCCCCTCGTTGGCGCCACGCTCGTCGGTCTGCTGCTGGGCGATGTGCCCACCGGCCTTGCCGTCGGTGCCGCCGTCGAGCTCGTGTCCATGGGCCTGGTGCAGGTCGGCGCCGCCGTTCCGCCCGATATGGTCCTGGGCGGCATCGTGGCAGCTGCCTTCGCGTGCCTGACCGATGCTTCCGCCGAGACCGCCATGACGATCGCCATCCCGGTCGCCGTCCTAGGTCAGCTCCTCGGCATCGTGTTCCGTTCCATCATCGCCGCCCTCACCCATGTGGCCGATAGCGCGATCGATAACGGCAAGTTCAAGACCGCCTACCGCATGCACATCTGCGCCGGCTCCGGTCTGTACGCCATCATGTACTTCCTGCCGATCTTCCTGGCCGTCTTTGTCGGTACCGACCTGGTCCAGGCCATCGTCAACATGGTTCCCGAGTGGCTGTCCACTGGTCTGAACGTCTCGACCAAGATCATGACCGCCTACGGTCTGGCCCTGCTGCTCACCATGATGATCAAGAAGGGTATGACCCCGTTCCTGTTCATCGGCTTCCTGCTCGCCGCCTACCTCAACCTGTCCGTCATCGCGGTCGCTCTGATCGGTGTGTGCCTGGCTATCGTCTTCATGGGCTTCAAGTTCAATGGCTCCCATGCAGCCGCCGGTGTCGATTCCGACTACGATCCGCTCGAAGACGACGAAGACTAAGGAGGAACACACTATGGCAACCGCAACCAAGGACGTGTCCCTGAACAAGAAGGTCAGCCAGTTCTTCTGGCGCTCCTGGGCCATCCAGGCCTCTTGGAACTACGAGCGTCAGATGAACATGGGCTTCCTCTACGGCATGGTCCCCACGCTCGATCGCCTCTATCCGGACGAGTCCGACCCCAAGCAGCTCGCTGCTAAGAAAGAGGCTTACCACCGTCACATGGCGTTCTACAACTGCACCCCGCAGACGAGCGCTTTTGTCCTAGGCCTCGCCGCCTCCATGGAGGAGGAGTACGCCAAGGATCCCGAGAACTTCGATCCCGATTCGATTAACGCGGTCAAGACCTCCCTCATGGGCCCGCTTTCCGGCATCGGTGACTCCTTCTTCCAGGGCACCATCCGCGTTATCGCCTTTGGCCTGGGCGTTCAGCTGGCTCAGCAGGGCTCCATCATGGGCCCGATCCTGGCCATGCTCATCTCCATCGTGCCCTCCGTGCTGATCACGTGGTTCGCTGCCAAGATCGGCTACCAGGGCGGCCATGAGTACCTGAGCAAGCTCCAGGGCGGCGACCTCATGGAGAAGCTCATGTATGTCTGCGGCATCGTGGGTCTTATGTCCGTGGGCGGCATGATCGCTACGCTGATCGGCGCCACCACCCCGCTGCAGTTTGCTGAGGGTACCGTCGTTATCCAGGACATCCTGGACGGCATGATGCCCCAGATGATCTCCCTTGGCCTCACCGGCCTTATGTACTGGCTCATCAAGAAGAACGTCAACACCGGTTGGCTTCTCGTGATCGCCATCGTGGGCGGCATCGCCCTCTCCGCGGCCGGCATCCTGGCCTAGTCGCGACCCAGCGTCTAACCGCTTTCCCCCGGGGGCCTGCCTGGCATCCCATACCCCAGGCAGGCTTCCATCCCTAAATGTGTCAAAGGGACAGTCCCTTTGTCGCATCCTCAACGGGCCGGCGACTCGGTCCTAGCCACGGTAACCCTGCGAGCGTCCGGCAATGTGACGCCGCAAAAATTCGAAAGGAATGTGTCAGATGTACGAGATCGACCTTAACCTCCCTAAGCAGATCGTCGCTGACGTCCTGTCCAACCACGAGATCCACAGCGTCGCCTTCGTCGGCTGCGGTGCTTCTATGTCCGATCTTTACCCCGCCAAGTACTTCCTGGCCAACAACACGGACAAGCTGAACGTTCAGATCTTCACCGCTAACGAGTTCAACTACGACACGCCTTCCTGGGTCAACGAGCACACCTTCGTGATCACCTGCTCCCTCGGTGGCTCCACGCCCGAGACCGTCGAGGCCAACAAGACCGCTAAGAAGCACAACTGCCCGGTCGTCTCCCTCACCAACAAGGCTGGCTCCGCTCTGACCGTCGACGCCGACCACGTCATCGTTCACGGCTTCCACGCCAACTATGCTGCCAAGTGCGAGAAGCCCGGCTATGCCATCGCCCTTGCTCTCGAGATCCTTCAGCAGACCGAGGGCTATGACCACTACGAGGACATGATCACCGGCCTCACCAACGTCTTTGAGCTCTGCGAGAACGCCGCTCAGTCCGCCAAGGGCCTCGCCAAGCAGTTCGCCCAGGACTTCAAGGACGACGAGATGATCTACTTCATGGCCTCCGGTGCCTCCGAGAAGATGGCTTATTCTCACGCCGCCTTCCTGTTCACCGAGATGCAGTGGATTGACGCCGCCGCCTACAACACCGGCGAGTACTTCCACGGCCCGTTCGAGGTTTCCACCGAGGGTAAGCCCTACGTCTTCTTCATGTCCGACGGTGCCACCCGTCCGATGGACGCTCGCGCCCTCACCTTCCTGCAGCGCATGGGCGCCAAGGTCGCTCTGATCGACTCCAAGGACTACGGCCTGGCCGACGCCGTGCCGGCAAGCGTCGTCACCTACTTCAACCCGCTGCTGCACCTCGCCGTTATGCGCGAGTACGGCAACCAGATCGCCGAGGCCCGTCAGCACCCGCTGACCATGCGTCGCTACATGTGGAAGCTTTCCTACTAATCACAAGTAAGTAGACCTTACGGGTTGATTGAGAGGGGATGGGGTTTTGCCCCGTCCCCTTTTTTGCTCTGGGGAGGGCGTGTGCGCACGCGCCGCAAAACCCCAGATAAAACCTACCAAAATAAACCTGTCCCTTTTTGGCAAGTGGGAGGAGATGCGTATGATCAAGGCAGTGCTGTTTGATATGGACGGCGTGCTGGTCGATACCGAGTGGTTCTACAACCGTCGCCGCGTGGCGTTTATGGAAGAGAAGGGGTTCCACTTTGACGAGATCCCCGATCTTTCGGGGTCTAACGAGCCCGCCATTTGGAAGTCGCTGGTGCCCGACGATGTTGAGCTGCGCGAGCGCCTGCGCGTGGAGTACAAGCAGGTCTACAGCCCGGTCCATCCCGTTCCGTATGCCGAGCTGCTCAACGAGCAGACGGAGCCGGTGATGCGTGAGCTGCACGAGCGCGGCGTGAAGTGTGCCATCGCGAGCTCGTCCTACCGTGAGCTCATCGACGAGCTGGTGGAGATTGCCGGTATCGCCGACGTGCTGGACTACACCATCAGCGGCCATGAGTGCAGTGCGTTTAAACCCGACCCCGAGATCTATTTGCGCGCCATGGAGGCGTTGGGTGTTGAGCCGGCCGAGTGCCTGGTTATCGAGGACTCGCCTATGGGCATTGAGGCCGGCAAGCGCTCCGGCGCCCGCGTCCTGGCGCTGAGTCCGCACGAGGGCGTCAACCTGGACCAGTCCGCCGCCGACACCATCATCGACAACCTGGCCGACATTTTGGCCGCTTTGTAGCGTCGATCCACCACGAGTAGTACAGATTCGCACGTCTTTTGCGGCGGATTGGCATAATTTGGCTTGGATTTTGATCCGTTTGACTTCGACTCAGACTAAGTGAGTAGACTTTTTGGCACATGCCGAGCACAAAGCGTATCTGCTTTAGTAAAACCGCAGGTCACAGAGGTGGCAGTTTTTGGTGTGCTCGGCAGATCGTAAAAAGTCTACTCACTTAGAATTTGGCTCTTTGGTTGGGGAGCTGCTGGCTCGTTTTGGTTGTCGAGAGAGGGTTAATTGAAGCGCCCACTCGCGCTCCATGCTACAATCGCCGGCATGCCCCACAATTACATCTGCCTTCGAAAGGAGCCTACGTGGCGAACGCCATCGATCAGCTCACGGACCGCGTGCTCGTGCTCGGCCGCCTCACCATCGTCCGCCGCGCCATTACTGCCGTGGCGGTCACGATTTCCGCCATTCTTCAGACATTTCTGATCCAGGCGTTCATTCAGCCTGCCGACCTGCTTCCGAGCGGTCTCACCGGCGTCGCGGTCCTGCTCGATCGCGTTACCTCGCTTGGCGGCGTTCACATCGACATCTCGCTCGGCATGCTGGCGCTCAACATCCCCGTGGCGCTTCTGTGCTGGAGCGGCATCAGCAAGCGCTTCGTCATCTTCTCGATGATGCAGGTCGTGCTCTCGTCGTTGTTCCTCAATATCTTTCACTTCGCCCCGTTTTTGGGCGACAAGATCATGCTCATCATTTTTGGCGGCGTGGTCTCGGGCCTGGGCGCTGCCATCGCGCTTAAGTCCGGCGCATCCACCGGCGGTACCGACTTTATCGCTCTGTGGGTCTCCAACCACACGGGCAAGACCATCTGGGGCGTCATCTTTGGTTTTAACTGCTTTATCCTGGCGATCTTTGGCTTTATGTTTGGCTGGGACAACGCGGCGTACTCCATTGTGTTTCAATTTATTTCGACCAAGACCATCGACAGCTTCTATCGCCGCTACGACCGCGTGACGCTGCAGATCACGACGCGCGAGGCAGATGAGGTCATGACCGCCTATGTCAATCACTTTCAGCACGGCATTAGCTGCGCCGAGGTCATTGGCGGATACAGCCGCGAAAAGATGTACCTGCTGCACACCGTTGTCTCGACCTACGAGAGCCAGGATATCGTCAAGCTGGTGTGCGATGTCGACCCCGGCGCCGTGATCAATGTGTTCCACACGCTTAACTTTGTGGGCGGCTGGTGGGGCGGTCATGTCGATGAGCCCATGCCTACGGCCGTGCCCGATCCCGACAAGCCCGCGCGCATGGCCAGCAGGCAGGCCCGTCTGCACGATCAGGAAAGCTTGCAGCAGGACGACGGCAGGTAAAGATTTGCTGTATGCGGTGTATCGTTTTATCAAACTGAGGTAACATATAAAAAGACGTTATATACGTATTAGTTATTTCGATATTTTGATAAGAGTGATCAGATATGCCAGCGCCCAAAAATGCACCGCTTTACCAGCAGATTTACGACGAGATCAAGGAAGCGATCGAGAAAGGCGTTTATGCACCTAAGGAGCGCATCCCGTCCGAGCTTGAGCTTGCCGAGCAGTACGAGGTGAGCCGCATTACGGTGCGCCGCGCCGTCGAGGAGCTGTGCTCCGATGGCTACCTGGTTAAGCAACAGGGTCGCGGCACCTTTGTTTCCACGCCGCACATCAACCGCCAGTTCCATGCCTCGACGCTGCAGACGTTTTCCGCGCTATGTGCCGACAACGGCATGAAGGCCGGCGCGCACGTGGTTGATCGCCAGATTGTGCCGGCGCGTCAAAACGAGATGGAGTTCTTTGGCCTGCAGAAGGACGCGCTGCTGCTGCATATCAAGCGCGTGCGTACGGCCGATGGCGAGCCCATATTTGAGGAGAACATCTTTGTGCCGTTTGACGCCTACCGTGAGCTGTTGACGGCCGATCTTGAGGACAAGTCGATTTTTGCCGAGGTCGAGCGTGTTGGTGGAACGCCGATTGTCTCGGTTGGCTACCGTACGGTCGAGGCCGTTCGAGCTAACGCCGAGCAGGCGGCCGAGTTGGGCATTGCTCCGCACGATCCACTGCTCAATCTGCGTGCCGGCTTTATCGGCCCCAATGGCGAGCCGGTCCTGATGGGTAAGCAGTACTACGTGGGCAGCCGCTACGTCATGGTGATGTAGCTCTAGTTGCGCGGTTTTCCAAACCGCGCAACTGCTCGACGCTGCGCCTTTGGTTCCGCCGTTCTGACGAACGGCGGACCGGTCGACGCTGCGCCTTTGGTTACGCGGTTTTACCAAACCGCGCAACGGCTCGACGCTGCAAGCCCGCCAGAGCGGCAATCTGCCTTTCAACTTCGGCGGCATGATCAGAAGATCAATGCCGCCTTGTTTCAAGGCACCTTGCTCGCTCTGACGGGCTTTCGCTGTCTGCGCCAAAACATCGGCGTTGCCGTGGTAGTCATTGGGGACGTTCTTAAACGACTAGTCATTCAAGAACGTCCCCAATGACTACCCGCAGAATGAGCGTGGCTGACAGCCGTACGGCAGCGGTCCGCGTGGCGGCGTATAATCGGCGGCAGATGACTTGGACGTTAGGAAACCATGACCGATAGCATGCAGCAGATGGCGCTCGACACGCTCGGCGCCTATTTTGGCTACACCTCGTTTCGCCCGGGGCAGGACCGCATGGTCGATGCGATCCTTGCCGGTCGCGATGCGCTGGGCGTTATGCCCACGGGCGCCGGCAAGTCCATTTGCTACCAGGTGCCCGCGCTCATGCTGCCTGGCATCACCTTTGTGGTGAGCCCGCTGCTATCGCTTATGGAGGACCAGACCCGCGCGCTGCTCGCGGCGGGTGCGCGCCCCAGCTATCTCAACTCCAGCCTTACTCCGGCCCAGCAAAACACCGTGCTCAAGCGGGCGCGCGAGGGTCGCTACCAGCTTATGTACGTGGCGCCCGAGCGCCTGCTCGAGCCGCGCTTTTTAGCCTTTGCGCAGGAGGCCGCGGCGGACGGCGGCATCGGCGTGCCGCTCGTGGCCATTGACGAGGCCCACTGCGTAAGCCAATGGGGCCAGGATTTCCGCCCCGCCTACCTGCAGATTCGCGAGTTCATCGATTCCCTGCCGCAGCGCCCCATCGTGGCGGCCTTTACCGCTACGGCGACCGAGCGCGTGCGCGCGGACATTCAGCAGATGCTCGGCCTGCGCGACCCGGCCACGGTCGTGACGGGCTTCGATCGCAAGAACCTCTACTTTGGCTGCGAGGAGATGGGCGACAAGGCTAAGGCCGCCTGGGTGCGCGACTATGTGATCGCGCATTCGAGCGAGAGCGGTATCGTGTATTGCTCGACCCGCAAGACCGTCGATGCGCTCGCGAGCGAGCTTGCCGAGGCGCTGGGCCCCAGCGGCATTCGCGTTGGTCGCTACCATGCCGGCATGGGCAACGACGCCCGTCGCCAAAGCCAGTGCGCCTTTATCGACGACGATATTCAGGTGATGGTCGCCACCAACGCCTTTGGCATGGGCATTGACAAGCCCAACGTGCGCTACGTCATCCATAACAACGTGCCCGAGAGCATCGAGGCCTACTATCAGGAGGCGGGTCGTGCCGGCCGCGATGGCGATCCGGCCAGCTGCTACTTGCTGTGGAACGGCAACGATTTTCGCATGCGCCGCTTTTTGATCGACCGCGGCGATGCGGCCGACGAGGCGCTCGACGATGAGCAGCGCGCGTGGGCGCTCCAGAATCGATATCGCCTGCTCAGCCAGATGGAAGGCTACTGCAATACCACCGGCTGCCTGCGCGAATACATGCTGCGCTACTTTGGCGACGAGGCCGCGGCCGAGCATGCGGCCGTAGTCGGCACCGCCTCGGATGACGCCGAGGGCTGCGGCAACTGCAGCAACTGCCTTACGCAGTTCGAGGTCGAGGACGTCACCGATATGGCCCGCGCCGCTGTGCGCTATGTGGCCGCGTGTCCCATGCGCTTTGGCAAGTCGCTCATCGCCGACGTGCTCCACGGCGGCAACACCGAGCGCATTCGCCAGATGCATCTGGACGAGGGCCGTGGCTACGGTGAACTGTCGAGCGAATCGGTCGGGCGCATCAAGGACATCATCGGCCAGCTGTGCGGCCGCGGTTATTTGGCAACCTCGCAGGGGCAGTACCCGGTCGTGGGCCTGGGTCCGCGTGCCGGCGAGGTCGAAGAGGAGGCGTTTGCCTTTACCGTTAAGCGTCGCGCGTCCAAGCGCAAAGCCTCGGCCCGCGCTCGCCGTGCGGTGGATCTGCTGCGCGAGGAGGCCGAGCTGGATCAGCGCCCGCGCGTGGGCGACGATGCCGAGCTATTCGAGCGCCTGCGTGTCCTGCGCAAGGAAATCTCGACCGAGTTGGAGATGGCGCCGTACATGGTCTTTTCCGACAAGGCCCTGCGCGGCCTGTGTCGCCTGCGCCCGCAGACGCGCGACGAGCTTATCCAGGTCAACGGCATCGGCGAGAAAAAGGCCGACGCCTTTGGCGGGCAGTTTATGGCGGCGATTGAAGAGTTTGAGTCCGAGCATGCGCGAGATGGAGCGTAACGATGGCAACCGACGATAAAACCGAGCGCGCCGACGTGTCCGCCGTGCCGCTGTACCAGCAGGTCATGGACGACCTAAAAGGCGAGATCGCGCGCGGCGTGTACGTGGCCGGCTCGCGCATTCCTTCCGAGATGGAGCTCGCGAAGTCTTACGGTGTGGGGCGCATCACCGTGCGCCGCGCCATCGAGGAGCTGTCGCGCGCGGGGTACCTCAACCGCCAACAGGGGAGGGGCACCTTTGTGTGTGCGCCCAAGCTCAAGCGCAAGATTCGCCAGAAAGGCGATGTCCAGAGCTTTACTGAGGGCTGTGCCGCCAACGACATGGTGGCCGGAGCACGTTTGGTGTCGCGCACGGTGGTCGCGGCGACGCGCGAGGACGCGGCTTTTTTTGGCGTGGAGCCCGGCTGCGAGCTTATCGTGGTCGAGCGCGTGCGCACGGCAGATGGCGTGCCCGTCATGCTCGAGAACAACGCCTTTGTGCTGGCCGATCATCCCTACCTGCAGACGCTTGCCGACGAGGGCCTTGCCGATAACTCGATCTTTGCGCTCGTTGCCGAGCATTCGGGCCGCGCACCGCTCAAGTCCGACCCCTGCACCGTGGAGATTGCGCTTGCCGATGCTCAGGCGGCCCCGCTGCTGGAGGTGCCGGTCGGCGAGCCGCTCTTCTATATGGAGGCGTACTTTACCGATGCGGACGGGCGGCCCCTACTGCTCGGGCGTCAAAAGATCGTGGGCTCGCGCTACTTGTTTGACATCTAACGCCCATAGACAGAACAACATAGAACAAATTTGCTGAAACGACTTCACCTGTGACAGTTCGCATGTTATAAATAGGACAACATAGAACGATTGCAGGTACGAGCTGTCGTCGTTCAAAGCCGCCACACAAGGAGGAGCGTCACGGTGAACGCACACGATCTGATTCAGGAAATTATCGAGCGCAAGGGTAAGATCGAGAACGTCTTTTGGATCGCCTGTGGCGGTTCGATGATTGACCTGATGCCGGCCAACGAGCTGCTCAAGCGCGAGGCCACCACGTTTGCCTCGACGGTCTACACCGCGCGCGAGTTTTGCCTGATGGCCCCCAAGAGCCTGGGGCCGAAGTCGCTCGTCGTCGCCTGCAGCCACAGCGGCAACACGCAGGAGGTCGTCGACGGTTGCGAGATGGCGCTGGCTGCCGGTGCCGAGGTCGTGGCTATGACCGACTATGCGGGCTCCAAGATCGACAACGGCAAGTGGACCACCTGGGTCTATCCGTGGGGCAAGGGCGAGTCGCAGGCCGAGGTCCCGCAGGGTATCGGCGTTCTGATGGCTGCCGAGCTGCTCGACCAGCAGGAAGGCTACGAGGCGCTCGCCGACATGTATGCCGGCCTTAAGCAGATGGACACGCTGCTGCCCGCCGCCCGCGAGAAGGTCAACGCGGAGCTGGGCGACCGCTTTGCCGAGCTCTGCCAGCAGCACAAGTTCTTCTACATCCTGGGCTCCGGCCCCAACTTTAGCCAGACCTACGCTATGGCCATCTGCTCGCTCATGGAGATGCAGTGGCAGCACTGCTGCTACATCCACTCCGGCGAGTACTTCCACGGCCCCTTCGAAGCCACCGAGCCCGGCGTGTTCTACTTTGTGCAGCTCGGATCGGGCGAGTGCCGTCCCATGGAGGAGCGCGCGCTCGCATTCCTCAACACGCATACCGATACGGTCATGGTGCTCGATGCGCTCGAGTACGGCGTGGGCGAGGTGCCGGCCAGCGTGCGTTCGTTCCTGGAGCCGATTTTCTTCTACGCGATGAGCTGCGAGCTGCGCGCCGCCCGCGGCAAGGTGTTCGACCACAGCCCCGAGGTTCGTCGCTATATGGGTGTCGAGCAGTACTAGGTACCGGGAATTATCTTTTTTGACGGGGTCTGCGCTGCGCGCGGGCCCCGTTTTGCGTTGTGGCGGCCGGATTCGTGTCTGCGCGAAAACGAAGGTGAATACTTTTCCGCGAAGTGAACGACCTATTTTGGACCCCCGAAGCATCCACACTTTTTGACGCCAAAACTGCAGGAAAAACTCGGCGAAACCGCAGGAAACGGCGTCTGAAAAGTGTCGATGCTTCGGGGGCTCGTTTTTGCTCGTTCACTTCGCGGAAAAGTATTCACCTTCGATTCGCAAGGGCACTGCGTGAGTCAAAAAAGCGGGCCGCGCCGGGGATTTCCGGCGCGGCCCGCTTAGTATCGCGCTTAGATTCGCAAGGTTGCGGCAGCCAGCGGCCTACTTTGCGTCGTAGGCCTCGGTGTCCCACCAGTCGAGCTGGGCGATGTTGTCGCGGATGTGCTGGCAGCTCTTGTGGAAGCCCTCGAGCTCGTACTCGGACAGGTCGAGCGTGTAGACCTCCTCGACGCCCTCGGCACCGATCACGCACGGCAGGGAGGTAAAGATACCCTCCTCGCCATACTGGCCGGTCATGAGCGTGGAAGCGGAAAGCACGGCGTGCTCGTTGTGCAGCACGGCGGCGCAGACGCGCGCGGCGGAGTTGGCGACGGCGTATTCGGTGCACTGCTTGCCCTGGTAGGTCACATAGCCGCCCTTACGCGCGAGCTCCTCGACCTCCATGTGGTCAAAGGCGTACTTGTCGGGGTTCTCGGCCTGAAGCTCGTTGAGGTTTTTGCCGGCGATGGTTGCGGCCTTAAAGGCGGCAAGCTGGCTAAAGCCGTGCTCGCCGATCATGTAGGCGTCGATGGACTTGGGGCTCACGCCGACCTTCTTGGAGATCTCGGTGCGCAGGCGGGCGGAGTCCAGGCCGCAGCCCGAGCCGATGATCTTCTTGGGATCGTAGCCGGTCAGGTGCCACAGCTCGGTGCACACGACGTCGCAGGGGTTGGAGATGCTCACGAAGATGCCGTCAAAGCCGGCGTCGACGATGCGCTTGGCAAAGGTGCGGGCGGCGTCGGTGGTAAAGAACAGCTCGCCGTCGCGGTTGCCGGCGGCCAGCGCGACCTTGCCGGCGGCGTTGACGATGACGTCGCAGCAGGCCAGCTCCTCGTAGTGGTCGTAGCAGTTGACGATCTTGGTGTTGTACGGGACAAACGAGAGGGAGTCGCGCAGGTCCTGGACCTCGGACGTCACCTTGGCCTCGTTGATATCGCACAGGTACAGCTCATCGGCAATGCCCTGCATGAGCAGGCTGTTGGCGACATGTGCTCCTACGTGGCCCTGGCCGACCACACCGATCTTACGCGTCTGGTACATATATGTATCCTTTCGGCCGAGTTTTTCGCGTCGAACCATTGTAGCCTCCTGCCGTCACTTTGCTAGGCTAAAGCGTCGTAGATTTTTGGGACATGCGTTAATCTCTACTTTTGGAGTGATTTGGGCCGCTGATGGCATCGCTGGGCGATGTGCTCGCGCGGATGGGGCCGCTCGTTGTACCATAGCTGCAACTGACTCGTAAGGAGCATCCATGCCCATTCGCATCCCCGACGCCCTCCCTGCCGCCGCGCAGCTCGAGAGCGAGAACATCTTTGTCATGACCGAGTACCGCGCGCTGCACCAGGACATCCGTCCGCTGCGCGTGCTCATCCTCAACCTCATGCCCACCAAGATCGCCACCGAGACGCAGATCATGCGCAAGCTCTCCAACACGCCGCTGCAGGTGGAGGTGGACCTGCTGCGCACCAAAACGCACGAGGCCACGCACGTAAGCGCCGGCCACCTGGAGACGTTTTACCGCACGTTCGACGACATCCGCGACATCCACTACGACGGCCTGATCATCACGGGCGCGCCGGTGGAGCAGATGCCGTTCGAGGAGGTCGACTACTGGCCCGAGCTCTGCCAGATCATGGATTGGTCCACCACGCACGTGCACTCTACGCTGCACATTTGTTGGGGCGCGCAGGCCGGTCTGTACCATCATTACGGTATCCAGAAGTACGACCTGCCGGCAAAGGCGAGCGGCGTGTTCGAGCATTATCTGGTGAAGCCGCAAAGCCCGCTGGTCCGCGGCTTTGACGACCGTTTCTATGCCGTGCACTCGCGCAACACCGATGTGCGCCGCGAGGACGTGGAGGCCGAGCCGCAGCTTGAGGTCGTGGCCGTGTCCGACGAGGTGGGCCTGTACATCGTCAAGTCGACCGACAGCCGTCGCTTCTTTGTCTTTGGCCATCCCGAGTACGATACCGACACGTTGCGCCTGGAGTACGAGCGCGACGTGAAGCGCGGGCTCAACCCTCAGGTGCCGGCGCATTACTTCCCGGGCGACGATCCCGCCGCCGAGCCGCGCAACGTCTGGCGCAGCCAGGCTCAGCTGTTCTACACCAACTGGCTCAACTACTACGTCTACCAGACCACGCCCTACGACCTGGCCCGCGCCGGCGAGGAGCACTAGACTGCGATGGTACTGCTGTAGCCGTGGTTGATGTGGCGGCGATTAGGCGCTGATGATGTTGGGCAGCGGCAGGTCGTGGGCATCGGTGGGGACGTGGTTGATGCGTTGTTCGTCAAAGGCGATGCCGATGATTTGGCATGCGGGTGAGAGCATGGGCAGGTAGCGGTCGTAGCAACCGCCGCCGTAGCCCAGGCGCGCGCCGGTTTGATCGAAGGCCACGAGCGGCACAACAATCATGTCGAGTGCTTCGGCAGGCACGATGGGGAAGCGGTCGCTGTCGATGTCCGTGGCCGCGAAGGCCCGCGCGGGGTGGGCGATAAACGGAGCCGCGAACGCATCGTCGGCGGCAACTGCTCGCATGCACATGCGCTGGCCACAAGCTGCGGCATCAATTGCCGAGAGCATGCACGGATAGGCCACGCGCCAGCCGCTCGCGGCGACCGCAGCGGCAAACGCGGCAGGGTCTGCCTCGGAACCCATCGCGGCATAGACGGCAACGGTGTGCGGCGCCGCGGCATCCAGACGATCCAACAGCTCAACAAGCCGCGCACAGATAGTGGCGGACTTCGCCGCCCGCACATCCAAATCAATCGCATCGCGCCGAGCAATCACCGCCCGCCGCAACTCAGCCTTATCCATCCCAGCTCCCTCTCCCAAACCTACCAAAAAGGGACAGGTTTATTTTGGCAGGTTTTATCTGGGCAAATGTCGAAACCACCACGAGGGTGCAGTTCACTGCCTCCTTCGTGGTGGTTTGTGCCTATGCGATAACGCTACAACGCTGCGGCGATTGCTTCGGTCACAAACTTATTGAGTGACTCGCCCTTCTTTGCCGCTGCCAGCGCCGCCTGTTTGTGGAGCTCAGAGCCCGTTCTTACGTTGAACGAGCCCTTAAAAGCCCGCTCGGGCTCTTTGCCCTTCTCGGCGCAAAACTCAAGGTAATCGTCGACGGCGTCGTGGAAGCATTGCTCCACTTCTTCAGCCGTGGAGCCTTCAAATACGATTGCGTCTCTAATGCCGGCGACCATACCTGTTAGTACACGCTGCTCGGCATCGAACTCGACTGGGGCGAAATAGCCCTTGTATGCCAAAACGTTACTCATGACTGCCTCCGACATCCTGCAGAAATCGAACGATGTTTCGAATGGTCCCCGCTGTCAATTCGTCAGATGGATGAGGCGCGTGCATCACGAACATCCTGCCATCTGAGGGCCTGTAGAAGCGAACGCGCGATCCGGAAGTCTTGCCTTTGCTGTCCATTTCAAAGCCATATGAGACCATGACTTTTAAAAAATCGGCATACCGATACGTCGAAGGGCAGCTAAACAGTTGGGCGATGAGTTTATCGGCTCGAGTCATCCCGCCTCACATTCTGCAACTATATTCTAGTTGCAATTTAAGTCCGATGCAAACACTCATAATATAGAACATGTGTACGTATAGAACAAGTGTTCGAATCACCACTGAGAAAGGGGACAGGCACCTTTGTGGTGGTCTGTGCTGTGGAGTGGGCGTCTGCGGCAGTTCGTCTCGATCTGTAACATCTAGGCGGCAATACTGGACCCAGTTGTTACAGATTGAGACAAAGAGCTGGTGCCGTTCGGGAACGTCTCGATTTGTAACAACTGGGTCCAGTATTGCCGCCTAGATGTTACAGATTTAGACAAACTGGTGGGACGGGGTGAGCTGCCCCGCCCAAGCAGAGGCAAAAGAAAAGGTAGATTTTCAGGCATGTCCCAAAAATCTACCTTTGTGCGTTAGCCCAGCAGGTCGACTACGTTGAAGTCGGCGTTGCTCTTGGCGATGACTTCGCGGCCGCCAAAGACGCAGGTGGGCGACTCGGCTGCGATGCGCGTCACGTCGGCGCCGAGCGAGCGCAGCTCACCGGGCGTGGCGGCAAGCATCTGGGCGCGGCGCTCCTCGCGTGCATGCGGATCGAGTCCGGCCAGGTAGGTCGTGTTGCGGCGTTTGGTGAGCGCGTACGGCTTCACGGGCGCGTCCATGCCGCTCACGCAGCTCACGATAAAGCCCTCAAAGGCGGCCTCGTCGGGCTCAAAGCGGCCAAGCCATGCGCCTGCACGCTCCACGCGCTCAATCGAAGGGTCGATCGCCGGGTCGCGGTAGGTGTAGAACGCCGTCTGGCGCTCGCCGGCTGCGCGGAATCCGCAGCCGTATGCACCGCCCTTCACGCGAATCTCGTTCCACAGGTAATCGTAGGAGAGCGCGTTGGCAGCCACGGCCCAAGCGCCTGTCACGTCAATGCCCAGGCGACGCGGATCGCACGCACGCGCGGCAAAGCAGATGTCGCTGGGGATCACGAAAGCCTCGTGGCGGTCGCACGGTGCCGGCACCGCGAGCGCGTCGCGGCCGGCACCGTCGCCCGCGCCCAGCCCCAGGTCGCCCGCGGCGGCCCAGTACGCGTCAAAGTCCTCATCGCTGCCGGTAAAGCTCGCCATGCAGCCATTGGCCACAAAGATGCGGCCTGCCAGCTCGGCAAGCTTGGTACGCAGCCCGTCCACGCGCTCGTCAAAGTGCTCGAGCAGATCGCGCAGGAACAGGTAGAAATCCACGCCCGAAAGCTGCTCACGCACCACGGCCGAAGGCGAGCTGTAGCTCATCGCGCGACCGAGTGCCGCCGAGTGACCGTTGTTGATAAAGCCCTGCTCAAGCCCAATGCGAATCTGCGTGAGCACGTCGCGCACGCGGTCGGCATCGGCATCGAGCAAAAGCGTGCTCGACCACACCTCGCGCGGCAGGCTCGCCAGCGCATCGATCTTCTCGGACAGGGCTCCGGCGCTCACCAGCAGATAGGGGCGCACGCCGTCCACGTCGGGCTGCGTCATGACCTCGGTCGTAAAGCTCAAAAAGCCCAGCTTGCCGGCGAGCAGGTTGTCGAGCTCCTCAGCCGAATGCTCGCGCGTGGGCAGCTGCTTGAGCAGGCGGCAGAGCAGCGTCACGTAGGGCAGGTCCTCAAATGCGACGCAGCTCAGGTCGAAGTACTGCATGACGTAGGCCAGGCGGTTGGTGGGAATGCCGTGGCGCAGACAGGGGATGGGCGCGGTCGTGTCCACAACGAGCGGCGGCTCGGGGCGCGCCTCGCCAATGTCGGACACGCGCAGGCGCGGCAACGTGGCCTTGGCCTCGGGCGTGTCCTCGGCCTCCTGCGCGGCACGCAGCGTGGCTGCGCGCTCGACCACATCGGCAAGCTCGGCATCGGTCATGGCGTCACGCTTGGCTGCCAGCTCGGCGGCCTCGGCACCCTCTGCGCCCTCGGCGGCGTCCACCGGCACCAGCTCAACCAGTGCCATGTGGTCGTTCTCCAGCACGAGCTCGCGCAGCAGGTCCTCAAAATAGCTGCCGTCCAGCTCGCCGCGCAGCTCCTCGTACACCGGGCCATACTTGAGCGCCAGCGTCGCGGCGTCGTCATCGTAGAGCCAGGTGCTCAGCGCGTCGCACGCAATGGCCACGCCGTCGGCGATACCGTAGTCGCGCTGGCGCAGGTCGTATTCGTTGCTGCTGATGATGGCCTCCAGGCGCTCGCGCGGAACGCCGTGCTCGCACAGGTCGCGGCAGGCGTCCTGGAACACGCGGCGCAGTTCGCGCGCCACGCCGGGCTGCGCGTTTTGCAGCATGATGAGCTCGTAGGGCTGCAGACTCTCGGCCGCAGTGTAGCTCACCACGTTGCCGCCCAGGCCGGCGGCCAGAATGGCCTTCTTAACCGGCGCCTCGTTGGAGCCCAGCAGCGCCTCGAACAGGATGTCCGCCGCGATCGTGCGCTTGCGGTCGAGCGCGCTGCCCAGCACCAGGCCCAGGCCCACCAGGGCGTTCTCGGGCGTGGTGGCCATCTCGACGCGCTTATACTCGCAGGTCACGGGCGTCTGCACGTCCAGCGGATTGGGTGCCAGCGTGGACGGGTCCTCGCCGGCGGCAACGGCAGCGTCCATGCGGCGGCTCGCAGCGCTCGGCTGCGACAGATAACGCTCGTCCAAAAACGCCAGCGCGCGGTCCACATCTAGGTCGCCGTAGAGCGTTATATAAGAGTTGGAAGGATTGTAGTGGCGCGCGTGCGTATCCAGGAACTGCTCGTAGGTGAGCGCGGGAATCGCGCGCGGGTCGCCGCCGCTCTCGTGCGCATAGGCGGTGTCGGGATAGAGCGCGGCGTTGACGGCGTCGTCCAGCACGCTCATGGGGTCGGACAGCGCGCCCTTCATCTCGTTGAACACCACGCCGTTATAGCGCAGCGTGCCCTCGCGCAGGCTCGCGGAGCTGTCGCCGCCCTCGCCCTCGACGCCCTCCGGCAGGTCCAGCTCGTAGTGCCAGCCCTCTTGCTCAAAAATGGTCGGCTTGGTATAGATGGCCGGGTTGAACACCGCGTCCAGGTACACGTCCATCAGGTTGTACAGGTCCTGCTCGTTGGTGGTGGCAACGGGGTAGATGGTCTTGTCGGGGTAGGTCATGGCGTTGAGGAACGTCTGCATGGAGCTCTTGATCAGATCGACAAACGGCTCCTTGACGGGAAACTTGGCCGATCCGCACAGCACCGAGTGCTCAAGAATATGGAACACGCCGGTGGAATCGGCCGGCGGCGTCTTAAAGCCAATGGCAAAGGCCTTGTTCTCGTCGTCGCATGCTAGGTACAGCAGGCGAGCGCCCGAGGCAGTGTGGCGCAGCACGTAGGCGTCCGAGTCAAGCTCGGGAACGGTCTCGCAGCGCTCGACGGCAAAGCCGTGGCAGGTGGCGCCGGGCACCAGCAGCGCGGCAGCAGCGGCGCGCGGGTCGGTTGAGGTGGTGGACATATGCAGTCTCCTTTGACGCCCCAGCGGGGGCGAATCGAGTCGAATCCTCGAGAGTATACCCATATGGGGCCGCGGCTCTGCGGCAAACTGAAGACGATGCCAGCGGATTGGACAACGGCCCCCTGCGCCTCACATCCCACCATTTCGTGCGCTGCACATAGAAACCCACAGCAAAGCAGGTACAATAGCCCAATGCGCATCGCGCACGACGATGATATCGGCGCCCGCGACTGGGGGAGACAACATGGCAGAGCAACAGATAACGCCGGGGACCAAGCTTCAGGTGGCATTCGACGTGCCCATGGGCCAAAAAACCGACTTCAACATGCTCGCCACGTACAAAGAGAACCTGGACGACGCGTACTTTCTTATGAGCGCGCCCATGCTCGCCGGCAAGCCGCTCATCATGGACGAAAATCAAAAGCTGCTGCTGCAATACAAAGTGGGCGAGGAGACGTTCGTGCTCGCCGGCTACCCCGAGTCGGTCGAGAAAAAAGGCATCCGCACCTACTGGAAAATGCGCAAAGTCGCCGAGCAGCGCACCTTTGTCAAGCGCCGCGACGAGCGTTTTAAGGTCGCCATGCGCCTGACCTACCAGCGCGACAACGCGCCGACCCCCGAGCCCGAGGACGCCATGACCATCGACGTCTCGGCCGGCGGCCTGGCCGTCTACCTCAACGATTATCCCGACGTGGGCGAGGCCCTGTCCGTGCAAATGCCCACGGTCCGCCTGCAGGGCGAGCGTCACGAGCTGCCCGAGCAGCTGGGCATCGTGTGCTGGGTGCGCCGCGCGCCCAAGGGCAGCCTGTACCGCAACGTCTGCGGCCTGCAGTTCCGCTACGCCGACGAGATGGAGCGCGAGCTCGTCAAAGAATACGTCGGCTGCATCCGCACTAAATATAAGATCTGATCGCCATGGCTCTGTTCAAGCGTAACGAAAACAAAGATAAAGCTGCCGAGGATTTGGCTGAGGGCATGGCCGAGGGCATGACTGAGGATTTGACCGAGAGTCAGCCCGAGGACACCCCCAGCACCGACCCCACCTCCCGCAAGCGCTTCGGCAAGTCCAAACCCAAGCGCAAGCCCAAACCCAAGCGCGACCTCCGCGGCGTAGTGCGCATCGAGGAGCTGGAGCAGGCGCTGGCCGACCAAGACCTCGACGACATCGACCCCGACGCGGTCGTATCTATGTATATGCCCAAGCGCCGCATGGAGCGCATCGGCACGGCGTTGCTGCGCATGGACAAGCTGCAAAAGGCCCTCGTGGTGCTGGCACTTGCCTTTGGCGTGCTGTTTGCCCTGTCGTTTATGCAGGAAAACATGGGTAACTTCACCATCAACCTCAACCGCCTGGAGCTGTTCCGCCGCGGCGTGGCAATTGCCGACAACGGCGACTTTAACAACGCCACCGCACGCTTGGCGGCCGACGCCGTGGACAACGGCACCAATATCGCTGCCGACGACCTGCCCGACAACTTGGACGACGTCGACGGCAGCCACAACGGCAAAAACTACGTGGCGTACACCTTCTATATCCGCAACGCCGGCAAGACCGATCTGGGCTACAGCGCCAAGCTCAAGGTGGTCAGCGCCAGCAAGGGCGTGGAGAAGGCGGCGCGCGTGCGGGTGTATCGCAACGGCGAGCCCACCACCTACGCGGCCGCCGCGGCCGACGGCAATCCCGAGCCCAACACCGAGCCGTTTGCGTCCAAAGACGTGGTGACGACCATTAGCCACGCAAACTTCCGCGTGGGCGATGTGGACAAGTACACCGTGGTCATTTGGCTGGACGGCGACGACCCGGAGTGCGTGGACAAGATTATCGGCGGCGCGGTGGAGTTTGGCTTTGACTTTGATTCGTCCGAGACCGACGACTCGAGCCTGTTCATTAAGTTCGTGCAGGATATTGCCGACACCCTGACCGGCAACGACCCCATTAGCGCGAGCGGCAACGAGGCGCCCGATTACTACAAGGAGCACAACGTGACGTGGAGTAACCGCCGCAACCAAAAGAACTCGCCCGTGAAAGACGGGGATAAGTAGAACGAACAAGCGCCGGGCCGGGATTGATGTTCCGGCCCGGCGCTTTTGCTATGCCGAGGTGTTGTCTTTAGAGGTAGCGTCGTTGCCAGTGGCGGTATCCAGCAAGAACAGTCGTAGCGCGAGCTTGATCGCGTAGCCCGGCTTGACCTGCGCCGCGTCTCCCATGCGTTCGTCCAAGTCACTACAGTAGGCGTAGAGGTCGCGGATGAGGTCCGCGCCCGAGAGGGTGAACATGTAGCCCGCGTCCGAAAGCGCGTTAGGTGCCGTGGGCAGACCCGCAGCCGCACAAAAGCTCGCGAGGTCGGGGTCCATGACGGCCTCGTAGTCAATCGCGTGTCCGCCGTCCTGGACGGCCTGCTCCTGCTCGCGGGTGTACGACAATGCCGTCGCCAGCACAAAGCTGGGCGTGGGCGCATTGACGTCGTCGGTGGTGGCGACGAGCTTGCCGGCCGCTTGCGTGACCAGCCAAGCGACTTCGCGCTGACAACGAACGGCCTTACGCGTCACCGGCTTGATCGATCCAGCAGAAACGCTTCCCTTTGGTTGATTGGCGGCAGCCATGGAGCCCTCCCAACAAATAGCCCGTTTAGCACGCGAAAACTACACGTTCTGCACCAGTATAGCGAGTGGGGAGAGGCTCGGGCGAAGCTCGGTGGAGGGCGTGTGCATGCGTTGGTGCGGCGCTGCGGTGACAAGTCTTAAGAGGGACTTATGACTGCACGGGAGGGTGCGACCAAATAAGGTGAATAGTGTTCACATAGCCACACGCATAACTCGAGGTGGACCCATAAATCTGTCGGAATGTAAGCTCCCGAAAACTCATAAGGAAATCGTAAGAATTATGGTATTCTCGATTCCATATCTAAAGGATGGGCAAGCAACATCCAACACGAAAGCGCGGGCTCCCCTTCCGGGCTTCTCGAGCGTCATCTGGGATGAATGGGGAAAGAAAGGGGTCCGTATGGATACCAAGGCATTAAAGAAGCAGATGGGCGCCGCCATCGCCATGGTGCTGGTAGCAGCCGTAGCGCTGGGCTCTGCCACGTTCGCATGGTTTGTGACGAACAACAAGGTTGACGCCACCACGAGCACGATTTCCGCTCAGTCGAACGCCGCGTTTATGTATATCCGCGAGAAGAATTCTGACGATCAGAATCACACTACTTGGACTTCAACTGTTGATTCTGCCGTTGGCGACAAAGCTCTTTATCCCGCTCACTGGGCCCTTGAGACCGAGAGTGGCACTGGTAAACCTTATGCCACTGCCGGATCGTTCTATACGGCTTTTGGTACGACTGCTGACAATGGTGCTATGAAGGGCACGTCTATCAGCGTTGGTGATCCTGATAAGGCTGTTGACGAGCGGTATGCCGTTAAAAATACCTTCCGCATCGGCTCCAAGGGTTCAACGCTCAAGGATCTCGTTGTCGCGAGCGCTTCTTTGGGTACTGATGGAAATGCTCAGTTTGACAAATCGCTCCGTGTCCTTGTGAAGAATGGGACCAACTGGGTCCTGTGTGGATACCAGAATGATGACAACCCGTTCACCATTCTCGGTGCCTCTAGCGTTAATAATTTGATTACATCGAAGGTTGACGGCAGCGATGAGGCCAAGGAAGTCGTTGTAGACATGTATGTTTTCTACGACGGCGATGAGGCCGAGGCCATTAAGACCAACAACCTGTCCAACCTTAAGAATGCTGCAAAGGCCATTACGGTTAACTTCAGCGCAACTTCTGAGGCCAAGGACCACGAGTAAGCGCTGTGCGCCGAGCGGGGGAGAAATCCCCCGCTTTTTCTATATCGAGAGGGGATGACCGGTGAATATCAACCAGATGAAGCGTCAGTTGGCCATCGCCAGTCTCTCGGTCGTGATGGCGGGCATTGCGCTCGCATCTGCTACCTATGCTTGGTTCGTTAGTAACACCAGTGTTGATGCTGTATCTAGCTCTATAAGTGCGCAGGCAAACGGAATGGTTCTTCAGATAGTTAAGGCCGGGAATCCCATTCATGACGGCGGCGATCACCGTACTTCTGCGACGGTGTCTGGTCACGAAATTAGTCCTTCTTCCACTAACGATGCTGCGAGTTGGTATGTCCCTGCTTCCTGGGATGGTACGGATGTAAGCGGATATCAGAAGGTTTCGATTAAAGATATTGCTCAGGGCAATTATTCACTTGCGAGCAGTTCTGATGAATTCTATGCCTATACGCTTGCGGACTATACCCTCTACACCATTACCCAAACGGGTGAGGCTGATGTTTATCTCGATGGGGCTGAAGGAGAAGGCGCGGTTGTCATCACTCCCTCCGAGGGCGCTTCGGATGAGTGGTTTAACAAGATAAAGGGCAGTTTGCGCATCGGCATTCTTATTGATAACAATCTTAAGCTCGTTTATGCGCCCATTAAGCCAAATGGTCATGGTAATGATTCCAACCCGACCAATGGCTGGAGTTGCGTCAACTCGTTTGATGCTTCTCTCTCACAGACCATGACGCCGAAATATGCGTATGTTTCGGGAAATGATTTTGTGGATGCGAATGGCAACAATTGGGCTGCCACAAGATCTGGCGATGCATACGTTGCACCATCGGTGAACGCCGCAAAATTGGCTCGCGTTGGTTACGGCGGAACGAATCTTAAAGTTGTCATGTGGATGGAAGGCACAACAGAGGCTTGCCAAAACATGTCGGGCCTAGATACGGGCGTTGATGCTCCAACGTTTAACGTCACGCTCAACCTAGTCGGCGTCGTTCCCGATTCCAACTAGCGCTAAGCCATTAGCTAGATTCGCCTGATAGGGGCCGCTTCAGTCGAAGCGGCCCCTTTCTTGTGCGATGGCTTTGCGCAAAACGGTTGCTCATGAGCCCGCGTAGATCGGCGATAATGTGTGGAACTGTTCTTCCTGGAGGTTCCTTATGGACGGCATCGCTTCTAGTGTTCCGCTGATTGCTCGGCCGAGTTACGACCGCGCTTGCAGCTTTGTGTCGTCCTAATATGTTCAGGCCTGGGAGTGGTTCTTGCGTGAGGAGCAGCGTGGCGGCCTGTGGGATAAGCTCCCGCATCGCACGAACACCGACAGCTCTCAATATCCCTTTCGCCTGACGATTGATTCCGAGCTCTTTCCGGTGTCGCGCGATTCGGGCATCTTTTGGCCTGGTCGCGGGCGCGTTAAACATCCGTGCGAGAAGACCTTCGCACTCTCGGTGCACAATTCCAAGCGCGGTGCCTACCCCGATGTTCCGCCGCTCTATCTCGAGGACGGAACGTGGGTGCTCAAGTACTCGTCGCAGAGCACTTCGGTCGAAAACTGGCGCGACCAGGACTATAACCAAAAGATGATCAACTGCATGGAATGCGGCGTTCCCGTTGGTGTGTTCTTTGCGACGAGCGCTGGCTACAAGGTGCTGGGCCTCGCATTCGTCGAGCGCTACGAACCCGAGAACAGCTGGTTTGTGCTGCATGGCCCCGTCCATAAGGGTGGGCCCGATGCCCGTTTCTTCCCCGATATGAGCTACATGAAGGACGCTCCGGTTGCAGCGGAGTTCTCTGGTACTTCGGCAAGTGATGATGAAAAGGTCCGTTACGCGCTGCGTCGCGAGCGAATCGGGCAGCAGCGCTTTCGTACTCAGCTCTTTGAGGCCTATACCGGTCAATGCGCCGTCTCGGGTTGCAGTGTCAACGAAGCGCTCGAAGCTGCGCATATCGAGAACTACTCGGGTCCCAAGTCGCAGGTTGTCAGCAACGGTATTCTGCTGCGCCGTGACCTGCACTCGCTGTTCGATGCTCATTTGATTTCGTTTGAGCTGGTGCGTGGCGACTATCAACTTTGCGGGTCGTACCTTCTGCAACAAACGGATTATGCGACGTTTGCGGGCTCGGTGTTGCGCGAGCCGGACGAACATCGCTTGCGTCCCAACGCCCGATTCCTCGAAGCCCATCGGGCCGAGTTCGCTTTCTCGGAATCGCGGCGTCGGGCGGAGGCCGTCGCTCCGTATTAGTCGGCTGTTGCCCGTCGCAACCCAATCATGTCGATTGATCGGATCGCGTCGCGCCGCAGCTAGAGCCGCCCGATCCTGCCATCCTCTCCTCAACAGGTAAAACGGGAAAGGGGAGACTATGGGATGGCGAGGCGATATCGCGCGCGGCACATACGGAAACTTACCGCGCACTCTGATGGATCGGAGCTTATTTCCGCTCGTCGAGGCTAACTGCAGCCAAATCTGTCTGCCCTGCCCTCGCTGCGGTGCAGGCCTCCCATGCCTAGACATCAACTTCATCGATGCCCGCGACAAGCGCGCCGCCGACCCGCGTGCTCGAACGGGTCTGCGTTTTCCGGTCTATCCTCAACAATGCCCAGCCCGCGGATGTGCTATTACCTATGACGATGCCGATGCCTAATCCCCTGCTAGCGAGCGAGGATTTTTGGACGTTTGAAAACTGAGGGTGGATAATCTCCCGTTTTTGGGCTGAAAAGCTGTCGAAAATGGGAGATTATCCACCCTCGAGCAAAGCTGCCGGGTACTTCTGCCTCTGGGCGGTAGCTTGCTGCCAGAAGTGCTCACCGGTCCCCAAGCCTGGGGTTATAGCTTACGGACAGGCAACTCATCTACCTGCGTATACTTGATTTTCGAGGATTTTCGCACTCGATTTTCGAGGAAATCTGGACTCGATTTTCGAGCTTTGCCCTACAGGTAAATCCCCTCGCATAGGGTCTTATGGAACTGGGTGTGGTGGTCGCGTACCCAGGTGAAGAGCGCCTGGTCAAAGTTGTCCTGGCTGATGGGGATGCCAAAGACGCCGGCGACTTCCACGCGCACGAACTCCAGCGCGGGCAGCTTGTTGATGGCCGTGAGCGCAAACGGCGACGTGGGCTCCTCGAACAGGTAATGGCTGCCTTGCAGCGCGCCGCAGCCGGTGCAGGTGCTGGCGAGCGATACAGTCTTGGTGGAGCGCGACGTTACGGGTTTGTAGCCGCAGCGCTCGCGCAGGTAGTCGCGGATCTCGGCCGGCACGCAGCCCAGCGCGGGGACGATGGCCACGGCGTTGGCGCGGGCGGTGTCGATCGCGATGTGGCCCGCGCCGTCCATGGCGGGCGCATCGCTGGGCGCAGCCTTGCTGCCCGAGTCCTCGGCCGCCCAATACGGAATGCCAAAGGCCGCGACTGTCGTCTGCTCGTGGCACTTCCAACACTCGCGCTTGCCCAGCACCAGGTAGATGTAGGGCGCGCTGGGGTCGGAGCGATCCACGCCGGGCAGCCACGCGGCAAAGGGCTCGGGGTTGACGCCATCGGGCACGTACCAGATCTTTTTGATCCGGTCCCACTTGGCGCCCAGGGCTTTGGCCTCGTCTTTGTGCAAAAAGGGAACATCGAGCTCGGTGCGCATGGCGGCTCCTTTGTGCGGCTTGCGGTGCATGTGCTCCAAGGATACCCCAGCGGCGAGTGTGTGGTCGCTAAACGAGCACTTCGACCGCCCGAGAAGTCGCGGAGCATTTTAGCGAGGGCGTGCCGTCAAGCAAATGGGCAAGCAAATGGTCAGCTTTTGGTCAGTTGAGCGGCAACCTTGCCAAGAGCTTGACGAATTTGCAGCTAGACGTCGACGAATGAGCACTTTGGACGCGCCGCGGCAAAAATCCGCCGGTCGTTTGCCGAAAACTTGGCAGGACCGCCAACGGCCGCCGACGCGCGTGCTATCTTCGCGCCATGGGGTACTTTATCGTTTCACATAACGCTGCGCTGGCGCTCTTGGCGCACATCCCGAACCCGCGCTTTGGGGATTCGGAGTCAGAGGTCGTGTCGATCGCGGGTGCCTGCGCGCTCTGTGACCAGGAGGCGCAGGAGTTTATCGATCGCTACGACCTGGGGATTGACGTGCTGGATCTGATGGTGCCGACGCGCGCCGACCGTCGGCGGACCAAGCACGTCGCGACGCACCTGTGCACCAACGAGCTCCCGGCGGGTTCGTTTATCTCACTGGGCCACTGGATGGGCGACCTGGATGCATACGTGTGCTCTCCCGAGCTGGCGTATTTACAGGCCGCGCACGATGGCGATGCGGCGGAGGCCATCTACGCCGGCTATGCCATGACATCGGACTACCGGCTGGATAACCTTGCTCCCGGCGGGGTGACCAGCAGGGATGCGGGCATGCGCGATGGAAAGCTCACGACCAAGGAGCACATTGCGGCGTACCTTGACCGGGCGTCAAAGGTGAGAGGCGCCGCCAAGGCGAAGGCGTTGCTTCCGTACGTGGAAGAGGGCTCACGGTCTCCAAGGGAGTCGGGGCTTTGCATGTTTATGTCGCTGCCCGCGCATTACGGCGGGCTTGCGCTGGGCAAGACCGAGCTGAACAAGAAGTACTTCATTCGCGACGGCTACAACGATGGGCGCAACCGCAAACTGCGCGTGTTGGAGCGCACGCCCGACATAACGCTTACGGCGAAAGCGGAGGTGGGCCTGGATAAAGTAAGGGCTGGCTTGCTGCCCGAGGTGCTTACCGCGCTGGTCGATTACGACAGCGACGCTATCCATGATGGAAGCGAAAAAATCCACAAGGATGCCGAGCGCCGCAACGAACTGCAGATGCTCAATGGGGTCGCGTACTTTACGGTGACGACTGACCAGGCGAGCGACTACGAAAAGCTCGTTCGCCTGTGCGAACGCATTCGGCGCAAGCTGCATCGGAATAAGCGACCTATCTTTAACAGGCCCATGACGGAGGAGCAGCGATATCTTGCCCTTGCGCGCGTCGAAACGAAGCGGTTTAAGCTTTGGCAAACCGTCATTGACGCGCATCGGCATTGGTAGAGGCGGTTGTTGGTCGTGGGGGCTAACGGCCTTATTTCCAGGTCTAATACTTTTCCGCGAAGTGAACGAGTCAAAACGGGCCCCCGAAGCATCGACACTTTTGGTGACTCGTTTCCTGCAGTTTTGCCATTGGGATCCTGCGGTTTTTGGCTTCGAAAAGTGTGCATGCTTCGGGGGTCCAAATAAGCTCGTTCACTTCGCGGAAAAGTATTAGACCTGACTATAGGAAGGTTGTCCGGATGTGGCATCGAGGCCCATCCAGGCCCGGTTGAGGCGGTCGCCAAGACTGTTTGGGCGACTGTGGTCTTGGTTGGGGTGGCCCCCGGTGTTGTCGAGATCACTTTTGGCTCGGTTGGTGTGGTTGTCGACGGCGCGGAAGCGGCTTTGGGCTTGGTTGGGGTGGTTGCTGGCGTTGTTGAGGCGGCTTTGGGTGCCGCGCCGTCCTCTTGGCTTGGCGACGCAAAACAAAACAGCTCAGAGGCGAAGCCTCTGAGCTGCGAACATTTGGTGGGCGTTAGAAGATTTGAACTTCTGACCTCTTCCGTGTCAGGGAAGCGCTCTCCCCCTGAGCTAAACGCCCGATCAAGGGTGCGCGAGTGCGCAGGAAATAATATAACGGAGCTCCCGCCCAGTGGCAAGAACTATTTTTTAAAAAGTGGCGATTTGCGACCCTATCCGCCCCGATGCAGCGCGAAGGGCACGCGAAATATTCCGTTTGTACCCCCGATGAACTGCACGTTCGCGTAAAATAACTCCATTATGGGCAAATGATGTCCAGGCGGTTTACAACACGGCATCTGGGGGAGGGGCATGTCGGACGCGCGTTCGCTGCAAAAACAGTTCAATCGCATGCTCGCCACGTTGCTGGTGGCGCTTGCTGCTGCCGGAGCCGTAACGTATGCCTGGTACATCTATAACGCCAACCGCCACATAACCGACGTCAAGATGGCGGCGGGCACGGGCGTGACCTTCCTTATCTCCAACGAGTACGACGGCGAATACAAAACCAACGCCGGCCTGAGCTTTACGGGTCTGCTCGATCCCGTCTCGACCGACAACGTGCTCAACGGCTTTCAAAAGGTAACGGGCTTTACCGGTGGAACCACCCAGGACTCGCTCTTTGCCAACATGTTTGGTGCCGCCGAGCATTCCGACTACTACAAGACTTCCCTGTACCTGGCTACCAACTCGGCCGCGACCGACGTGTACCTGTCGGGTATCGACTTTACCGAGCAGGATCCGGCAAACCCCATCTCCACCGCCCTGCGCGTGGGACTGGTTACCTATGCGTCAGGGCAGGGCGATACCGTGACGGGCCAGTACGTCTTTGAGGTCTCGGGCGAGCACAATCCCCAGGCGCGCTACAACACGCTCGACGGCAAGGATGCCGGCGAGAGCGAGCAGAACCACCTGGTGCTCGACAGCACCCGCTCCAATGGAGCCACGGTTGATTTTGACCAGCTGACCAGCGCTAACTTCTGCGACTATAACGAAGACACCGGTGTCGTGAGCCTCAAGGAGGCCACGACCAAGATCTGCAGCCTGCCCGCTGCTGCCAAGGGCGCCGACCGTAGCACGCCCGTGCGCGTGGATGTGTACGTGTGGCTGGAAGGCTGTGACCCCGACTGCACCAACAATCTGGCCGCCACCAGCCTGCAATCGCTGGCACTGCGCTTTGCCGGCAAGCGTTCGTAAGGGGGCCAGGGATGAGTGCATCGAACATCAAAGATATCCTGGGCTCGCGCCGTCGCATGGTTGCCGCGGCCGCATGGATGTTGGTGCTGGTAGCCGCCCTGAGTGCCGCTACCTACGCCTGGTTTAGCAACTCGCGCTACACCAACGTGACGCCCGTGGCACACACGGTAAGCGACGAGGGCTCCGACCTGCAGATTGGACTTTCGGCCAACGGACCATGGGACACAACGGCAACGCTTGCCGCCGCCGACAAAACACTCTACCCCATCTCGACGGCAGACCTTTCCCGCTTTTGGCGTGGCACCTTCCAAAATGCCGCGGGCATTACGACCGACTACGCCGACTGCACCGCGCAGCTGGACGACTATGCCCTCACTGGCACGCTGTACCTTAAGGGCAGCGATAGCGCTCTCAACGTGTACCTGTACCAGGGCCAGATGAGCGTGACGAGCGACCCGCAACTGCTGGCCGCACTGCGCCTGGGCCTGGTCATCACGACCCAGTCCGGTACGCAAACGCATATCTTTACCTGCGACGATCTGGGCAACACCTCGGGCGCCACCAGTAGGCGTACCACCGCGCAAGACGGCGTGGTCGTGGCGCCCGGTGCCTCGGGCTGGACCTACACCGCCGATCCCGCACGCGCCATAAGCGCCTACAGCATGGACGGCGCCGGCGACACGCCCACAGCGCGCGCAGGCGCCACGCCCATCTGCACGCTGGCCGCCAACGAGGTGGCAAGCGTTCGCTACGTTGTGTACATGGAAGGCTGCGACGCCCAATGCATCGACGAGGCTCAGGCTCGCGATGTGGTGCTGCAGCTTGCCTTTGCCGCGGCCAAGGCATAAGGGGGGCGAAGCGACATGGAAGACAAGAAGCACATGCCAGCAGATAACCGCAAGGCCAAAACCCAGAGCGCTAGCTCCGCGGCCCCCTCCAGCGCGTCCGTCGATCGCCGGGTCCTCGAGGGCGCCGCCGCCCGCCGTCACGCCCGTCGCGCGCGTGCCTACATCGCGCTCGTTATGGTGGCGCTCGCCGCCACTTTGGGCGCCGCGACCTACGCCTGGTTTACCAGCAACATGAAGGTCAACACCAACTCGGTGAGCGTGCACAGCGACACGTCCAAGCTGGTGCTAGAGCTGGGCGATGCCGATCGCGGCAGCTGGTCGCAGCAGGGCGACGTTTCCCTGACTTCCAGCGCGAATGGCGCCGTGACGCTCTACCCAGTCTCGACCTTTGACCTCAACGGCTTTGCCGCCTGCGCGCAAAACAACTCGGCCGGCGATGCCACGGTATTTGAGCAGGCAAAAGACAATGGCTCCGCGTTCTACCACGGCTGGATCGATCTGCGCCCCACCATTACCGGAACGGGCGCCAGCAAAGTAAAGGGTAAGGTCAGCTTGTATCTGGCCGAATCGCTGGTCCCGCAGGACGCCAACGCCGAGCTGCTGCGCGCAGCCCGTGTGGGCATTAAGATCTCGAGCGGCAACCAGGTACTTGCCGCCAACATCTTTGAGCTCGACAGCTCCGACGGCGGCCATCGCGACGAGCATCCCGCGACCGTCCCCGCGGGCCTGGCAGGCTATACCGAGGGCATGCTTTTGGGCTGGCAAAACGGCCAGCTCGCTTGCGGTACCAACGTGACGCAGGACCCCGCCGCCTTTACGCTGGACACGAGCGAGACGGCCACGCGCCCGCAAAACACGCTTGCCACGCTGGGGCTGGGCCAGACCTATCGTCTGGATATCTATTACTACATCGAGGGCACCGACCCCGATAGCGCCGACTACCTGCATCAAGACCCGGGCACCTTGCACCTGGCGCTCTTTGCGACCTTGGACGGTGAGTAGCCATGACGCGTAAACAACCCGCCGCCAACTGCACGCCCGCCACCGGCAAGCCCAACGCCGCCGCGCCCGCCGACACCGACCTGCGCCGCAAGCTCACCACCACCGTGGTGCTGGTGCTGTTTGCGCTGGTGGCGATAGCCATGGCAACGTTCGCCTGGTTCTCCATCGCCGATAGCGCCAAGACCCGCATGCTCATGATCGACGCCAACGCCGACGGCTCGCTGCGCTTTGACCTGGACGGGCACGCCGCGTTCGACGAATACGTGCACAGCCTGGGCTTCGACCAGATCTCGGCGCGCATTGCCAGCGAAAAGGGCGTGGACATCGACGCGTCCAAGCTCAAGCCCGTCACCACGAGCGACTACCAGACCTTCACCTTCGAGGACGGCTCCACCGCCGATCCCGCCACCGGCGCCTACCTGGAGTTTACGCTGCACTTTATGAGCAGTACGGACCTGCGCGTTCGCCTGACCGGGCAGGATGGCGACGGCGGCGTGTCCGGCACGCGGTTTAGCTCCGATACACAGGGCATGGCCAGTGCCATGCGTATGAGCTTTACCGCCGATGGCCGCACCTGGGTCTACAACCCCAACGGAGGCGGGGGCTCGTCTGGTGCGGCCACCGTCTTTGGGCTCGACTCGGGAGCAGCGAACGCGGCCAGCGACATGTTCGACCTAATAAAAGATACGGACAAGCCGGTAACCGTTCGCATATGGCTCGAGGGAACGGACCCAAATTGCACTAATATGCTAAAGGGAGCTAACTATTCGGTTTCGATGCGCTTTGAGGGCATCGAAGAACAGTAGATATGCACGGCGGCCACCGGGCCGCGCACGACCTAGACAGACACGGTAGTAAGGGACATCATGCAATCTGTTAAAAAAGCCGCATCCATCGCACTGAGCGTCGTCATGTGGATCATCATCCTGGTGGCGGCCCTGTACGCGTTTACCACGCTCGCCACGCACGAGGACGGCAGTGTCTCGGACATCGCCGGCTTCACCCCGCTCGCCGTGCAGTCCGACTCCATGGCGCCCACGTTTAACAAGGGCGACCTCATCGTCATCAAAAAGTGCGACACCTCTAAGCTCGAGGTGGGCGACATCGTGACGTTCCACACCATCATCGACAACGAGTACGCGCTCAACACGCACCGCATCGCCGCCATCGACGAAGTCAACGGCATGCGCAGCTTTACCACCAAGGGCGATAACAACGACGTGGCCGATACGCACATCATCAGCGACGGAGACATCGTTGGTAAGTACCTGTTCGCGTTGCCGCAGATGGGCAAGGTCATGGACTTCCTGTCTAGCTCCATGGGCTTCCTCATCGTGATTGTCCTGCCCATGCTGCTGTTCTTTATCTACCAGGTGTATCACCTTATCGTGGTGGGCATGAACCTTAAGCGCGCCATGGCCGAGGAAGACCGCCTGGCCGCCGCGGCCGCCATCGTGGACGCCGAGGGCAAGGGGGACACCGCCGCCGTCACCGCCGATAACGCCGCCGAGCAGCTCGCCCAGGCCGAGGCCAAGCTCGAGGAAGCCCGTCGTTTAAAGGCCGAGGCCGAGGCGGCGATGAACGCGACCAAGCAGGAGGATACCGACGGTGAGTGAGTTTCTGGGATTTGCCTGGGAGCTGCTGGCAAAGGTTGTCTACAACGTCGTTGCCGTTGTGAGCTCCATCCTTAACCTGCTGGTGTTTGGCTGGGTTGAGTACTTCAACATCTTTATGACCTACTTCACCACGTTTGACCTGGTGGGCAAGATCGGCGCGGTCATTCTGTTTGCCATGCTCATCGCGGTCCCCGTGCTGATCGTGGCCATCCTGGTCCACCGCTACCGCATCAACCGCCGCCTGCATCGCGACGACACGTCCAACAAAGCGCTCTATCGCGAGATCGGCCGCCTGAACAAGCAGGTGCTCGATCTTATGGACGAGAAGAACAAGCTGCTGGCGCTCAAGGTCAACGCCATGGGCGGTACCAAGCAGATTCCGTACGTGGGTGCCTCGGCTCTTGCCGACGATCACCTGCCGACGGTGGGCAACGTGGTGGGCGCCGCTGCGGGCGCCGGTGCGCCTGCGGGCGAGGGTGCCACGGCCGCCGTGGTGTCGGGCAACGCGTCGCTCGCGCTCGATGGCGAGGGTGTCAAGGACGCCGCAGCCGCCATGGCCAAGGCCACCGTCGAGGCCAAGACCCTTGCCGAGGAAAAAGAAATCGCCCAGGCCAACCGCTTTCCCAAGCTGTCCCTGGTGGATCTTAAATACCGCGACTGGGAATCGCCGGCCTACGACGATGCCATCTCGCTGGAGGACTTTGTCGACAGCTTCCGCGCGTTCGCCTGCAGCCAGATGAAGCTCTACTACACGCCCGAGATTATCCGCCGCTTTGTGGCCGGCATGGCCGCCTCCAAGCTGCTGATCCTGGAGGGCATCTCGGGTACCGGTAAGACGTCGCTGCCCTACAGCTTTAGCCGCTACCTGGACAACCCCGCGACCATCGTGTCGGTACAGCCGAGCTTTCGCGACCGCACCGAGGTGCTGGGCTACTTTAACGAGTTTTCCAAGCGCTTTAACGAGACCGAGTTCCTGCGCGCCGTGTACGAGGCAGGCCTTCGCCAGGACCCGTCCATGATCGTGCTCGACGAGATGAACCTCGCCCGCGTGGAGTACTACTTTGCCGAGATCCTGTCGGTGCTCGAGATGCCCAGCCACGACGAGTGGGTGCTCGACCTGGTGCCCACCCAGTGGGCCGCCGACCCCAAGGCCCTGCACGACGGCAAGCTCACCATTCCCGACAGCTTGTGGTTTATCGGCACCGCCAACAACGACGACTCCACCTTTACCATCACGGACAAGGTGTACGACCGTGCGATCCCCATCGAGCTCAACGAGCGCGCCGACGCGTTTGAATGCGAGCCGCACGAGCGCGTGCACGTGACGGCCGACCACCTGCAGTATCTGTTCCAAAAGGCCAAGGTCGAGTACGTAATCGACGACGAGCTGCTCCAGAAGATGCACAAGCTGGACCAGTACTTGCAGACCCGCTTTAAGCTGGCCTTTGGCAACCGTATCATCAAGCAGATGTACGACTTTATCCCCGTGTACGTGGCGTGCGGCGGCACCGAGCTGGGCGGCATGGACTACATCATCGCCCGCAAGGTGCTCAAGAAGTTTGAGTCCATGAACGTGAGCTTTGTGCGCGACGAGATGAAGGGCCTGATCGAGTACATCGAGAAGACCTTTGGCGAGGGCGGCCTGCCCGATTCCGTCATGTACCTGCAGCGGATCCAGAACTTCTACTAATGGCGTAAGTGCGGGGCGGCGTGATGTCGCCCCGTCCCTTTCCGATCGATCCAACCTATGGAGTAACCCATGTCCGAGACCATTCAGGACCTCTATACCAGCTTCTCCGAGCAGATGGAGCCCATCCAGGAGGACAGCCGCTACTTTCGCTATCTGTTTGAGATGGCGCAGGCCTCGGGCACCACGATCGAGCAGCAGCGCGAGGAGCTCGTCAAGGTGGTGGACGAGGAATGGATCAGCATGATCGAGGACTCGCTCGACGCCATCAATACCATTATCGAAAAGCCGCGCCGCTTTATCACCACCGAGGAAGAGGTGGTGCCGGTCTCGCTCGCCAAAAAGATCAGCGCCGACAGCGTCCGTCACCTGAGCCAGAACACGCAGTTCCTGGCGCCGAGCGACGATGGCGGCGTCCATCCCACGCGCATCCTCAACGTCAATACCGTCGAGACCTACGACCTGTACGAGAATCGCTTTATCTACCACCTGATTCAGCGCCTGCTGACGTTTGTGGACAAGCGCACCGACGTGATCTTTTGGTCTACGGGCAACGAGATCCGCAACCGCTTTAAGATGCACAGCAAGATCGACGATGCGTACGAAGAGATCGAGTACAACGTCGAGATGACGGTCAAAAACCGCCAGAGCTTTGCCGAGAACGACGCCGACAACATGGACGTCTTTATGCGCATCGACCGCGTGCGCCGTCTGGTCATGGCGCTGCGTGGCGCGTCGTTCTGCCAGATTATGAATGGTTGCAGTGCGGTCCGCAGCCCCATCCAGCGCACCAACCTCATCATGAAGGACCCCAACTACCGCAAGTGCTACCAGCTGTGGCAGTTTATGGAGCGCTACGACAAGGTGGGCTACAACATCGACGTGCAGCAGCAGTCACTGGCGTTCGATGACGAGTACATGGTGCAGATGTACACCAACCTCATTAACAACTACACCGTCTTTAAGAGCTTGACCGATGACGAGCGCAACCTGCAGGAGCTCGAGAGCGTGCAACACGCGCCGGTGGCGCCCAAGTTTATTAAGGAGATTAAGGAGGTGCAGGTTGATAGCCCCGACCTGCCCGACGTTGAGGTCCGTCGCGTGTTTGTGGAGGAGGTCACGCAGGCCCAGCTCGATGCCGAGCAGGCGCTGGCCGAGGCGCGCGAGCAGATCGAGGAGCTGCAGGGGCAGGTCAAGTCTTGGAAGGTTCAGGCCCATGCGCTGACCGACGAGCGCGACGACCTGGCCGACGAGCTGGACGAGGCAAAGACGCGCGAGCTGGCGCTGACGCAGCGTGCGCAGATGGCCGAGGCTGATGTTGAGGAGCTGAAAGGTTCGCTGGAGGATGTCGAGGCGGGCAAGAAAGCTGCCGAGGAGGCTGCTGCCGAGGTGCGCTCGACTGCGGCGGCACAGCTTGAGCAGATGCGCGTCGAGGCCGATGCCGAGGTCGCGGCTGCTCGCGCCGATGCCGATGCAAAGGTTGCAGCCGCCGAGCAGGAGGCCTCCGAGCAGATCGCGCAGGTCAAAAGCGACGCTGCTGCGGCCCTGGCTGCCAAGACAGCCGCCGATGCCGCCGAGCTGCAGGCCGCCAAGGATGCTGCCGCGGCCGAGCTTGCCGGCGTGCGCGAGGCGTGCGCTAAGGAAGTCGCCGAGCTGCATGCCAAGCTGGACGCCGCTCAGCTGCAGATTGAGGAAGTGCAGCTGACGGCCGAGCGCGATGCCCGCGCCGCACAGGAGGCGGCCGATGCCGCGGCAGCCGCAGCGGAGCAGGCGCTCGCCGACACCGTTGCCGCGTCCGAGGCGAAGGTCTCCGCCGCCCAGCAGGCCGCCGATGCCGCGATCGATGCCGCACGCGCGGCCGCCGACTCTGCCGTTGAGCAGGCTGCGGTGGATGCCAACGAAAAGGTCGCCGCCTCTGCCGCCGAGCGCGACGCCGCCACGCGTGCCGCCGAGGAGGCCCGTGCCGACGCCGACGCGCGCATCGCTGCGGCCGAGCTTGAGGCGGGGGAGCGCATCGAGCAGGAGGTCGCCGCCGTCCGCGCCGCTTGCGAGCGTGAGGTCGAAGCTGCTCGCGCGGAGATGCAGCAGCGCCTGGATGCACTGGCGCAAGAACTGGAGCAGGCCGAGCGCAATCGCGAGCGTGCCGAGCGCCGTGCCGAGGGCAACAGCCTGTCGCGCTATCTGCTGGCCCGCCTGCGCGGCGAGGCTGGCGAGGGCGTGGCTGCCGCGCCTGACGAGGATGGCGCTTCTGCGGCGGATGCCATCGAGGCCGAGGTCGCTGCCGACCCCGAGACTTCCGCAAAGGACGACGACAAGTGATGAAGCACGTGCTCCGCGTGATCAACGTGCTGGCGACCGTGGTGATCCTCGTCGCCTTTGTGGTGCTGCTGCGCACGGTGTTCACGCCCGCCGGCGAGATCCCCACCATCATGGGCTACGGCTTTATGCGTACGCTGACCGGCTCGATGGAGCCGGCGATTCCCGTGCACTCGTTTATCGTCGTCGATACCGACAACAGCCAGGCCTACCAGGTGGGCGATATCATCACCTTCCATTCGTCCGATGACGTGCTGGAGGGTTCGCTCAACACGCACCGCATCGTATCCGTGGAGGCCGCGTCCGACGGCTCGCCGGTCTACCACACCAAGGGTGACGCCAATCCGGTCGAGGACGCCGCACCCGTGCCCGCCGCCGATGTTGTGGGCCGCGTGGTCTTTGTCTCGGCAGGCCTGGGCGTTGTGGTGTCGCTGCTCACCAATCCGCTGCTGTTCTTTCCGTTTATCGTGGTGCCGTTGATCGCGCTGCTGGTGCTCGAAATTCGCCATATGGTTAAGGCCACGCAAGATGTGGCGCGTGCCGAGGACGAGGCCGCCCTGCGTGCTGCCGTGGAGCAGATTCGCGAAAAGCGCCGTCGCGAGCAGGAGGGTCAGGACGACGCCAAGGACCCAGGCGATGACGATCGTGCCCAGGATAGTGCGGAAGCCGACCCCGACGTCCTCGACGATTCCAACCGCTCGGCATAGCGCATCTGTGCCTTTCGTCCCTGCAATTTGGACGCCTATAGATGTTCCGAATCGTCTGCTTTTTCATGCCGATATTCGTGCTACAGTTTGAGCGCTTTGTTGCCAATTGATTTCGGGGGAGTGGAATGGAACAGGAGCGCACAGCGCAGCGTGCACGCGAGAAGGCTTCGGTACCGGTGACGGCGGCGGCCGATTTTGTCGTGCCCGAGGGAACTGACGAGCTGAGCCGCAGCACCCGCCGCGCATGGCGCGACCGCCTCAACGACGCCCAGACGCGCAAGATGGCCCTGGGCACGCTCGCCGCGTTTGCCGGTGGTACGTTTTGGGGCTTTTCCGGCACCAGCGCCAGCTACCTCTTTGACGTGTGCCATATCGAGACGTTTTGGCTGATGAGCGTGCGCCAAGTTATCGCTGGCCTGCTCTTTATGTTCGTCGTGCTCAGAAAAGACCGCGACCGCTTGATCAAGCTGTGGACTACCCCTGCCGATCGCAAGCAGCTCATCCTATTTACGATTTTTGGCCTGCTGTTCAACCAGCTTTGCTATCTGTCAGCCGTGCGCCTGACCAACGCGGGCACCGCGACCGTCTTTCAGTGTCTGCAGCTGGTGGTCGTCATGGGGTATGCCTGCGTCACCGCGCATCGACTGCCGCGCACGCGCGAGGCGCTTGGCATTTTGCTCGCCTTAGGCGGAACGTTTTTAATTGCCACGGGCGGCGACCCTAGTACGCTCAGTATCTCGCCAATGGGCCTGCTCGCGGGCCTTTTGTGCGCAGTGGGCGGTGCCTGCATAGCAATCATCCCTGCCGGAATCCTCAACAAATACGGCAGCTCGGTCGTCACGGGCTCGGCCATGCTTTCGGCGGGAATCGTGATGAGCATCTTTACCCAGCCGTGGGCGCATATGCCGGCGCTCGGCCCCTCGGGTGTCGGCGCGCTCGCGATATTTATTGTGGTGGGGTCGTTCTTCGCCTATATGTTCTACATGCAGGGCGTTAAGGAGATTGGCTCGGTGCGCGCGAGCCTTCTTGGAACCATGGAGCCGGTTTCGGCCACCATCACCAGCGCCCTTATGCTTGGCACGGTGTTTTTGCCCACCGACCTGGCGGGTTTTGCCATGATTATCGCGATGGT
The DNA here is from genome assembly GCA_900542155.1 of uncultured Collinsella sp. Taxonomy (GTDB): domain Bacteria; phylum Actinomycetota; class Coriobacteriia; order Coriobacteriales; family Coriobacteriaceae; genus Collinsella. The sequence goes on from UQMD01000004.1 coordinate 60,188, forward strand.
GTTTTTAACGGTGTAGCCTGCGCGGTTGCGATAAAGGATAATAGGCTGGCGACGCGTTGCTTTGGCGGCGCGCCTTTGTCTATAGAGAGGACCTCTTATGAAGTACTTTGGCACCGACGGCTTTCGCGGTGAGGCCAACGTTGGGCTGACCGTAGAGCATGCGTACAAGATCGGCCGTTTTGTGGGCTGGTATTACGGCGCCAACCGCGAGCGCAAGGCGCGCGTCATCGTGGGTAAGGACACGCGTCGCTCGAGTTATATGTTCGAGGCGGCGCTGGTGAGTGGCCTGGTCGCGAGCGGTGCGGACGCCTATATGCTGCACGTGATCCCCACGCCGGGCGTAGCGCATCAGACCGTGGAAGGCTGCTTCGATTGCGGCATCATGATCAGCGCGAGCCACAACCCGTTTTGCGATAACGGCATTAAGCTCGTCAATAGCGACGGTTTTAAGATGGACGAGGACGTACTGGAGCTCATCGAGGACTGCGTCGATGGCAAGAGCGAGGTGCCGCTGGCCACGGGCAACCACATCGGCGCCACGGTGGACTACATGCAGGGCCGCAACCGCTACATTGCCTCGCTCATCGCCAGCGCGAACTTTTCGCTGCAGGGCGTCAAGATCGGCATCGACTGCGCCAACGGCTCGGCGTCCTCGGTGGCCAAGCCGGTGTTCGACGCGCTGGGCGCCGACGTGCGCGTGATCAATGCCGCGCCCGATGGTTTTAACATCAACGTCGACTGCGGCTCCACGCATATGGAGCGTCTGCAGCGCCACGTGGTGGAGCAGGGCCTGGACGTGGGCTTTGCCTATGACGGCGATGCCGACCGCTGCCTGGCCGTGGACGAGCGCGGGCGCGTGGTCGATGGCGACCAGATCCTGTACGTGTGCGGCGTGTACCTGAACAAGCACGGTCGCCTTTCGGGCGGTACCGTGGTTCCGACGATTGCCAGCAACTTTGGCCTGATCAAGTCGTTGGAGCTTGCCGGCCTAAGTGCCGTGACCAGCGGTGTGGGCGACCGTCACGTGTATGCCAAGATGCGCGAGGGCGGTTACAGCCTAGGCGGCGAGCAGACGGGCCATACGATCTTTGGCGATATCGAGCGCACGGGCGACGGCATTATGACCTCGCTGCGCGTGATGGAAGTGATTCGTGCCGAGCGCGAGACGCTCTCGCAGCTCACGGCTCCGTGCAAGCTGCTGCCGCAGGCGCAGGTGGCCGTGCGCGTGGCGGACAAGGACGCCGCGCTCGAGAACATGGGCGTGCAGAACGCCATCGCCGAGGCCGAGGCTGCGCTGGCAGGCGAGGGCCGCGTGCTCGTACGCAAGAGTGGAACCGAGTCGGTTATCCGCGTGCTGGCCGAGGCACCCGACCAAGCATCCGCCGATGCCGCCATGAAGCGCATTGCCAACGCGCTCGAGGCTCTGTAGTTACGCGGTTTTACCAAACCGCGTAACTGCTCGACGCTGCAAACGCCCCTAAGCGGCAATCTGACGTTCAATTTCAAGGGCGCGACCAGAAGGTCAGCGCCCTTTCATTTCACGTCACCTTGCTCGCTTAGGGTCGTTTTCGCTGACGTTGCCAAGACATTGGCGTCAACATAGTTGGCGTTGGCGATGGCGTGCTGGTCAATCCTTACAGCTCGTACAGTGTGGTGAACTTGTCCTGCAGGTAGCTGCAGTAGTAGCGGGCGTCAAAGGCCATGCCGCAGGCGCCCTTGATGAGTTCCGGCGCGTCTTTGGCGCGGCCCCACTGCCAAATGTGCTCGCCCAGCCAGGCGCGGACGGGCGCCAGATCGCCGCTCGCGCAGGCACCGGTAAGGTCGACGCCGTCGCGGCACATGGCCGGCACAAACATGGCATCGTAGGCGCTACCCAGCGCATACGTGGGGAAGTAGCCAAACGAACCGCCGCTCCAATGCGTATCCTGCAGGCAGCCGTGCGTGTCGTCGGGAACGGGAATGCCCAGGTACTCGTCCATAAAGCGGTTCCAAAGCGCGGGGATGTCCTTGGCCGCAGCCTCGCCGGCAAACAGCATACGCTCAATCTGGTAGCGCACCATAATATGCAGCGGATAGGTGAGCTCGTCGGCCTCGGTGCGGATCAACGACGGCTGCGCGATGTTCACGGCGCGGTAGAGCGTGTCTTCGTCGACGTCGCCGTAGACCTCGGGCGCGTGACGACGCAGCACCTCGAGCAGCGGGCCCATAAAGGCGCGGCTGCGACCCACGGTGTTCTCGAAAAAGCGGCTCTGGCTCTCGTGGATGCCCATGGAGGTGCCGCCCTCCAGGCAGGTGCGCGCGTAGGCGGGATTGACGCCCAGCTCGTACATGGTGTGCCCCGCCTCGTGGATGATGCTGTAGACGTTGGAGATGCAGTCGTCCTCGTAGATGTGCGTCGCGATGCGCGCATCACCCACGGCAAAGCCCTCGCTAAACGGATGCTCGGTAAAGGCAAGCGTGGTGTCGTCCAGGTCCAGGCCGACAAGCTTCATAAGGTCGAAGCTCATGGCGCGCTGGGCAGCCTCGGGCACGTGGGCGTGCAAAAAGTCGGCAGCCGGCTGCTGGCCGCGCTCGCCGATGGCGTGCACGAGCGGCACGACCGTGGCCTTGACCTCGTCGCAAAACGCGTCGAAGCTCTTGGCGGAAAGGCCGCGCTCGTACTGGTCGAGCCAAACGTCGTATGGATCGCGCTTGGGGTCCATGAGCTCGGCCTGATGCTTAAGTTGGGCGACGATTCTATCCACATAGGTCTCAAAGCTCGCCCAGTCGTTGGCTGCCTTGGCCTTGCGCCACACGGCGTCCGCCTCGCAGGTGAGCCTGGTCCAGGCCTCGGCTTCTTCGGTGGGGATGGCACTGGCCTCACGTTGATCGCGGCCGAGCACACGGATCTCGTCGAGCAGCTGAGGGTCGTCGATTTTGCCGCCGGCGACGGTCTCGCGCGCTAACGAGCGTACGAGCTCAACGGACTTCTCGCTGGTCAGCAGCTTGTGATGCTCGCCGGCAAGCGTGCCCATGGCGTCGGCACGCGCTGCTGCGCCGTTGGCGGGGGCAATGGTCGCGCCGTCAAACTCGGCAATCTTGAGCAGGTACTCACGAGTCCACAGCTTGCCTTCGAGCTTGCGGAATTTTTTGACGGCCTTATCGACCTTCATGCCTTTGGATGTCTTGCCCGCTGCAGGCTCGGCCTTCTTATCGAGTTTCTTTCCCATACCATATCCTTGATCTCGTGAGCCGAGCGCTTCGGGTGGGCGCGCGGCCAGTTTGCACAGCTACCTGCCTTGTACCCAGTGCGAACAAAACGGAACGCGGCGATGCACACGCAGAATGTGTTATCCTATAGCCCAATGCGTTGACGGAGAGGGTTTTGCCCGCCGCGTCGCCGGCAAGAGAGGGAAGGTCATGGGCTGCGAGCCTTCCTGCGGTGACAAGGGCCAAGCGTTCACTCCCGAGCAGCGACCTCAACGGGCACGCGGCCAGCGGCGGCGAAGCCCCAGTAGGGAAGCCGTGAGCCTCGCGACAAGGGGCACAGAGTGGGCGCGGCGGGCCAGACATCCGCCGGGTCAAACAAGGTGGTACCGCGGAATTCAACCGTCCTTGGGCAATGCACATGCCCGAGGGCGGTTTTTTTGTTACCGAACCGGGCCGCACATCCGCAGCTCCGGGTGGCTCCAGCCGCCGCGGCAAGTGGATGCGCGAGAGACGAAAGGGAAGACATGAGTCTGATTGATGATCTGGTCAAACTCGAGGAAGAGGCCAAGGAGCTCATCGCAGGCGCCGATGACGCCGCCAAGCTCGAGGCTGCGCGTGTTGAGCTGCTCGGTCGCAAGGGTCGTATCACCGGCTTGATGCGCATGATGGGCAAGCTCGCCCCCGAGGATCGTCCCGTGATGGGCAAGCGCGCCAACGAGATGCGCCAGCTGATCGAGGGCATGCTTGACGAGCGCACCACCGAGATGAAGGCCGCCGCTCTCAAGCATGCACTCGAGCACGAGGCCGTCGACATCACGCTGCCGGGCATCCGTCCGCAGATCGGCCACCAGCACCTGATCAAGCAAATCATCGAGGAGGCCGAGGACATCTTCTGCGGCATCGGCTACACCGTCGAGTCCGGCCCCATGGTCGACACCTCTTACTACAACTTCACCGCGCTCAACGCTCCCATGGATCACCCGAGCCGCTCGGCCCGCGACACGTTCTACGTGGTCGACAACAACCCCGGCAGCGTCACGCACCCCGAGGCTCACGCCCACGGCGAGTCCGACGTGCTGCTGCGCACCCAGACCTCGGGCGTGCAGATCCACACCATGGAGTCGCAGAAGCCGCCCATCTACATGATCTGCCCGGGCACCGTCTACCGTCCCGACACGGCCGACGCCTGCCACCTGCCGCAGTTCAACCAGATCGAGGGCCTGGTCGTCGACGAGGGCATCACCTTTGGCGATCTTAAGGGCACGCTCGACTACTTTGTTAAGTGCATGTTTGGCGAGGACCGCAAGACGCGCTACCGCCCGCACTTCTTCCCCTTCACCGAGCCCAGCTGCGAGGTGGACGTGAGCTGCCACGTGTGCGGCGGCAAGGGTTGCAACTTCTGCAAGCACAGCGGCTGGATCGAAATCCTGGGCTGCGGCATGGTCGACCCCAACGTCCTGATCAACTGCGGCATCGATCCCGAGAAGTACACCGGCTTCGCCTATGGCATTGGCGCCGAGCGCGTCGCGGCCCTGCGCTACGACCTGCCGGACCTCAGAACGCTCATGACGGGCGATATGCGCTTCTTAAATCAGTTCTAGGCCCGGCGGCTTTCCCAAGCACCGCACCTTGCCTTTCAATCGTCGGTTGCGTACCTAAGTACGCGGCCCTCCTCTTTCAAGGCAATCTGCGGCACTTGGAAAACCCGTCTCCGTTGCAGTTTTTTGGCTCAAAGCCGCATTTATGAAAGGAGACCAGTTAGATGCGCGTTTCTTACGACTGGCTCAAGACCATGATCGATATTCCGGAGGATCCCAAGACCCTTTCGGACGAATATATCCGTACCGGCACCGAGGTCGAGGCGATCGACACCGTGGGCGAGTCCTTCGACCACGTGGTGACCGCCAAGGTGCTCACCAAGACCCCGCACCCCGATAGCGACCACATGTATGTGTGCTCGGTCGATGTGGGCGACAAGAACCTCGATGCCGACGGCAATCCCGCTCCGCTGCAGATCGTCTGCGGCGCGCAGAACTTCGAGGCCGGCGACCACATCGTCACGGCCATGATCGGCGCTGTCCTGCCCGGCGACGTCAAGATCAAGAAGAGCAAGCTTCGCGGCGTCGTGTCCATGGGCATGAACTGCTCTGCGCGCGAGCTCGGCCTGGGTGGCGACCACTCCGGCATCATGATTCTGCCCGAGGACACGCCCTGCGGTATGCCGTTTGCCGAGTACGTGGGCTCGAGTGATACTGTGCTCGACTGCGAGATCACGCCCAACCGTCCCGATTGCCTGTCCATGATCGGCATGGCCCGCGAGACCGGTGCCATTTTCGACCGCGATTTCCACGTGGAGCTGCCTGCCATCAAGGCGGAGACTGGCCGCGCGACCGACGACGAGCTTTCCGTCGAGATTGCCGACGAGGGCCTGTGCGACCGCTATGTCGCCCGCATCGTGCGCAACGTGAAGGTCGGCCCGTCGCCCGACTGGATGGTCAAGCGCCTTAACGCCCTGGGCGTGCGTCCGCACAACAACATCGTCGACATCACCAACTACGTGATGATGCTCACCGGTCAGCCGCTGCACGCCTTTGACCTGGACACCTTTGCCGAGCGCGATGGCCACCGTCGCGTGGTGGTTCGCGCCGCCCAGCAGGATGAGAAATTCACGACGCTCGATGGCGAAGAGCGCGTGCTCGACGCCGGCATGGGCCTTATCACCGACGGCGAGCGCCCCGTGGCGTTGGCCGGCGTTATGGGCGGCATGGATTCCGAGATCGAGGACGACACCGTCGACGTGATGGTCGAGAGCGCTTGCTTCAACGCCGGTCGCACCTCGCACACCAGCCGCGATCTGTCGCTGATCTCCGACGCCTCCATTCGCTTTGAGCGCCAGGTTGACGAGACTGGCTGCGTGGATGTCGCCAACGTTACCTGCGCGCTCATCGAGGAGATCGCCGGCGGCGAGGTTGCTCCCGGCTATGTCGATGTTTTCCCCGCGCCCAAGACCATCGACAGCATTAAGCTGCGCCTGGCCCGCGTGCATGCCATCTGCGGTGCCGACATCGAGCCCGACTTTATCGAGCGTTCGCTTACCCGTCTGGGCTGCACCGTCGAGCGCGACGGCGAGGACTTTATGGTTACCCCGCCGAGCTTCCGTCCCGACCTGCCGCGCGAGATTGACCTGATCGAGGAGGTCCTGCGCCTATGGGGCATGGGCCGTGTGACGGCGACCATCCCGGCTGCCAAGAACCACATCGGCGGCCTGACCCGCGAGCAGAAGCTCACCCGCAAGGTCGGCGAGATCCTGCGCGCCTGCGGCCTCAACGAGACCACGACCTTTGGCTTTGCCGCCCCGGGCGACCTGGAGAAGATCGGCATGCCCACCGAGGGTCGCGGCTGCCCCGTGGTGCTCATGAACCCGCTGGTGGCCGAGCAGACCGAGATGCGTCGTTCGCTGCTGCCGGGCCTGCTGCAGTCCGTGGCCTACAACGAGGCGCACGGTACGCCCAACGTGCACCTGTACGAGGTCGGCAGCCTGTTCCACGGTCGCGAGAACGCCAGCCTGCCCAAGGAGACCAAGTCCGTCGCGGGTGTGCTCTCGGGCCAGTGGAGCGAGCAGTCTTGGAACATGAAGTACCGTAAACTGCGTTTCTTCTTTGGCAAGGGTATCGTCGAGGAGCTGCTCGCCCAGCTGCGCATCGAGAAGGTTCGCTTCCGTCCCGTCGAGGGCGAGGGCTATGCCTTTTTGCAGCCGGGTCGTGCGGCCGAGGTTCTGTCCGGCGGCACCGTGCTGGGTTGGGTCGGCGAGATCCACCCCGAGGCGCGCGAGGCCTGCGGCATCGACGAGGTTGTCGTTGCCTTTGAGCTTGACCTGGACAAGCTGATCAAGGGCGCCCGCAACCAGGAGAACTACCGCGAGTTCTCGCAGTACCCGGCCGTTGAGCACGACCTTGCCATTGTGGTCGACAATGCCGTGACCTGCGAGGATCTTGAGCGCCGTATTACCAGCGCCGGCGGCAAGCTGCTCGAGGGCGTGCGCCTGTTCGATGTCTACCGCGATCCGGTTCGTATCGGCAAGGGCAAGAAGTCCATGGCCTTTGCGCTCACGTATCGCTCGGACGACCACACGCTTACTAGCGAAGAGGTCGAGAAGGCGCACCAGAAGATCGTCACCAAGGTGTGCAAGGGCGTAAACGGCGAAGTCCGCTCGTAATCTTTGCTGTTCGGAACCCGCCCCCTGCGGGGTTTTCACGGCAACGTCCTCGCCACTTCGCGGCTGCGGGATGTTGCCTTAGAAAACCCCTCTCGGGGGCGGGTTCCTGCGTTAACCTTGTTGCGAGCGGATCGCACCTTCTTCCGGGTGACCGGAAAGTTGGGAGTGCATGGGCCCTTTATTGGGCGGTGCGTGGACCTGGGCTAATAACGTACGTATTGCAAGGGCGTGCTGCGTTGTGGGCGGTGCGCCTTTTTGTTAGTATGCAGAGTCGGTGTTACGGATTGTTGGAAACGTAACACACAACGTTCTGATTGAGAGGGCTCATGCATATTCCCGATAATTATCTGTCCCCGCAGACCGATGCCGTTATGGCGGTGGCGATGGTGCCCGTATGGGTTCACTGCATCAAAAAGGTGCGCGCCACGCTCGATCGCGAGCATATGGCGTTCCTGGGCATCTGCGCCGCATTCTCCTTCTTGCTCATGATGTTCAACGTTCCGCTGCCCGGCGGTACCACTGGTCACGCCGTCGGCGGCGCACTCATCGCGCTGCTGCTGGGCCCCGAGGCCGCGGCTATCGCTGTCTCGGTCGCGCTGGCGCTGCAGGCGCTGCTGTTTGGCGATGGCGGCGTTCTGTCGTTTGGCGCCAACTGCTTTAACATGGCCTTTGTGCTGCCGTTCGTCGCTGCTATCGTGTTCCGTGCGCTCAACAGCCGTCTGCACGACAAGAGCTGGGGTACCTCGGTTTCTGCCATCGTGAGCGGCTGGGTTGGCCTGTGCCTGGCGGCCCTGTGCGCGGCAATCGAGTTTGGCATTCAGCCGATGCTCTTTACCAACGCTTCGGGCGCTCCGTTGTACTGCCCCTTCCCGCTGTCTGTGGCTATTCCGGCCATGTTGGTCCCGCATATGCTGGTTGCCGGCGTGATCGAGGGCGTGGCGACGGCCGCCATCTACGGTTTCATTAAGAAGACGGCGCCGAGCATTATCGTCGGGCCCGAGGCCGTCGATGGCCAGCTTGCTGCCGAGGGCGCTGCTGCCAAGAAGACTTCCCTGATTCCCACGCTCATCCTGGTCGCCGTGCTTGTTGTGGCCACGCCGCTGGGTCTGCTGGCCACGGGTGACGCCTGGGGCGAGTGGGACGCCGAGGGCGCCGCGACCGCCGTTCAGGAGGCTGGCGACGACAGCTTGCAGGCTTCGGTCGGCCTCGATACCCCGACCTTTGCCGACGCTCTGCCCACGGGTGATTACCTGCAGGCCTATTCCGAGGAGCAGGGCCTTGGCTTTGCCGGCCAGGCTGCCATGTATATCCTTTCCGGCGTGATTGGCGTGGCGGTGCTCACCATCGCATTCCGTCTGGTCTCGCTTACGGTCAAGGAAAGCGGTGCTCATGGCAATAGCCGAGCTGCCTAGCTGGCTTGCGGTCGAGCAGCGTTACGAGCCCGCGAGGGCTCGTCATCGCGGGATGCAAAAGAACGTCCTGCACCTGGCGAGCCTGCTTGAGCGGGTTCGCCTGGGTGGAGGCGCGCACGAGGGCGGGTCGATGGTCGACCGCGCCCTTTCTTGCGTTTCGGCTCCGGTGCGCCTGGTGGGGATGTTCGTCTGCGTCCTGTGCGTGTGTCTGACGCAGAGCCCGCTGTACCTCATGTTGATGGCGGCTATCGCGCTGGCGCTCGTTGCCGTGCGCCCCGTACGCGGGCTGCGTGCGACCTTTGTACCGGCGCTCGGCGCCACGGGGCTTGCGGTGGTTCTGGCACTGCCTGCCCTGCTGCTGGGCGCGTCTGCCACGGGCGCCATGCTCAAGATCGCGCTCAAGACCTTCATTAATGTGTCGCTGGTGCTGGGCGTTTCATGGACGCTTACCTGGAGCCGCATGTCTGCGGCGCTCAAAATGCTGCACCTGCCCGACGAGGTCATCTTTACTTTCGATATGGCGCTCAAGCATATCGAGGTGCTGGGACGCACGGCGCACGATCTGTGCGAATCGGTCATGCTGCGCAGCGTGGGTCGTGCGCCTGCGGGTTTTTCGCGCACCGACTCGCTGGCGGGTATCATGGGCATGACGTTTATCAAGGCGATGGAATGCAGCCGCGCGATGGACGAGGCCATGCTTTGCCGCGGCTTTGCCGGCGTGTATCCGGCGCCTGCACGGAGCGGCTTTGGCTGGTGCGATGCCGTTTACGCGGCCGTTGTGGCGTTGCTCGCCGTGTTGTGCGCGGTGTTGTAGCGCGGACGGTCGAACCGTCGATGTGAGTAGGGAAGGGCGACGTTTTGACGATCGATATGAATAGTGCGGCGGGCACGAACGGTGCGGGCGGCGCCGAGGCCACGCCGCTCATCGAGCTACGCGACGTGGTGTTCTCCTATGCGGGGCATACGGTGGTCGACGGCGTTTCGCTGCAGGTCGATCGTGGTGAACTCGTTGCCCTGCTCGGTCCCAACGGCTGCGGTAAGACGACGATCATGCGCCTTATTAACGGCCTTGAACTTGCCGACGCAGGAGCATACCTGTTTGACGGGGACGTAATCGATGCGGCATATCTCAAGGATTCTGCGGCCGCTCAGCGTTTTCATCAGCGCGTGGGCTTTGTGTTCCAGAATGCCGACGCGCAGCTCTTTTGCGCTACGGTGGGCGAGGAAGTTGCTTTTGGTCCCGCGCAGATGGGGTTGCCGGCAGACGAGCTCGAGCGCCGCGTCCGCGATGCCATGGAGCTGTTCCAGGTTGCCGACCTTGCCGACGCCTCTCCCTATCAGCTCTCGGGCGGGCAAAAGAAGCGCGTGGCGCTGGCTGCGGTTGTGTCTATGAACCCCGATATCCTGGTGCTCGACGAGCCTACCAATGGGCTCGACGAGGATTCATGCGACATCGTGGTCAACTTTTTGCTGGCCTACGTTGCGGCGGGTAAGACGGTCTTGATGAGCACGCATCACCAGGATTTGGTGCGACGCCTGGGTGCCCGCGCTATCTATATCGATCGATATCACCATGTGGTCGAGGCGCCTTCGCCGTCGTATGGAACCGAAAGCGGTGCTACGGACTAGTTGCTGCGTAGAGCGTGCGTAGCCGCCCGCGCGGCTTTGCCGTGATGGTATAGTTATCCAGGTTTTTATGGGGGTGGCTATGCCAAGCTGGAACATTCATATTGCTCAGACGGAGCGTTTGCTGGAGCGCACCGGTGCGCTTGCCAATAGCGTGCGCGACCGCAATGCCTTTTTGTTTGGCTGCGTGGTTCCGGATATCTTCGTGGGCTATATGGTCCCTGGCATCGCCGATCCCATCCCGTACCGCATTACGCACTTTGCCAAGCCTGAGCCCATCCCTAAGCCTCGTGAGCATGAGTTCTGGGATACCTATGTGGCACCGTTGCTTAAAAGCTCGCCCACCGGTGCGCCGGCCGCGGCGACCTCGATTATCGAGGAACGCGAGCGACTGAACCGCGTACACTATCCCCAGCGCTACAAGGATGCCGAGCCGGTTGCCGGTCCCGGCGCCTGTGAGTTCTCGCTTGCGTCCGAAGATGTGGCGCAGTCGCTGCTCGATTTAACGCTGGGCGTCTGGTCGCATCTGGTGGCCGACACGGTATGGAACACGCGTGTGAACCAGTATCTGGAAGCACACGGCGGCAAGCCGTGCGAGGAGTTCCGCATTAAAAAGCAAGGCGACTTTGACTGGTTTGGCAAGACGCTGGGCATTGTTTCCATCCCGCGTGCGACCGATCGCCTGTATACCGCTGCGACGCGTTTTGGGCAGTATCCCATCCATAAGGAGTATGTGCTCAAGACCATCGGCGTCATGCACGAGATTGTACGCGAAAACCCCGGCGAGCCCGATCATCCGCCGTATCGCCTGCTAACCGAGGAGTTCTTCGACGCAACGTTTACCGAGGTCATCGAGCTGACCGAGGCGGGATTTGCGGCTCGCGTTGCTGCTTCTGACGTTCCCGCAGTCCCTCTGATCGCTAGCTGCTAGCCGGCCGGCTTAACGGTGAACAATTCATCCCAATTGACCAACAGCTCCCGTCGCAGGGCATCTTCGGCGGTACGCTCCTGATCGGTCTTTGGGATGTAGGGGAGTCCCGCCTTTTTATGAATGAGCTCGGCGATGCTATCAAAGCTCTTCTTGTCCTTGATCTGGTCGTAGGTAATTTGTATGACATCGTAGCCCATGCTGGTGAGCGCGGTGGTGCGCTCCGCATCGGAGAGGCTCGCGGCTTCGCCATCGTGGGCGGAACGGCCTTGGCATTCCAAGATGGCGCCCATGCTGTCGGTGTTGCTCTCTATGAGGATATCGGCGTAGCAGCAGGTTTTGTCATACAGTGAGCGCGCGGCGTCGCTGAGTGGGATGCGCACGTTGTTTGCGATGTTGATGCCCATGCCGCCCTCGTTGCGGGGGAGCGAAACAAGCATGGAGGTCTGTACTTCGAAGGGCGAGGCGGTCTGCCCCGTCATGTGCTCGGTCGCCCAGCGCAGTTGTTTAACGCCGCGCAGGCCTGCGGCCTGCTTGGCAAACGCGGCGATATCCGCCGCGCTGAGGAGCGGTGGGCGCTTCCACAAGTTGGTGCCATTGCCGTTGACATCGTTAACTCGCTCCCAGCCGCAGTTGGGTGGAATGAGCTTAAGCGAAATAGCTTCATCAAGTTGTTGTTGCGTTCGCTCGCAGGGCTTAAACACTGCAAAGGAGCCGCACATCTCGTAGCAAGCCATGAGTAGCTGGTTGCGGGAGACCTGCTTAGCAAGGCTGAGCAGCGTGAACTCCGGTGAAGTGACATCAAACCCATGTTCAGTCTGCCTAAACGACCCAGGAGGCGGCTCTTGGGTCAGGAGGTGCGATTTAAACAGGCTTCGCGATCCGGATTGTGCCCGAGTGAATACAAGCCTGTGAAGCGGTGCGTGAAGCAGGTCATTTACAACTGCATGACTTCCGAGGCTGCAACATCTGCGATCCATATTGCCAAGGCTAATGGCGGGGTAAAGGCCTAATACCTGCGGCGGGATACGGTAATAGTAAAAAGCGGATTGACCACATAGCGTCAGGTCCATGACGTCCTCCAGGTCGAAATGTGCTTTTGGACCGTGCGATGCCAGCGTCAATTCGGAAGTATGCGGCAAAATCTGAACCCTGTGAGCAGACCTGGCTTTTGAGCCTAGTTTATCAGGCATTTTGTTGTGAAAAAACAGGGTGTGCTCGGAGGTCTCGGAATTTGCCGCATACTTCCGAAAACGCGGTCGATCTGGCTCTTGCTAAAACGATTTAGCAGCGTCGGTTAAGGTGTGGTTTTGCCATCGGGCGAACACTTTTAGCGCCTGAGGCCTTATTTTTGGGCCTCGAAGGGCGGATTTCGCGCTTTTGGTAAAGAAATGAGTGCGTGTTTTGCCGTGTGCCGGCATTGGCACAGAAAAAGGGCCCGGAAGGCAAAGCCTTCCGGGCCCTTTGCAATGCAAATCTGCTTGCAAGTGCGATTTAGCGCACCTGAGCGACGTAAGCGACGTTGGTCGAGGAGACCTTGTCCTCGAGCTGGACGCTCATGCGGGGATCGCCGGCGGTAGCGACGGTCAAATCGCCAGTCTCGACGTAGCCGAGCTCCTTAGCGGTCTCGATCGCCTTGACGATCGTGCCGTTGACGGTGCCCTGGGTAATCTCGGCCTGGTGCGGGATAACGCCCCAGTACATGATCATCTGCTGGACGGCCCACTCGTGACGGGAGAACGCGCAGATCGGCATGTTGGGACGGAAGTGCGAGATCAGGCGAGCGGTACGACCGGTGGTCGTCGGCACGGTGATGCACTTGGCGCCAACGGTGGTAGCCATGTTCACAGCGGACATACCCACAACGTTGTTGACAACGCGGGTGCCGTGAGCATCGGCCGGAACCTCGAGCGGAGCGTGGGCCGGGAGGTACTTCTCGGTCTCGAGAGCAATGCTGGCCTGCATCTTAACGGCCTCGACCGGGTACTTACCGGCAGCGGACTCGCCGGACAGCATAACGGCGTCGGTGCCGTCGTAGATGGCGTTAGCAACGTCGGCAACCTCGGCGCGCGTCGGGCGCGGGTTCTGCTGCATGGAGTCGAGCATCTGCGTAGCGGTGATAACGGGCTTGTAGGCCGCGTTGCACTTGGCGATGATCTCCTTCTGGATGTGCGGAACGAGCTCGGGCTTGATCTCGATGCCCAGGTCGCCACGGGCGACCATGATGCCGTCGGAAGCCTCGAGGATCTCGTCGAAGTTCTCGACGCCCAGGGCGCACTCGATCTTCGGGAAGATCGTCACGTGCTCGCCACCGTTCTCGCGGCAAAGCTCGCGGATGCCGCGGACGGACTCGCCGTCACGGATGAAGGAAGCGGCGATGTAGTCGATGTTCTCGGTCAGGCCAAAGAGGATGTCCTGACGATCGCGCTCGGTGATGGCGGGCAGCGAGATGTTGACGTTGGGCATGTTGACGCCCTTGCGCTCGCCGATCAGGCCGTCGTTCTTGACGACGCAGGTCATGTCCTGGCCGTCGACGGACTCGACCTCGAGGGCAACCAGGCCGTCATCGATCAGGATAAGGGAGCCCTTCTCGACCTCGGAGGGCAGAGCCAGGTAGTCGAGGGAGATGTGCTCAGCGGTGCCGTGGAAATCCTCGGACGTGGGCTGAGCGGTGACGACGATCTTATCGCCGGTCTTGACGGCAACCTTCTTGCCATCGACCAGAAGGCCGGTGCGGACCTCGGGGCCCTTGGTGTCGAGCAGGATGCCGACGGGCAGACCAAGCTCCTTGGAAATACGACGGACGCGCTCGATGCGACCGTGGTGCTCGTCGTAGGATCCGTGCGAGAAGTTAAAACGGGCGACGTTCATGCCCGCCTTGATCATCTCGCGGATGGTCTCGTCGCTATCGCAGGCGGGACCCATGGTGCATACAATCTTGGTGCGCTTGTACATTCAGACCTCCATCTGACATCGTCTTGCGCTGATAGATAAACCATAAGAAATAAAACTGAGATGATTATAACGAAATGGCGACCGAATACCCCAAAAAATCGACCGTATGCCGAATTAGAAGTTCATTTTTTGCGAAAAAACGGTATATGCAAAAACTTTACCAACCGTTCTAACCGCTGCTATCTGGGCGATATTTCAGTTTGATGATGCGCCGAAGAAAAAACGTTTTACCAATGTTGAACATCACACGGTCTGCATCGTTGCGAACGGACTCTATTTCCAAATGGATTGTTTTGGCTAGACCCGCCGCTTTGGGGTACCATAGCTCCACTATCAACTGCCGCTCAGCACGGCAGCCTTGATGAGCCCTTGCCCTTCTCCTGGGAATTATGATCGGGCATCAATCTGCTGAGTGGCCCGAATCCCAGGAGGGGACTCTATATGCAAAAGGAATACCTGTCCGCCGCGGCGGAGGTACTCAGCGACCAAGGTGTCGATGAGAACCTCGGCCTGAGCAACGACGAGGCGTCGTCGCGCCTCGCCAAGACAGGCCCTAACAAGCTTGAGGAAGCCGAGAAGACGCCGCTGTGGAAGCGCTTCTTTGAGCAGATGGCCGACCCCATGGTCATCATGCTGATCGTTGCCGCCGTCATCAGCGCGCTCACGGGCATGGTCAAGGGCGAGGCGGACTTTGCCGATGTCGCCATCATCATGTTCGTCGTTATCGTCAACTCTGTGCTGGGCGTGGTCCAGGAGGCTAAAAGCGAGGAGGCCCTCGAGGCCCTCCAGGAGATGAGCGCGGCGCAGTCCAAGGTGCTGCGCGACGGCAAGCTCGTGCATCTGCCGAGCGCCGAGCTCGTGCCTGGCGACGTGATTATGCTCGAGGCGGGCGACTCGGTCCCGGCCGATTGCCGCGTGCTCGAGAGCGCCACGATGAAGATCGAAGAGGCCGCACTGACTGGCGAGTCCGTGCCGGTCGAGAAGCACGCCAACGTGATCGAGCTCGCCGCGGGCACCGACGACGTGCCACTCGGCGACCGTAAGAACATGTGCTACATGGGCTCCACCGTGGTGTACGGTCGCGGTCGCGCCGTCGTGGTCGGCACCGGCATGAACACCGAGATGGGCAAGATTGCCGGCGCCCTGGCCGAGGCCAAGGAAGAGCTCACGCCGCTGCAGGTAAAGCTCGCTGAGCTCAGCCGCATCCTCACCATCATGGTTATCGTCATCTGCGTCGTAATCTTTGGCGTCGATATCCTCCGCCACGGCGTGGGTAACGTTCTCACCGACCCGACTGCCCTGCTCGACACCTTTATGGTTGCCGTCTCGCTCGCCGTCGCTGCCATCCCCGAGGGCCTGGTCGCCGTTGTGACCATCGTGCTGTCGCTTGGCGTGACCAAGATGGCCAAGCGCCAGGCGATTATCCGTAAGCTTTCTGCCGTCGAGACCCTCGGCTGCACGCAGACCATCTGCTCCGACAAGACCGGTACCCTTACCCAGAATAAGATGACCGTCGTCAAGCACGAGCTCGCTGCGCCCAAGGAGAAGTTCCTGGCTGGTATGGCCCTGTGCTCCGATGCTCAGTGGGACGAGGAGCTGGGCGAGGCCGTGGGCGAGCCGACTGAGTGCGCGCTCGTCAACGATGCCGGCAAGGCGGGCCTCACCGGCCTGAATGCCGAGCACCCGCGCGTGGGCGAGGCCCCGTTTGACTCGGGCCGTAAGATGATGTCCGTGGTCGTCGAGACCCTAGACGGCGAGTACGAGCAGTACACCAAGGGCGCGCCCGACGTGGTGATCGGCCTGTGCACCCACATCTACGAGGGCGATAAGGTCGTCCCGCTGACCGAGGAGCGTCGCGCCGAGCTCGTGGCCGCCAACAAGGCCATGGCCGACGAGGCTCTGCGCGTGCTGGCGCTGGCAAGCCGCACCTACACCGAGGTCCCGAGCGACTGCAGCCCCGCTGCGCTCGAGCACGACCTGGTCTTCTGCGGCCTGTCCGGCATGATTGACCCTGTCCGCCCCGAGGTCGCCGACGCCATCCGCGAGGCGCACGATGCCGGTATCCGCACCGTCATGATCACGGGCGACCACATCGACACCGCCGTGGCCATCGCCAAGCAGCTGGGCATCGTCACCGATCGCAGCCATGCCATCACCGGTGCCGACCTCGATCGCATGAGCGACGAGGAGCTCGACGCGCACATCGAGGACTACGGCGTGTACGCCCGCGTCCAACCCGAGCACAAGACACGCATCGTCGAGGCTTGGAAGTCGCGCGACCAGATCGTGGCCATGACGGGCGACGGCGTCAACGACGCCCCGTCCATCAAGCGCGCCGACATCGGCGTGGGCATGGGCATTACTGGTACCGACGTCACCAAGAACGTCGCCGACATGGTGCTCGCCGACGACAACTTTGCCACCATCATCGGCGCCTGCGAAGAGGGTCGCCGCATCTACGACAACATCCGCAAGGTCATCCAGTTCCTGCTTTCGGCTAACCTTGCCGAGGTGTTCTCGGTGTTCATCGCCACGCTCATCGGCTTTACCATCTTCCAGCCGGTGCAGCTGCTGTGGGTGAACCTGGTCACCGACTGCTTCCCCGCGCTCGCGCTGGGCATGGAGGACGCCGAGGGCGACATCATGAAGCGAAAGCCGCGCAACGCCAAGGACGGCGTCTTTGCCGGACATATGGGCTTGGACTGCGTGGTCCAGGGCCTGATCATTACCGTGCTGGTGCTCGCGAGCTTCTTTGTGGGCGTGTACTTTGACATGGGCTACATCCACATCGCCGATATGATCGCCGGCAACGCTGACGAGGAAGGCGTGATGATGGCCTTCATCACGCTCAACATGGTCGAGATCTTCCACTGCTTTAACATGCGCAGCCGTCGCACGTCGCTGTTTAAGATGAAGAAGCAGAACAAGTGGCTGTGGGCCTCTGCTGCGCTGGCGCTGGTGCTGACGGTGATCGTAACCGTGCAGCCGACGCTTGCCGAGATGTTCTTTGGCCCTGTGACGCTTGAGCTCAAGGGCGTTATCGCCGCGCTGGGCCTTGCCTTCCTGATCATCCCGCTGATGGAGGTCTACAAGGCGATCATGCGCGCGGTCGAAAAAGAGTAACGTTCCTGTCCGGGCCCTACGGTATCCTTGCTGGCTTTTCTCCCGCGCGGATGATAAAGGGCTGGGGGAAAGTGTGTGAGCCGGTCGAGCGTTTGCTCGACCGGCTCTTTTTGATTTGGGGCTTTGCCCGGCCAGCTCTTTTTGATTTAAAATACCTGCTCAGTTGTGATTTTTGGTGCTGGGAGGCGTTTGTGGCTAAGGCTAAGGCTAAGGCGAAGAAAAAGACGACGGGGGCGCGGGCTAAACGCGATCGTCGTCGGAAGCTCGCGACCGAAGCTCCCGCATCTGCTGAGGAGTTGCTGGCGAGTGTACCGGGGCTTGACGCGTTGCAGGATGTTCCGGCGTTCGATGACCTGCCGGTCGATGCGGCTCAGCAGGCTGCATTTGACGACTTTTGCGCACAGGCCGAGGAGTCCGAGCAGATGCAGCTCGGTGCCGTGGTGCGCCTGGACCGCGGGTTTCCGCTGGTGGCGACTGCCGATGACACGTTTCGTGCCGAGCATGCCGTAGGGTTTGCCAAGTCGCGTGGCGAGGATGAGGTCTTGCTGCCCGCCGTGGGCGACCGCGTGGCGGTTCGCCGTGCTCCCGGGCACGACATGGGCGTGATCGAGTGCGTACTGCCACGCCGTACGAGCTTTGAGCGTTGGCGTGGCCGTGCCCGCGGTGAGCGCCAGGTGCTCTGCTCCAACGTCGACAGCGTGCTGATCGTGCAGGCGCTCGGCGCCGGCGAGGTGCTGCTCGATCGCGTGGCACGCTCACTGGTGTTGGCGCTCGATTGCGATGCCGAGCCGGTGGTGGTGCTCACCAAGGCCGACCGCTGCGAGGCCGATGAGCTCGAACGCGATCTGGACCGTGTGCGCCGTCTGGTGGGTCCGGACGTTTGCGTGATCGTGACGTCTTCTGCCGAGGGCCTCGGCTTAGACGAAGTGCGCGCCTGCGTGCCCGCCGGGAGCTGTGCCATGATTTTGGGCGAGTCGGGTGCCGGCAAGTCGACACTGCTCAATGCGCTGCTGGGCCACGATGCGCTGGCCACTGGCGGCGTGCGCGAGCGTGATGACCAAGGTCGCCACACCACGGTTGCGCGCGTGATGGTGGCGCTGCCGGGCAACGCCGGCGTGATCGCCGATGCCCCGGGCCTGCGCAGCCTGCCGCTCGTGGGACATGAGCGGGGTCTGGCGCGTGCCTTCCCCGAGATCGTCGAGGCGTCGCGTGCGTGCCGGTTTGGCGATTGCACGCACACTCATGAGCCGGGTTGCGCCGTTCGCGAGGCCGAGGACGCGGGACAGATCGACAATCTGCGCCTGGAGACGTTCCAAAACTTGGCGTCATCCATGCGCGTGAGTGCCCAAATGCTCGACCCCGATGTCCACCTGTAATTGAATTTTCCTATGACAGCCGTCTCCCAACTGTTCGGGAGGCGGCTTTTTTGCTGCCAAAGCGCCTCGAAATATGCGTTTTGCCGACGTTCTGACCAAAACCTTGCCACGAGCTTGACGGGCTGGTCAGCTTTTGGTCAGCAATTGGTTTGACACGTAAAACCAAGATTGCGATTGCGCCGCTTTGCGCCCTGGTCGCCCAGACAATGGTGGTACGGGCATTTGCCCGGTGCTACCTTGAGAGGAGCGGCCGTGAACAAGAGCAAGCGCATCGCCATCAGTTTGGTCGCGGGCGTGCTTGCCGCGGCGCTCTGCATGGTCTACGGCTCGTCGATCCGCTCGCAAGCCGAGCAGGCCCAGGCCGAGACTTTGGCAAAATATGGCGGCGACCGCGTTGAGGTGTGCGTCGCGGCGCGCGATATCGATGCGGGCGAGACCCTCGACGAGACTAATGTCATAACTCAGGAATGGCTGGCGAGTCTGCTGCCGCGTGATGCGGCGACCGAGCTGCGTCAGGTGCGCGGCGACGTGACGACCTCGCGCATTCCCAAAAACGCCGTGATTTGCAATGTCTACACCAAGGCCGAGAGCCACAAGCTCGAGGTGCCTAAAGGCAAGGTGGCCGTTTCGGTGGCGGTCGATGCCGAGCACTCGGTCGGCGGCGCCGCGGGCGTGGGCAGCTATGTAGACGTGTACGTGCAAAAAGATGGCGTGACCGATCGTTTGTGCGGCGCTTACGTGATCGATACCAGCGAAGATGCCGGCACCACGCGTGAAGGCAAGATCGAGTGGGTGACGCTGGCGGCAGACCCCGAAGATGTCAAGGAATTGCTGGGAGCCTCGGGAAAGGGAACGGTCAGCTTGACGATTCCCGCCACGGCACGCGGCAAAAAGAGCGGAGGCGACGAGTGATGAAGGCGATCTGGCTTGCGTGCTGCGCGTGCGGCGATTACGGGCTGCTACAGCAGGAAGTCGAGGGTCGCGATGTGGGCGCGCAGGTGCTTCGCGTGGGCGACCTGGACGGGCTGGTATCCATGGCGCGGGCGTTTCCGTCGCGTCGCGGTGCCGCCATCATCGCGGCGTCTCTGTTCGATACCGAAGACGTGCGGAAGACCGTTGCGCGCCTGACGGCCGAGGGCCGCGTGAGTCGTGTCGTCGTGTTGATCGAGACACTCGACCCGTCGGATATCGAAGGGCTGTTTCGCGCGGGGGCGACCGAGGTCATCGCTGCGCACAGTTTGTGCGGCAACGGGCGCGCGGGTGAGGGAACGGTTGATTCCGATCGGCGCATGACGATTGAGCCCGATGCTTTTGTTGATAGGGAACCCGGGGCGCCTCGCGCTACAAGAGGCCCGCGTGTTGATGAATATGGAAAAGCGGAAGCCGAGCATGGTCGGCGCCCCCGGGACCCCCTTGCATACGATGACGCTGGAGGGCCGGTGCCGTATGGCGATGACGTTCTGGCTGAAGATATGGGATACGTGCACGGCGTAAATCTGGCCGATGAGCTCGACGAGGTCGAGGGTTTTGCCGGGGCTGGCGAGCCGTGTGCCGCTGCGCCTTTAGCTTCGGAACCGCAGACCGGGCAGCCTGCCATGCCGGCTTGGGCTCAGCACGTGACCGCGGCGGGGGAGACGGGGATGTTATTGCCCGCGTCCGTGTCGCCGGTTCCTGCGCCGTCAGCCCCCGCGCTGTCGGCCGACGCTTCTATTCCGTCGCGTCGGGCACCGGTCGTCTGTGCTGTTTCGGGTTCGGGCGGTTGCGGCAAGTCGACGATCGTTGCCACCATGGCGCATGCGGCGTCGTTGCTGGGTTTGCGTGCCGCTGTGCTCGACTTGGACCTCATGTTTGGAAACCTATACGATCTGCTGGGTGTCGATGCCCCGCACGATATGGCGACGCTTATCGAGCCGTCGGCGGCTGGCGCACTTGCCGAGCCGGATATCGTGGCCGCATCGATGCGCGTCGCCCCGGGCGTCACACTCTGGGGACCTGTCGCGGCCCCCGAGAAGGCCGAGCTCATGGCACGTCCGGTGGAGCTATTGCTCGATGTTTTGCGTCGCGAATCCGACGTGGTCTTTGTCGACACCTCGGTCTTTTGGGGTGATGCCGTGGCCGCCGCGGTGGCGGCGAGCGACCGTTGCCTGGTCGTAGGCGATGCGGCAGTATCGTCGGCGACATCCGCTTCGCGCGTCATTGAGCTGGCGAGCCGTGTGGGCGTGCCGCGCACACGCATGAGCGCCGTGTTCAACCGGTTTGGTGCGCGCGGTGCCGACGAGGACGTCGCCATGCGCTTCGAGATTGCCTGCGCACTGAGCTCCAAGATCCGCATTGCCGATGGCGGTCAGGATTTGGCCGCGCTCATGGCATTCGGTCGCGCCGACGAGGCGGTGGGTCAGACGAGCGCTTTTGCGACCAGCGTGCGCGAGGCTACGCGCGAGATGCTCGTGGAGCTGGGCCGCGCCGTCGGTCCCTGGAGCGATATGGTCGCCGACCGCGCGACCCGCACCGAGCGCCCGCGCATCCGTCTTCCCTGGTCGCGCGAGGGTGATTCGCGATGAGTCTGCAGACGAGGATTAAAGCCGCTGGCGCGGCCGCCACGGCTGCCCCCGTTGATGCGGGACGCCGCCGTGCCGTTAAACGCCGCACCAAGCGTGCGGTGATGGACCGCGTGGGCTACGACGAGGTGGCGCGCATCAGTGCCTACGTCGATCCGGCCCTTGCCCGCTCTGAGTTACGTCCGGCGGTGGAGGCGGCGCTCAACGTGGAAGAGCCGACCGACTTGGCGACGCCTGAGCGTGAGACCATCATCGACGAGATCCTAGATGACGTGGTGGGCCTGGGACCGCTGCAGCCGCTCATCGAGGACGACACCGTTACCGAAATCATGATCAACGGCTGTCGCTCTGCCTTTTTTGAGCGCAGCGGCGTTTTGTATCCCATCGAGCACGCGTTTGAGGACGACGAACAGATCCGTGTGCTCATCGACCGCATCATCTCGCCGCTCGGCCGTCGTATCGACGAGCGCAGCCCCATCGTCAACGCCCGCCTCAAGACGGGTTATCGCGTCAACGCGGTGATTCCACCCGTGGCGATCGACGGGCCAATCCTCACCATCCGAAAGTTCTCGGACCGTATCTGCTCGCTGGACGAGCTCGTGGGGTTGGGGTCACTGCCGCTTTGGTATGCGCAGCTGCTGTCGTGCGCGGTGTCGCTGCGACAGGATTTGGCGGTTGCGGGAGGCACGGGATCTGGTAAGACCACCCTGCTCAACGCGTTGTCATGCGAGATTTCCACCGGCGAGCGCATCGTGACGATCGAGGACTCTGCCGAGCTCAAGTTTGCACATCATCCGCACGTGGTGCGCCTAGAGGCGCGCGAGGCTTCAATTGAGGGTGAGGGCGCGGTGACGATCCGCGACCTGGTAACTAATGCCCTGCGCATGCGCCCTGACCGCATCGTGGTGGGCGAGGTGCGCGGTGCCGAGTGCTGCGACATGTTGCAGGCCATGAACACGGGCCACGATGGGTCGCTCACCACACTTCATGCGGGTACCGAGCAGGAGACCGTGGTTCGCCTGACGCTGCTTGCGCGCTACGGCATCGATTTGCCGAGTGAGCTTATCGAAGAGCAGATCGCCATGGCGCTCGACGGCATCGTGATGTCCGAACGTCATGCCGATGGCAGGCGCTTCGTCTCCTCGTATTCGGGGGTGCGACGCGGCGCGTCGGGCGGTGTTGAGCTCGAACGCTACGTGACGTTCGATGCCGCCGAACGTACGTGGACGCTCGACCGCGAGCCGCCGTTTATCGCGGAGGGCTTGCGGTCGGGAACGCTCACGCAAGAGGAGGTGGACGAATGGAGATCGCTATGCCCCTCGTCGTAGGGGGTTTGGCGGGGCTTTCTGTCGCGACGGCGTGTGGGGCAGAGCGTCGTGTGCCGCGGAGGCCGCCGGCGGAGCTGGCGCGCCAGACGCTCGAATCGATGGCGGAGAAGTTGCCGCGTGAGTTGGCGGAAAACGACCTGCTGACAAAGATTGCCCGCTCGTGGGCGTCGCTGATTCCCGCAGATCGCCTTGGGCTTGCTATAGAGGATAACGCGGCTCGTCTGGCATTTCTGCTGCTGTCGAGCGGTATCTGCAGCGTTTTGCTGGCCGTTGCGTCGTTGTCGCCCATCGGCTTTGTCTTGGGGCTGGTGGCGCCGCTTGGCGTGGGCGCTGCGCGTGACACCTTCGATCGCCGACGCGAACAGCATGATGTGGAAGAGGCCATGCCCGAGGCATTCACAGCGTTATCCATGTCGCTTGCCTCGGGGCATTCGCTGGCACAGGGCATGCGCTTTGTGGGCGCCCATGCGCAAGAGCCGGTGCATACCGAGTTTTTGCGGGTGGCGGCGGCAATCGATTGCGGTATCTCGGCGACCGACGCACTCGATGACCTACTCGTTCGCATCGATGCCCCCGGCCTTTCGCTTGTCACCTTGGCGCTCAAAGTATCGCAGCGTACCGGGGCTCCGCTTGCCGGCTTGCTGTCCGAGGCGTCGAGCATGGTGGGTGAGCGCATTGGGCTCAAGCGCCGCCTGGATGTTAAGACGTCGCAGGCTCGCATGTCTGCGCATATGGTTGCGGCGATGCCGGCGGGCATGTGCGCGGTACTGGCTTTGCTTTCGGCAGACTTTCGCCGCGGTCTTGCGACGCCGGCTGGTGCGGGCGCCGTGGTGCTGGGACTTGCCCTCAACGGCGTTGCCCTGGTAGTTATCCGGCGCATTATGCGGGTGGAGCTATGAGCGCCCTGGTCGGGGTTGCGGCTTGTCTGTGCGCCCTGAGCGTATTTGCCGCGACAGGTTTGGAGCGTGCGGATGCTCGCAAGATTGCAGGGACATGCAAGCGTGAGGCGGTGCTGGTCATTGCTGCGGGCCGCTCGGTGATTGATGCCCTGACCGCGCGAATGAAGGGTGCGATTGGGGCGGGCGGCCCGGCGCGGGTGTCGCTCGGTGAGGTGTCCGAGATGATCGACGTGGTGCGCCTGGGGCTTTCTGCCGGCCTTTCGTTTGACGCGGCGCTCGAGATTTTCTGCGCCAATCGTCGGTCGGTGCTGGCCGTCCGTCTTGAGCGAGCCTGCATGGCGTGGCAGGTGGGCGTGGGGACGCGCGAGGCCGAGCTGTTGGCTGCCGCGCGTGATTTGGACGTGAGGGCGCTCGAGACCTTTGCCATCACGGTGGGGCAGGCGCTTGCCCTGGGCGCTCCGCTGGCCGAGACGCTGGCTGCTCAAAGTCGCGAGATCCGTGCGGCCCATCGCGCCGCAGTCGAGCGCGAGATCGAGCGTGCACCGGTCAAGTTGCTGATTCCCACCGGCACGCTCATCTTGCCGGCGTTGCTTCTGTCCATATTGGGCCCGCTGCTGGGAGCAGGCGGGATGATGTAGGGAGGAATACATGAACACGATGACTGACGCTGCTGGCAAGGTCCAGGGCTGGGCGTTTTGCCGGGCGGCACATGTTCGTCAGCGCGCCAAGGAACTATTGCAGGAGGAGAGTGCACAGGGTACCACCGAGTATGCCATCTTGGTCGGCGTGCTCGTGGTGATCGCGATCATCGCCATCGTCGCATTTAAGGGCAAGGTCCAAGATCTATGGAACGCTATCAGCGAGGGCATCAACAGCCTGTAGAGGGCGAGCGCCCCATCGGGGTGCTGCTGGTGTTTGCTTGCCTGACCGTGGCGATAGCGGTGGTGCTTTGGGGGCTTAACGCCGCGCGGCAGCAGCGTCCTGGGACCGCCTCCGATTTGGGCTCAGATTCGGCGGTGGCGTCTCAAAAAGATGAGATGCGAGATGCGGACGATTCGGATGTCGCTGTCACGGCGCAAACCTTTCTGCGGGCGCTCAACAAGCGGTCTGGCACTGCGACGGATTCGCCTGAGGGCAACGCGATTGCGGTCCGGCTTGCATGGTCCGAAGACCGACCGATGACCGAAGCGGCAGCGGATATGCTGCGTGCCTATCGCGAGGTACCCACGGCACAACTTGCTCTGAGCGGCTATCTCGATATCAAGGGCAACGTGTGGGGCGCTATCGTGCGCGACGGACGCGGCTGGGTCGATATGGTGACGGTTGCCGCGGATACTGGCGATGCTTCGTGTCGTCTGCGCGCCGTGCGCCTGGTCCCGCAAACAATAAACTCAAAGGAGGGATCGTGAAATGCATGGCGTTCTGCGTGAAGAGGTTGCCCAAGCGACTGTGGAATACGCCATCGTCACGGTGGCGCTGTTATCGATCGTGCTGGCGATTGCGGGACTTTGGCGTGCTGGCACCGATGGGCGCTTGGCGGCGCTGGTCGAGCGGGCGGCATCCCATGGCGTTGCCTCGATGTCGGTTATCGACGCCGCTGCGGGCGCTAAGGACATCGCGTTGTATTGATATCGCGTGCGAGGACCGGGCGCAGTCTACGGTCGAGGCCGCTTTTTTGCTGCCGACGTTTCTGACGCTCATCCTTCTCGCACTGCAGCCGGTGTGCCTGCTCTATACGCGCGCGGTCATGGAGTCTGCCGCCGCCGAGACCGCGCGGCTTATGACCACGACGACGGTGGAGGACGACGATGACCTTAAGGAGTTCACTCGCCGCAGACTTGCCGCGGTGCCCAACGTCTCGATTTTTCATGCCGGCGGGCCGCTGTCGTGGAATATCGAGCTTGGCCGGGCCGGTGCGGGTGGCGTCTCGTCCGTGTCCGTTTCCGGCGAGGTCAAGCCGTTGCCCGTGATCGGTGCGTTTGCGCAGGCTATGGGTGGTGCCGCCGAGGGCGGCTACGTTGAGCTCAAGGTCGATGTCTCGTATCAATCGCGTCCCGAATGGCTGGAGGGAGATTATGATTCGTGGATTGCTACATGGGATTAAGCGTTTCTGGTCTAGACGCGTTTTGACGCGCCGTCCGAGCTGCCATTGCAAGCGAGGCGGCTTTATGGGTCGAGCCGGTGTCGATTTGTTTATCGAAGACGGCGCCTATACCACGCTTTCTTCTGCCGTGGTCATCCTAGTGGTGCTCACATTGTTGTTTTCGTCGACCGCGGCGATATGGAGCATGTCGCGTGCCGGGGACACCCAGGTGGCGGCCGATAGCGGCGCGCTGGCGGGTGCCAACGTAGTGTCGTCCTATCACACGGCTGCCACGGTGGTGGATGCGAGCATTTTGAGTTTGGGCCTGGCGGGGTTTGCCACGATCGGTACCGGCTTGGTTGCCATGCTCATTCCGGGCGCCGAGGTTGTTGGCAGCGATATCATCGATACGGGAACCCAGATCATTAAAACGCGTAACAAGTTTGCCAAAAGCGCGGCAAAGGGCCTGCAAAAGATCGAGGCCGCCTTGCCGTACCTGGTTGCCGCGCGCGCCATGCAGGCAGTATCGGCGCAGGATACCGAGGGCGTGACCTATACCGGTACGGCGCTTGCCGTGCCCAGGACATCCGAGTCGGATTTTGTTGCGCTCGAAGGATCCGAAATCTCGACCGATGCCATTAAAGATGCGTCGGAAGACCTGGAGCGCGCGGCCGAGGAGCTACAAAAAGCATCGGAGGAGACGGCGAAGGCCAAAGAGCGCGCCTGGCTAGCGGATTGCGGTGGATCGGATAAAGGTTCGGTCGGCAGCTGTTCTTGTATGTGGGAGCGCGCAAAAAGCCTAACGGATCTCTCCGGTGTTCAAAATCCGCATTACTCATCGAGCGTTACGTGGGAGCCTAAAGTTGCCCTTGATCGCGCGAAGGACTACTACCATTGGCGTCTGACAAATGAGAAGCCCCAGGGCTCGAGTGTCGAGATGAAGGCAGAGTCTGCGGCGCGTAAGGCGTTCTATACCTATGCGAGCGCGGAGGTCGATCGGGCATATATAACCGAGAACGGAGGCAAGGTTTCCTCCTATATTCCGCTGCTGCCGCGCAACTCTGATGAGGTTCGGGCGACGGAACTCTATACCGATGCGGTGTGGCCGACGAGCGTGAACGATGAAAAGGCGTATCTGCATTACGGGACGACCTGCCCTAACTATAAGAAAGGAACGCCAAGCGGATTTGCTTCGGTTGCCGATTACGATGGGCAGGATAAATGCAGCAAATGCCATTTTGGCGTTTCGTCGCTTGGTGCTGTTGCGGCGCCTTCAACCTCTATCGAAAACGGCTTCGAGTATCACTTCGACAAGTTTAAAGACGCCATGGAGGACTACGTCGACTGTCGCAACAAGGAGCTCGAGCTCGAGCGTCAGACCGAGGACGAAGCCGACCGTGCGGGCAATGCGTTCGATACCGCCATCAAAGAACTTTCCGGTGAGCGCCCGCGCATCGCGCCGCCTGGCCGTAACGGCGTAGTCGCCTTTGCGGTCTCGGGCACCATCTCCAGTCCCGACGAGCTCAACTCCTCGTTTGACACGGCAGTTGAGCTTGGCGATCGTGGTGCAATTTCTGCTGCAGTGCTCGCGCCCGATGGTGCGACGGCACAAAATAACGTTCTCTCGCGGTTTTTCTCGACGCTGGAGGAGCGTTCGGGCGGCGTTGCCGGCGTGCTCGACGGCGTTATGGATGTTTGGGGTCGCCTGCTTGTGGGGTACGGAGACATCCAGGGTGCGGCCGACGAGCTTATGGGAGAGCTGATCGGTGGCTTGGGAGGGGGTAGCGGCGCGTTGGGCTCCATTGCGTCCTGGCTCGGTGACACCGTCTCGTCCTCCGTGGCGGCGCTGGGACTCGAGCCGTGCGATTTGCGTCTGCGAAAACCGGTGCTGACCGATACCGCCAATGTCATCAAAAGTCCGGGGTCTGATATCGCGGGCATCTCCAAAACTCAAGATACCCTGCGAAAAATCCCCTTGGGCGTGACTGACCCCAAGGCACTTTGCGAGGCATTGGAATATCACGTTGAGCGCACCATCAGCGGCGCGGTGTTTACGCTTGCGGAGATCCCGCTGCCCGGCGGCGGCTCCATCCCGCTCACGGTCGATGTTGCCACGCTGGCGGGAGCTTTTGGCGGTGGGTCGTAATGGGCATTCGCACGGGCTTGCGCGAGGAGCGTGCCCAGGCGACGGTCGAGATGGCCGTGGTCACGCCTGTTCTACTCGTGCTGGCTCTCATCGCGTACAACGTCATGATCTTTGCCGGCGCGGTCGCGCGCTTCGACCGCGTGGTGCCCGACATCGTGCTGGCGCACGCTGCGGCGCCGGGCGGGGAGGGTGACGAGAGCTCCATTGACGCTTCCGCGACCGTTCAGGCTCAGATTCAGGATGCCATGGAGGGATACGGCCTACAGGTCGAGGTCTCGAGCAAACAAGGCACGGCGTCATCGGATGGTGGTCTGCTCTCTCTTTCTGGCACGTTTAGGACCTATACCTGCACCATGCACTACGAGCCGTGGCCGAGTTCGCTGAGCATCGCCGGCGTTCCCCTGGGGGCTCCGGCCGTGCTCACGCATGAACGCGCGGTGGCGGTCGATCCATGGCGTCCGGGGGTGGTCATGTGACCGCGCTCTCGTCCTATGTCGCCTACGCGCGGGCGCTCAACATGTTGGGCTGGACGCCGGCCGAGTTTGTGGTGGCGGAGTCGTTTACCGTGCGTCTGCGCGGCATGCTGGGACGGCGGCCGATTGCCGCCAGCGGACTGCCGCTTGTCATGGCGTTTCCGCGCTGCTCCTCGGTTCACACTTGCTTTATGGCCTATCCCATCGACATCGCCTTTATCGACCGCAATGGCAATGTCCTCGTGTGCTACGAAAACGTACGTCCCTGGCGCATGTGCTCTTGCCCCGGCGCCTGGGCGGCACTCGAGCGCCCTTCAATCATTGTTTCGCCTCCTGTTCTCCAACGCGTGCCGGCATAGGAATTGGCGACAGTGGACTTTCGTCATACGAAATTGGGTAAGATGGAGGAGGAGATGCATGGATGTCGAGATCCATCCCAACGCCAAAAAGCACCTGACGGAAAAACAGGTGCTTGGTGCCTGGCTCGCGGTTACTGAGTGTATTCGCCGCGAGTCGGAAGACGAGCCGCCGAGATGGCTTGCGATTGGATGGCTTCCGGACGGACGGAGCGTGGAGCTCGTTGCGGTCGAACTTATTCGCGGGTGGCTCATTATTCATGCCTTGTCTCCGGTTCAGAAGAAATTCTGGCAAGAGATCGAGCGAGCTCGGCAAAGGGGTCGATGATGGGCAAGACATATACGACCGCTAATGGTCAGGTTGTAACGGATGAAATGATTGACGCGTGGTGTGAGTCGTACGAGCGCGGAGAGTTTCCGGATGGCGAACACACCGTTGGTGGGATCGTGCACGGACGGCCCCCACTCTCAGGTGAGGGAACGGCAACGCTATCGGTCAAGATTCCTCTGGGAATGAAGGAGGCCATTCGTCGACGGGCGGCTGCCGAGGGGATGACGCCAAGTGAGTTTGCCCGTGCGGCCCTGAGTGAAAAACTTCTTGCGGCCGGTTGATGCTTCTGACGTGCCGTTCTATAGGATCGAGGTCGTGGCCGATGTCGCGCGCAAAAACTTTTTTAAAATTCTCGGTTGACCGGAGCGTGTCCTTGGTTATACTAATCAAGCCTTGAAACAAGGCACACCTCAAATGGCTGGGTAGCTCAGTTGGTAGAGCAGAGGACTGAAAATCCTCGTGTCAGGGGTTCGATTCCCTTCCCCGCCACCTTGAATTGACTAGGACCTCTGCAAAGGGGTCCTTTTCTTTTACCGAGGGCTCCTGCGGAAACTGCATCCCGGAATTTGGCTTCAGAGCGGGATGCGTTTTCCGCTTTGAAGCCGCTTGGGAAAGCGCGACCCGGAATGACGCTGGATTGTGGGTCGAGCTTTCCGGTTGGGCCTGCCAGCGGAAAATGCATCCCATTATTGAGCAGAAAAATGGGATGAGCTTTCCGGCGCATATGTATATCTTGGCGCGCGCACCTCGGGTTCCGCTTGCCCGGACATTCCTCCCACTTTTGCGCCACTTTGTAGACCGTTCGGTCGCCTGTCCGCACGCGCGGGTATACTCAAAACGATACTTTTCCTATGCAATACGATGCAGGTTCGACCTGCGCGATTCGAAGGGGGCCGTGATGGAGAGGATTCTCGGCGTTAATCTCTCTGGCTGGTTTATTCCCGAGCCCTGGGTGACCCCGTCGCTCTATGCAGCGACCGGAGCATCCAATGCAGCAGAACTGCAGGAGGCCATGGGCACCGCTGCCTATAACGAGCGCATGCGTCGCCATTACGAGACGTTTGTGAGCGAGGATGATTTTCGTCGTATGGCGCAGATCGGTCTCAACGCCGTGCGCCTGCCGGTGCCGTGGTATGCCTTTGGCTCACAGGAGTCCGACGCTTCCTACATTTCGGTCGTCGATTATATCGACCGGGCTATTGAGTGGGCCGCCAAGTACAACATCCGCGTACTGCTCGATCTGGCGACTGTACCCGGCGGTCAGGGCGATTCCAACGATTCACCCACGACGCCGGAAGTCGTCGCTGAGTGGCATTCGTCCACCAATGGCCGTCACGTTGCGCTCGACGTGCTCGAGCGCTTGGCCGATCGCTACGGCGAGGCCGAGAGCCTGCTGGGTATTGAGCTGCTAGACACGCCGCAGATGAGCGTGCGCAAGGGCCTCTTTACCATGACGGACGGTATTCCGGCCCACTACCTGCGCAACTTCTATCGCGATGCCTATGAGCTCGTCCGTTCGTATATGCCCGAGGATAAGATCGTCGTCTTCTCGTCTTCGGGGCATCCCAGCGAGTGGAAGCATTTTATGCGCGGCGCCAAGTACAAGAACGTCTACATGGACCTTCACCTGTACCACTACCGCGACGAGCACGCGCTCGACATCACGAGCCCCCGCGGGCTGACGACGGCGATTTCGCGCAACAAGCGCGAGCTTAAAGAAGCGATTTCGACAGGGTTCCCCGTGCTGGTGGGCGAATGGTCGGGCGCGGCGATCTTTGCCAACTCGTCGGTTACGCCCGAGGGCCGCAATGCCTACGAGCGCGTGTTTATCGCCAACCAGCTGGCTTCGTTTGCGCCGGCCGCCGGTTGGTTCTTCCAAACGTGGAAGACCGAGAAGCGCATTGCAGCATGGGACGCCCGCGCGGCGCTCGGTACGCTCGAGCGCGGCATGATTGAATAGGTTGATATGACGCAAAACAGCGCCCGCACGGGCAAACTCTATGTGGTCGGAACGCCCATCGGCAACCTGGGCGACCTGTCTCCGCGCGTCGGCGAGGCGTTTGCCGCCGCCGACGCCGTCTGCTGCGAGGACACGCGTGTGACCTCAAAGTTGCTGATGCACCTAGGCATCTCCAAGCCGCTCGTTCGTTGCGACGAGAACGTGATCGCAAGTCGCGCCGCCGGCCTGGTCGACCGTCTGCTGGCAGGGGAGACCCTCGCCTTTGCCTCGGACGCCGGCATGCCGAGCGTGTCCGATCCCGGCCAGGCGCTGGTCGAGGCGGCGCGCGAGGCGGATGTGCCTGTCGAAGTTGTTCCCGGCCCCTCTGCTTGCGTCACGGCGCTCGTATCGTCCGGTATTCCCTGCGAGCATTTCTTCTTCGAAGGCTTTTTGGGTCGCAAGCACGGCGACCGCGTGCGCCGACTGCAGCGCCTTGCAGTCGTCCCCGGCGCGCTCATCTTCTACGAGTCTCCACATCGCATCGTGGCGACGCTCGAGGCCGTGGCCGAGGTCTTTCCCCAGCGCGATGTCGCCGTCTGCCGCGAGCTCACCAAACTGCACGAGGAAGTCTTGCGTGGATCCGCCGCCCAGCTAACCGAGGAGTTGCGTGCCCGTGGCGAGGTAAAGGGCGAGATTGCGCTGGTCATCGCGCCGCC
This sequence comes from uncultured Collinsella sp., assembly GCA_900542155.1. Classification (GTDB taxonomy): domain Bacteria; phylum Actinomycetota; class Coriobacteriia; order Coriobacteriales; family Coriobacteriaceae; genus Collinsella. The sequence goes on from UQMD01000004.1 coordinate 91,842, forward strand.
GAGTGGGGATGAGGAGGCCGGTATCGCGTCGGTTGGAGCTGCAGCGGTAGACCCCGATGAAGCCCTGCGCGACGATATCCGTGCCGCGCTCGAGGAGGGGGAGCCCGCCTCCGCGGTGGCAAAGCGCCTGTCTCAGAAATATTCGCGCCGCAAGCGCGATGTCTATGCCGTGGTGCTCGATATGCAATAGATGGAGGATATCCAGCCCTTGCGCTAGAATCATCCCCTGTATGCAACGTTTTTCTGGAGGACAAACCCCATGGATCAAAGCAAGCCTTCGTTCTTTATCACGACGCCCATCTACTACGTCAACGCCGATCCGCACCTGGGCACGGCTTATTCCACCATCATCGCCGACGTTCAGGCTCGCTATCGCCGCTCTGCCGGCTATAACGTCAAGTTCCTGACTGGCATGGACGAGCACGGCGAGAAGGTCGCCGAGGCCGCAGCCAAGCACAACATGACGCCGCAGGAGTGGACCGACAGCCAGGCTCCGCACTTCAAGGAGCTTTGGAACAAGCTCGAGATTTCCAACGACGACTTCATTCGTACCACCGAGCCGCGCCAGCATCACGCCGTGCAGTATCTGTGGGAGCGCATGAAGGAGTCCGGCTACCTGTACAAGGGCAGCTATGACGGCTGGTACTGCGTGCCCGACGAGACCTACTTTACCGATACACAGGTCCAGAAGGGTGACGAAGAGTACGGCAGCGTCGGCCAGCACCTGTGCCCCGATTGCCACCGTCCGCTCGAGCGCGTGCAGGAGGAGTCCTACTTCTTTAAGCTCTCTGCGTTTCAGGACAAGCTGCTCAAGCTCTATGACGAGCACCCCGACTTTGTCGAGCCCGCGTTCCGCATGAACGAGGTGCGCAGCTTTGTCGAGGGCGGCCTTAACGACCTTTCCGTAAGCCGTACAAGCTTTGACTGGGGCATTCAGGTCCCGTTCGACGAGGGCCACGTGACCTACGTGTGGTTCGACGCGCTGCTCAACTATATGACGGCTGTCGGCTACGGTGTCGATACCGATGAGGCTCGTGCCGAGCTGGCCTACCGCTGGCCCGCGCAGTTCCACATCGTGGGCAAGGACATTATCCGCTTCCACTGCGTCATTTGGCCTGCCATGCTCATGGCCATCGGCGAAGCCCTGCCCGAACACGTCTTTGCCCACGGTTTCCTGACCGTGCGCAATGCCGAGACCGGCAAGGCCGAGAAGATGTCCAAGAGCCGCGGCAACGCCATCGCTCCGCAGGATGTTATCGACATGCTGGGCGTCGAGGGCTATCGCTATTACTTTATGACCGACGTGGTGCCCGGCACCGACGGCGCCATCAGCTTCGAGCGCATGGAGCAGGTCTACAACGCCGACCTAGCCAACAGCTGGGGCAACCTTATCTCGCGTTCGCTCAACATGAGCGGCAAGTACTTTGACGGTTGTGCACCTGCCAAGCCTGCATCGTTCGATGCGTTCGACAACCCGCTGGCAAAGATCGCCGACGGCCTGGTCGATCGCTACATGGCCAAGATGGACGTGCTGGATTACGGCGGAGCCAAGGACGAGGTCATGGAGCTCATCCACGCCGCTAACCACTACATCGAGGACTCCGAGCCTTGGGCGCTTGCCAAGGATGAGGCCAAGGCCGACGAGCTGGCGTTTGTGATCTACAACCTGCTCGAGGCCATCCGCATCGCCGCTCACCTGCTGATGCCGCTCATGCCCCAGACTTCTGCCGAGGCTCTGCGTCGCCTGTCGTGCGAGGACGAGGCCGCGAGCGACGACCTCAAGGGCATTTGCGCTTGGGGCCTGCTTGCCGGCGGTCAGCCCGTCGAGAAGGGCGAGCCGCTGTTCCCGCGTCTTGGCTAAGACGCCGCGCGAGTGCCATATCGGCAATTTGCTGTGTAACGGTAAGGGCATGGCCGCAACGGTCCATGCCCTTTTGCTTTACGATGCAGCCGCCATGTTAAGGAGGCAACCATGACAACTTCGCCTTTGGCAAACCCCACGGCAACGAGGGAGCTGCTAGAGGAGTTTGGTCTTGCGACCAAGCATCGCCTGGGCCAAAACTTCCTGATCGACAACCATGTGATCGAACGTATCTGTGAGCTCGCTGAGCTTGCGGGCGATGAGCGCGTGCTCGAGGTCGGCCCGGGCGTTGGCACGCTCACGCTTGCGCTGCTGCAGGAGGCGGCGTGCGTTACGTCGATTGAGGCTGATCCCGAGCTTGAGCCGGTGCTCGACGCCCACGCCGCCGACTATGCCAACTTCCGCGTTATCATGGGTGATGCGCTCAAGGTGACGCCGGAGCAGATTGAGCAGGCCGCCGGTGGTGAACCTACGGTGTTCGTCGCGAATCTGCCCTATAACGTGGCGGCGACGATCATCCTTCAGTTCTTCCAGACGATGCCCGCACTTAAGCGCGCTGTCGTCATGGTGCAAAAGGAAGTTGCAGATCGTATTGCCGCAACGCCGGGCAACAAGACCTATGGCGGCTACACGGCAAAGCTCGGCCTGTATGCGCAGGTAACAGGGCGTTTTGAGGTGCCGCCACGCTGCTTTATGCCGGCGCCGCATGTGGACTCGGCCGTCGTACGCATCGATCGTGTTGACGGCGTAGTGCCCGAGGAGCTCGATCGCGAGTTTGTGGCCCGTGTAATTGACGCTGCGTTTGCTCAGCGCCGCAAGACCATCCGCAATTCCATGAGCGCCAACGGCTTTGCCAAGGATGTTCTCGATGCTGCCTTTGAGGATTGCGGTATCGCACCTACCACGCGCGCCGAGACGCTCGACGTCGCCGCCTTTGTCCGCTTGGCTCAGGAGCTTTCCCATGACGCCTAATGTCGGACGCGTGACGTTTACAAAAAAGAAGAAAACGGTGGCCTGCCCGGTGCCGCTGGCGCCGCTTGCCGATACGCATGCGCACCTGCTCTCATTTTGGAGCAAGGAAGTGCCTGAGACGCTCGAGCGCGCCAAGGAAGCGGGCATTGACTTGTTGGTGACGGTCTTCGACCCCATTGCCGATAAGCGCAGCGTGACGGACTATAGCGACTGGCTGGTTCGCGAGATTCTGCCGATGCGGGATATTCCGCAGGTCAAGTATCTCGCCGGTGTGCATCCGTATGGCGCGCCCGACTACACCGATAACATCCATGCCCAGGTTGTGGCTGCGCTCGACGATCCGCTGTGTGTTGGTATCGGCGAAATTGGCCTGGACTACCACATGGATTACGACGACGATATTGCGCCGGCGCCCCACGACGTGCAGATCGACTGTATGGCGCGCCAACTCGAGGTTGCCGTACGCCGCAATGTGCCGGTAGAGCTGCATCTGCGTCATGAGGACACGGACGGGGAGCGCACCTCGCATGTGGACGCCTACAACGTGTTGCGCGAGGTCGGCGTGCCCCAGGCCGGTTGCGTACTGCACTGCTTTGGCGAGGACCGAGCCACGATGGAACGCTTTGTGGATTTGGGCTGTTACATCGCCTATGGCGGCGCGGCTACCTTTAAACGCAACGACGACGTGCGCGAGGCATTCGCGGCAACACCGCTCGACCGTATTTTGTTCGAGACGGATTGTCCCTATATGGCGCCGGAGCCCATTCGCGGTCTTGAGTGCGAGCCTGCAATGATTTCCATCACAGCAAACGCGCTGGTCAACGACCGCGTCGATCGTACCGGCGAGGACCCCGAAGCAATCGCTCGAGCAGCCTGGGAAAATGCCTGCAAACTTTTCCAAAAATAGTTCTTGCGTTCGCGGCGGCGCTCCGTTATTCTAATTCCTGCACGCGGGCGTGGCGGAATTGGCAGACGCGTACGGTTCAGGTCCGTATGGGGGCAACCCCATGAAGGTTCAAGTCCTTTCGCCCGCACCATTGATTGAAAGAGCTCCCAGCAATGGGAGCTTTTTTGTTATGGGCCCATCGCGGGGACTTGAACCTGCGAAGGAGCGAGCGTAAGGAAAACGCGGAGCGTTTTTAGCGAGCTGGCGAGTCCGCCGGCAGGCGGGCGAAGCCGGTGCGTATCCGCGCAGCGGATACGCGGACGTCCTTTCGCCCGCACCATTGAATGAAAGAGCTCCCAGCAATGGGAGCTTTTTTACGGGCCGTTTTTGGCAGATTTGACCTATCGATTTTGCACGGTAGATGCCCCTGTGGTCAAAAAGTGGCAAATATGAGTACTGGCACAAAAATAGAGACATTTCACGAAGCCATTTTTGCTCCTTTTACGCAACAGATGTACGCTAATTTGGCTCAACCTTGAGACAAAATGAAGTAATTTCGATAGACCTCGGTGGCGCGCGCAGACGTGGTGTAAGAGCGTCCCGAGGTCCGTCGCTGCAAGTCC
>UQMD01000005.1 GCA_900542155.1 uncultured Collinsella sp.
CGTAGTGCACGAAGTTGCTGCCGATGAAGCCGCAGCCGCCCGTGACGATGATGTTCCTGGGCTCGAAGAGCTCTTCAGACATGTTTCTATCTCCCATTAAATCGGATTAGTAATCGCGCGGGCTGTTGACGATCTCGCCGGCGGCGACCTTCCTCAGGTGCTGCCCGTAGACCGACTTGCCGTAGGCCTCGGCGGCCTGCTTGAGCCCCTCGGTCGTGATCCAGCCGTTCTCCCAGGCGATCTCCTCGGGGACCGAGACCGGCAGGTCCTGGGAGTGCTCCACGGCGCGGACGAACTCCGCGGCCTCGTGCAGGCTCTCCATGGTACCGGTGTCCAGCCACGCGTAGCCGCGGCCCAGGGTGACGACGGACAGCGTCCCCTCCTCAAGGTACATCCGGTTGAGGTCGGTGATCTCAAGCTCGCCGCGAGCAGAGGGCTCGACCTCATGCGCCTTGGCGGCGACGTCGCCCGGGTAGAAGTACAGGCCGGTGACGGCGTAGGAGCTCTTGGGCTTCTCGGGCTTCTCCTCGATGGAGACGGCCCTGCCCCGCGCATCGAACTCCACGACGCCGAAGCGCTCGGGGTCGTCCACGTGGTAGCCGAAGACCGTGGCGCGGCCCGACTGCGCGTTCTCGACGGCCTTCTTCAGGTGGCGGCTGAGGCCGTTGCCGTAGAAGATGTTGTCGCCGAGCACGAGCGCGCACGGCTCGCCTGCGATGAAGTCCTCTCCGATGGTGAAGGCCTGCGCCAAGCCGTCGGGGCTCGGCTGCTCGGCGTAGGACAGGTTCACGCCGTAGCGCGAGCCGTCCCCGAGCAGGCGCTCGAAGTTGGAGAGGTCGGTCGGCGTGGAGATGACCAGGATGTCCCGGATGCCCGCCAGCATGAGGGTGGACAGCGGGTAGTAGATCATGGGCTTGTCGTAGACCGGCAGCAGCTGCTTGGAGGTCACGAGCGTGAGCGGGTACAGGCGCGTGCCGGACCCGCCGGCGAGGATGATGCCTTTCATGATAGATTCTCCTTCTAGAAAATCGAAATAAATTCAGTCGTTTTCAAGCGCCCTTTTCAATGCATCAAGGTATCCATATTCAAATTTCTCATCAGGTTCAAGATGAGCGCCCTCGGCCCACTCGTTCCACGCATTGATAAATAGAAACTTGTCCCCGTTAATCTCGTTGGTTCGCCGAATCTGCTCCACCAGATACTCATAAAAAAGATCGGGTGTCGATCCATTGAATACAAGGGATCCTTTAGTTCCCTTTCTAGGAGAGTTGTCCCAACTAGTAAACGCGCCAAGAAAATGACGTCCATCATTTTTAAATTGCCTATTCATCGAGGCGTGAATGCATTTTGAATAGGAATAAGTCCTGAAACTATTAAATCCGAGTAGCAACTTAATCTTTTCAAATGCAAACGGAAGAAAGAACTCGCAGTTTCGGATGAGAGAATCAAATGGATGCCTGCGCATCTGTTGGAGCGTGCACGTTGGTTCGAAGTCTACGACGCCGTCAAAATACTCCTCCGTCGAAGCGTTATCGGAAGGGTATTGGACAAGATAATAAGGTTCCGCTATTCCATCTGACTTAGCGAGGCTTTTCCAACATGCCAACATCTGCTCAAGGCAATCACAAATCTCAGGCTTATAAATGAGCATTAACGGCTGACCGCTAGATGTCTTTATATATCGCTCATCAAGCCAAAACTGCTTTAGGTATTTATAATGAGACTCCCACTCTGGCTCATTGCCGTAATCCTGCTTAATCAAGACGGAGGTCTCTTCGCCGTCCCATGTTCTAGCCCAGGTCTCATTGGCCCAGCAAAGACAAAACGGGATAGTCACCTTTTTATTTGCAAGCATCTGCTCAATGGGTTTTTCGAGCAGCTTCTTCCCACCTTCAAACCAATAATGGTAATAGCAGAAACCATCAAGACCATAAGACTGTGCCAGTTCAGACTGGCGCTCAAGCACTGATGGATTTGCCAAATCATAGTAATCATTATTAAAAGGCGTATGCGGTTGGTAATGTCCCGGGAATAAAGGCTTAGCTTTCCTAGTATTTGTCCACTCGGTAAAACCCTTACCCCACCATTGATCATTTTCGGGAATAGTATGAAACTGAGGGAGATAGAAGGCTATTGTCTTAACTTTAGACACTTTCCGACCCCTTTCCTTTGCAGAACCTGACAACGTGCGTGAATAGAATTAAGAGAATGAAATAGCTCCGCGCGTAAATAAGAGGAGAGCCATACCAAATAAAAGACAAAAGGGAAAATGCAACAAAAACGGATGAAGAGCTCTTATTTCTAAGCAAGTAGAACAGCAAACCAATCAAGTAAATGAGACTGATCGCTAGAGGCAAAGGACCCCAAAGAAGCAAATAGGATAATAGAGTGCTGTGGGGATACTCCATTCCACAAGCTAAATACGTTCTTTGTTCAATATCATAAAGTGAGAAAGAGATGCCATTTGGATTTTCGGAGTATATCTTCCAACCGGCATCGATGCTGAGTTCTCTACCCAAGACAGAAGAGTCTTTTCCAAAGCCAGTTGAATTAGTTTCGATCAATCTTGTAATAGCATTAGAGCCACCTGAACTTGCTAAAGTAGGAAGCGCAAGCACAGTAAACCCGACAAAAAGAATAAAGCAAAGAAACGCAAGCAATGCTATTTCTGCGCCTTTACGCTTTGCAACTATCTTCAAAATCCAGGCCATCATAACTAAAACAACAGCAACAACAAGAAGGAGATTAGTTCTTGATCCAGTGGCTAAAAGAGAAAAGAACGCGGCGGCAAGAGCGACGACGGAAAAGGAGCTAGTCTTTTCACTCAATTTCCAGCCACTATTACGACAGGTGATAAACCACAATATATAGCGCCATTATTGTGGCCGTTTGACCAGGCCCCATTCCCAAGGCAGCAAAACGACCATCGCTAGAAGCTCCCTGCGCAAAATTCAGTAGTAGGGTACAGGCCTGAAAAACAACAAAAAAATCGATGCAAAACTCAAAATCTTGCTGAGTAGAAGCAATTCTTGAACAAACAGCAGCCGCACAGATGCCGACTAAAAAAATCAGAAACATCTCGTAGCTATGGAGCTCGAATATGTTACTTCGACCAAGCGGCAAACGCAGCACATTATTTAATAAGACTAGGATAAATACCGGCAGAATATTAATTATTTTACTTTTGCGGTAAACGAACAATCCAGCAATAACCAAAGGCAGTTCAAGCCAACTAAAATAATAAGTAAAGGTATAAACGAGATTCAACGAATCTGTACTGGACGAATACAGAGAAGTGGCGGCCTTAAGTCCATCAGGAAGCGAAAGAACAGCGAAGGTAATGACGAAGCCAGCAATCTTAAACAGAAAATCCCAAAAGTTATTTAAGTCAGATTTCTCAGTCCAAATATACACAAACCGACCCTATTCACTTAAATTTCTGGCGTGACGCAGGGCCGTTAAATAACCGTCACCGTAGCGTTCGTCTGGTTCGAGATACGCTCCCTCTGCCCACTCGTTCCAAGCGTTAATTACGATCATCGGGGAATGAATCTTCTCAGCTTTTCGAAACAAGCGCTCCATGTACATTCCGAACTTCTCTGGGGTGGCACCATCCATCACCATTGAGTTATATCCACGGCGAGGAGAGTTGTCCCAGTCACAGAAAGCCCCCAAAACTGTTCCGTCCTCGACATCTCTATCAAGGATGTTCTCCCACACGCGGTCATAACTACAGCGATAAGCGACACGCTTGAACTTATCGGGCACGCTGAGCTTATATCCGACATTTGCAATAGCCTGAGATGCCTTCCGCTTAAGAAGATTAAGCTTTGACATGCCGCAAGAATTCGTATAAACGGGCTCGCGAGTGACAATGGCGTCATAGGGCCCCTTGTCAGTCCCGTTCCAAAAATCGGCGGTCTTTATAAAGAAGATCCCAGGAAGTCCTGCTTTCTTAGCAAGGCTATTCCAAAGCGCAATAAAGGCCTCGCTGTCAGGAAGGTCGTTATCTTTGTATATAGCGAAAACTGGCTTACCGTCAATTGTGTAGTATCGCTGATCTTGAAAGAACGGAAGACAATAGCGAAAATGGGCCTCCCATTCATCCCGGCCGCCATACTCTTGCTTCCACACCACCTTGGGATCTTGGCCGAACCATGCCTTCCGCCAAGACTCATTCGCCCAATAGAGGTAGAAGCCGACATCGATATCTTTATGAGCAAGCAGCGCTTCGACGGGAGTATCAAGCAGCCTGTTGCCAAGCGAATAATAGTGGTAAAGCGCGAAACCGTCGATGCCATACTCGCGGGCAAGATTAGCCTGCCAGGCAATGTTCTTAGGATCGCTCAGGTCATAGTAGTTCCCGCGCTGAGGCACACGCGGTTGATAATGCCCGCTATAGAGCGGCTTCGCCTTCTTGCATGCAGTCCATTCGGTGTAGCCCTCGCCCCACCACTCGTCATTATAGCTGGTCTGGTAGTACTGGGGCAGGTACAGTGCGAAGACTGCAGGAGCCTGAGTATGTGAGTTGACGGTCATCCATCGCCTTTCTTTACGGTTGCAATCCTCACTGAGGTCACGGGCGGGCCTCAGGCGACCGGTTCACCGGCCCTTTTAATTATTTTCGCTGGAACGCCCGCTACGACGCATCCAGCGGGAATCGACTTAACCACTACGGCATTAGCCCCAATGGTCACACCATCGCCAATCTCGATATCGCCGAGAACAACAGAGCCGGCGCCGAACATAACGTTTCTTCCGACATGCGGAGCCCCATCATGAACGCCCCCCCCCCGGTGCCATGCAGCCCCCAGCGTCACATGCTGGAAGAAGATGCATTCAGCCCCAACGACGGCATCGGCGTGGATCACACAACCGAGTCCCGAATGATAGAAGCTGCAGCTCGGATCGATCCTCGCCCCGATGCTGATGTCGCACGAAAATAGGACCCGATTGAGCTGCCGAAGGGCGTTGGCGAAAAACCGCCCAGACATACCGAATCTGGACAGAAAGTTGGCGGCAAGCGCCAACTTTAGGTTGGGGTTTGGCGTTCCGCTTGCGTTCATAGTTCAACCTTTACCAACTTGAACACGACACCTGCAGCTTCAGCCGCAGTCTCGTCGCTCGGTTTGTCTCCATACATCACACAGCTGCGAGGCTCGGCGTCATATTCATGCATTGCAGCCAGCAGCATCCCCGGTGCGGGCTTGCGGCATTCGCACGGACCCGTATAGTCGGGATGGTGCGGACAGAAGTACCATGCGTCCACGTGCACGCCGAGCCTCTCAAGCTCGTCTTCCATGTACCGGTGCAGGCGACGCATGTCGGCCTCGGTGTAGAGGCCCTTGGCGATGCCGGCCTGGTTGGTCACCACGACGACCTTGTAGTCGGGATCGTCGGAGTAGCCGCGCATGGTGTCGACCGTGGTGGGGATCAGCTCCAGCTTCTCTGGCTCGTACAGGTGCCCAGTGTCCACGTTGATCGTGCCGTCGCGGTCGAACATGGCGAGCTTCCAAGATTTGGCAATCGGCGTGAGCATCGTCTGGGCGAGTTCGTAGTCCTCCGGCACGCCGATGTCGATGAATCCGCCGGCGCACTCGACGGCGCGCAGCGCCCCGTCGCCGACGACGCGCTCGAAGTAGTCGCTCTCCAGGGAGAACTTCTCGGGCATATTGTCCAGGGCGTCCCCGCGCAGCAGATAGACGCCCGCATTGATGAGGCCCTCCTCGCACGGGCGCTTCTCGTGGAAGGCGGCCAGGGCGCCGCCGGCGTCCACGTCAACCGTGCCGTAGCGCTCGAAGTCCCGCATGCGCTTGACGGCGATAACGGCCGAGACGCCATCGGGAGCATCGGCCGCGGCCGCCTCCATGGCGGCGAAGTCCACGTCGAGCCAGGTATCCCCGTTCAAGACGAAGACCCAGTCCGACTTGCACCTGCCGAGCGCCCTCCTCACGGCACCGCCGGTGAGAAGCGGCGTGTCCTCGGGGCTGTATTCGATTGCCATGCCGCGGTATGCGGAACCGAAGAATCCCTCGATCTGCTCGCGGCGGTAGCCGTCGGCCACGACCACACGGTCGAAACCGCCTGCCGCTAGCTGGTCCATGATGAAACGTACGAAGGGCCTGCCGGCGACCGGTGCCATGGGCTTGCAGACGTCGGGCACGACGTGGGCGAGCCTGGTACCGAAGCCACCCGCCAGCACGATCGCCTCGCGGTAGGGGCGCATCTACTCTGTACCCCCGAACATATCGGCCTCCACCGCAGCGCAGAGGACGTGGTAGGTGGGCAGGTGGAGCTCCTGGACGCGGAAGACCTCGTCGCGGGGCACGCGGACGCAGACGTCGCAGATGCCGGTAAGCTTTGATTCCTTTGAACCGGTGAGCGAGATAACACGGACGCCCTTGGCGCGGGCGACCTTGACGGCCTCCACGACGTTTGCGGAGTTGCCCGACGTCGAGATGGCGAGCAAGACGTCGCCAGGCTCGCCGTAGCCGTAGACCTGCTGGGCGAAGACGCCCACGGCGGCCTCGTCGTTGCCGAACGCGGTGGAGAGAGCCGTCTGGGAGACGAGCGAGATGGCGGGCAGCGACCCCTCGAGCCACGCGGGAGCGTCGATGCCGTTGGCCTCGCGGTATGCCTGCACGAAGTCGCCGTCGACCGGACGTTTGAAGCGGAAGCTCTTCATGAGCTCGCCGACCGTGTGCTCGGAGTCGGCCGCGGAGCCGCCGTTGCCGCACACGAGCAGCTTGCCGCCGGCCCGGAAGGACCCGGCAATCAGGTCGCGGGCCGCGCGGACCTCGGCCTCACAAGCCAGCATCTCGGGGTAGTTGTCGAAGAAGGTGGACAGGCACTCGTCGCCCGTCTGGGGGCACTTGATATCCATTAGCGGGATCCCTCCAGGTCGTAGTCCTCGGGCCCGTAGTAAGCGACAGACGCGCCGCCGTCCTCGAACTCGAAGGGTATGTAGAGCAGGTCGGACATCGCGCGGCGCACTGACTCCTGCGCGTCGGGCTCGACATAGAAGACGAGGAACCCTCCCCCGCCGGCACCCAGCAGCTTGCCGCCCAGCGCTCCGGCGTTAATGCCGCGCTCGTACAGGGCGTCGATGGAGCCGGTGGAGACCTGCGATCCGGTACCTCGCTTAAGGCGCCAGGTGGTGTCGAGCAGCCGGCCGAACTCGGAGAGGTCCGACAACTTGTCGGTAAGCACGCCCTCGGCGACGTCGACCAGCGCCAGCATTTCCCTGAGCTGGGCGGTCTTGTCCGTGACGCGATTGGCCTTCTGCATGTCAGAGGAAAAGCGGGTGAAGCCCGTGAAGAACATCATCAGGTTGGTGTTGAGCTCGCGCTTGCGCTCCGGCGAGATGACGATCGGGCGGACCGAGAAGTCGCCGTCGGCGAAGTCGATGCGGTTGAGGCCGCCGAACGCCGCGGCGATCTGGTCCTGCCAGCCGCCGGCCTCGGCGCACAGGTCGCGCTCGAGCCTTATAGCCTCCCTGGCCAGGCGGTCCTTGGAGGCGTAGGTGCCTTTCATACAGTGGAAGGCATTGAGCATGCCCACGGCGAAGGAAGAGGATGTGCCCAGGCCCGAGCGCGCGGGCAGGTCGGCCTCGTAGGCGATGCGCATCTCGCGCATGTCGAGCATCTGCATGGCGTTGCGCACGGCGGGGTGCTCAAGCTCGGAGGGGTCGGAGACGCGCTCGATCCTGGAGTAAACGAGCTCGGTGGAGTAGTCGAAGAAGCGCGGCAGGTGGCGCGCCGTGACGTAGCAGTACTTGTCGAACGTGGTCGAGATGACCGAGCCGCCGTGCTCGTTGAAGAACTCGGGCATGTCGGTGCCGCCGCCAAAGAACGACATACGAAATGGTGTGCGAGTGATGATCATTAAAATTCAGTTATCTCCGAGTAGACATTTTTTGTCGCTTCAGCCATCTTCGAAGGCGAGAAACGGCTCTTTCCATAGTTCCATGCGTTCAATGCCGCCTGCTCACAAGAAGCACCGTCAGAAAGCAGTTCGGCAACGCGGCGAGAAAATGCCACGCTGTCGAATGCTCGAACTAGGTTTTCGGGCTCAGGCACATATTGCGCCATGCCGGGAATATCGAAAGCGACCACAGGGCGAGACCTGCTGTAGGCATCAAGGATTACACCCGACTGAGTAATGGAGGTATAGGGCACAAGCACTATGTCAGCACGCTCGAAATAGCCGTCTATATCGTTATCTTCAATAAAACGGTTAACAAGCGTGCAATTAGGCTTAGAGCTGATTTCAGCTAATAGGTTCGATTCGATTCCATCAGATGCCTTTCCAGCAATCGTCACGTGAATGCCAGGGTCAAGGTTATATAACTCGTCGAGAATCTTCGGATAATGATTAAGTCCCTTGTAAGGATTCAGACGTCCGAAAATCAAAACTTCTTTGCCACCAAACGGCACAGAGTTAAACGGTTTCCAAGGTTTTTCACCCAAGGGAACTTGAAAAACAGGACACTTTGGTTTGAGCAATTTTAGTGTTTGGTCCTTTGCGATATCGGAATGCACCACAATTGCGTCAAGAAGTCTTTCGACAAGTTTGTGGTATAAAACGACACCCTTCTGAACGGAATCCCCTTCATGTCCAACTGGATCGTGAAATGTATGAATCAATTTGGTTTGGGGCAACTTTTTCTTAAGCATCCGAATTAGAAAGTAGTTCCACGTATGCTTATTTATAAAGTGAATAACGTCTGGCTCTATTTCAATGGCCATTTGGGTAATTTTATTTAGTTCCCTGTTCATCGCAAACAAAGACTGAGGACTGGGTTTAGGAGACGATGGGGTTCCAATCAAAATGTTGTTTGATTGAAGCTTGGCATCAATCTTAAGATTGTTTGAACCGAGCGTGGTTGTTTCGATACCAAGTTTAGCCAACCCTGCGCTTAAAACATACAAATGACGTTGTAACGTGGGGAGTTCTGAAAAGGATATAAGCAAAGCCTTCATTTATCTACCCGTTTTCCTCTTACCAAACATCGCACCAAAAGTGCCGGTAAAGCATTTCCAATCCATACGCAGACAGCGATTCTTCACGTAATGGAGTTCGATTTGTTGACGAAGGCCACTCTCAAAAGTCGCTTCGTTTCGATCAGTCGCTTGCCATAAACCAGTGATACCGGGCTGAACCGAGAGCAGCTCAGCCTTTTCCTCATCGGAAAAGTGCTGATCAAGTTCATCTCTCGTAATGGGACGCGGGCCGATGACGGAAAGGTCGCCGTTCAGCACGTTCAGGAACTGCGGCATCTCATCGATTGAGCACTTACGAATGAACTGGCCTACCTTAGTAATGCGGGGATCATCGTCGACCTTCCGCTCGACCTCCCATTGGCGCAGCTGCTCGGGGCTCAGATATTTCTGCACATTGCCTGCATCAGCTACCATGCTGCGGAGCTTAAGAATCTTGATGGTCTTTCCACCCTTGCCAACACGCTCCTGCGCGTAAACAGGGCTGCCAGAGGACTCAAGACAGATGAACGCACACACAACCACAATGGGAATAAAGAGTAAGACGCTCACGCAAAGGCTAAATAATAAATCGAACAATCGTTTTATAAATCGATAGGCCAATGTACCGCTCGGCTTAATCTTTAGAGCAGCGGGCATCGCTCCAACGGCTGTGGCACCGCTATATTCAGTTTTAGCTGTAACAAATTCCTTCAAACCTACGTCCCCGCCTTCGAGGATCCTCCCTGTCCCGTTAAACAGTTGCCCGTAATTAGGCGATCGCCTTTTTAAGGTTTCGCATTGCGCGTTGCTCAGCCGAAAGCACGGCGAGGCCAACGCGCGTAGTTACGCGTCGGCCGCACAGGTCGAGCTCCAAATAAGCAGCGCTCTTGCGTCTGTTAATGGTTTTGATAAGGCCTTCGTGGCCCAGCAGCGGACCTGCCGTCACTACGACCTAGTCACCGTCTTTTAGGGCCTCGCTCATGGGCACTACGCGTTCTCCCCTATGCGTAAAGCTGCCAATAAGCTGGACCTCTTCTTTTGCCAGCGGCACAAACTGACCGTCCTGGGAAAGTACCCGGGCAAAGTCGTCCATGCGCAGCAGATACTGTTGCACGGTGCGGGGATCTGCCGTATCGCAGATAAGATATCCGGGAAAGAGCGGCTTGGTCGTGTTGACCCATTCGCCATGTACCTTGATCTCGGTTTGAAATTGGGGGTAAAAGAGCTCCTGCATGGCACCAGCCGGCACCACGCGCTCGATGCGCTCGCGCATTACGTCTTCGCGACCGTTAATGACCTGGATCACATACCACACGAGCACCACCCCCTTGCTGTCTTACGTGTGGCTCACGGGGTTTGGGTATGGCTTCGCCAGGGCGCTTGTGCGCGAAGGCGCTCCATATTCAAACCCTGAGCCCAGTTAGACAAGCACGTGGCTCTGCCCCACCGTGAACGGTATGTATAAGTGCAGTTGCTAGAGACGCGGACGTGTATCGCAAAATGACCGCGACTCCAGCTGTCTGCGTGCGAACCAGTCAAGCGGGAACAAAACTGGACCGCACGCAAACAGCTGCAGGACTGCTGCGATTTGTCATGAAATATCGAATCGAATAAACAACTTGCACATAGACAAGAACAAAGTCATTCGATGCGAGACGCATGACGACGCTATTGGAGCTCGTGGTTTTTCTGGCACCGCCGTTACGGCCGGATGCTGATCGACCCTGTGCTTTGCGGCTTGCTGGAGCCGTGAGCACAGTTGAACCCATGTAACGTTAGTTATCCTAGCACAGCAGGTGGTCCATACGTTTTGGGGTGTGTTGAGCAACATATTGTTTATTCACCGTGGTTATGAGGGATATTGTGCCGTCTTGCACACATTGCCGCAGGTTTATGGGGGTGTGTGGGTTGGTGAGCACTGCCTGAGTTGTATTGCTGGCGGCGTGAATTGCTCTAACTATTATGCTTGGCTAACAAACTTTGTACAAAACCGGGAAGGTAATTGCGCAACTTTTTGCGGGGAGGGCGCGGGCATCGCATTGCGAAGATGCTTATCGCACAATAGACACGCCTGACTACAGATTCAACGCATTTTGAGGCAGATTGTTGGACAACTTTTGGGATGCAGCTAGATGTGGGCGTAAGGTTTATCGGGCGAGGTTGACGATCATGTCTCCCAGTGCGAGGTTCACAGAAAATGGAGGAGAATAGATATAGAACATACGTTCTATATCTGATACAATAGCGTTAATGGTATACGGGCAACGTGAGCCGGTACGGAGGCCCCCAATGGTACGTATCGGCGAGATGGATGCTTTATTCACAGCGACCGTCACTCAGAGCCCTTAGGCAGGTACGCGCCCCTGCTGGCCGGCACCCATAAAGTTCGGCAGACAATCGAGTATCGAATTGAACATGCATGTGCCCAATGGATTGATGTGGAGCGCGAAAATGAATGGAAATCAGATTGTTCTCTTTGAATCCAACGACCGAGAGGTCACGGTTCCTGTTGTGATTGACAAAGGAAGCGAAACTGTATGGCTGACCCGAAATGAGATGGCAGCGCTATTTGATAGGGATGTCAAAACAATCGGCAAGCATATCAACAACGCTTTAAAAGAGGAATTAAGCGACGATGATTCAGTTGTCGCAAAATTTGCGACAACTGCTGCTGACGGCAAAAGATATCAAACTGATCATTACAGTTTAGACATGATATTGTCCATTGGATACCGCGTTAAATCCCAACGCGGTATTGAATTCCGTCGCTGGGCAACCAATGTGCTCCACAAGTTCATTATTCAAGGACACGTTGAAAACGAACGTAGACTCGAGCAACTAGGGACAGTCGCTCAGATTATCGAACGTCTGCCCGAAGACCTCGGCTCTCGTGAGATACTCGATATCGTTGAGAGCTATATAGATGTCTTTAAACTGCTCGATGAGTACGATCGTGAATCCATTGATCGGCCCAAGGGACAAACTGGGATATATACACTTGAATACGAGCTGTGCATGAATTTAATCTCCCAAATGCGCAGCCGATTTACAAGCGACCTGTTTGGCGTAGAAAAAGATGAGTCCTTCCGCAGCAGTATCTCGGTAATCAACCAGTCGTTTGGTGGCCAAGACCTCTATCTATCCGTACAGGAAAAAGCAGCAAATCTGTTGTACCTCATCATCAAAAACCATTCATTTCTCGATGGAAACAAGCGAATCGGATGCAGCCTCTTTCTCTACTATCTAGATTGCAACGGACTGCTTTTTCGCGGCTTAGACAAACGAATCGCTGACAGCACGCTTGTTGCTGTCGCGCTCATGATTGCTGAGTCGAGACCTGAAGAAAAAGACTCCATGGTCTCGCTGGTTATGAATTTTTTGGAGTAGATGAAGAGGCTGGCGCACAACCTTGTATTTAGGAGCAGGTTTCAATCTGGAGGCTTTGGAATAACCCCATTTGGAGCCTCTCCCTAAATGGGGATCAAAAGATATTGTAAATAAAAAAGGCCACTCAATTGAGTGGCCTTGCATTCACGATGGTGGAGACGAGGGGAATCGAACCCCTGACCTCTTGACTGCCAGTCAAGCGCTCTCCCAGCTGAGCTACGCCCCCGTGACGAGGAGATACTATAGGGGAAGATTCTTAGTTGTGCAAGAAGTTTTTTGGGTTGATTCTCGCACTTACGGGTTTTCCTACTCGCAAACCGTCCCGATAAAACCCTGATGCAGCAAATACGCTATTGCAGTGCCGGTATGGACTTCGATCTCTGCAGTGGATCGGACTATGTTGCTAATGCCAGTGTCGGCTAACAGGCCCAGGGGGCTGTGATCTAGCTCCCACTCTAGGCCGTGCTCGCTCACCTCGGTGTTCGGGGCTATGGCGATGATGGAAAACGTCTTGCCTTCGGCGCCTTCGATGGTCCACGACTCACCTGCGTGAAGGACGCGAGCGACCACTTTGTCTTCGGCAATCCAGATGGGAGCGTCCTCGTAGCCCGCGAGAAGCCCCAGAACGGAAAGCGCCATATCCGGACGGCCGCCGGTGGCGCAAGTCGCAACCACTTCGGCACCCGACCAGCGACGGCGGACCGAATCGAGCGCCAACGCCAGATCGGTATAGTCCTTGTAGGGGTCGTGGCGCTCAACTTCAAACTCCGTGGCGGCATCCACCAGCGCGCGGCCGGCATCGCTCACCGTGTCGGCATCCCCCACATATACGTCGCAGCCCAGCCCTGCGCCCAGCAGCGCGTCGAGCCCGCGGTCCACGGCGACAACGTGGTCGCACTCCCCCGCTAGCCGACGCAACAAATTAGCGCTCGCCACCACCGGCGAGCCGCAGACCACCAATACCTTGCAAGCCACGGCCCTCACCTAACCCTCAAACGAAAGCACGCGGGCCAGGTCCACGTCCTCATAGCTGTCGATAAAGATGTCGCAGTTGGTACGCACCTCGTCACGCTCCATACGGCCGTGCGGGTCATAAATACCAACGCGTTTAAATCCAGCAGTGCCAGAGCTCTTAAGTCCAAAGACGGCGTCCTCAAACACCCACGCACGCTCAAACTTGCGCCCGTGACGCTCTTCCAGTCGGCGCAGCGCCAGCTCGTACACATCGGGGAACTGCTTGGAGCGCCCAGCCTCGCCCGTGGTGGTCACAAACTCCATGTAGGCATCGAGCCCGGCGCCCGCAAGCGCAGACGTAACCAGCTCGGCCGGCGTGGATGTGGCAACGCACATGGCAATGCCCGCCGCCTTCGCCTGCTCCAAAAATGCAAGCAGGCCCTCGCGCGGCGGCACCTTGGAGTAGCCATCGATCAAAATCTCGCCCAGTTCGCGATACAGTTCCTCGCCATTCGCGCCAATGCCCCACGTGTCGTGGTAGGCCTGGCACTCATCCTCCAGCGACAAGTGTTCGAACTGGGCAAAATCGTCGACCGTTACATCAATGCCATGACGGCGCAATAACTCGGTCTGTGCATGGCCCCAGACGGGGGAGCTATTAACCAGTGTTCCGTCGCAATCGAAAATAAAAGCAACATTGGGAGCGGCGGTCTGGGACATAAACGTACCTTTCGATGTCAAATGGTAAACAACCTGCTAAAAACGTTTTATCAAACGTCAGCCTAACAGTTTTGAAACCCTAATTGGTAAAACTGTCAAGAGTTTTACCATCGCAATTCTGCCAGTGGTATAAACATGGCGCTCGCCGATTAAACGCCGCCGCAAATCCACTTTTCTCCATAAAAGTAACGAACAGGTGTTATCGTATTTCGTGCCGAAAGTTCCACCGAGCACGCGAGGTGGAACGAATCATAGAACTATCGCCGTCCCCTCGATTCGTGCAGCCTTGGACCTTTCGCATCTAGTCACCAAGGCAACACGCTGCCGCGTCATGATGGGATCAAACGTGAGCGATACAAAGCTAAAGCCAGCAACCAAAAAGCCTGCTACCCGCAAAGCCGCCCCGCACGCATCGGAGCTCACCAAGGACGATGTCTATCTGTTTGGCATTGGCATGTGGGAGCGCAGCTGGGAAAAGATGGGCGCGCATCCCGACACGCAGAACCGTACGCGCGGCTGGCGTTTTTGCGTTTGGGCGCCCGACGTAAAGAGCGTCCATGTCATTGGCGAATTTAATAATTGGGATGAGGAAGCCAACCCGCTGGTGCCCGTGCATACGAGCGCTATTTGGGAAGGCTTTATTCCTGGCGCCGAGCAGGGCCAGCTCTATAAGTACCTTATCGAGACCAACGAGGGCGAAAAGCTCTACAAGGCCGATCCGTATGCCTTTAAGGCCGAGTGCCCTCCGGGAACGGCGAGCGTGCTGTGGACCCTCGACGGCTATAAGTGGAACGACGCCGCATGGCTCAAGCGCCGTGCCGGCCACAACCACATGTCTCAGCCCCTTAACATCTACGAAGTGCATATTGGCTCGTGGAAGCGCCACGGCGACGCGCCGCAGGGCGATCCAGACGAGTTTGGCAACTATCCCGGCCCCATGGATCCCTTCCCCGCGCAGCGCGGCGAATTCTACACCTACGACGACCTGTCGGTCGAGCTCGTGGACTACGTGCGCGACATGGGCTATACGCATATCGAGGTCATGCCGCTCATGGAGCATCCCTTCGATGGCTCCTGGGGCTACCAGACGACCGGCTATTACGCCGCCACGTCGCGCTACGGTAACCCGCAGCAGCTCATGCACTTTATCGATGCGTGCCACGAGGCGGGCATTGGCGTGATTATGGACTGGGTACCCGGCGGTTTTTGCGCCGACTCCCACGGCCTTGCCACCTTTAACGGTCACATGCTGTTTGAGCACGAGATTCACCCCAACTGGGGCACGCACAAGTTCGACTTTGCCCGCGGCGAGGTCCGCTCCTTCCTGGTCTCCAACGTGCTGTACTGGCTCGAGAACTTCCACGTGGACGGCATTCGCATGGACGGCGTGTCCAGCATGCTGTACCTCAACTTTGGCATCGACGATCCGGGCCAAAAGAAGTTCAACAAGTACGGTACCGAGGAGGACCTGGACGCCAGCGCGTTTATCCGCCAGGTCAACTGCGCCGTGGAGGCACACTACCCCGACGTGATGATGATGGCCGAGGAGTCCACCGCGTGGCCGCTCGTGACCTATCCGCCGCAGGACGGCGGCCTGGGCTTCCACTACAAGTGGGACATGGGCTGGATGAATGACACCTTGCACTACATGCAGACCGATTTTCCGTGGCGCCCCGGCAACCACGGGCTGCTCACGTTCTCCATCATGTACGCCTTTACCGAGAACTTTATCTGCCCGCTGAGCCACGACGAGGTCGTGCACGGCAAGTGCTCGCTCATCGGCCGCATGCCGGGCGACTGGTGGCGCCAGTTTGCCGGCCTACGCACGCTCGCCTTCTACCAGATGACGCACCCCGGTGCCAAGCTCAACTTTATGGGCAACGAGATCGGCCAGTTTATCGAGTGGCGCTACTACGAGTCCATCCAGTGGTTCCTGACCGAGGAATACGAGACCCACCGTCATCATCAGGCGTTTATCAAGGCACTCAACCACCTGTACACCGCCGAGCCCGCCCTGTACGAGCGCGGCTACACCGACGACGGCTTTACCTGGATCGACGCGGACAACTCCAAGCAGTCCATCGTGAGCTTTGTGCGTCAGGGCGAGGACGTCGATGACGACCTGGTGATCCTGATCAACTTTGACCCGGCGAGCTACGAGAGCTTCCGCGTGGGCGTGCCGCGCGAGGGCGACTGGGAGGTCATCTTTGACTCCGACCGTCCCGAGTTTGGCGGCAGCGGATACGCCGGCGAGGAGCCTTACACCTGCTCGAGCGAGCCCTATCCCTGGAACGGGCAGATGGACTCCATTGAGATTAAGGTGCCCGGCCTAGCTGGCGTGGTGCTTAAGCGCCGCGGTCCCAGCAGCTATAAGCCGCCGGTGGTGGAGGCTCCCAAGAAGGCGACGCGCAAGCGCACGTCCTCGGTGAAGCCCAAGCCCGCAGCTGCCAAGAAGGCTCCGGCTAAGGCAAAGGCAAAGGCTGACGCAAAGCCCGCTGCTAAAGCTACCGCGGCCAAGAAGCCGGCTGCCAAAAAGGCCGCTACCAAGGCCAAGTCTGCTTCTGTTAAGCCGTCTGCCAAGAAAGCGTAACAAAGCCGTTACCTCTGTAATTACCCGCCCCGCCGGGGCGTAGGATATAAGTCATAACCGTTCCGGGAGAAACATCCCCGGGGGAAAGGAACGTATGAATAAGATCTTCGACAACAAGCAGGAGTTTACCGAGCTCTATCGCGATGCCGTTATGAGCATCAGCGGCAAGAGCGTCGAGGCCGCCAGCGACCTGGACCGCTTTAACGCCCTGGCAAAGCTCGTGGCCGAGAAGGCGCGCACCGTTGCCACCAAGAGTGACGCCCGCGTCACCGCCGAGGGCAAGAAGCGCGTGTACTACTTCTCGATCGAGTTTTTGATCGGTCGCCTGCTCGACAACTACCTGCTCAACTTTGGCGTGCGCGACATGGTCGCCGAGGCGCTCGACGACATGGGTTTCGATCTGTCCGTCATCGAGAACCCAGAGCCCGATCCGGCTCTGGGCAACGGTGGCCTGGGCCGTCTGGCCGCATGCTTCCTGGATTCCATGGCAGCCGAGGGCATTGCCGGCTATGGCAACGGCATGCGCTACCGCTACGGCCTGTTTAAGCAGGAGATCGTCAATGGCAGCCAGGTCGAGGCCACCGACGAGTGGCTCACCCACGGCTATCCCTGGGAAGTCCGTCGTCAGGACAAGGCCGTGACCATCAAGTTTGGTGGCCATGTCGAGGGCTTTGAGGAGAACGGTCGCACGTTCTACCGCACGGTGAACACGCAGGACATCCTGGCCGTCCCTTATGACATCCCCGTGGTGGGCTATGCCGGCGAGACCGTCAACAAGCTGCGCGTCTGGGCCGCCGAGCCGGTCGAGGAGCACTTTGACCTTGAGGCCTTCAACCGCGGCGATTACGCCCTGGCCGATGCCGAGCGCGCCGAGGCCGAGGCCATCAGCGCCATCCTCTACCCCAACGACGCCGGCGAGCACGGCCGTCTGCTGCGCCTGAAGCAGGAGTACCTGTTTGTATCGGCCGGCATCTACAGCCTGCTCGACACCTTTGAGAAGGAGCACGGCGAGAACTGGGAGCTGCTGCCGCAGTTTGTGGCCATCCACACCAACGACACGCACCCCGCCATGTGCGGCCCCGAGCTCATGCGTATTCTCATCGACGAGAAAAAGCTCGAGTGGGACGACGCCTGGAACATCGTGACGCAGGTCGTGAGCTACACCAACCACACCATCCTGCCCGAAGCCCTGGAGAAGTGGCCCATCGGCACGTTCTCCAAGCTCCTCCCCCGCGTGTACCAGATCATCGACGAGATCAGCCGTCGTTGGCACGAGTCGTTCGATACCACGCAGGAGGGCTGGCAGGAGCGTCTGCGCCAGACCGCCATCCTGTGGGACGGCGAGATTCGCATGGCCAACCTGTCCGTGATCTGCAGCCATAGCGTCAACGGCGTGGCCAAGATCCACTCCGACATCATCAAGAACATCGTGCTCAAGGACTTCTATGCCCTGACGCCCGAAAAGTTCAACAACAAGACCAACGGCATCTCGCACCGTCGTTTCTTTGCCGAGGCCAACCCCACCTACGCCAAGCTCGTGACCGAGGCCATTGGCGACGGTTGGCTAAAGGACGCCTTTGAGCTGGAGAAGCTTAAAAGTTTCCAGAACGACACCGAGTTCCTGAAGGCCGTGGGTGCCTCCAAGCGCGCCAACAAGGAGCGCCTGGCCGCCTACGTTAAGGCCGAAACCGGTCTGGTCATCGACCCCAACACCGTCTTCGATGTTCAGGTGAAGCGCTTCCACGCCTACAAGCGCCAGCTCATGAACATCATGAAGGTGATGGACATCTACAACCGCCGCATCGCCGATCCCAACTTCCACGTGACGCCGACGACCTTCATCTTTAGCGGCAAGGCTGCCTCGAGCTACACCTTTGCCAAGGAGACCATCCGCCTCATTAACTCCGTTGCCGACGTCATCAACAACGACGCCCGCGTCAACGAGGTCATGAAGGTCTGCTTTATCCCCAACTTCCGCGTGAGCAACGCCCAGCTCATCTACCCCGCCGCCGAGATCTCGGAGCAGATCTCCACGGCCGGCAAGGAGGCCTCGGGCACGTCCAACATGAAGCTCATGATGAACGGCGCCATTACGCTTGGCACCCTCGACGGCGCCAACATCGAGATCGCCGATCTGGCCGGCCGCGAGAACGAGGCCATCTTTGGCCTGACCGCCCCCGAGGTCGAGCAGCTCTGGGCGTCGAACAGCTACTTTGCGTGGGATACGCTCAACAACGATCGCGAGCGTCTGGGCCGCGTGATGGACGAGCTCAAGGACAACACGTTTGCCGGCCTCTCGGGCAACTTCGAGAGCATCTACAACGAGCTCATGAACAACAACGACCCCGACCTGGTCATGGCCGACTTCCGCAGCTATGTCGACGCATGGGAGAAGCTCACGAACAGCTACGGCGACCAGGAGACCTGGAACCGCAAGGCCCTGCTCAACACCGCCTCGAGCGGCTGGTTCTCGAGCGACCGCACCATTCGCGAGTACCGCGACGAGATCTGGCACGCGTAAAGGCGCGCGAGCTCCCTTTGCCGCACGGCATTACTCGGCTGGCGCGACATTGCGCTGCGCCCGCCGCTAATGGGTTTAGGAACATCGATGACAGAAGGAGAAATCGATGAGTAAGAAAGAATGCATCGCGATGCTCCTCGCAGGAGGACAGGGCAGCCGATTGGGGGCACTCACCCAAAAGATCGCTAAGCCGGCGGTTAGCTTTGGTGGCAAGTTCCGCATTATCGACTTCTCGCTCTCCAACTGCTCCAACTCGGGCATCGACACGGTGGGCGTTCTGACGCAGTACCGTCCCTACCTGCTGCATGCCTACGTGGGCTCCGGCGAGGCGTGGGATCTGGACAGCCGCGACGGCGGCGTGTCGATCCTGCCGCCGTACGAGACGCAGACCGGTGGCGCCTGGTATGCGGGCACGGCTGACGCCATTACGCAGAACCTCGACTACATCAAGGCCAACGACCCCAAGTACGTCCTGATTCTTTCGGGCGATCACCTGTATCGCATGGACTACCGCAAGATGCTCAAGACGCACATTGAGAACAACGCCGACCTCACGGTGAGCGTTATGCCCGTGCCATGGGAGGAGGCCAGCCGCTTTGGCATCCTGACCACCGACCCCGAGGACGGCCGCATCACCAAGTTCACCGAGAAGCCCGAGAAGCCCGATTCGAACCTTGCGTCCATGGGCATCTACATCTTCTCGGCCGACGTGCTGATCGAGGCGCTCGAAGAGGACGCTCTGGACCAGCGCTCGAGCCACGACTTTGGCAAGGACATCATCCCCAAGCTGCTCGGCGAGAACAAGCGCCTGTACAGCTACGAGTTCCACGGCTTTTGGAAGGACGTCGGCACCATCGCCAGCTTCCACGAGACCTCGATGGACCTGCTGGGCAACAACCCCGAGTTTGATCTGTTTGACAAGAACTTCCCCATCATGTCCAACATCACCACGCGTCCGCCGCACTACATTGGACCGGACGGCCGCCTGGACGACTGCCTGGTCTCCAACGGGTGCAAGATCTACGGCACCGCTCGCCACTCGATCCTTTCGACCGATGTCATCATCGAGGAGCGCGCCGTGGTCGAGGACTCCGTACTGCTGCCGGGTGCGCACGTTAAGAGCGGCGCGCACATCTGCCGCGCTATTTTGGGCGAGAACTCCACGGTCGAAGAGGGCGTGAAGCTCGGCTCTGTCGATACCACCAAGGATACGGCCGTCGTTGGAAATGACGTCGTTATCGGGAAGGGGGAATGATCCGATGATCAATCGCAAGGCCATCGGTTACATCACCGCTAACTACTCTTCGACCTACGGCAGCGTGCTGCTCAAGGATCGTCCCATCGCGTCCGTTCCGTTTTTGGGCCGCTACCGCCTGATTGACTTTCCGCTGTCCAACATGATGAATGCCGGCATTAAGACCGTCGGCGTCGTCATGCCGGGCAACTACCGCTCGCTGATCGACCACGTGGGCTCGGGCAAGGACTGGGGCCTGGACCGCAAGAAGGGCGGCCTGTTCATGGTGCCCGGCAACGCGTATGGCACCACCAAGGGCGGCATGCGCTTCCTGCTGCGCGACATCATCTCCAACAAGACGCTGTTCCAGCGCTCGGAGAATCCCTATGTCGTGATGATGGGCACCAACATCATCTTTAACATGGACCTCAACACCATCATCGAGGCGCACGAGAACTCCGGTGCCCAGATGACCGTGGTGTACTGCAAGGCCACGCGCAATGTCGAAGACGAGACCAAACTCGAGATTAACGAGAACGGCCGCCTAACGGGCGTGAGCGCCGGCGTCGCGTACGGCGACAACGCCTCCATGGACTGCTGCATCGTCAACCGCGAGACGCTGCTCGAGATCATCGACCACTACCAGGCCGCCGACTATCTGGACCTGCTCGAGGCACTCCAGGGCGACTTTGGCAACATCGATGTGTGCAGCTACGAGTACAAGGGCGAGGTCGTGGGCGTGTTTAGCGAAAAGTCGCTGTATCGCCGCAGCATGGACCTGCTCGACCAGACCGTGGCCGACCAGCTCTTTGACCCCGAGCGCCCGATCCTGACCAAGGCTCACGACGTGCCGCCTTCGCGCTATGCGACCGGCAGCCACGCGTGCAACTCGATCATCTCGGCCGGCTGCATCATCAAGGGCACCGTGCGCAACTCGATCCTGTCGCGCGGCGTCGTGGTCGAGGAAGGTGCTTCGGTGACCAACTCGATCATCAACCAGAGCTGCATCATCAAGAGCGGCGCCCGCGTCGAGAATGCCATTCTGGACAAAAACAACGTGGTTCCCACCAACACCGAGCTTCGCGGCACGCCCGAGAACATCCTGGTGCTGGGCAAGGCTCCGTTAACTTCCGACACCACCATCGTACGTTAACGTTGGCACCGCAACATCGCTCGTAACATGTAGAATAGCCGCCCGGTTTGTGCCAGGCGGCTATTCTCGAATTGCAACATGGGAGACAATATGGCAGATTCCAGCAAAAAGATGCAGATCGTGTTTGCCTCGGCCGAGTGCGCACCGTTTGTTAAGACCGGTGGCCTGGGCGACGTGGCGGGCTCGCTGCCTGCGGCGCTTGTGCGCGCCGGCGCCGAAGTTATCGTGATGGTGCCCAAGTACGCCACCATCAAGGACGAGTACAAGGCGCAGATGGAGCACTTCTCCGACTTTTACGTGAGCCTGGGCTGGCGCAACGAGTACTGCGGACTCGAGAAGCTCGAGCACGACGGCGTCACCTATATGTTCATCGATAACGAGCGCTACTTTGCGCGCGACTATCCGTACGGCTTCTTTGATGACGGCGAGCGCTTTGCATTCTTCTCCAAGGCCATCACCGAGAGTCTGCAGCACCTGCCGGCCGGTTTTGAGTGTGACATCCTGCACTGCAATGACTGGCAGACGGCACTGGCGCCCGTGTTCTTGCGCGAGTTCTACCAGGGCCTTCCGCTGTACGACCGCGTCAAGACCGTGTTCTCGATCCACAACGTGGCGTTCCAGGGCCAGTTTAGCGACACCGTGATGGAGGACATCCTGGGTGTGGCGCATATTCCCGCTGCCGCCTCGCAGCTGCGTTGCGACGCCTGCAGCGTCAACTACATGCTGGGTGCGCTGCGCTATGCCGATGCCATCACCACGGTGAGCCCCACCTATGCCAACGAGATCCAGACGCCCGAGTTTGGCGAGGGTCTGGACGGCGTGCTGCGCGAGCGCTCCTATGCGCTGCAGGGCATCCTCAACGGCATTGACGTGGCGGGCTTTGACCCGGCGACCGACAAGCGCATTGCCGCCAACTACACCGTCGAGGACCGTTCCGGCAAGGCCGTGTGCAAGGCCAAGCTGCAGGAAGAGCTGGGGCTCGAGGTTCGCGACGACCGTCCGCTCATGGTGATGGTCACGCGCCTGACGCGCCAGAAGGGCATGGACCTGGTCATGTATGCGCTCGACCGCATCCTGGCCGGCGGCGTTCAGGTGGCCGTGCTGGGCACCGGCGACCGCGACTACGAGGACGGCCTGCGCTACTTCCAGGACAAGTACCCCGGCACCATGGCCGCACGCATCGAGTTCGATCCGGCGCTGTCGCAGCGCATGTATGCCGCCGCCGACATGTTCCTGATGCCTTCGAAGTTTGAGCCCTGCGGCCTGTCGCAGATCATCGCCATGCGCTACGGCACCCTGCCCATCGTGCGCGAGACCGGTGGCCTGAAGGACACCGTTGTTCCGTACAACGAGTTCACTGGTGAGGGCACGGGCTTCTCGTTTACCAACTTTAACGGCGACGAGATGGGCGACGCGGTGTTCCGCGCGGCTCGCCTGTTCTGGGACAACCGTGACGCCTGGAACCAACTGGTCACGCAGGCCATGAGCCAGGACTTTAGCTGGACGCGCTCGGCCGACAAGTATCTGGATCTGTATTTCTTTATGCACCCGGAGATTGAGAGGCCGGCAGCTGTTGTCGACGAGCCTGAGGCTGTTGCTGAGCCGGTGGCCGCTGAGGAGCCCAAGGCCGAGGCGAAGCCCGCTGCTGATGCCGAGGTTAAGCCCGCTGCGAAGCCTGCCGCTAAGAAGACGACGGCCCGCAAGACGACGGCTAAGAAGGCCACGGCGAGCAAGTCTACAACTGCGAGCAAGACCTCTGCAGCCAAGACCACTGCCACTAAGGCCACCGCTGCAAAGACGACTACAGCCAAGGCAACGACCACGCGCAAGCGCACCACCGCAGCTGTCAAGAAGGCCACCGAGGCTGAAGTCGTTCCCGAGGTAAAGGCCGAGACCGTCACCGCCGAGGATAAGCCTGCGGCAAAGGCTCCGGCCAAGACCGCTGCCAAGAAGACGACCGCGTCCAACAAGAAGGCAGCGGCAGCCAAGAAGACCACGGCTACGAAGTCGACGACCACGAAGGCCGCTACGACGAAGGCCGCTGCGAAGACGACCCCGAAGGCAGCCGCAAAGCCGGCCGCCAAAGTCGAGGAGACGCCCGCTGCGCCTAAGGCTGAGGAAGCCGTCGAGGCTAAGCCGGCCGCCAAGACCACCACGCGCAAGCGCGCTACGACGACGGTCAAAAAGGCCACGGCCAAGACCGCTGCTCCCAAGGCAGAGGCTAAGGTCGAGGAAAAGCCCGCAATAAAGGCCGAGCCGGAACCGAAGGCCGCCGAGGTCAAGACCGCTCCGAAGGCTACGGCAAAGACCGAGCCAGCCAAGGAGACCCCGGTCTCCCCTGCCACTCCGGCAGAGGAAAAGGCTCCGACCAAGAAGACCTCCGTCCGCAAGGCAACGGCCACCCGCAAGCGCCGCTAGCCCACAGACGATCTAAAACCTAATCAAAACCCTAAACAAGGGGCGCTCCAACCGGGCGCCCCTTCTCTGTAGATAGTTGGTAAAACGATTTTCTAGGACAACCGTTCGCCGATAATGAGCGGCTGTAGTTTATACAACTAAAGTGCAACGATATACTTAAGTACTGTGCGTTAGCCCATGGCCCGCTGGCCATGACTGTATAGAACTGGACCATACTATGAGATTGATTCACAACAGCCGCCTGCCGCAGTTTCGCACTCCGTTTGGCGCTGTGACCACTGGAACTTCCGTTGCACTCTCGGTGATTTTGGAGGATGCCGATCCCAACCAGGCAACGGTTACGCTGCGCACCTGGGTCGATGAAATCGGTGAGTCTCTGTATCCCATGACGCACGAGGGCGACGGCATATTTACCGTAGAGCTTGAGTGCACCGAGCCCTGTCTTATCTGGTACAGCTTTATCTGCAATATCGAGGGCCAACCCGAGGTTCGCTTGGGCGCGCCGCAAGGCCGCACCGGCGGCGAGGGCGTAACCTACGACTACGCCGAGGTTCCGTCCTTCCAAATTACCGTCTACAAGCACCGCGAAAACCGTCCCAGCTGGTACGAGCGCGGCATGGTGTACCAGATCTTCCCCGACCGCTATGCCCGTGACGAGAACTGGCGCGAGCGCACGCTGGCCGAGGTTGAAAAACCGCGCAACGGCATCCAGCGCCGCATGATCGAGGACTGGAACGAGCCGCCCGTGTACGAGCGCGCCGAGGACGGCTCCATCAAAACCTGGGACTTCTACGGAGGCTCGCTCAAGGGCATCCAGGAAGACCTGCCTCGCATCGCCGAGCTGGGCTTTACGGCCATCTACCTCAACCCCATCTTTGAAGCCGCGAGCAACCACCGCTACGACACGGCCGACTACACCAAGATCGACCCGATCTTGGGCACCGAGCAGGACTTTACGGAGCTGTGCGAGGCAGCCGAGAAGCTGGGCATTTCCATTATTCTGGACGGCGTCTTCAACCACACGGGCGACGACTCTATCTATTTCAACCGCTACGGCAACTACCCCGGCGTGGGCGCGTGGCAGAGCGAGGATTCGCCGTGGCGCGATGCGTTTTATTTCCACGAGGACGGCTCGTACGACTGCTGGTGGGGCGTGGGCAACATGCCGGCCATCAACGAGAGCTCCGAGCTGGTACGCGAGCGGCTCCTGGGCAAGGACGGCGTGATCCGCAAATGGCTGCGAGCTGGCGCCCATGGCTGGCGTCTGGACGTAGCTGACGAGCTTTCCGACGACTTCCTGGCCGAGATCAAGAAGGCCGTACTTGCCGAAAAGCCTGACGCACTGTTGCTCGGCGAAGTCTGGGAAGACGCCTCCAACAAGATTAGCTATGGCCATCTGCGTCGTTACCTGCAGGGCTCCGAGCTGGACTCTGCTATGGATTACCCCTTCCGCGACATGGTCATCGGCTTTCTGATGGGCTACAAGAACGCCTACCAGGCAGCCGAGGATATCGAGACCCTGCGCGAGAACTACCCGAGCGAGGCTCTGTCCTGCGCGCTCAACCTGCTGTCGAGCCACGACCGCCCGCGCATCATCTCGGTGCTCGGCGGTGGCCCCGACGAGTCGCAGCTACCCGAGTGCGAGCGCAGCAAGTGGCGCCTGGACGAGAACTCGATGGGCCTGGCCAAGAGCCGTTTTTGGCTTGCAACGCTCATGCAGATGACCTTCCCCGGCGTGCCTTCGATCTACTACGGCGACGAGTACGGCCTGGAGGGCCTTACCGATCCGGGCAACCGCCGCACCTTGCCGACCAAGGACCAACTGCACGACTTCGACACGCTGGCTATTGTCAAGAACGCCTCCGCCGTACGCCGCGCACTGCCATTTATGATCGACGGCGAGATCAAGGCCTTCGCGCTCAACGACGAGGTGCTGGCATACAACCGCACGGGCAAGAATGGCGAGTCCGCGACGGTTATCATCAACCGCAGCCTGCGCAATTCGCACCGCGTGACGATTCCGGCGCTCGGCGAATGCGCGAGTGACGTGATCAGCGGTCAAGAGTGCGAGATCCACAACGGTACGGTCACGCTCGATCTGTATCCGCTGGGCTCGTCGATCATCTATCATCATGCCGAGCAGCGCCTGCAGGAGCCGCTCGATCACGGCGCGGGCGTCGTCTGCCACATCACGTCGGTGCCGACCGATGACGGCAAGCCTGGCACAATCGGTGCGCCCACGCGTCGCTTTATTGACCACCTGGCCGCCATGGGCATGCGCTACTGGCAGGTTCTGCCCGTTAACCCGACGGACTTCTTCCGCTCCCCTTACGCCGGGCCTTCGGCCTTTGCGGGCAATATTGACCTGCTGCCCGAAAGCCAAGAGGAGCTGGCGGCCGACTTTGAGACTTGGAAGGCCCGTGGCGGCGAGGATGCAGACCCGCTCTACACGGCATTTAAACATCGCAACGCCGATTGGCTCGAGAAGTACTGCGTCTACATGGCCGTCAAGAAGTACTTTGAGGGCGAGTCGCGCCACGATTGGCCGGCAGATGTCGCGCGCTACAACGAGCATCTGATTGACGACAAACGTTTCCACGACGAGGCCGAACTGCAGGCGTACATGCAGTATCGCTTTGACCTGGCCTGGTGCGAGCTCATGAACTATGCGCACAAGAAGGGCATCGAGGTTATCGGCGACATTCCTATGTATGTTTCGGACGATTCGGCCGATGCATGGAGCGAGCCCGAGAACTTCTGGCTTTCCGATACCGGCAAGGCGATTGAGATTTCTGGCGCGCCGCCCGACAATTTTGCGCCCGAGGGCCAGGTGTGGGGCAACCCGACGTTCCGCTGGGACCACATGAAGCAGAACGACTACCGCTGGTGGATGGACCGTCTGCGTCGCGCGTTCTCGCTCTACGACCGCGTGCGCCTGGACCACTTCCTGGGATTCCACAGCTACTTTAGCATTCCCGCAGGAAAGGCCTGCGCCGACGGTCGCTGGCTGGCGGGCCCGGGCAAGGACCTGTTCCAGACCGCCTACGACGAGCTGGGACCGCTCAATTTTATCGCGGAGGATCTGGGGTATCTGACGCCCGGTGTTCGCGCCATGGCTTCGACCTGTGGCTTCCCCGGTATGGATGTGCTTGAGTTTAGCGATTACGACGTCCGCTGCGGCGTGCACCCCACGCCGGGCAAGATTCTGTACACCTCGACGCACGACACGTCGACACTCGCCGGTTGGTGCACGCGTTCCTTTGCAGGCGGCGATGAGCCGAGCGGTGTTGAGGTGGCGGCCAAGCTGATGGGCGACGCACTGGCAAGCGACGCTCCGCTTGTGATGATGCCGCTGCAGGATGTACTGGGGCTAGGCGACGATGCACGCATGAACGTACCGGGTGTCGCCACGGGCAACTGGACCTGGCAGGCCGATGAGGCCGACGTTGCGGCCGCCGAGGGCAAAACTGCACAGCTCCTGCGCAACACCCGTAGATTCTGGGGCGAAGCGTGATAAAACCCCCGATATAGGGTACAGTTACAGCTGTTTGAATTTATGCGGGCAGAGCGATCTGCCCGCTTTGTGCTGAAAAGGAAGTATTATGGCGCGCTACGATTACAAGTGCTCGAGCTGCGGCAACGTGTTTGAGGTTGAGCATCCCATGTCCGAGACCCCCGAGGTCGTGTGTCCGAACTGCGGCGCTCCGGCGGCCAAGACGTTCTCGGCCAGCGGCATCAAGTTTGAGGGCAGCGGCTTCTACAACACTGATCAGCGCAGTGGCGGCTCCAGCACCAGCGCCACCAGCGGCTGCTGCGCCAACTGCCCGCACAGCCACTAGAAACCAAGCAGCCCCGCGACCGAAACCGATCGCGGGGCTGCTTCTTTAGCTACCCAGGTTTCCTTATGAGTTGCGGTGAAATAAGGACTGTTTGGCAGGTAGATGCCGCTATTCAATCCCTATTTCACCGCAACTTAGTAATTACTTATGGACCAGGCGGGCACAGAAGTGGCCGTCGTAGGAGTCGGCGTTTACCGGCACGCTTTGGAAAAGGCCACGATCGTTTTGACGGACGGCTACCAGCTTCTTGGCCTGTGCGAAATCGGGCAGCTGCAGAATCTGGGCTTCGGAGAGCGGTGCCACGGAAAAGCCGGCGCCCTCGGGAGAAGCCAGGAAAGCATCCACGACCTGCGTGTTCTCTTCATCAAAAACCGAGCAGGTGGCATAGATAAGCTCACCGCCGGCAGCCACGCGCGCGGCTGCTTCCTTGAGCATCGTCAACTGCAGACGGGGAAGCTCGGTCGTAACGTCGTTCTCGGCCAGACGCCATGGAATCTCGGGATGACGGCGCATGGTGCCGGTGCCAGAGCACGGCGCATCGATAAACACCGTGTCGAACAGGGCAGGCTCGCCAAGCATCGCATCAAACGAAGTGAGCACCTCATTGAGCTCGCAGGCATCGCCCGACACCGTACGAACACCAGAGATACCCGCCTTGTGCAGGCGCGCGAGATTCTGATCGCACTTACGATCGTGCAGATCGAGCGCAGTATGCTGACGCTCGTACCCGGCACGCTTGGCCTGGCACATCATCACATAGGTCTTGGTGCCGCGGCCGGCACCAATCTCCAGGCAACGACCGGGACGTGTCGCGGCAGTAGCGATAAGCTGAGCGTTGAGGTCCGAGGCAACCGCGGCAGCACACTCAAACACGCCCGATGCAACCGTGACCTGCGCATCGACCGGAGCATGGCAGCCCGGGAAGACGGGCGCAACGAGCTGCGAGATATACGGGTCGGGTTTGGTCGCAAACGCGTTCTCATGCAGGGCCAGCGGCGCGGGGGCCAGATTGCCGGCGAAGTTCAGCGCGCCCTCGGGCGTATCGAACGAGGCAATAATTCGAGCGCACAGCCAGCGCGGCAGACCCATCAGGCGCGACAGACGAACCAAGCGTCGCTCAGACTCACCCACATCGGACGCAGTAGCAAAGTCCTCAACGTTGTCCGCAACCTTGTGCAGCACCGCGTTAGCCAAGCCCGCGGCAGACTTAGCACCGCTGCGCACCAGTTCAACACCCTGGCTCACGGCAACGCGGCCAGGCGTATGCAGATAAAGCATCTCGAAGGCCGAGATGCGAAGCGCCATGCGAACGCGCGGTGCGACCTTTTTGGGCTTATCCAAAAACTGATCGAGCAACTCATCCAAAATGCCCTGCGTGGCGGCAACACCAAGCGCCAAACGCGCGGCAAAAGCGGAATCGCGCTGGTCAATGGCCTTGGCGGAAGCACGAGAAGACAACACGTCGCGTGCGTACATACCGCGGCGATCGGCCTCCATCAACACATCGAGCGCAAGCTTGCGCGCGGGAGACAACTTGCTCATGACAGTACACCCCACCTAAGTTCGGCACCCTGCAGGCCGGCAGCCCAGGCAGAAGCAGCCATGGCACGCTTGCCATCGGGCTTAACCTCAAGCAGCTCAACCGCGCCATCGGAAAGGCCCAGGTAAACACGCTTGCTCTTAACGGCAACAGCGCCCTCGCCAAGCAACACGTCGGCCGGCGCAGCATCGAGCATACGCACGGTCTTGCCGGCAATCACGCAACGAGCAGGCGCGGTATCGGACGATGCCAACACATGGCGCACGCAATCGAGCGCCGCCATCTGCGGATCCAGACGCATCTCCTGCTTGGAAATCTTGGCGGCATGGGTAACAAGCGACTCATCCTGCTCAGTCCAAACAGCCGAGCCATCGGCAAGCGACGGCAGTGTATCGGCAAGCAACTTACCGCCAAGCTCACCAAGCTCCATGGTCAGTGCCTCGGCATGCTTACCGGCAACCGGCGTAGAGGCCTGCGCACAATAAGCGCCCGTATCCACGCCATGCCCAATGCGCATAATGGAAACGCCAGCAACCTCATCACCAGCAAGAATGGCACGCTGAATGGGAGCAGCCCCACGCCAACGAGGCAGCAGCGAAGCATGAACATTCACAATACCAAGCGGCGCCATATGCAGCACCTCATCAGGCAAAATGCAGCCATAGGCAGCCACACAGATAATATCGGCATCGGCAGCCTGGAGCACCTCAACAACCTCGGGCGTCATACGATTGGCCTCAACAACCGGCAGGCCAAGCTCAAGCGCCTTGGCCTTAACAGGAGACGGCTCAAGCTTCTTACCACGCCCACGAACAGCATCGGGACGAGTAATAACAAGCGCAATCTCGTTCCCAGCCTCAACAAGCGAAGTCAGCGAAGGCACCGCAAAATCAGGCGTACCCATAAACACAATACGCATAAAAGATGGTCTCCTCTCAATAACGAGCCGAGACGGCTACAAAAAGAAGCGCTCTAGGCCGCAAACGCACCCAGCCGCAAGAACAGTTCAACAAAGACAAATATACCCAAAAACAAAGAAAGAGCCGCATAAAAGCAGCCCTCCCAACAAAGCAATTATCAGCGAAGACGCCCCTCCCTGGCCCGACGGCACCCAGGCGAGACAAGCAGCGTCAACGTAGTCCCCGGGGCGCCCGCCTATATCGTCCCGCGCGCAGTTTCGCAGCGCAGCGAGAATGTTTGAGCACGGGATGATATAGGCGGGCGCCCCGGGGACGGACAAACCTACTCCGTCTCGCCCGGTCGAGCGCCGCGGGCCAGGGCGTCCTGGTACTCCTTGACTGCCTTGATGCGCTGCATCGGCTTGAGTCGCTCGAACATGGTGTTGCCGTGCAGGTGATCGATCTCGTGCTGCAGGCACACGCAGAACAGGTCGCCCGTTGCTTCATAGCGAATCAGGTTGGCATCCAAGTCGTACGCCTCGACGACGACATGATCGGGACGCTCGATCTCGCAGCTAATGCCGGGAATGGACAGGCAGCCCTCGCTATACGGCACCAGATGGTCGCTCTGCTCAACAATGACAGGGTTGATAAGCACGTACGGGTCATAGTCGTTCTTATCGGTATAGTCGCAGTCGATGGTAACGAGCTGAATAAGCTCACCGATCTGCGGGGCAGCCAGGCCACAGCCGCCGTTGTCGAACATCATCTTCTTCATCTTCTCGGCAAGTGCCTCGATCGCCGGGGTGATCTCCTCGATGACGGCGCACTCCTGGCGCAGACGAGGGTCGGGCGACAGTACGATTCCGTTGGCTTCCATGACCATCCTTTCGGGTTGTTACATCAAATCATAGGCGTCGACGTCAACGCTCACGCTCACGCCGCGCACGGAGCCTACCTCTTTAAGGCAGGCGTCGATATCATCAGAGACATGGTACCCTACCGGCGACTTCACAAGCAGATGGAAGCGGTAACGGTCCTTGGCTCTCTCGATTACACACGAAGCAGGGCCCAGTACCTGCGGCACGGCGCTCCCCGCCCGCAAAAAGTCAGGCGCGGCGGCATGCCAGCGACGCTTGAGGAGCTTCGCGATGCGCCCGATATAGTCTCGCGCGTCATCCGCGTTCGTCGACCATACCAAGATGTTGGCCAGGCGCACGAACGGCGGGTACAGCGCGTCGCGGCGCTGGTCCAGATCGTAGTCGGTAAAGATCGAGCGGTCGTGCTCGGCGACGGCGCGAATGACCGGGTCCTCGGGCAGGTAGGTCTGGATGATAACCTCACCGGGGCGATCGCCGCGTCCGGCACGGCCCGCGACCTGCTCCAGCAAATCGTAGGCGCGCTCCCCCGCTCTAAAATCAGGCAGCTTCAAGGCAAAGTCGGCATTGACCACGCCCACAAGCGTGACCTCGGGAAAGTCGAGGCCTTTGGCGATCATCTGGGTACCCAGCAGCACCGCGCAATCGACGGCATCGAACTGCTCGAGCAACTTTTTGTGTGCGTCCTTGCCGCGCGTGGAATCGGCGTCCATGCGAATGATGGCGACGTCGTCGGGCAGCATCTGGTGCAGTGCGTCCTCGATCTGCTGCGTGCCCAGCCCCATTTTTGCAAGGTATCGGCTGCCGCATTTGGGACAACGACTCGTGGGCGCCGGATAGGGTTGCACACGCCAGGACGACCCGCAGGTGTGGCACTGCAGCGTATGGGTGCGCTCGTGATACGTGAGCGCGGTGGAACAGTGATTGCAGGTGGGGACGCAGCCGCACTCGCGGCACATAAGGAACGGCGCAAAGCCGCGACGGTTGTGCAGCAGCACGGCCTTCTCGCGGCGCTCGACTACGCGCTCCAGGCCTTCCATCAGCGGTTTTGAGAACATGGAGCGGCTGCCGTGCGAAAACTCGCGGCGCAGGTCGGCAATGCGGACCGTGGGCAGCACGGCATTTCCCGGGCGCTCAGGCATCTCGACGCGCGTCCAGGTGGCGCCGCCGTACGTGCCGCGGCGGCAGCGATCGAGGGCCTCCGCAGAAGGTGTGGCCGAGCCCAGCACGAGCGGGCAGCGATAGCGGCGCGCCATCTCGGCAGCCACCTCGCGCGCATGGTAGCGCGGGCTGGAGCCCTGCTT
Source organism: uncultured Collinsella sp. (assembly GCA_900542155.1). GTDB lineage: Bacteria > Actinomycetota > Coriobacteriia > Coriobacteriales > Coriobacteriaceae > Collinsella. The sequence continues at coordinate 32,419 of UQMD01000005.1, forward strand.
GTAGCTGGTCTCGTGCTCCTCGTCGATGATGATAAGACCCAAGTCGCTGAGCGGGCAAAAGAGCGCCGAGCGGGCGCCCACGACCACACGCGCGGCACCGCTGGCGACCATATCCCACTGGTCCAGGCGCTCGCCAGCAGAAAGTCGCGAATGGAACACGGCAACCGTCTCGCCAAAGCGCGAACGGAAGCGGCCGACGGTCTGGGCCGTCAGCGAAATCTCGGGCACGAGCACGCATGCCGAACGGCCGGCCGCCAGCACGCGCTCAATCGCCGAGAGGTAGACCTCGGTTTTGCCGGAACCGGTAACGCCATCGACAAGGACTACGTCGCCGTGGGCGTCAAGGCGGGCACGCTCAATCTGCGCGAGGGCCTGCTGCTGGCCGTTGGTAAGCGAGACCGGCGCTTTGCCGCTCGCGGAGGACAGCGTGGTCTGCTCGCTACAGCCACGCCACGCCCGGCGCTCCTCCACCACCACGACGCCGCGTTTTTCGAGCGCCTTGATGGTCGCCGACATGCTGTTGTAGAGCAGGTTGAGGTCGCGCGTCGTGACCGGGCCGCATTGGAGCGCCTCAATGAGCTGACGCTGGCGGACCGCGGTCTTGGGCGGCGTGTAGTCGAAACCCTCGGGCGTGAGCATGACCCAACGGTTTTGGATGGGTTTGACGGCGGGGCGCTCAACGGTCCACACGCCGTCATCGACCTTGACCACGCGCGGGCTTCCGCCCGGGGGCAAGAACAGGCGCAGGCACTCGGAAAGCGTCGCGACGTACTCGCGGCTCATCCAACGTGCGATACGGGCGGACTCGGCGGTAAAGAGCGGCTTGCTGAGGATAGCCTCGATAGGTTTGATGCGCGCGGGATCGAGAGCGTCGTTACCTTGCAGGTTGGCAAGCTCGGGCGCAATGTCGACGATGTAGCCTGCGGCCGCACGGTTGCCAAAATGAACCAGGACCGTCGATCCGACCTGGGCATCGTTGGCGAGCGACTGCGGAATGCCGTAGGCGAATGGCTCGGAGAGCACACGGGCGGGAATGTCCAGGACCACGCTCGCGTAGGCGACGACGGGCTCGGATACGGGCTCGGGCTGCGCCGGGGCGGCGACGGGGGCCGCGGACTTCGGAGCTTCCTCCGGTTCCGGCGAACCAAACAGTGACAGTTGCTCGGCCATGGTCTCTGTACCTCCCATCCCATACGTCTTTAGAAACAAGAGCCCCGCTCGGGTGAGCGGGGCTCGGATACATGCGTTTACGCGGCTGCTACAGCGCCATCGTGCGGGCGCGGTCGATGCGCGCCAGGCAGTCGTCGCGGCCGACGAGCGCCATGGTCTCACCCAGCGGGGGGCTCACCATGTTGCCGCAGACGGCGACGCGCACAGCCTGGAAGACAACACGCTTCTTGAGGTCCATCTGCTCGGGCAGCGGCTCAAGCGCGGCGTCGATGTTGGCAGCCGTCCACTCGTCCACGCCCTCGAGCGCGGCCTTGGCGGCATCCAGAATGGCACCCATGCCTTCCTTGGCCAGGCCCTTGTTGACGGATTTCTCGTCATACTCGACCGTCTCGGCCGTGGCAAAGATGGGGGCGGCGACGGTAACGGCGTCGGCCGGCATTTTGGTGCGCGGCTTGACAATGGCAGCGAGCGCGTCGATCCAGTCCTCGCCGTACTCGACGTTGCCCTCGATGAGACCTGCCTCGTGCAGTTCGGGGACCATGATCTCGTCGGCAAACTGGGCGTCGGACATACCGTTGATGTACTCGGCGTTGACCCAATCGAGCTTCTTAGGGTCGAAGGTCGCGGGGTTCTTGGAGATGCGATCGAGCGAGAACTTGCTAGCCAGGACGTCGCGCGGGATGATCGTGGTCTCGCCGTCGAGCGACCAACCGAGCAGCGCCAGGTAGTTGACGAAGGCATCGGACAGGTAGCCGGCGTCGCGGTACTCCTCCACCGAGGTGGCGCCGTGGCGCTTGGAGAGCTTCTTGCCGTCAGCGCCCAGAATCATGGAGATGTGGGCGAACGTGGGCACGGGCGCGCCGAGGGCCTCGTAGACCATGACCTGGCGCGGGGTGTTGGACAGGTGATCGTCGCCGCGGATGACGTGGGTGATCTTCATCATGGCGTCGTCGACGACGGTCGCGAAGTTGTACGTGGGCGTGCCGTCGGAGCGGAAGATGACAAAGTCGTCGAGCTCCTTGGCATCGAAGGTCACCTCGCCGTGGACGGCGTCGTGGATGACGACGTCGCCGCGGTCCTCGGGCACCTTGATGCGCAGGACGTAGGACTCGCCGGCCTCGATGCGGCGACGGGCCTCCTCGGGATCAAGATCGCGGCAGCGACGCTGATAGCCCTGGAAGGGGTCCTTGCGCTCCTGCGCGGCCTTACGGTCGGCGTCGAGCTGCTCCTTGGTGCAGAAGCAGGGATAGGCCTTGCCCTCGTCCCAAAGCTTCTGGGCGGCCTGCTTGTACAGGTCCAGGCGCTCGGTCTGGGCGTAGGGGCCATAGTCGCCGCCCACCTCGGGACCCTCGTCCCAGTCCAGGCCAAGCCAAAGCATGGCGCGCAGAATGATCTGCGTGTTCTCGTCGGTGGAACGGGTGGGGTCGGTGTCGTCGATGCGCAGGATGAACGTGCCGCCGTTTGCGCGGGCGAAAGCCCAGTTATAGATAGCGGTGCGGGCGCCGCCAATGTGCAGCTTGCCCGTGGGTGAGGGTGCAAAGCGGACGCGAACGTCTGATGCCATGGATATCTCCTCGATTGCAGGATGGATGTCTAACCGCACCAGTATAAAGCAACAATGCAACCTCCGCACAAAGGGCACCGACCCACTCATTGGGGACAGACTTAAATGACCACCCAATAAGCACCCGACTGGTCATTTAAGTCTGTCCCCAATGAGTGGGTGCGGAAAGGGTGTGAATATTCGATTAACGCGATATGATGTGCCCTTGTATATAGAGCTCGGCGGAATGGTAACGGTCGCCGGGACACGTTTTTGAAAGGACAATCATGTCAGAAGAACTTCGTTCCATCCCACCCCAACACGGGTCCTTTGTATTTACGTCGGAGTCGGTGACCGAAGGTCATCCCGATAAGATTGCTGACCAAATCAGCGACGCCGTCCTCGACGCAATCCTCGCTAAAGAAATAGAGCTGCAGGAGCAGGGCTACATTGCGCCCAACGGCGTGCCCGCCAACGTTGAGAACGTCCGCTGCGCCTGCGAGACCCTCGTGACCACCGGCACGGTCATCGTTGCCGGCGAGATCCGCACCCAGGCCTACGTCGACGTGCAGGAGATTGCCCGTGGCGTTATCCGCCGCATTGGCTACAACCGCGCAAAGTTCGGTTTTGACTGCGATACCTGCGGCGTTATGAGCCTCATCCACGAGCAGTCGCCCGATATCGCCCAGGGCGTCGACGAGTCCTTCGAGACCCAGACCGGCGCCACCACCGACCCGATCGACCTGATCGGCGCCGGCGACCAGGGCATGATGTTTGGCTATGCCTCCAACGAGACCAAGACCCTCATGCCCATGCCGCACTACCTGGCGAGCCGCCTGGCCGAGCGCCTTGCCACCGTGCGCCACGACGGCACCCTGCCCTACCTACGCCCCGACGGCAAGACCCAGGTCACGGTGCGCTACGAGGACGGCAAGCCCGTCGAGGTCACGACCATCGTCATCTCCACGCAGCACGCCGCCGAGATCGAGGATATGGGCAAGATCAAGAACGACCTCATCGAGCACGTCATCACCCCCGTCATGGCTGCCGAGAACATGCCGTGGGACAACGCCGACATCTATGTGAACCCCACCGGTCGCTTTGTCGTGGGCGGCCCCATGGGCGACACGGGCCTCACCGGCCGTAAGATCATCGTCGACACCTACGGCGGTTACGGCCGTCACGGCGGCGGCGCCTTTAGCGGCAAGGACTGCACCAAGGTCGACCGTTCTGCCGCGTACGCCGCGCGCTGGGTCGCCAAAAACGTAGTCGCCGCTGGCCTGGCCGATCGCTGCGAAGTCGAGCTGGCCTACGCCATCGGCGTATCCAAGCCGCTGTCGATCATGGTCGACACCTTCGGTACCGCGCATGTTGCCGAGGACAAGATCGTCGAGGCCGTCGAGAAGACCTTCGACCTGCGCCCGGGCGCGATCATCCGCGACCTGGACCTGCGTCGACCGATCTACGAGAAGACGGCAGCCTACGGCCACTTCGGCCGAGAAGACGCCGACTTCACCTGGGAGAAGACCGATCGAGTCGAAGAACTCAAAGCAGCCTGCGGCCTGTAAGCTAACGAGAAAAGCCACAGCCAAATAAACACACACCAATAAGAGGTACCGGAACAACCGGTACCTCTTTTTTATTAACCGATGGTGAAGATGGCCGACATGGGACATGGAATAGTTCACAGGCCGATAAATTTTGCAGCAGAGCGACTGCAACCATGTATCCTAAGTTCCGAGGGCTTTAGTATTTGGTCGATCGCGAGTTCTGCACGAGCCGGAGAGCACTTAATGTGCTCTCCGTGCGAGCAGGACTGTCCGAGCAGGCGACCAAATACTAAAGCCCTCGGAACGGCGGGACAGAGTATGCCCCGCCCTCGGGACGATGGGACAAAACAAAGGAGCAGCCATGGCAGGCAAGCCGCAAACACTAGCTACGACCTCGGCATTCGAGATCTTGGGCCCCGTCATGGTCGGCCCCAGCTCATCGCACACCGCCGGCGCCCTGCGGTGCGCCCAGGTTGCCGCCAGCCTGCTCGAGGGCCGCATCACCAAGGTTACCTTTGGCCTGTGGAACTCCTTCGCGCACACCTACCGCGGACACGGCACCGACCGCGCACTTGTCGCGGGCATCCTGGGCCTCGACACCGACGACGAGAACATCAAGCAGGCCTTCGACCTCGCACGCAAGCAAGGCCTCGAATATCACTTTGACATTAAGGGCGACGACGCCTCCATCCACCCCAACACCGTCGATATCGACATGGTCGACGACAGGGGTGCCACGGCACAGGTCCGCGGCGAGAGCCTAGGCGGCGGCAAGATGCGCATCAGCCGCATCAACGGCGTCGGCGTCGACATCTCGGGCATGTATTCCACGCTCTTCGTGGCGCATCAGGACGTCCCCGGCGTGCTCGCAGCACTTACCAACCTGCTCGCCTACGCGCATGTAAACATCGCGTTTTGCCGCACCTACCGCACCGAGGTGGGCGGCCAGGCCTACTCCGTCTTTGAGACCGACGGCGCCCCCGACGATACCGTCGTCCCCCTGCTGCGAAAACTCGACAACATCGACTACGCCACCTTCATTGAGCTTCCCGGTTCGGCCTCATCGCTCTCCCCCGGCGTCTCGGCCAAGGAGATCTTCGATGACGGCGAGCAGCTGCTTGACGCCTGCGAGGAGCTGGGACTCAACATCGGCGCCGTCATGGCCGTACGCGAGGCGCGCCTCACCGGCGAGGAGCACGCCGTCGCCACCATGCGTCGCGTGCTCGAAGTCATGAAGGACGAGACCACGGCACCCATCGCCAATCCGCAGCGCTCGCTCGGCGGGCTCATCGGCGGCGAGGCCAAACTCGTCGATGCCACCGGCCGTAACGATTTGGGCACAAACCTGATGGGCACCGTTCAGACCGATGCCGTGGCCCGCGCGATGGCCGTGCTCGAGCGCTCCGCCACTATGGGCGTGATCGTCGCCGCCCCCACGGCAGGCTCCGCGGGCGTCGTGCCCGGCTGCGTACTGGCGCTTGCCGACCACCTGCAGCTCGACGACGAGCAGGTCATGGACGCCCTCTACTGTGCTGCTGCCATCGGCCTCAACCTCACCACGAGCGCCTGCGTCGCCGGCGCCGAGGGCGGCTGCCAGGCCGAGGTGGGAAGCGCCGCCGCCATGGCCGCCGCCGCGCTGGTGCAGATGCTCGGCGGCACCCCCGAGCAGGCACTCGACGCCAGTTCCATCGCGCTGAGCAATCTGCTAGGCCTCGTTTGCGACCCCGTGGGCGGACTTGTTGAGGTGCCGTGCCAAAACCGCAATGCCATCGGCGTGGCCGCGGCCTTCAGCTCGGCCCAGCTCGCGCTCGCCGGCATCAAGAGCCTGGTGCCGTTTGACCAGATGGCGCATGTGATGCTCTCGGTGGGCCACGCCCTGCCGGCAACCCTGCGCGAGACGGCCAAGGGCGGCATAGCTCAAGCCCCGGCCGCGCTTTCTGCCTGCGCCAAATGCGGCATATGCGGATAGGCAGACTTCTCCAAACTGATACTGTTTCCGCACCACAAACAACAGGCTAATCGCTATAATGCAAGCCCAGTTAAAACACGATGAGCCGCAAGTCGAAACTCGAAGGAAATATAAACGATGTCGCAAATCGACCGCAGCAACATGATTCCCGATCCGCAACAGCCCAGTAGGCATACTGGCGGCGTCCAATCGCCGCGCCCCATCGCGCCGGCTCACAGCCAACAACACGGCCCGGCCAATGCCTCTCAGCGCCCGAATCAGCGTCAATACCAGCCGCATCAACAATATCAGCAGCGTTCCGCACAAGGTGCCGCCCCCAAGCAGGGCCCTTCGCACGCTCGCGCGGCAAGCAATCGCGGACCCGCGGACAAGCACACCAACAAAAGCAGCAAGTCGGGCGGAAAGACGGCCCTCTTTGTCGTCCTCGGCCTCGTTGCGATCGTCTACATCGTAGGCGTCGTGGCGTTCTCGCAGGTCGCTTACCCCAACACTACCATCGCCGGCGTCGACATCTCGCTCTCTAACGCATCTTCGGCAGCCACCAAGGTCAACTCGGCATGGAAGCACTACAAGCTCACCGTGTCGGGCGATGACTTTAGCTGGACCTACCAGCCCGAGTCCGACGAGCCCATCGTCGATGGCGAAGAAGCCGCCCACGAGATTATCAGCAAAAACGAGCCGCTGCTGTGGCCATCGCGCCTCATCGCGTCGCTCGGCGGCAAAACCGTTAGCGCCACCAAGAACGGCTCGGTCGACTTGGACCAGGACGTCGACCTGTCCATGCTCTCCGATGCCTTTGACCAAAAGCAGTTTGAGGAGGACCTGGGCAGCGCCATCGACGAGTTCAACGAGGGCCGCTCGGGCACCTTCGAGGCCACCAGCTCCTATGACGAGAAGGCCGGCAAGTTCACCGTTGAGAAGGCCCGTTCCAACGAGAAGATCGACCGCGAGCATGTCATCAAATATGCCGAGATCGAGCTCGCGTCGCTCGCCGAGAACGTCGATATCACCAAGATCGGCAACGACGCCTACGAACCGCTCAACGGCACCCTCACCAACGACCAGATTCAGGCTGCGTGCGATGCCGCCAACAACTTCCTGGGCGTCAACGTGACCCTTAAGCTCAACGGCAATGATGCCGGTAAAGTGGACGGCAGCTCGGTGCTGCAGTGGATCAGCTTTGCCGATCCGGCCAACCCCACGCTCGATACGTCGCAGATCGGCAGCTGGGCCGCCGAGCTCGCTAACGGCTTTAACACCGTGGGATCCACCCGCTGGTGGACACGCGCCGACGGCAAGGAGTGCGCTGTCGAGGGCGGAGACTTTGGCTGGTCCATCGACAGCGACACGCTCGCCAAGCAGGTCGAGGACGCTATCAATAACAAGCAGACCGGCGATATCGAGATTTCGTACTCCAAGAAGGCCGACACGTTTACCGCCAAGGGCGAGCCCGATTGGAAGGCCTATATCGACGTCGACCTGTCCGAGCAGCACGCGCGCTACTACGACGAGAACGGCAATATCGTGTGGGAGGCCAACTTTATTTCCGGCAAACCGGGCGAAGACGCCACCCCGGAGGGCGTGTGGCAGATCAACAGCAACGACGGCGCAAGCAAGCTCATCGGTGCTAAAGACCCCGAGACCGGAAAGCCCAAATACGAGAGCCCGGTCAGCTATTGGATGCCGTTCGAGGGCAATATGATCGGTTTCCACGACGCCACCTGGCAAAACGACAAGAGCTTCGACAACGCCGAGTCGTACAAGTGGTGCGGCAGCCACGGTTGCATCAACCTGCGCCTGGCCGACGCCAAGGCGCTCCACGACTGCATCAGCGTCGGCCTGTGCGTGGTCGTGCACTCGTAGGGAATCACGCCTTCGCACAACGGGGAGCTGACGCTCCAATCTAACAGTTCCGAAAGATACCGCCATAATGCGCCCGCCTCTCGCGACGGGCGCATATACTTATCGAGGAACTTTCTATAAAGGAGACGCCATGTCGAATGTCCCCACCATCACCCCGGGACCGAATGATGCCGAGCGAGTGCCCGAGGGTGCCACCGAAACACTTCCCCTCATAACAAACGTGCACGTCGCACAGCAAAACGGCAATACAAGCGATACAACCGAGATTTCTGACGAAGAGGCCTACGCCAAGCTCAAGGCGAAGCGTGCCGAGCGTCGGCGCAAAAAGCTCATCCGACGCGGCATTGCGGCCGGCGTCGTGACCGCCATTGTGCTCATCGCCGTTGTCGTGACCTTAGTCATCAACGCACGGCCCGCAGGTACCAACGGGCCGGTGACCGACATGGTCACCGAGGGCACGTTTACGACCACCGTCGAGGCTAAAGGCCAGCTCAAGCCCATCTCGGCTTCGGTGGTCTCCCCTTCTGTCGACGGAACGGTGGCATCGATCAACGTGCAAGCCGGCCAGTCCGTCAACGAGGGCGACGTGCTCATGACCATTAAAAACGACGAGCTCGATCGCAACGTCGCCGACGCGCAGCGCGCGGTGACAGCGGCACAGGAAGACCTCGCCAACGCGAAGAAAGCCGCAGCTGCCGCGCAGGTCGCCCCAACGACGGATGTCGATGGAGCTTCCGCAGCGACTGGCGTCTCCGCCGCGTCAGCGGACACGAACGCCGTATCGGCCGCGCAGCGCAGCCTCGCATCGGCCCAGGCAAACCTCGATCAGGCGAACGCCAAGGCCGCCAGCCGTACGGTCACGGCCCCGAGCTCGGGCAGCATCGTGGAGCTCAACGCCAAGGTGGGCGCCACGGTAACAGGAGGCATGATCATGGGCGAAGGCGACACGAGCGGCGGCAAACAGTGCATGCAAATCGCCGACCTGTCCAAGATGAAGGTGACGGTTCAGGTTGGCGAAAAGGATATCGCCAAAATTGCCGTGGGCCAAAGCGCCAACGTGACCTATCCCGCGTTTCCCGATATCGTGAGCCAAGGCACCGTCACGGCTATCGCCTCGGTGGCAAACTCCGACTCCTCCTCCGGGAGCGGCGGCAGCGTGACCTTTAACGTCGACATCCTCATCGAAGCACCCGACAGTCGCCTTAAGCCGGGTATGACTGCCGAGGTCTCGGTAGTGACCGAGAAGCTCGACGACGTGGTGATGGTGCCGACCATGGCGCTGATGACCGAAGATGGCGAGCACTATTACGTCAATCTGGCAACCGATTCGGAAGGCAAAAAGACGCGCCGCGTGAAGGTGACCGTCGTGACGCAAAACGACAACGAGGCTGTAGTCGGCAAGACCCAGGTCAAGCGCGACGACCAGGGCAACGAGATCAACCCAGACGTCCCGGTTACCAAGCTACGCGACGGCGACACCATCGTGACGGACACCGGCACAGGCATGACGGCAGACGGCGGCGACAACATGCCTGCCGACGAGGGCAAGTAATGCGTCCCGTCATCGACATCCGCAACGTGCACCGCATCTTTGAGAGCGAGGCCGGTTGCGCCCACATCCTGCATAACGTAAGCCTGGCAGTAGATCCCGGTGAGTTCGTCGCCATCACCGGCCCCTCGGGCTCGGGCAAGTCGACGCTCATGAACATCCTGGGCTGCCTGGACAAACCGACGGCGGGCGATTACTTCCTGCAAGGGCTCAACGTCGCCGAGCTCGACGATGATGAGCTCACCGAGGTCCGCGCCCTGAGCATCGGCTTTGTCTTTCAGAGCTTCAACCTGCTGCCGCGCCTGACGGTGATCGAAAACGTCATGCTGCCGCTGTCCTACACCAATGTGCCGCGTAGCCAACGCGAGATGCGCGCCGTGCACGCGCTGCAAGCCGTCACGCTTCCGGTCGACCATTGGGATCATCGCATATCGGAGCTCTCGGGCGGACAGATGCAGCGCGTCGCCATCGCGCGCGCCCTTGTCAACGATCCACCCATCATTTTGGCCGACGAGCCGACGGGAAACCTGGACTCGACAACCGGGGCGCTTGTCATGGAAACCTTCCACAAGCTCCAGGAACGCGGCAAGACCATCGTTCTCATTACGCACGACCCCGGCATTGCTGCCGAGGCCGACCGCGCCGTGACCATTCGCGACGGTCGAATCCATGACGGTGCATATATCGCGCATACACCGAATACGCTACGCGGGGCCGTCAACAATCTGCCTGTGATTTCTACAACCACCAATCAGCCGAACGGAGCGAAGGCATGAGCACCCGCGATCTTGTCCAAGAAGCCCTTCACTCGCTCGAGGCCAACAAGGGACGCAGCCTGCTCACCATCCTGGGCATCGTCATTGGAATCGCGTCGGTCATAGCCATGACCTCGCTTATCGGAGGCATCCAAAACAGCCTAGTCAACAGCCTGGGTCTTAACGCCGCCCGCATGGTGCAGATCTATTCGTCCCAAGAGCTCACCGATTCGGACGTCGAGAAATTGCGTAAGATGGTGCCGCAAATCGAACAGATAGGCATTGTCGACAGCGCCTATTCCGAGTACAAGGTCGGGGATAAAAGCTATACCGTCATGGCTCACGGCGTCGATAGCGACATGCTCGATGCCGTGGGCGCCAGCAAGATCGTCGCAGGGCGCACCTACAACGGTATCGAGTCGAAATCCGGTGCGCGCGTGGCGCTCATCGGCCGCGGCGGTGCCGAACAGCTGTACGGTAACGAACAGGACGCACTCGGCAAGACCATCAAGGTGTCGAGCGGAGAAGTGCAAATTGTCGGCGTTATCGATGGTGGCAACGAATCCATGGGTTCGCTGAACCTGTACATGCCACGGGCCGCGATAGCCGAGCTCTACGGCGACGACAATCCGTCGTTTCCGAGCGTGACGGCGCTCGCCGCCGAAGGCACGGATATGGATAAGCTCTGCAAGACCATCGAGTCCAAGGTGCGTAGCATAAAGGGCATCTCGAAGGACGACGAGTACGATAGCGTATCGGCGACCTCCATGAAAAGCGCTATCGACTCCCTCAATTCCTTTATGGGCGCCTTCTCGCTCATCATGGGAGCGGTTGCCGGCATTTCGCTGCTCGTGGGCGGTATTGGCATTATGAATATGATGCTCACCAACGTGACCGAGCGTATCCGCGAGATCGGTATTCGCCGCGCGCTTGGTGCAAGCCGACGTGATATCACCTCTCAGTTTTTGGCCGAATCCTCGGCACTGTGCATCACCGGCGGCATTCTCGGTGTTGTGATCGGCTATCTGCTGGCATGGGGGCTCGCGTTTTTTGCCGCCAACTCGAGCATTATGAGCGAGTTTGGAGCCAGCGGGACGATTACGCCGAGCTTTTCCCTTACGACGGTGTTGCTCGCCTTTGCGGTTTCAGTCGGCATCGGCGTGATTTTTGGCTTCTACCCCGCCCGCCGGGCAGCAAAACTCGACCCCGTGGAGTGCCTGCGCTACCAGTAATGCAATCCCCCGAGTTGCGGTGAAATAGGGAGTGTTTAAGCTGTTCAAAGGCCTATTCAGTCCTTATTTCACCGCAACTCATGGGGGATAAGGCGCTAGTGCTATTCGAAACGAGATTCCAGACTCGATAGTCCGTTCAACGTCAGATTGTTTGCGACCTCCGAGATGCGCTCAATGGGCACCGAGCCATCGGAGAGCGCCCACGTACGGTAAATGCCGATAATGCCCGAAAGCAAAAAAGCCAGGTAATAGTCGAACATCTCGTCCTTGAGGCCGTGGGGCAGCAGGTCGCGCTCGACAATCTCGTGCTCGAGCGGCACGCGTAAGCGCGTCATAAAATCGTCGAGCGGGATGTTTTCAATCAGCTGGCGATTGAGCACGAGGTTATTGCAAAGTGCCTCGTTGATGGTCTTAAAGAAGGTAGCTGCCGCTCCAAGGGCGCGCTCGTTGGGGTCACTGCCCATAGTGGAAAGCGTCTTTTCGACAGAGTCGACGATCATCTCCACCACATCGGCGGCGATGGCATCGAGCAGGCCGTCGACCGTGCCAAAATGCACGTAGAAGGTCTTACGATCGACATTTGCCTCACGCGCGATGGCACTCACGGTAATATCGGCAAGCGGTTTATCCATCAGCAGGCGCTCAAACGCAGAAAGGATGGCATTGCGGCTGCGAACGATGCGGCGGTCGAGGCGCGGTTTGCTGGTGTCCATGGACGTGTCCCTCCGGAATGCAAGCATTCATCAACAGATGAGAGTTAATCTACGCAAGAGGATTATCCCCCATCCGACACAAAAAAGCCCGGCAACATGAAGAACGCACGACCAACTGTTACGCCTTAGGGAGCTTCTTTTTGTTCAAAGCAGCCGGGGACACACGGATGCCGTCGCCTGTCTGGCGCACATAGGCCTTATGCGACGGTTTGGCGGCCCTAGAAGCCTTCTGAGCATGCTGATTGGGATCCACGGTAACCGCATTCACAGGATGGGGCTTTGCAGGCTTAGAGGGCGTCTGAGGCGTTCGTCCGAGCTTGCGCATCGCGCGATCCCAGCGTGCGTGGATACTCTCGTTGTGAGCGCTCTTAAGGCCCAGCAGAGGCGCGGCCAAAATCGTCGGCGCGATAAACGTAATGAGGCGCCACAGCAGATAACCGGCGGTCGACGCCGACCCAAAGAAATGGCCCAGGAACAGCGCGAAGCCGCCCTCGGCACCGCCGGTGCCACCGGGCAGGGGAACAGCAGAGCTCAGGAGCTGAACAAAGGCGCTCGCGGCCATGACCGAGAAAAAGTCGACTTCGTGGTGGCCAAAGGCAAGCATCAGGAAATACGGCACGAGGTAGAAAAACGCGAGTTGCAACATGGTGATGACCACCGTGAGCAGCATGGATGAAAAGTGGCCGGCTGAAAGCTTGAACTTCTCGGAGAAAGAGTAGATTTCGCAGTCGACAAACGTACGCCAGCCCTCAATCTTGGTGGCCGAGACGCCCATTCGCTCGAGCCAATTGATAATGCAGTGCGCGACGCGCGTGACGGTCTTGGGCATGAGCGCGACGGCAAAGATGCCAAGCAGAATGCAACAGTGACCGCCAAAGCTAAAGACGCACAGCAGCGTCATGTCGCCATAGCGCTCGGCGAAAAACGGCATGCGGGCAAGCAGCAGAATGGCGCCCCAGGCAACGAGGCCAAACTGATACACGATAAAGCGCGTGAACTGCGTGGCACCGGCCTCACCGACATTTTGGCCTGCCTTGGTCAGGCGGTAGATCTGGGCGGGCGTGGAGCCCATCATCATGGGCGTCAGGTTGCCAAAGAAGATACCGCTCGCCTCGACCGAGATCAGGTCGCGAATGCCGACGGGCGAGTTGGGATCGAGCCAGACGGCGATCGCATAGGCAACGATGCCAAAGAACAGGTACAGGAACATGCAAAAGCATGCAGCAACGAGCCACGGCGCCTGAACGCTCGACATGGCAGCCCAGAACTGTCCCATCTGACCGGTCACAATCAGATAAACGATATAGCCAACCAGCACGACGCCGATAAAAATGGCACCGCGGCGTGCACCCTTGTTGTCATCGCCGCCCGAGGCCTCAACCTCGACCTGGGGCTTAGATGTATGCTGAGAGGACTCCGTCATGAGGCTCCTTCTGACCGTCCAAATATCTTGCATATTGTACCCGCAAGGGCCACAAGCAGAACGTAAAGCTATGGGGCAAATGGGAATTGCAGATGGTTTGCTCGGAAATAAAAAACCCGGGCTTCCGCTGGAAGCCCGGGTCTCAGATTCATGGTAGCCCGTACCAGATTCGAACTGGTGATCTCCGCCTTGAGAGGGCGGCGTCCTAAACCGCTAGACGAACGGGCCACATGACATCTGCACTGCCGTGCTGCGAGGATATATATTACGGGACAAAAAACGCAAGCGCAAGAAGAAATTCCAAATTGCCGAAAATTTGTCGGCAGGTTATGGAAAGCGCAGGTCAGGTGGGTAGTTAATTTGGGACGGAGCTATTTTAGCTACCCTAGGTGCAGATGAGTCAGGAGGGCTTCGCGGTTGTTGGGGATGTTGTCCTCGATCGCGGCGTCGAGGGCGGCGTTGAGAAGCTGTCCCAGCTCCGGCCCCGGCTTGACGCCGGCGCGAATCAGGTCGCCGCCGTTGATGGCAAGCATCTTGAGCGTATAGGGCTCCCCCGCCTGCAGCAGATCGTGGGCGAGCGTACGCATCTCCTCGATCGTCTCGACATAATAGAAGCACGAGGGCGCCTTGCCGAGCGTGTCGGCACGCTTAAGGTCCATGAGTTCGTCTATCAGACGCGGCGTATCGACACCCTCGCCCGAAAGCGCGCGCATCATATTGAGCAGGCAGGAGCGCTCTGGACGCAGCGGCTTGTCATGGTATTTGATCAGTAGGCACACATCGCGCACCAAATCGTGCGAGAGCGCTAGGCGATCCATGATGACACGCGCCTTCTTGGCGCCGAGCTCGGGATGACCATAGAAGTGTCCGCTGCCGTCGTGATCGACCGTAAAGCACTCGGGTTTGGAAACGTCGTGCAAAAACGCCGCCCACATAAGGCTCGACGAGGGCGCGACGCCGTCGCACAGCGCCAGCTCCCCTGCCACCGTCAGCACGCGGGCGATATGCTCGTAGACGTTAAACGCATGATAGACACTGCGCTGATCAAACCCGCGAGCGGACGCGAGCTCGGGCACGGCGGCGCAAACAAGCTCGGGGTAGCGCAGCATCGCGTCTCCCCCGTGGCCCGTCGAAAGGATGCCCTCGAGCTCAATGCCCACGCGCTCGCGCGCCACAGCATCGAGCAGCGGCGCGCACTCGGCAAGTGCCTGTTTGGTCCTAGGCTCGATCATAAAATCCAGACGGCAGGCAAAACGCACCGCGCGCAGCATGCGAAGCGCGTCCTCGTTAAAACGACGCTTGGGATCTCCAACAGCGCGGATAAGCTTACGCTTCAGGTCGCCCTGGCCATCGTAGCGGTCGACAAGACCGCGCTCGGGATGCCAGGCCATAGCGTTAACGGTAAAGTCACGACGCGCCAGATCGTCCTCAAGCGACGCCGCACGCTCCACGCTCTGGGGATGACGACCGTCGGTATAAAAACCATCCAGGCGGTACGTGGTGACCTCAATACGCTCGCCATCGTAAATAGCCGTGATGCCGCCAAATTTGATGCCCGACTCAACCACGGCAATATCAGCCGCCTCGAGCGCCGCTTTGGACTCCTGCCACGGGCCGCTGCAGCACATGTCAACATCGTGGCTGGGGCGCCCCATCAGGGCATCACGTACCCAACCGCCTACGTACCAAGCCTCAAGACCGGCTGCCTCAAGCGCACGCAGGACACGGATGGAGGCATCGGTCGGCTGCGTACCGTTGAGCGAAACATTGCACATGCCTATGGCCTCCTGCACTTGCGAGCGTTGATCGATGGTTCTCAAGAAGTCTAACAAGAAACGGGAAAGCGCGCACACGCAATCGCGTCGTCGATTCGATTAAACGAGACAGCAGACGCCACATACACTCAGCGCGCAAAAAACACCCGCCTCGGAAATCCAAAGCGGGTGTACGGCTACGGTTATTCGATGCGGCTAGCAGACCTGACGAATGGCGATACCCTTCTGATACTCATCGACCTTGGCAAAATCGCCCAGACCCGGGCACTCGACCACGTTGGCGCCGGTGGCCATCGAGAGGCGCAGGGCATCCTCGACGCGCTCGGGGGCGTCGTGCCACACGGACAGGAAGGCGGCCAGCGAGGAGTCGCCCGCGCAGACGGTCGACAGCAGCTTGACGTCGAAAGTGCGGTTGGCAAACCAGATGTGCTCGCCGTTGGAGAAGTACGCGCCGTCGCCGCCGAGCGTCAGCAGTACATTCTTAGCGCCCTTGGCGTGCAGCTCGGCCATGGCGCCCTTGACGGACTCGTCGTCGCCACCGCTCACCTTAATGCCAAAGATGTCGAGCAGCTCGTCGTCGTTAGGCTTAATGAGCAACGGCTCCATAGCAATGAGGTCGGCCAGCTGATGGCTCGAGATATCGAGCACGAACTCGGCGCCCTTCGCCTTCACACGACGCAGGACCTCTGCCAGGAAGCTCTCGGAGGTGTTGGGGGGCAGCGAGCCGCTGATAACCAGGCAGGTCATGTCATCGAGCGAATCGATAAGCTCAAACATCTCCTGCTCGTTGGCTTCGTTGATGGCGGCACCGGCGTTGACCATGTTGTACTCGGTGTCGGGACCGGCGTTGAGGAACACGTTAACACGCGTGATGCCGTCAGTCCACACGGGCTTGACGGGCACGCCCAGAGCCTCGGCGCCCTTAACGATATACTCACCCGAGAAGCCGGCGAAGAAGCCCAGGATCGTGGTGTCGACGCCGTAGTGGTCGAGCGTAAACGAAACGTTGAGACCCTTGCCGTTGGGGGTGTAGACAGCGTTACGGGTGCGGGTAACGGTGTTGGCGGACAAGCCATCGCAGGAGATGTTGTAGTCAATAGCGGGATTTGCAGTAAGCGTGTAAATCATGAATGTTCCTTTCACGAAGCAACGTGTTAATGAAAGTATATTCCACGCTTCGGCAAAAGGCTACAACAACTCGGTGAACGGTGTGGAACGCGTGAAGCGCGGCTCCGAGGTTCGAGTGGGACAAAAAAACGGCGCCCCGGTCGAAACCGGGACGCCGTATGCGCACGAGTTTGTCGTGTTTCGCTTACTTGCGATCGAGCTTGCGAACGGCAACGCGCTTGCTGTACTCGTCGACGTGACCAAAGTCGCCGATGCCGACGGACTCAGCAACGTTGGCGCCGGTGGCCATAGCGAGCTTCATGGCCTCCTCGACGTTGTCGCGATCCCTGTACCACTTGTGCAGGAACGCAGCGAGGGTGCAGTCGCCGGCGCAGACGGAAGAGACAAGCTTGATGTTGAACTCACGCTTGGCATACCAGATGTCCTCGCCGTTGGAGAAGTAAGCGTCACCGCGGCTACCACGGGTGAGCAGCACGTTCTGGACGCCGGCCTCGTGAGCCAGCTTCATGGCAACGCGGACCTCGTCGTCGGTGTCGACCGGCACGCCGAAGATAGCCTTCATCTCGTGATGGTTCGGCTTAATGAGCAGCGGCTTCTTGTGAGCGAGCTCCTTGAGCTTGTCGGAGGACAGGTCCAGGACGACGTCGGCGCCACGGGCCTGAGCGTGCTCCATGACCTGAGCCAGGAAGTCGGGCGTAGCTTTGGGAGGCACGGAGCCGGAGACGATCAGGCACTCAAGGTCGCCCGCGGTGTCCAGGATGTTGTAGAGCTCCTCCTGATGCTGCGGCGTGATCGGAGCACCGGGGTTCAGGATGCCGTACTCGTGCTGGCCATCGTTGACGTAGGTGTTGATGCGCGTGATACCGTCGGTCCAGACCGGGCGGCAGAGGCAACCCAGGTTCATGACCTCCTCGACGATGAACTTGCCCGTGAAGCCGGCGAAGAAACCGAGCGCGACGGTGTCGACGCCCATCTTCTTAAAGGCGAAGGACACGTCGAGGCCCTTGCCGTTAGCCGTGTAGCTGGCCGAGCCGGTGCGGACGTTCTCGTCGGGCTCGAGCGGAGAGCTCGAAACCGTCATGTCGACAGCCGGGTTAGCGGTTAGCGTGTAGAACATTTACAGTACCCCCTGTATATGTGAGGGCCGCGTGGCCGGCCCATTCCAACCACGCGGTTACCTCTGATACCAAATTAGCGAGCTGCGGACTCGAGCAGTGCCTTGACCTCGGCAGCGGTGTTGCAGGCGAGCGCCTTCTCGGCGAGCTCGTCGCACTCGGCCTTGGTCCACTGGCTGATGGTCTTGCGGGCGCGCAGGATGGACGGAGCGCTCATCGAGAACTCCGCCAGGCCCCAGCTGATCAGCAGCGGCTCGAGCAACGGATCGGCAGCGGCCTCGCCGCACATACCGACCATGATGCCGGCCTTCACGCCGCTCTCGATGATGTTCTTGAGCGAGCGGAGCACGGCGGGATAATAAACCTGGTACAGGTTGGAGATGGTGTCGTTGCCACGGTCGGCGCACATGGTGTAGCCGATCAGATCGTTGGTACCGATGGAGAAGAAGTCGGCGACCTCGGCCAGGCGGTCAGCGAGCAGCGAGGCGGCAGGCGTCTCGACCATGATGCCGACCTCGATGTTCTCGTTGAACTTGCGACCCTCTTCGGTCAGCTCGGCCTTGCACTGCTCGACAAGCTCCTTGACGGCCAAGACTTCCTCGACGCAGGTGACGAGCGGGATCATGATCTTGACGTCACCGAAGGCGCTGGCACGCAGCAGGGCGCGGAGCTGGACCTTGTACTGGTCGGGGTTGGCCAGGCAGTAACGCACGGCGCGGAAGCCCATGAAGGGGTTCTCTTCCTTAACCATGTGCAGGTACGGAATCTCCTTGTCGCCACCCACATCGAGCGTGCGGATGATGACCGGAGCGCCCTTGAGCGCGCTGGCGACCTTACGGTAGGCGTTGAACTGCTCCTCCTCGGAAGGAAGCTCAGCAGAGTCCATGAACAGGAACTCGGAACGGAACAGGCCGATAGCCTCGGCGTCGTGATCGAGCGCGTTGGGCACGTCATCGGGGTTGCCGATGTTGCAGGCAATGATCTTCTTGATGCCGTCGGCAGTCACGGACGGCTTGCCGCGGAAGGCCTCGAGAGCCGCCTTCTCGGCAGCGAAAGCCTCGGCCTTGGCAGTGTAAGCGGCGAGCGTCTCCTCATCGGGATCGGCCTCGACGATACCCTTGCCACCGTCGACGACAACGGTCATGCCGTTGCGCAGTGCGGTGCAGCTGTTGGAAACCGAAAGGACAGCCGGGATCTCGAGGGCGCGCGCAATGATTGCGGAGTGCGACGTGCGGCCACCAGTCTCGGTGACGATACCGGCAACGTGGGCCTTATCGATCGTGGCGGTCATGGACGGCGTGAGGTCGTGCACGACAACGACGGTGTTCTCGGGCAGGACGGAAAGGTCGACGACCTCCTTGCCCAGCAGCTCGGCCAGAATACCGGTGCGGATGTCGGCGATGTCGGCCGCGCGCAGACGGAACATCTCGTCGTCCATGGACAGGAACATGTTCTCGAACATGGTCGAGGTGTCCATGAGCGCCTGCTCGGCGCAGGTGCCGCCGTCAATGGCGGCGTTGATGGCGTCGGTCATGCCCGGATCCTGAGCCAGGACAATGTGTCCGCTCATGATCTCGGCCTCGGCCTCGCCCACCGTCTCCTTCATGTGGTCGGCCTGAGCCTGAGTCTTCTCGCAGAAGACCGAAAGAGCGGTCTGATAGCGCTCCTTCTCTGCTGCCGAATCAGCAACCTCGTGCGGCTCAAACGTCAAGTCGGGATCGACGGCGACCATGACGGTGCCGATACCGATGCCCTCGGAAGCGTTGACTCCCTGATACATTCCCATTCCTCTCTCCGTGTCATGTGATAAAGCGTTTTGCCATATCCATGACAAAAGAGCGCAGCTACCTTAAGACAGGTCACTGCGCCCCCAAATATGAACTTAGTTGTTCAACATGCGACCCGTTTGAGTTCTACTCGCCAAGACCGCTCTTGATGAGCTCGATGGCAGCAGCCAGAGCCTCGGCCTCGTCGGCGCCGTCGCACTTGACCTCGACCTCGGTGCCGCAGGGGATACCAGCAGCCATGAGGGCCATCGGGGACTTGCCGTTGACCTCCTTCTCGGGGGTGACGACCGTCACGTCACAGGCGTACTTGCCCATGGTGGAGGCGAACAGACCAGCCGGACGCATGTGCAGACCCTGAGGATTAACGAGGGTAGCCTTCTCAGAAACCATAGTTGACTCCTTTTTTGTGTTTAACCCCTGTCATGCATGTGGCAGGAGTCAGATTCACGACGTTGTTTATATTAACTCACATCAAACGGTTTTTCATTGTGTTTCGCACGAATTGTTGGACAGTTGTCTGTTCTGTCCGCTTGCTCGCCCCGTACCCCGCGCGCGGACCCATGAGATTTCCTGCTCTACAGTCCTGCTCGCACGAAGAGCACATTAAGTGCTCTTCGGCTCGTGCGGAACTCGCGATAAATCTCATGGCCCCCGCGCGCGGGGTCCGGGGCGAGCAAGCTGCGGAAACTCGGTCGGTCCAAAGTAATATCGTGCGAACGGAATTCTGGCTGATGACTTGTTCGCGACAAAGACTCGATAGGCAGCCCACTCTATGCCCTTTTGTAAGTTGCGGTGAAATAGGGACTGAATTTGGGGTTGAATCGTTTAAACAGTCCCCATTTCACCGTAACTTATGGGAGGGCATAGAAAAAGGCGGGGGCTCCTGGTGGAGTCCTCGCCTTTGTTACAGGGGGCGATGTTATTCGCGTACTGTGGGATTAGACCAGGCGGGCGTTGATCGTCTTGGCGATCTCGGCGGCGTCGGTGGAACCCTTAACGGTGGCACGGAAGCCCTCGTCCATGAGCGCCTCGGCGACCTTGGACAGGATCTTAAGGTGCGTGGTGCCAGCCTGTGCACCCGGGATGAGCAGGGCGATAGCCACGTTGACGGGAGCGCCGTCCATGGTGTCCCAACCGGTCACGCCGGACTCGTCCTTAACGACGATGACGGCAGCCTCGGTAATGGCGTCGGACTTGGCATGCGGAATGGCGAAGCCCTCCATCATGCCCGTGGTGCCCTCGGCCTCGCGGGCCAGGAAGGCGTTCATCACAGCGTCGGCGTCGCTGGCGATACCGGCCTTGACAGCCTGGTTGGAAACGAAGCTCAGAGCCTCGTCACGAGAAGCGAAGTCCTCGGCGACAAAGACATTCTCAACCTTCACGAAGTCGGCAGCCTCGGCCTTAGGGGCCTCAACGGCAGCGGCCTTGGAAGCCTCAACCGGCTTGGCTACAGGAGCGGCCTTCTGATTCTTCTCGAAGTCGTACTTCTTGAAGGCCACGAACAGGATGCCACCGACCACAGCGCCGATGAGGATCGCGAGGACCCACAGCGGACCGTTCTCGACAACGGGCAGGACCAGGAAGCCACCGTGGGGCGCCGGATCGTGGACGTTGAACATAATGGTCAGGATCGAGGCGATGGAGGAACCGAGCATCATGATGGGCATGACCGGCCAGATGTTCTTGGTCATGAACGGAATGGCGCCCTCGGTGATGTGGGTGCAACCAAGAATGAGGTTGACGATACCGGCGTCGTGATCCTCCTGGCTGAAGTACTTCTTGCCGACAACGACAGCGAAGGTAGTGATCAGCGGCGGAACAATGCAGGCGGCAGAGACGGCAGCCATGAAGTTGGTGCCAAAGTTGTAGGTATCGGTGCCAACGCCGGCAGCCAGTGCCTCGGTGAGCATAGCAGTACCGGTGACGTAAGCAGCCTTGTTGACCGGGCCACCCATGTCAAAGGCGCACATGCAGCCGATGGCAAGACCCAGGACAACGGCGCCAGAGGCGGACAGGCCCTTGAGGAAATCCATCATGGCGGTGTTGATGGCAGCCATGGGGCCCGAAATGCCGAGCATGACCAGGCCGACGATAGCCGTCGAGAACAGCGGGTACAGGAAGATAGCCTTGAGGCCGTCCAGGTTCTTGGGCAGACCGGCAAAGACCTTCTCGAGCAGCAGGATGACATAGCCAGCGAGGAAGCCGCCGACGATGCCGCCCAGGAAGCCGAAGCCCACGCCGGCGCCACCGGCGTCGATCATGCCGGTCTCGGCGTTAACAGGCAGGCCCTGAATGGCGATCATACCGGCAACAAAACCAGGGACGAGCGCCGGGCGCTTGCCGATGGATTCGGCGATGTAGGCGGAAAGCACCGGAACCATGAGGTTCATGGCGATGCCGCCGATGATCTTGAGCATCGCAGCAAAGCTGTTGTAGTCAGACGCCGTCGAATCGAAGGACGTAATGCCCCACAGGAACGAGACGGCGGTCAGGACACCACCGGCAACGACGAAGACCAGCATATGGCTGACACCGTTCATAAGGTGCTTGTAGATGACGTGGCCGATGGACTCCTTCTCCTCGGCCTCGTCCTCGACATCGGCAGCGACTGCAACCGTGCTGTCGCCCTTGGCGGCGAGCGCGCGGTCAATCAGCTTACCGGCGGCCTCAACGGACAGGGCCTTGGAAACACCGACGGAAACCATGGGCTTGCCGGCGAAACGCTCAGCCTGGACATCCTTATCGGCTGCGACGACGACGGCCTTGGCACCGGCGATCTCGCTCTTGGTGAGCTCGTTCTCGACACCGACCTGGCCATGGGTCTCGACCTTAATGGTCAGACCTCGCTCGGCAGCTGCCTTCTCCAGCGCCTCCTTCGCCATGAAGGTGTGCGCGATGCCGGTCGGGCAACCGGTGGCGGCGATGATGTCAAACTTAGCCATGTGTCCCTCCTTTTTAAGTTTTGCGCCCGCAGGCGCTCCCCTACACGCGCGTCCTTGCGCGCTTTTCCACAACTGAAAGATACCAACCTACCGTCCGCGTGAGAAGAGACAAGGCGCAATTCTCCGGTGAAAGGTTCTTTCATAACCGTAAACGGTAGGTGAAAGTTTACCATCAACACTTGAAACGGCAAGGTGTATCTTGTAATTGAAAATCCCCCTATACTATGACATTACAAAACGAGTCCGATTTTCATGCCAACCAGGAGCCATCCATGACCGATAGTAGCAAGAGCGCACTTTCCCTCATTAGTACCCATCAGGGATACAGCGAGTCTGAGCAGCGTATTGTCGACTATATATTGGAGCACCAGTCCGAGGCGCCACGCCTCACGGCGGCTCAGCTCTCGCGCGCCGCCGCCACGTCCGAGGCGACCGTTTCGCGCTTCTGCCGCAAGCTTGGCTTTGGCAGCTTCCGCAGCTTTCAGTTTTCGTTGGCGAGGGATTTGGAAAGCCAGCGCAACGAGGGCCTGACTGACGAAGTCTCGCTCGACAATATGGAGCAGAGCCTTAAGAACATCCTGGCTGCCAAGGTGAGCGAGCTTAATGCGACCATCGACGGGATCGACCACGATACGTTGGCGGCTGTTGTGCATGCCCTTAAGCATGCAGGGGTTATTGAGTTTGCGGCTGTGGGCAATACGAACGCGGTCGCGCTCGATGCGACGTTTAAGTTTTCGCAGCTGGGCCTGCGCTGCATGGCGAGCACCATTAGCGAGACATCAATCGGCTTTGCGCTCACGTTGCGCCCGGGTGACGTCATCGTGCTCATCTCAAACTCCGGCAAGTCGCGCCGACTGAATCGCATGGCAAAAGCGGCTCGCGACTGCGGCGCAACCGTAGTCGTCATCAGCAGCGACAGCAAATCCCCGCTCGCGCGCCTGGCAGACTACACTTTTAATACCGTCAACCACGAAGCGCTGCTGACGACGGGCGACTTTGCGTTCTCCAAGATCAGCGCCACGATGATCATCGAAGTTATCTACAACTTCCTGCTGCCCGAGATTGAAGACGCTCGCGAACATATCAGCTACTACGAGGAGCTCATCCAGCCGGACAAGGTCGTTGAGTAAAACGCGTAGTGGGACAAAAAATTTCAGTCTATTTTGTCCCACCAACACCGCTGATACGACCTAGCCTCGAACTTCTTCGAGCATCTGCTTTGCGTGGGCCAAGCTTGCCTCGGACTGATCGCCGCTCAACATGCGGGCAATCTCGGCGGTACGCGCTTCGCCGGTTACCTCGTCCAAATGCGTCTGGGGAACATCGCCCGGCTCCTTGCTGACAACATAATGCTTGTCGGCCATGACGGCGACTTGCGCCAAGTGGGTTACGACAATCACTTGATGCGTAGCGGCAAGATCGGCCAGCACACCAGCAAGAGCACGAGCCGTGGAGCCGCCGACACCGGCATCGACCTCGTCAAATACCAGTGTGTCGACGCCGTCAGCATTACCCAAGACCACCTTGCTCGCCAGCATGACGCGGCTGAGCTCGCCGCCCGAGGCAATGCGGCGCAGGGGACGCGGCGTCAAGCCGACACCGCTGCGATACAAAAGCTCGTAGCTTGAAGGACCCGCCGGCGTCCACTCGGCGCGCGGAAGATCACGCGACTCCCAAACGAGCTCGGCGCCGCCCATCTCCAGGCGCGCCATTTGGCGGCCAACCTCGTGACAAAAACGCGGAGCAGCGGTATTACGCGCACGCTTGAGTGCCTTGGCGGCAGCGAACAGCTCGCGCTCGGCGCTCCCGAGTGCCTCACGCGCCTTTTTGATCTGTTCATCGCCATCATCGACCAGGGACATCAGCTCTTGCGAGCGATCGCGCATGGCAAAAACATCGTCCATGGTGGGACCCCACTGACGCAACAGGCCCTTGAGATCGGAATACCGCTCACGCATGCGAGCGAGCTCGCGCGGGTCGAAGGCGACGCCATCGCGATAGGCACGAAGCTCGTTCGCGCTATCCTCAAGGGAGATGCAGGCATCCGAAAGCGCATCGGCAATGTCGCCCAGTTTGCGATCGACGGTAGCCATACGGGAAAGCTCTGCCACGGCGCTGTTCACGGCATCGAGCGCTCCACCTTCGGCGGCAAGCGATGCATGGGCATCGTTAGCTGTGGCAACCAGTACCTCGGCATGTTCGGAGCGCGGCAGCAGTTCCTCGAGTTCCTCATACTCACCCGGCTTGGGGTCGACCTCGGCGATACGCTCCAGGGCGAAGCGCGCCTCCTCGACGCGACTCCCCTGCGCACGCGACGCCTCCTCTACGCGACGGACCTCCTTGGCAGCCGCACGCGACGCCTTGAAGCAGGCACGGTAACGGTCGAGCGCCTCGAGCGCAGAGCGACCAGCCCAGGCATCAACCATGGCAACATGATGCGCCGGATCGAGCAGACGCTGATGTTCATGCTGGCCGCACAGATCCATCATCACGCCAACGCGCTCCGAAAGCTCGCGCACACTGGCGATGCGGCCGTCAATCTTGACGCGGCTGCGACCCTCGGCAGAAAGGCTGCGCTGCACGGTAAAGCCCTCCGTGTCGTGCGGGCCGTCGAACAAGCGTGCCTCGACGCTCGCCAGCGCCTCTCCCTCGCGCACGGTCGACGAATCTGCACGCTCGCCCAAAATGAGCTTGAGCGCCGAGAGCAGCGCGGTCTTGCCGGCACCGGTCTCGCCAGTCAAAACCGTTAGGCCCGCACTCGGCACCAGCGTCGCCTCGCGAATGAGTGCAATGTTGGAAACCTGCAGCTCATCGATCATGACGCACTCCGTAGAACACGCGGCTCACGGAGTTATAGAAGCTCTCGGGACCGTAATCGAGAAGCAGCACATCTCCGGGACCGCGACGCACCGCCACGCTCTCAACGGTGCCATCGCAGGTAATAAACTGTCCATCGATAGCGATCGCCGGAACACTCGGACGGTCATCAGACATAAAGATCTCGACGACATCACTCGGCGAGGTCAAAAAAGCGCGAGCCTGAATGGTATGCGGGGCGATGGGCACACAGACCATACCCGTGTAATCGGGGCTGACAATGGGACCGCCGGCGGAAAGCGCATAGCCGGTGGAGCCGGTCGCCGTCGAAACGACGACACCGTCGCCGCGCAGGCGATCGATATGATGGCCGGACACCGTGATGTCAAACTCAACCATATCGGACAGGGGGCCGCGCGTAAGTGCCATATCGTTGAGGGCAAACGTGCGCACGACATCCTTCGTGCCATCGTCGCGCACGGACACGATATCCGCGGCGATGGTGGCGCGGCGGCTCACGTGCAGCTCACCGGACAGAGCATCGCTCACGACCTGCAGAATGTCGCGCTCCTCGGGGCTCGCAGCAGTTAAAAAGCCCAGGTGACCATAGGAAAGACCAAGGATAGGAATCTCGCGATGGTTGAGGATGCGGGCAGCGCGCAGCAACGTACCGTCGCCGCCGAGCGTAATGACCAGATCTGAGCCATCAATATCAGGCGTGCTTTGAATCTTCGATCGCTGGTCGGCAGCCCATGCGACCTCGTAGCCCTGGCGCGAAAGCCAAAGCTCGAGCATCAGGCCGCTCTCGACCGCCTCTTGCTTGTAGTAATTGGGAACCAGAAAGACCTTCATAGCGTTGCAGCTTTCTCGCTCAAAGCCGATACCTGGGATTGCAGCTCATCGTCGGTGCGTTCACCAGGGGCAAACCTTGTGCCGTACAGGAAAAACTCAACGTTGCCCTTAGCGCCATGGATGGGCGACACGCACACGTCAAGCGGAAACAGGCCCTTGGCGGCAAAAAGCTCAATCGCCGCCACGAGCGTATCGCGGCGGACGGCGGGGTCGGTCACGATACCGCGCTCGCCCACCAGCGCAGCCGGCGCCTCAAACTGGGGCTTTACGAGCGTGCAGAACGAACCCGAAGGCTTCAGGCACGCCAGCACCGCATCGATAATGTTCGCGATGCTGGTAAACGAGACATCACAAACAGCCAGGTCGATGGCGCCGGCATAGCCAAGCTCAGGCAGCTGCGTCACGTTGGTGCGCTCATGCAGCGTCACGCGATCGTCCTGACGCAACGACC
The DNA here is from genome assembly GCA_900542155.1 of uncultured Collinsella sp. Taxonomy (GTDB): domain Bacteria; phylum Actinomycetota; class Coriobacteriia; order Coriobacteriales; family Coriobacteriaceae; genus Collinsella. The sequence goes on from UQMD01000005.1 coordinate 59,053, forward strand.
AATCGAACTGTGCGCGACCAACGTCCACCGAGACAACGGTCGCAGCTCCGCGCTTGAGCAGGCAATCGGTAAAGCCGCCGGTAGAGCAGCCTACGTCCAGGCAGGCAAGGCCCGTGGGGTCGATACAAAACGCATCGAGCGCACCCTCAAGCTTAAGGCCGCCGCGCCCAACGTACGGAATGCGCCCCTTAACGTGCAGCGGCAGGCCCGGCGTCACCTTGAGCCCCGGAGAGGTCAAACGCTCACCGCCGCTCGAAACCAAGCCGGCCATAAGAGTGCGAAGGGCATCCGCGCGATCGGCGCAGATGCCCTGTGAAATCAGTTCGTCATCAAGACGCACGCGTTTCATGAATGCCATCAACCATTCGTATCCGGAGATGCGGCTAGCTATCCTGGGATTCGTTTGCCGCATCCTCATCGTATTCCTGCTCGAGCTTGTCGGCCTCACGCGGCGTCAGCTCAAACTTGTCGACCATATCGACCGCACGGGAACCCAGCTCAATCGCCTCGTCAAACAAATCGAGCGAACGCTCCAGGGACGTATCCTTGGAACGAACGGTGGCGATGATCTGGTCCAGGCGATCCGAGATCTCATCGAAGTTGCGGACGGAACCCTCTGGCATGGCTACTCCTCGACGGAGTCGGCCTCGACGGCCTCAGCAGCGTCCGGATCCTCGGCAAGTACACCGGCGGCAGCCTGAGCGGCAGCGACCTTGGCAACCGCCTCGGCAGCCTGTGCCTCCTCGCGAGCGCGATCCTCGGCCAGCAGCTCTTGGTACAAATCCTCGCCCGGCAGCTCCTCGCTGCGAGCGATCTTGCCCAGCACGCCGTTGACAAACGATGCGGACTGGTCGGTGCCATAAGCCTTAGCGATTTCGACGGCCTCGTTGATAACAATAGCGTCCGAGACCTCCTCGTCGGTGAGGAAGCGCATCTCGTAGACGGCGATACGCAGCAGGTTGCGGTCGGCGCCGGGCATGCGCATAAGATCCCAGTTCTTGGCGACGGCGCGCAGGGCACAGTCGATGCGATCGATATGCTCGTAGGCACCGCGACAAAGCTCCAGCGCATAGGGGTCGAGGGGACCCTTCGAGATCAGGAAATCGCCCTCGAGGACGCGCTCGAGCGGACTGTCCGTGGCCTCGGCCTGGAACAGCAGCTGCAGCGCCTGACTGCGGGCAAGCGTGCGCCCGCGATAAACCTTAAGGCTCAAAGGTTACTCCTTGGGGAAAACGAGGCCGTCGATGCAAACGTCAACGCGCTCGACCTCGACGCCCACCTGGGCATCGATGGCGGCGACCACGGCTGCGCGAACGACCTCGGCGAGTTTCTTGAACGGATAGCCAAAGAACACCACGACACGCACGGTGAGTGCGAGCTTGTCGCCGACGACCTCGGCCTCGACCGCCGGCTCGGAAGCCGGGGCCTTGGACGAGAGCATCATGGAGACAAGGTTGGTGGCAAGGTCCTTGACGCCAACGGAGGCGATGCCCTCGACATCCGACACGGCGCGCGAGACGATGGCGGTCAGAACATCGGGCGAAATGCCGATGCCGTCAATCTTGATTTCCTGGGGCATGAGTCCTCCTAGAAGAGTTGGTTGCTAGACGCGGGAGACGAACTTGCCGTCGCGGGTGTCAACCTTGATGACCTCGCCCTCGTTGAGGTACATGGGGACCTGGATGACAGCGCCGGTGTCAATCGTGGCCGGCTTGGTGGAACCCTGGACGGTGTCGCCCTTAAAGCCCGGGTCGGTCTGGACGATGGTGGTCTCGATGAACATCGGCGGGGTCACGCCCATGAGCTCATCGTCGGCGAAGAGCAGCTGGCAGATGTCGTTCTCGCGCAGCCACTTGGAGTTCTCTCCCACCATGTCCTCGGGAACGGGAACCTGCTCATAGGACTCATTGTCCATGAAGATGTAGTCGGTGCCATCGTTGTAGAGGTACTGGAACTCACGGGTGGTGAGCATGACGCTCTCGAACTTGGTGCCGGCGTTGCAGGTGTTCTCGACGACGCGGCCGCTCTTGATGTCGCGGGTCTTGTAGCGCACAAATGCGCCGCCCTTGCCCGGCTTGACATGCTGGAACTCGACGATGGTGTAGACCTTGTCCTTGATGCGGAGACCGAGGCCGTTCTTGAAGTCGGCGGTAGAAATGGTAGGCATAGCGACCTTTCTTGTTATGGGCAGAACGCACAAGCGTCCAAATTACATACGAGCGAAATTATACACTTGCAGACGGCGCCTGCAGCGAGCGCATAAAAAGAGAACGCGGGGCATCCGAATCGATCCGGACGCCCCGCCCCAAAAATCTATCGAAATGGGCTAACAATCGATGACGTGAAGGTCATGCGGCGTCTTGGTGAAGGGCTCGTAGCCGTTCTCGGTGACCACACCGTAGTCCTCAAGGCGCACGCCACCCACACCGGGCAGGTACACGCCGGGCTCCATGGTGATAACCGAGCCAACCTCGATGATATTCTTGCTGCGGTTGAAGTTGGGCAGCTCGTGGATGTCAATGCCCACGCCGTGGCCCAGACCATGGTTGTAGTAATCGCCATAGCCGGCATCGCCAATGATCTTCTTCGAAAGCTTGAAAATGTCGTTGCCCTCGACGCCCGGATGGATGGCGGCGACGCACTCCTCGTGGGTGCGGCGCACGAGCGCGTACAGGTCGAGCTGTTCGGGCGTGGGCTCGCCCATCACGACGGTACGCGTCATATCGGAGCGATAGTCGCAGTAGCCCGCGCCATAATCCATGAGAACGAAGTCGCCCTTCTCGATCACGCGGTCGCTCGGGACGGCATGCGGGTTGGCGGTATTGGGGCCGCTCGCCACGATGGAGCCGAAGGCCAGGCTGTCTGCTCCGTTGGCGAACATAAAGTTCTCGAGCTCGTTGCGAACCTGCTTCTCGGTCATGCCGGGTTTAATAAATCCGAGCATGTGCTGGAAGGCGGCGTCGGTAATCGACTGCGCATGGCGCATGAGCTCGATCTCCTCGGCGTCCTTGATGGCGCGCATCTTGCGAATGTCGTCATGCATCAGCGGCAGCATGCAGGCGACGGAACAATCCTCCAGGCCACGCTGAATACCCTGGTAGAAGTTGATCTGCATATCGTCCTCGACAGCGCAGACGCGGCACTTGTTGGCCGCGATCTTGCCAGCGACCCAACCGGGGATGGTGCCCTCGTCCATGTCGTAGACCCAGGGGCTGCCGGCGGGCGTGTTCTCCTCAAAGCTGTTGAGGTAGCGCGAGTCGGTATGGAACAGGCACTGGTCAGCCGTAATAAACGCCGCGTGCGGGAACTCGAAGGTGTAATCGAAGACGCCCTTCACGCCCGTAAGCCAACGAAGGTTGGCCTCGTCGCGCACGACGATAGCGTCGTAGCCGCGCTCAGCCATCAGGGTACGGACACGCTCGATACGACCGGCAGGACCGGCAGCAAACTCAGACATGCAGATTCCTTTCTTATTGTCTCTAAAAAGACGGGACGGGTCTCAACCAAACGAAGGAATCGCTTGCGATCCGCGACCGATTGAAAACCCGTCCCTCAACATGATACGAAAGACGATGGATGTCAATAAATCTTAGAGAAGTTCTTTGCGAGAAGCCAAGTAGGCGTGAGCATGGCGCTCAAGAACCTCGTCCTCAACGCTCGTTAGACGAATGGCGCCGAGTGCCGCGGGCAGCGGCAACATGCTGCGGTTCGAGCGGACAAACTGCTGCCTGCGGAACTCCTCGACATATGCGGCAGGCTCCAGATCGAAGGCAAGCTCCTCGATACCAAAGTCCTCCAGGCAGTCATCGACCTCAAAGACGTAATCGATATCGAAGTCGCAGGCATCATGTGCTAGGCGCGCCTCAAAGCGCATGCCCTCGGACAACAGCTGGTAGGCAGGCACCGGCGAAGCGGCATCGCCCAAGCAGGCGCGCAGGGTACGCTCCCCCGTCTTGCCAAAATCGAGCGCATGGCGGGCGCTCGGGTTCGTGGCCATCAGTACGTCCTTACGGGCAGTCTGAGACCACTGAACGGCATTGACGAGCGCGACCTCCTCGCCCGCGAGAATCTCGGGAATGGTCTCGGTAAACTGATTCCAGCGGGACTTGCTGCTCGAAAGCATGGTGCCAACAAGTACCGCATAGCCGAGCTTGAGATCCTCGGGGTCCGCCTCGCGTACGAGGTCGAGGTCACACACGACCAAGCCCGGCTCGGGACGGAACGCGATAGCGGGAAGCGCATGCGCCGACGAGGCGACGAGCGGCTTCATGGTCGTCGCGACCGTGAGCATGGCGTCGAACGTCGTCGGCAGCAAGGCGCACTCGGTGCGACCGCACCACTGATTGGCACACCAGCAAACGACCGAGCAGGTCGCCGCGTCGCCGACGGCGACAACGAGATCGTCGCAGGTAATGCCGTTAGCCGATAGGGCGCCAAAGACGGTATCGGCATCGGCAAGCGTAGCACCGGCAGGCGAAACCTCGAGGACGAGCAGCGACACGGCAAAACCGGCGTCAACCAGTGCATGCTCGACAACCTCGCCAAAACGCTCGGATGTAGCGTCGTTCCAAACCACCATCGCGCGCTTAGGCTTGCCCACAGCCGAGGCAAACATGCGCGGCAGCTCCTCGAACGCGCCCAATCCGACGCGGACATCGACGCTGCGGTTTTGGAAATTGATAAGTTGACGGCGAATCATAGCAGTCCACGCTCCAAAAGCATCTCGGCACAAAGGTAGGAAACGTCCTCGAAGGACTTGTTGCGAATATCAAGGGTAATATCGGCGGCCCGGCGATACAGCGGACGGCGATGCTCAAACAGGCGCGCAGCGTGCTCGGGCGAGCGGAAATCGGGCCGGGTATCGGAGCGGCGAATCTGGCGCAACGAGTCCTCAAAGTCACCTTCGAGGTACACACAGGTACCCATCTCGTGCATCAGCTCAATGTTCACCGGCGTCTCGACGATGCCACCCCCGCACGATACCAGCAGGCTGCGCTCGCTTTGAAGCGAACGGAGTGCCGAGGTCTCGAGCTCGCGAAAACGATCCTCGCCCTCGGTCTCAAATATCTCGGTCACCGACTTGCCGCATCGACGCACAACCAAACGATCGGTATCGATGAATCGACGCTTGAACATAGTGCCCACGTTGCGCGCAAGCGTCGACTTGCCCGCGCCCAAAAATCCGATAAAGAAGATATGGTCGCAGCCGTGTTTGATGTGCTGAGACATGGCGAAACCTATTCCTCGCAGGGAAGGTCGCGCAGGGCCCGGCGCTCAAAGATACGGAAGATCTGCGTGTACCACAGGTCCTGGGTTGCCTGCGGCTTGACCAGAATAGTGTCAACGCCGGCAAAGTTACCGCTCCACACGTCCGTGTAAAGCTGGTCACCGATCAGCACGGCCTCGTCGGCCGTGGCGCCCAGACGCTTAAGACCCGCGTTCAGGGCAAACGGGGCGGGCTTCATGGCGTGGCTGATGGCCTCGAGCCCCAGCTCGCGTGCCGATGCCATGACCTGGTCGCGATGCCAGTTATTGGACACCATGCAAAGCTTAAAGCCCTTGGCATGGGCGGCTTCGAGCCAAGCTGAAACCGCAGCGGGAACCTGCTCGGTATCGCGCGGCACCAGGGTGTTATCGCGGTCGAGTAGAATGGCGCGCTTGCCGTCGGCCCACAGGGTATCGAGGTCGACGCGGTCGACTGAGGCAACATATCGTTTGGGGCTAAAAATCCTCATGATCAATTCCAAGACTGTTGGTGCTCTTCGTAGGTCTTCGAGAAATACTCCTCGTCCTGCGTAATGTAGAAATACAGGTCATCGGAGTCGGTCGGCTCAAGGGTGGCCTTGAGCGCCTCGAGCGACGGAGAGCAAATGGGCGTGGGCGGGAGGCCCTCGTGCTTATAGGTGTTATACGGGCTATCGCTCTGCAGGTCGTCGGCGGTAACCTCGCCGCCGGTGACATACATCATGGTCGCATCGCTATTGAGGTAACGCAGGCCATCGAGCTTGCCAGCCAGACGGTTATAGAAAACCGATGCCACATGCGCGCGCTGATCGGCGTTGAGGCCCTCGCGCTCGACGATCGAGGCAAGGTTAACGATGTCGTAATCGGACATCTCCACGCCATAGCGCTCCTTGATCTTGGCCTCGCAGCTCGCAAAGTCAAGCGACTTGTACTCGGTGTTGAACTGGTCAAGCATGGCGCGAATCACATCATCGGCAGAAGGGTCCTTACCCAACGAATAGGTCTTGGGGAATAGGAAGCCCTCGAGTGAATCGTTTGCAGCGTCTTTAAGGAAAGCGTAATCATTCACATAATTGCTCGCCTTGGCCTGGTTAAGGAAATCTTCCTTAGAAATGCTGTCGTATGCCGCGGCCACACGATCGGCGACCTGGTCGACCGTCAGGCCCTCAGGGATAGTCAGTGCATCGGAGCCCGCATTGGGGCCTTCCATGAGCTGCTGAACAACCTTGGTCGCGTCCATGAGCGTGGTAAACGAGTAGGTGCCAGGCTTAAGCGACATATCGGCATTGAGCTTTTTGACCGCCGCGTAATAATCCTTGGGGTCTTCGACGATATGGTTCTCGGAGAGAATCGAAGCGATGGTATCACCCGAGGCGCCATCGGGAATCGTAATAGTAACTTGCTGGCCAGCAGCGACTTTCGCATCCTCGCCGGCAAAGAAGCCCTTGACGGCCGGCACAGCAAAGAAAACGATCGCGACAAGCGCAAGCACGGCGATGACGCCACCGATAATCATAGGTACCGGAGAGCTTTTCTTTTGGACGCCACGGCGGGCATGCGTGTTATAGCTCGAGCGCGTGGCCGGAGCAACGCCGTGCGAGCCATGAGCATGATGTGCGTGGGGGCGTGATTGCCGGGCCTGCCCCTGCGTGCGCTGGGCAGGAGCCTGCTGCTTAAAACGAGCGCCGCCAGCGGGCTGCGCGGGACGAGCCGCGGGCTGTTGAGCGGCACGCTGAGCAGGTTGAGCCGAACGCTGCGTCGGCTGCGCCGGGCGCTGGCCAGGCTGAGCAGGGCGCGGCGCAGGCTGCCGTGTACGATTCTGCTGGCGCGGATCGGAAGCGCTAGGCATGCGAAACCTCCTCGTTTTTACGATCGAGCCATGTCTGCAAGAACAGGCTGGCGGCGATCATGTCAATCTTGCCCCTCATCTGCTTTTCGTTGAGTCCCTGCTCTCGCAGGATTCGCTTGGCCTCCTGCGAGGACAGACGCTCGTCCTCAAACTCCAGCGGAAGTTCGAGCTCGTCGGCAATCTTTTGGGCCACTGCGGCGACGCGCTCGGCCTGGGGGCCGGGCTCACCTGCCATGGTCAAGGGACGTCCACTTACCAGGATATCGGGCTCATAGTCCTCGACCAGGTAGCGAAACGTCTTTGCCATACCAGTGACCTCGGCAGCCGGAAGCACCTTGACAGGCATCGCCATCTTGCCATCACGGCTCGAGACGGCAATGCCAATCCTGGTCTCCCCTATGTCCAGTGCGAGCGCGACCACAGCGACTACTTAGGTTCTTAGGCGCCGAGCGCGGTCTTGGCGGCCGCGAGGGCATCGGCGATACCGGCAGCATTCTTGCCACCGGCCTGGGCCATGTTGGGACGACCGCCACCGCGACCATCGACCAGGCCCGCGATCTGCTTGATCACGTTGCCGGCGTGGAAACCGGCCTTCACGGCGTCATCGGAGCCGGCGGCGAGCAGGGCCGGGGTGCCCTTCTCGGTCACGCTGGCAACGACGCAGGCGACGGGGCCGGCAACCTTCTGGTGCACGGTATCCCACACATTGCGCAGGTCAGCAGCCTCAAGACCCTGAAGCTCAGCGACGACGAGCTTGTAGCCGTTCAGCTCGACAGCGCCCTCGATGGCGCCAGAGATAGCGTCGGAGGAGCCACCGGTGAGTGCCTTCTTGAGCTTGTTGGACGTCTCGCGCAGCTCGGCCTGCAGGTTCTCCACGCGGGCGGGAACCTCGTCAACACGGCACTTGAGCGCAGCGGCAGCGGCGTCAACGAGCGCCAGGCGGTCGGCCATGTAGTCGAGAGCGCCCTTGGAGGTCACGGCCTCGATACGGCGGACGTTGGAGCCCGTAGAGGACTCGGAAATGATCTTGAACAGGCCAATCTCGGCAGTATTGGCGGCATGCGTACCGCCGCAGAGCTCACGGGAGAACGGCTGATCCTCGGCGCCCACGGAGACGACGCGGACGACGTCGCCGTACTTCTCGCCAAAGAGGGCGACAGCACCGGCGGCCTTGGCCTCGTCGATGCCCATGACGCGGGTCACGACCGGTTTGGAAGCGAAGATCTGCTGGTTGACCAGGTCCTCGACAGCCTTGAGCTGCTCGGAGGACAGGGCCTCGAAGTGCGTGAAGTCAAAGCGCAGGTGCTCGGGCGTCACCAACGAGCCAGCCTGGGAGACATGCTCGCCCAGGACCTGCTTAAGCGCGGCGTCGAGCAGGTGCGTGGCAGTGTGGTTGCGGCGCAGGAAGCCACGGCGCTCGGCGTCGAGCGCGGCGGTCACGGTAGCACCGACGGTCAGTGTGCCCTCGGCAACGTGCGCGACGTGAGCATACAGACCGTTGTGGTTCTTGGTATCGGAAACGGTCAGCGCAACGCCCTCGGCGGAAAGCTCGCCGGCATCGCCCTGCTGGCCACCCATCTCGGCGTAGAACGGGGTGCGGTCGAGCACGACCTCGACGTCCTCGCCGGCGGAAGCAGACTCGACGGACTCGCCGTTGCGAACGATGGCGACAACCTTGGCGTCATCGATGACGTCGTTGTCATAGCCGTCGAACTCGGTCGCGGCAACCTTGTCGGAAAGCTCGACCCACACGTCGTTAAAGCTACCCCAGGCATCGCCCTTAGCGTTGGCGCGGGCGCGGGCCTTCTGGTCCTCCATGCAAGCGGTAAAGCCATCCATGTCGACGTCGTGACCGGCGGTGCCGGCGATCTCGACAGTCAGGTCAATGGGGAAACCAAAGGTGTCGTGAAGCTTAAAGGCAACATCGCCCGGAAGGACAGCGCCGTCGGCGAGCGCGGCCAGGGCCTCGTCCAGGTAAACGCGGCCGTTGTCGAGCGTCGTTGAGAAACGCTCCTCCTCGGAGGCGACGATGCCCTTAACGAGCGCGACGTTCTTGAGCAGCTCGGGATAAGCCTCGCCCATCTGAGCGTTGACCTCGTCGATAAACTTGGTCAGGAAGGCGCCCTCGATGCCCAGCAGACGACCGTGGAACACGGCACGGCGGAGCAGGCGGCGAAGGACGTACTCGCGACCCTCGTTGCCGGGCAGGATGCCGTCGGAGATCATAAAGTCGACGGCACGGGAGTGGTCGGCGATGATGCGCAGGGAGCGGCTGGCACCGGAGTAATCGTCGGCGTCATAGGTCTTGCCGCTGATCTCCTCGCCGAGTTTGATGAGGTGCTGCATCAGATCGCCGTCGTAGTTAGCGGTCTTGTGCTGCATGATGGCGGCCATGCGCTCCAGACCCATGCCCGTATCGAGGTTGCGGTGCGGCAGCTCCGGCATGGAGCCGTCCTCCTGGCGGTCGTACTGGGTAAACACGAGGTTCCAGAACTCAAGGAAGCGGTCGCAGTCGCAGCCAGGCTTGCAGTCGGGGCTGCCGCAACCGACCTCCTCGCCCATGTCAAAGTAGATCTCGGAGCACGGACCGCAGGGGCCGGTGGGGCCAGCGGCCCAGAAGTTGTCGTCCTCGCCCAGGCGGGAGATGTGATCCTCGGCAACGCCCAGAGAGCGCCACACGTCGTGGGTCTCGTCGTCCTCGGTAAAGACGGTAAAGTACAGGCGGTCGAGCGGAAGCTTGAACTCCTTGGTGATGAGCTCAAAGGCCCAAGCGCAGGCCTGCTGCTTGGAGACGCCGCCAAAGGAGAAGTCGCCGAGCATCTCAAAGAAGGACAGGTGACGGCCGTCCTCGCCGATGCAGTCGATGTCGTTGGTGCGGACGCACTTCTGGCAGGAGATCGCGCCGATCTCCTTCATGGCCTTCTTGCCCTGGTAGTACTCCTTAAACTGGTTCATGCCGGCGTTGGCAAGCAGCAGCGAAGGATCGTCGGGGACGAGGGACGAAGAAGGATAGAGCTTAAGACCGCGCTCCTCAAAGAAGTTGAGGAACTTGGAGCGGATCTCGGCCGTAGTCATTGACGGGTAGTCAGCACTCATAGAGGGAATCTCCTCGGTTTCACATCGAAACAGTTCAAACGTAACGATATTACCATCCAACAGCCCCCGTGCAAAAAAGAGGGCCGCCAAACAGCGACCCTCCAGCGAAAGTGCACGTTATTTAGGTCTGTCAAATACTTTGAAAAAAATTATTTCGGTATAATTGCATATAAGAATCGTCCGGAAGGAGCGATCGATGAATAGCAAACGGTTTGTCGTGAATTCACTAACCTCATTAGCCCTTTTAGCAATCTTCGCTTACTCGAGCTGGTATGTGAACCAGCCGAGATTTGGCTACGCATTGTACGCAGTAACATCTGGCGATAAAGCGTATTACACCCTAAGCGCAATTGACGCCATCTTTTTCTATGTGGCTGGCCCCTTATCAATCGCTTTGATCGCGTTTATTGTTATTTACAACATCAAGAAACGCTAACAGGGCCTATTTGGAATCCGAATCGTCCATGGAGCCGTCGATGCCGGTTTTGGTGTCGTCGTCCGTATTGGAATCGTCATCCTTGGCGAAGGGGTTCTTGAAAAAGCCTGTCGCGTCGGGCTGAAGCCCCGAGAGCTTGATCCAGGGATTATCGAGCTCGGGCTTGGGCATGGCCTTGGCCTCGGGTGCTGTCTCGTTGCCGATGAGCTCGGACTCGTAGATGAACGTATCGTCGCCAAGCGCATCGTAGGCGGCAACTGGGTTACCCTCGGTATCGCGATACGGAGTGCCCTTAAACACGGCGCCGTCGTATGCCACGAGCTGACGGCCGGTCTCGTTCTCAAAGTAGTAGACGAAGATGCCCTTGAGGGCCGCGCACAGCGGAATGGCGATAACCATGCCGATGGGACCCATGAGTGCCGAACCGATAACGAGGGCCGTAAGGCTCATGACGGGATGCACCTGCACCGAGCTCTGCATGACCTTAGGCGAAATGACATTATCGGTGACGTTTTGAGCCACCATGGTCACGACAAGCGTCCATAACGCCAGCATAGGGCTGAACATAAACCCGAGCACTGTGGCGATCGCCGCGCTCACCCAGGGACCGACAACCGGAACCAAGTGCATAATGCCGGTGAAGATGGCCATAAGTGCTGCGTATGGATGGCCAATGAGCGTAAAGCCGATAAAAGCCAAAAAGCCACCGCAGATGGACGTCACGACCATGCCGCGCATATAGCCGCCGACCGAGCGTGAAAGGATGGCAACCATAAAGCGGTACGAGGTCTCTTTTTCCTGTCCGATGATGGTGCAGACCTCGTGGTGCATACGGGGATAGTCGCAGGCCAACCAATAGGCAAGCACCAAGCCCAGGAAGATGACGAACAGCTGCGAGGCCGTATTGGTAATGAGCGGGAATACACCGCGACCGAGCTCGGCAGCAATTTGCGAGACGTACTTGGACGCTACGGTAACCAGCGAAGAAAGATTGTCGTCCAGATACTCCTTGAGCGGCGTGTTGTTGAGCGTCTTGGCGTGCGAGAGCATCTCATTGAGATCGCCACCCGCAACACGAAGCTGCTCGGGCAGGCGGCTCAGGACTTCCATGATTTGACCGAGCAAAATAGGCGAGAGGATGCAGACAACACCAACGAGCACCGCCACGACCACAATAAGCGCGATAAGCGAACCGATGCCGCGATTCACGCCGTGATGCTCGAGCCAGTTGGTGATCGGCGACATGACAAAAGCGATGATGGAACCGACTGCCAAAAACTCGATAACCGGCGCCAGGATGCCCATAAGGTTAAAGATGACGGCAGCGATAACAATGCAGCCGACGACGCCCCAAATGCGCAGCGTCAGAATACGGGTATCACGCAGCGTGCGGTCGATTTGTTGGGGGTGCTCACTCATGAACGAACCATCACTCCGTCGGGGTCGATCTTATCTTGAATCTTCTTAAGGGTACGGCGCAGCAGGCGCGAGACCTGCACCTGCGAGATGCCAAGCTTCTTGGCAATCTCGATCTGGGTCATGCCCTTAACGAAGCGCAGCTCGATAACCTCGCGCTCGCGCGGCGAGAAATCGCGGATGGCTTCCTCGATTACCAGGCGGTCATCGGTAAAGTCGAGCTCGTTGTCATCGTCGGCGTAGCGGTCAAGAATCGAGGGAGCATCGTCGGAGTCGGACGCGCCGGGAGCCTCGATGGGCACCGAGGTGTAGGCCGAGGACGATTCCATGGCTTCGAGCACCTCGTCGACGGTCACGCCAAGGTAATCGGCGATTTCCTCAACCTTGGGCGAACGCTGAAGCTCGTTGGTGAGCTTGTCGGTGGCCTGGTTAACCTTGGCCGAGAGCTCCTGCAGACGACGCGGCACGCGCACACTCCAGCCCTTGTCGCGGAAGTGGCGCTTAATCTCGCCCAAGATGGTGGGCGTGGCAAACGTCGTGAACTCGAGTCCGCGCTCGGGATCAAAGCGATCGATAGCCTTGAGCAAGCCCAAGTACCCGACCTGCAAAAGGTCGTCGAGCGGCTCGCCGCGGTTCTTGAATTTGTTGGCAAGAAACCTTACCAGGTTCATATGGGACATGACGAGCTGCTCGCGAGCATCCGGATCACCGGTCTCCTTATAACGACGAAACAGCTCGCGGGTTTTCTCCTTGTCCCAAGCGGTCTTGCCGCTCCGGGAGCGTTCGGTCATATTAGATATCCGCCTTGAGGTCGAGGGAAAGCGTTAGGGGCGCTGTAGTCTTTTCGTAGGAGTCGCACACACTCGCCAAAATGAGCTCGGCATACACGGCAGCCTGGTCATCCTCATCGACAGTCGCCTGGTCGCCAAAGGTAAAGGTCATGCCCACATGCGATTCGTCGACATCGAATTTGATCGAGATATCGTCGGAATCAACAGCCGTGCAGCCAAAGATGAAGGCTTCCTCGGCAGCCATACGAATGTCCTCGATGCGATCGACGGACATAGAGCACAGGGCGCCGACGTTGGCGGCCGTCATGCGCACCAAGCGCGCGAGACGCGGATCACCGGCAACGCTCAGCGTAATGGGGCAGGTTGCTTCGCTACTCATCGCAGGACTCCTCGGAGGTCTCGGCAGGCGTATAGGTGTAATACTGAGCAGGCTTAGCAGCGGGCTTCTGAACATCATCGTCGTCAGCAGCGGCATCATCGTCGCCAATCAGAACGCGCTCAGTGGGCTGCTCGGCCTCGGCGGCGGCAGCGGCGAGCTTGCGATCGGCGTCGGCTGCAGGAGCCTTCACCTTATTGAAGAGCTTCTGCACGGCGCCAGCAGCAGAATCAGTTACGCTCGATACGGCATTGCTGGCCTCAGCCACGCTGCCCGTGACCTCGGAGATGTCGCGAACGACCGCCTCAACCTCAACGAGGTTAGACGTCAGAGCATCAACGGCAGTCTTGCTCGACTTGAGGAGCGGCTCAACCTGTGCCAGCGCGGGGGTGAGCTCATCGACAGCGCCATCGAGCTTTGCCACCACGGGCTGTGCCTCGGCGAGCGTGTTGTTAAGGTCACTCACCGTCTTGTCGAGCGAATCAACGACGGTGCGAGTCTTGCGCAGCGTGAGCGCGAGCTCGACAACAGCCCACACGCCGACAACAGCAAGCAGCAGCAGGGCGATTTGAATGGGACTCATACAAGCCTCCCAAAGGAATCGAAATACAGACGCTGTTCATGGTACCCCAAAGGGGACCGAACATGCCAAGCGTGAGATCCTGGGACAAAATAATCAGCAGTTACTTCGGAGCATTCCCGCTACGGTCGCGTTCGCTTTGCTCCACACGCCACTCTTCCCAACCGCGGCCCGCAGGCTGCCAGAACGCGCCGCGCTCCAGCCCCTCGGGCAAATAGCGCTGATCGACCCAGCCTTCGGGATAATCATGTGGATACTTGTACACACCATATTCATCGCTGCCTGGGCGATGACGATCGCGCAGATAGCTCGGCACCTCACGCAAGCCACTGCTATGGATATCGGCCAGCGCCGCATCGATCGAAGCCTCGCACGCGTTGGACTTGGGCGCCAGGCACACATAGAGTGCAGCCTGAGCCAGGTTAATACGACACTCGGGATACCCAATGACCTCGGCAGATTTAAACGCAGCGTGCGCTATAAGCAGGGCCTGCGGATCGGCGTTACCGACGTCTTCGGAAGCATGGATCATGATGCGTCGGGCGATAAACTTGGGGTCCTCCCCCGCATCGATCATGCGCGCAAGCCAATAGATGGTGGCATCAGGGTCGCTGCCGCGCATGGACTTAATAAACGCACTAATGATGTCGTAGTGCATGTCACCGTTTTTGTCATACGAAAAGCCACGACGCGGATTGGCAATCTTTACGTCATCCACGGTAATGGGATAGCGCTCCCCCGCCGTCGGTGCAGGCGTACCCTCGGTATCAGGGCGCGTCACGGCGATCTCACTTGCCAGCTCGAGCGTCGTCAGAGCCGAGCGCGCATCGCCCGCAGCCAGCGTGCAGATGGTCTTAACCGTATCCTCATCGGCCGAGAACTTGCCGCCCAAACCCTGCGGCGCCTCGAGCGCACGCTCAATGAGCGTGGCGATATCCTCGTCCTTCAGGTGCTCAAGCTCTACCACGCGCCCACGCGACAACAGTGCGGAGTTGACCTCGAAGTACGGGTTCTCGGTCGTGGCGCCAATCATAATGACGGTACGGTTCTCAACCGCATGCAGTAAGGCATCCTGCTGCGACTTGGAGAAGCGATGGATCTCATCGATAAACAGAATGGTGCGGCGGTCGTAGGTGTTCAGACGGGTCTTAGCCTCATCGATTACGCGGCGCAGGTCCTTCACAGTGCCCGTCACGGCGCTGACCTCGACAAACTCGCTCTTGGTATGGTTGGCGATAATGTGGGCCAGCGTCGTCTTGCCCGTGCCAGCCGGGCCGTACAGAATCACGCTCGACAGCACGTCATGCTCAATCGCGGCGCGCAGCCACGAGCCCTTACCGACGGCCTTTTGCTGGCCCACATACTCGTCGAGCGAATTGGGGCGCATACGCACCGCAAGCGGGGCATTCTGAAAAGAGCGCTCGCGCGTCGAAGCAGAAAAAAGGTCGTCCATAGCCATCCCGTGCATCAATCAAAATCGTTGTTGACCAACAGTATACCGAAAGGATACGAACTACCGTTCGTTAATATAGGTGCGGTGCGGAAACTTTAGACCTGGGAACAATTTGCTCGTCAGCTCGCAGAAATAACCATCCGTCATGCTTGCAATGTAATCGACGACGTCCTGATCCTTGTCGTCCTGCCAAGCATAGGTGCGGCCATAATAGGAAAGCTGCTGCTCAATACGCGAAATGTGGTGCTTAAAGATGTAGGAGGACTCGTCACCCTCGTTTATATCCTGCAGGCAACGGTCGTAGAGCTTTTCGAAGGCCTCGCGCAGTTCCGCTTCGGAGTCGCCTTCGATACCGCCCTTGCTATAGATCTTCTCGTAGTTCTCGCGCTTAGCCCGGCGGATCTCCTCAAACAGGTCCCCGCTCATCTCGATACGCGGTTTGCCGTAGCTATGCTCAACGATATCGATGGATGCGTGCGTGAGAATCCAGCTGTTATAGGCGCCGCCCCGACCGTCGTCAAAAGCGTCGGGCGACAGCAGGCCAGCCGCAATGGCGTCCTGGCGATCGCGCCCAACGTAGGCAAGGATATCCGAGATGCGAACCACGCAACCCTCGAGTGTCATGGGACGCAGGTGCTCAATCGCGCTATAGCCTGTGGCAATGCATTCCTCGACGGTTCGGTCGAACTGGTCAAAGGAACCCATGTCCGAAAGCTCAAAAACACGTTGCTCGTACTCGCCGTTGTGGCAAAGGACGCCGTCGAGCGTCTGGAGCGACACGTTGCGGCCATACAGCGCATCGAGCACGCGGACCGACTGCACGTTATGGAAAAAATAACGACCCGTGCGCTCGTGATAGATATCGTTGAGAAATCGCTCACCGGCATGGCCAAAGGGCGTGTGGCCCAAGTCGTGGCCCAGGCCAATCGCCTCGATCAGGTCGCAGTTAAGCCCCAGGGCGCGGCCGATATCGCGTGCGATGCGCGAGACAAGCTGCACGTGCAGGCCACGACGCGACAGGTCGTCGTTGCTGCGAAAACTGAAGACCTGTGTTTTGCCGGCATAGCGAGTGTACGCCGGAAGATGAAGAATCTTTTCGGTATCGCGCATAAACGCCGGACGCATGAGCGTGCCCTCGTCTGCGGCTCGATCAACGCGACGGATGACCTGGTCATCGTCGCAACGGTACGGGTTGACATAGCCCGAAGCACGATCTGCGGCAATGCGCTCGACAAGTTCGGGCGATAACGCCGAGGGAATACGGTCCATGCGCGCCTTAATGACGGCCGTTTCTTGATTAGTTGCCATGGCATGCTCCTTAAAAAGGATGCGCAATCGGTTACAATGTCCAGCCCACGACCTCGATTATGGCAAATATCGGCACCAAAAACGGGAGCAAAGGCAGGGAGCGCGATTTTGTAAAGAGGCAGGAGAGGGCCAGGACCAGGAGCGCGACGGCAAATGCCACGATGCCGCCCAGAGGGTCGAGCGTGCAAAGCGCGAAAAGCGCCTTGGCATCCCCCATGCCGATGCCGGGGGCCTGGCGGAAACGCCGCCAAAGCGACTCGGTCAGCACAAGGGAAAGGTAGACGATGACCGCAAGACCGGCGTGGTCAAACGCCGTGTTAACACCCTTGTCGAGCCAAACGCCTGCAAGCGCCGCCACCGCACACGCGCCGGCAAGCTGATTGGGAAACCGCCGCTCACGGGCATCAATCACCGCGCCGGCAAAGATACAAATCCAAAACGGGATATAGACCATCGTGCACCTCCATGAACAGCTGCTCAAAAGCAAAAACCACCACAAAGGTACAGGCACCTTTGTGGTGGTTTTGATGGTGGTTATTTGGCGCCTTGCATGACCTCGTCGAGGGTAACGTTGACGGCGTGCTGCGTCGGGACCCAGTCGACCTTTAGGAACAGCGCTGCCACCGTGATGGGGATATAGCTGAACATAAAGATCGGGAAGGTAAACAGGTTGGTCACCAGGCGCCACTTTTGCGCACAATGAATGTGCTTGTACTCAAAGATGGTCGTAAGTAGCGCCAGGATAAAGAAGGTCTGGTACATCATCGCGAAGGTCATAATGAGCGAGGCGGCACAAGCCTGCATCTCGACCTCGGTGGCCAAGAAGCCATGCGAAAGCCCGCCCACGATGAGAAAGGTAGCGTTGGCGAGCATGGAGATCAGGGACAGCAACATGCCCGGAGCGATGGTCATAAACATGTCATATGCGGCAAAGCGATGATAGCAAAACGTCGATTTGACCAGATGCTTACCGTAGGTAAAGAACACCTGGTAGAAGCCCTTGGTCCAGCGCATACGCTGCTTCCAGGACGCCTTAAACGTCACGGGTTGCTCGTCAAAAAACTCCGCCGGCGCATAGCCAATGCGAATGCCGTGAATGGCGCAGAACGTGGTGAACTGAATATCCTCGGTCAGCGTGTGGAACTGCCAGCCGTGCATGCCCTCAATAACGCTAGCCGAGATAAGGTAGCCCGAACCCGAGACGGCACAGGACGTCTTGCAGATATTACGCGCGTTGTTAAGGAAACGCGCCTCGCGCAGGTACCAAGTGGCGTTGGCAGCCGAGATCCACGAGCTGCCAAAGTTCTTGGAGTTGCGGTAGCTTGTGACCACATGGAAGCCCTGGTCAAAGGCGTCATTCATCTTGGAGACGTAATCGCGGGAGATAACGTTGTCGGCATCGAAGATAAAGTAGCCCTCAAAGGTATCGGGATACTCGTTAAGAATGCGGTCAAAACCAAAGTCCATGACCCAGCTCTTGCCTTTACGGGCCAGGTCGTTTCGCTCGTACACGACAGCGCCCGCCTCGCGCGCGAGCTGCGCGGTGTTATCGGTGCAGGCATCGGCGACGACAAAGACCTCGATGAGCTCGGACGGATAATCCTGGTCCTTGATGGAGCGAACGAGGTTGGCGATCACGGCCTCCTCGTTATGCGCCGCGATAAAGAAGGCATACCGGTGGAGTTTTTTGGCCTTGGGAGGCGCGACCTCGCCGCGGAGAGCACCGATGACAAAGAAGACCACCTGGTACAAGAAGCAGACCGTGAGCAGCGTGACGACAATCAGGTTGAAGATCACGATGGGTGTGTTGGTTTGTAAAAAGGCGAGCATGCAGGCTCCCAGGAACGTGTTACGTAAACAACCGTATATCTTACCGCAGGCTTACCGAGTTCAAGAAACCACCTAATACTGGCTAGGCTTCGGGCAGACCGAGCTGCGGTACGATTTCGTCGCCGGCAGCAGTGCGACCAAGCGAACGCGGGGCTAAGTCGTCGAGGACGGCGGCGAGATCCCACGGCAGCTCGTCGCGGCACTCAATGCGCTCTCCCGTCACGGGATGATCGAACGCCACGCGCCAGGAATGGAGGAATTGCCTGGTCAGACCCTGATCGGCACGCGCATCGCACTTACCGTAGAGCGGATCGCCCACGCAGGCGTGGTTGATATGGCGCATGTGCACGCGAATCTGATGCGTGCGACCGGTAAACAGGTGACACTCAACGAGCGTGTAGCCGTCATCAAAGCGCGTGGAATCAAAGCGCTCAAGGACCTTAAAGGTCGTGATGGCCTGGCGCGCAAAAGGATCATCGGAAACCGCCATCTTGACACGGTCACGTGTAGAACGGGCAATGCCGGTGTTAATGGTGCCCTCATCCATGGCGATATGACCGTGAACGAGCGTAATGTAGCGGCGGTCGAGCGTGCGCGTACGGATAAGATTTTGGAGCGCGCGCTGGGTGTCGTCGTCCTTTGCCGCAAGCATAAGACCCGAGGTATCGCGATCCAAACGATGTACGATACCGGGGCGGTCCTCGCCCTGCACGGTGCCCAGATGGTCGATACCGCAGTGATAGACCAGCGCATTCGCGAGCGTACCGCTCTCATGACCATGCGCAGGATGGCACACCAGGCCGCGCTGCTTGGAGAGCACGATGAGGTAGTCGTCCTCATAGCGAATGTCGAGCGGGATGGCCTCGGGAATCACGTCGGTGGGATCGTGCGGCTCGGGCAAATCAACCGAAATACGGTCACCGGCTCGCACGGCGTACTTTTTGGACAGGCAGGTCTCGCCATTGACTACTACGGCCCCGCCCTCAATCAGATGCGCACAGGCAGAGCGCGTGGGGCAGCCGTCGTTGGCGCCCAGATAGGCGTCGAGACGCTGGCCAGCGGCATCGTCGGCAACAAGGATATGGATGTCGGCCATTAACGCTCAGTCCTTTCGCGAATCTTGCGGGCACGCTCCCCACGTTGTTTAGCCTTGCGCTTGGCGCGGGCCTCGTCACGGGCGTTAAGCTCGGCGGTCGCATCGACCTCACGGGCCGCGGGGCTCAAGAACATGTAACCGAAGAGGGCGAGCACGACGCCCACGGTAATGCCGATATCGGCCACATTGAAGACGGGGAAGTCGATGAAGGTGGTGGCAATAAAATCGGTCACGAAACCAAAGGCCAAACGATCGATAGCATTGCCGATAGCACCGCCCGCAACCATCGCCATGCCCACAACCTCAAGATGGGCGAGCTGAGGTGCACGAACGAGGTACACGGCAATAGCGATAATGACCGCCAACGCCAGCACGGCAAACGCAATGCCATGCCCCTCGCCCATGCTAAAGGCAGCACCGATATTGCGGACTAACATAAAGTCGATAACACCGGGGATGACGGTCACAAGCAAGGCGTCGCCCACGGCACGAACCGCAAGCTTAGTCAGCTGGTCAACAAGCAGCACAACCAGCGCCACCCCACCAGCAACACTCAACCGCCAACGCAAAGGCGGCGTCATATCCCCAGTACGACTCAAATCAATCCCCTACCCTCAAAACAATCGAATTCCGTTTAACGCAGTAGATAATCATACCTTGACGCAAGCAAGAAGCGACAAATCTCCCAAGAACGGAAACACCGCAGGTAGAGCATAAATGAGCGAGCGGGTCGCATTTGAGACAAGGTGACGTGAAATGAAAGGGCGCTGACCTTTCGGTCGCGCCCTTGAAATTGAACGTCAGATTGTCCAAATGCGGCCCGCGCAGCGTCGGCAGGTCCGCCGTTCGGTAGAACGGCGGAACCTACAGGGCATTCGCACACCTCTTGCAAATGTGAGCGTGGCCGTTGTACTCGCCGACGGTGGTGCGGTAGTTCCAGCAACGGTCGCAGCACTCGCCCTCGGCAGCATCGATGGCAACAGAAAGCTCCTCGCCCTGGGTAAGCTCAACATCGGAGACGATGTAAAACTCGGCCAGGTCGACGGCATTGTCGCCGGTCAGCAGCGCATACATTTCGGCGGGAACGACCGCCTTGACGCGGACCTGCTGGCTCTTGGTGAAGGTGCCAGCGGAGCGGGCATCCTCAAGGGCCTTGGTCACGGCGCTACGGAGCTCGAGTGAAGCCTCGAGCACGCCCTCGAACTCATTGGCCTCGTCGACCGTAATGGGCGACTTATACCAATCGAGCAGCGCAGCGTACTTCTGGTGATCGACGCAGCCGGCAGGCGCATAGGCCATGGCCTCGTCGACCGTGTAGGACAGGATCGGCTGCAGGTCGCGCATGAGCATCGAGAAGAGCTCGGCAAGCACGGTCTGGGCGCTGCGACGCTCGAGCGAGCCGGGCTTATCGCAGTACAGACGGTCCTTCAGGGCGTCGAGGTACACGTTAGAGAGCTCGGTAACCACGAAGTCGTAAAGCGCACGGTAGGCGCGCGGGAACTCGTAGCTGGCGTAGGCGTCGTCGACCTCGGCCTGGACCTGGGTCAGACGGGCAACCATGAGCTTGTCGAGCGGCAGCAGGTCGGCAAAGGCGACGCCGTCGGTCTCGGGCTCAAACTGACCCTCGAGCTCGGAGAGCAGGAAGCGCAGCGTGTTGCGGAAACGACGGTAGGCATCGGACGTACGAGCAAGGATCTCGTGGTCGATGGACACGTCGGAGCTGGTATCGACGGAGGCAACCCACAGGCGGATGATGTCGGCGCCCATCTCGTCGCAGACCTTGTTGGGGTCGATGACGTTGCCGAGCGACTTCGACATCTTACGGCCCTGGCCGTCGAGCGTGAAGCCCTGCGAGACGACCGCCTTGTACGGAGCATGGCCGTTGGCGCCCACCGAGGTGAGCAGCGAGCTCTGGAACCAACCACGGTGCTGGTCGGAGCCCTCGAGGTAGACGTCCGCCGGGTACTCCAGCTCGGGACGGTACTCGCAGACGGCCTTCCAGGAGACGCCGGAGTCCCACCACACGTCAAGAATGTCCTTATCGGCCTTGAGGTGATGGCCACCGCACTTGGGGCAGACGCAGGCCTCGCCCAGGTAGCTCTCGGGAGCGTCGGTGAACCAGGCGTCGGAGCCCTTCTCGTGGAAGAGCTTGATGACGGCGTCGAGCGTAGCGTCGTTCATGACCTTCTCACCGCAGTCGGCGCAGGTGTAGCTGGGGATAGGCACGCCCCAGTTGCGCTGACGGCTGATGCACCAGTCGGGACGCTGCTCGACCATGGCGCCAATGCGGTTGGCCGCGTGGGCCGGATACCATTTGACGTTCTCGCGGACCTCCTTGCCAGCCTGCTCGCGCAGACCGGTCTTGTCCATCGAGACAAACCACTGGTCGGTAGCACGGAAGAGCACCGGATGCTTGCAGCGCCAGCAGTGCGGATAGCTGTGCGTGATCTTCTTCTCGAGGACCAGGGTACCGCGCTCGCGCAGGAACTCGATGATGTGTGGGTTGGCCTCGTCGGTGTCCATACCGCTGAAGGGGCCACCGGTACCAAACTCCTCGCCGGTGTAGAACTTGCCGTCGTCATCGACCGGCATGCAAATGTCGGTGATGCCCTCCTTGAGGCAGGCGAAGTAGTCGTCGACGCCGTGGCCGGGCGAATTGTGGACGATACCGGTACCGTCATCGACACCGACGTAATCGGCCAGCAGCGCCACGCCCTCAACGCCGTCAAAGATCGGCTGCTTGTAGTGGATGTGGTGGAAGGTCTCGGCGGGCACCACGTAGGGCTTGCCGTCGACCATGACCGGGGTGTACTCCCAGCCAAACTCATCGCAGCACTTGGGAGCCAGGTCCTCGAGCATGACCTCGGCACGGCCATCGTGCTCAACGGCGACGTAGGCGGCGCCGGGCTTGAGGGAAACTGCCTGGTCGGACGGGATGGTCCACGGCGTAGTCGTCCAGATGATAAAGTCGACCGGGCCGTCGAAGTTCTCGAGGCCGGCGGGCTTGGAGGTCATCTCAAAGCGAACGAAGATGGAAGGGCTCGTCTCGTCGGAGTACTCGATCTCGGCCTCGGCGAGCGCGGTGTGACAGTGCTTGCACCAGTGAACCGGCTTGTGGCCGCGATAGATCATGCCCTTATCGAACATGGCCTTAAAGACCTCGATGTCGGCAGCGTCATGCTGGTGATAGAGCGTCAGGTAGGGGTTGTCCCAGTCGCCGAGCACGCCCAGACGACGGAAGCCGGCCTTCTGCAGCTCGATGTTCTCGACAGCGAACTTGTTGCAGAGCTCACGGATCTTGGCCGTGGAGGTCTGGTTGAACTTCTCGGTGCCGAGCTTCTCCTCGACCTTGTGCTCAATCGGCTGACCGTGGCAGTCCCAACCGGGAACATAGGGAACCTCATAGCCCTGCATCATCCAGTAACGGTTGATCATGTCCTTGGAGATCTTGTTCATGGCATGGCCGATGTGGATCGGGCCGTTGGCGTACGGAGGACCGTCGTGCAGCACGAACTTCTTGTGACCCTCGTTCTTCTTCAGAACCTGCTCGTAGACCTTGTTGTCCTGCCAGTCCTTGAGTCGCTTGGGCTCGGACTTGGAAAGACCGGCACGCATGGGAAATACGGTTTTAGGCAGATTCATCGTCTGCTTGTACTCGTTTGCCACGGTACCCCTTTCTTGTCATGGGCGCGCACACCCTCTGGGCACCAAAAAAAGCGCCCGTCCCTACAAGCTGGGACGAAGCGCCACAAACGGGCTGCACGCCCGCAAAAGCTCTTCGCTTAACCACCCAGCTTAGATGCCCTCGCCCGCGTATTCGCGCACTCGCATCCGTTACTCGGCTGGCCTGTATCGACGACCATCTCGGCGATGTCTACTAAGACGAACCTGCGCGGCACGTCCGTTGGGACCGCAGCTCCGGGGTGATTTTCATCGGTCGCATGCACGGGTTCTCAGCGCTCCCCGCTCTCTGTAGCATGCGGACGGCCGACTACTCGTCCCCATCAACGCTTATGCGGAGTATGCTAGCACGTTCCGCGCCGGCGAAAAACCCTCAACACTGGTTTTATACGTTCGAAATTTCTCGCGGCATTGAGCCTTCTCTTGGAGCAAAATACCTGAAAGCACTTTATCTAACGAAAGAAGGCTGCTATGCGCACGATTGGAATGAGCGACTATACCGTCGGCGAGGATTGCTTTGACGAGCTGCCCAGCGCGCTGGCCGAGTACGGAGCGGCCAAGGTCGCGATTATCGGTGGTAAACGAGCACTGGCCGCGGCGCTTCCCAGTATCGAAGCGGCACTGGAGGACACCGACGTCGAGATTCTGGAGACACGCGTCTACGGCACCAACAGCACGCGTGCCAATATCGCCAAGCTTGTTAACTCCCCCGCCTGCCGAGAGGCCGATGTGCTCATCGCATGCGGCGGCGGCAAAGCGCTCGACACCGTCAAGACGGCGGCCATCGTGCTCAAGAAGATCGTCTTTACGGTACCGACGATCTGCTCCAACTGCTCGGCCGCGACCGCCATTGCCGTTGTCTACAACGACGACGGCTCGCTCGAGGGCTATTCGTACCCCAACCGCCCCGCACACATCTTCATCAACCCCAAGATCATCGCCGAGGCTCCGGCGGAGTACTTCTGGGCGGGCGTGGGCGATGCCCTGTCCAAGCAGCCCGAGGTCGAGTACGCCACGAGCGCCGGCAACCTGGAGCACACCGCAGGTCTTGGCCTGGCGCTCGCACACACCTGCTCCGAGCCGCTGTTTACCTATGGCGTGCAGGGTCTTGAGGACGTTCGCCAGAACCTGTCGACCGAGGCCGTCAAGCAGATCGCGCTCGATATCGTGGTCAACACGGGCTACGTCTCCAACCTGACCAACCAAAACGATTACTACTACAACTCGAGCGTGGCGCATGCGTTCTACAACGCCACTTGCAGCATTCCGCGCGAGGGCACCTACCTGCATGGCGAGGTCGTGAGCCTGGGCGTGCTCGTGCTGTTTGCCTACACGGGCGATACCGAGAACCTTGAGCGCTACGCAGCCTTTAACAAGCAGATGGGCCTGCCCGTGACGCTAGAGCAGGTCGGGCTTTCCGAGACCGACATCCTGGCCCTGTGCGAGTACGCGCACGCCACCAACGAGTGGAAGCAGGGAAACCCCGAGCCCTTCACCGACGAAAAGTTCGCCGCCGCCATCAAGGCTGCCAACACCTACGGCCACACGCTCTAGGACTGGACCAAAACCGCCACAAAGGGGACAGGCGCCTTTGTGGTGGTTTTTTATTGCTCCAGTATTCAGTTCGTACTCGAACCCGATTCTTTACGAGAAAGGGTTCGGGTACGTTTTTTGTTTACAGGAAGTTCTGCGGAGGGAGTACGCAGAGCGGTAAGCGAGAACGAGTAAAGGCAGGGTATCATCATGGGCGATGGTATCCTGCCTTTTGCTTTGCGGGATCAAGTTCGCTTTGTGCGAACTTGGTCGTCCACCCTATATGGCGCATTGAGGGCTAATCGCTGCGTACGTCCGTACATGGCCGGTACGCACGTACGCAGAAAAAAGGGAAAGTTCTGACATATAGGGGTGTTCTTTCAGCTGGTAGTATGGTATACTCGGCTCAACAAATCGGAAGTTAACGGTATGTAAAAGACCTTTGACACACGGAAAACACAGATGTCAATGCCCTTTGATTGCGAAAATACAATCTTTTGATTAGTATGAGTATGCAAGGAGGTGAAGAGATGGAACTCGGAAAGCAAATAAAAAAATATCGCCAAGAGTTACAACTGTCTCAAGAGGAGTTAGCCGATCATGTTTATGTTTCAAGGCAAACAATCTCAAATTGGGAAAATGACAAAAGCTATCCAGATGTAACCAGCTTGGTATTACTGAGTGAAATCTTTCAAATCTCACTTGATAAACTAATCAAAGGAGATATTGATACTATGAAAGAAGTAATCAAACAAGAGGAAATCAAAAAACTCAATCACTATGGCGCAATCTATACGGTTTTTCTCGTTATTGCTGTTATTTCGGCAGCTCCGTTATTTTACATTGGTAATAAATGGGCATTGATCCTTTGGTGTGTCATTGCTTTAGCTGCCATGTATTTTGCAGCAAAGGTTGAACGAATAAAAAAGGACAATGATGTTCAAACATATAAAGAAATCGTAGCATTTTGTGAAGGTAAAAGGCTGGATGAAATCCAGAGCGCCAGAGAATACGGCAAACGTCCTTATCAAAAGGTTTTATGGTTTATCGGAAGTGCTGCAGTAGGAGCAATCGTTAGTTATGTATTGAGTCTTTTGCTGCAATCATTTTGATAACGACACTCAATAAATCTTATAATTTGGAAAGGAATGTATAGCTATATGAAAAATAAAAAAGATGATAAGCCTCACTATTTACCGACTTTTATGAGCATAGGAATTTCTATCGGTGCGGCTATTGGTGTAGTAACCAACAATATTCCACTCTATATGCTTGTCGGTTTAGCGCTTGGTGTAGGCATAGGGTCTGCTCTCGATGGTCAAAATCGAAATAGGGAAAGTGATGAATCTCAAAAGGATAACGAAGAATAATCAACCAACTAAATTCCCGTTTGTCGTAACCTCAGAAGCAGGGTTTGGGGCAGGCACGCCCCAACAAGAGCACTTCAAAAACGCGGGAGCGTTGCAGAAGTGCAGTCCCGGATGGGCAAGAAATTTTCAAGAATTGAAAATTTGTGGCCACGGGACGATTCTTGCTCTCACACTTTCACTCTCTTTGCGATTTTCTTTCTTGAAAGTCTATCGTTCTTTCGTTATAATAAAACTGAAAGAAGGTGGGCATTATGACTTTGCAATATTTTGTCACAGCATCCGATACGGGCAATAGGATTCCGATTGAGGTTGACAAGTCAACTCCCGCTGACCTTGCTGCAACCAAAGAAAGCTGGCAGACCGACTGGACAAGTGAGTTCATCGGTGACCCCGCACTGGAAAAGTACACGGCTAAAACCGAAAACGGCGAAATCGTAGCATTGGGTGCTTACCGCGAAACAGAATCCAGCATGTTCGTTTATATTGAGTACATCGAAAGCCACCCGGAGAGCAACCCGACGCTGACCATTCAGAAAAAATATCTGGGCATCGGGCGTATGATGATCGCGTTCGGCATCCAGCTTTCCATTGATTCCGGTAAAAACGGCGTCGTCACTTTTGAAGCTAAGACGGATGAACTTGCAAAACATTATATCCGGGATTTTGGCGCGATCCGGGTCTTTGCCAAACAGTCCGGCGGGCCAATCATGCTGATGCTTGCCGACAATGCGGCGCTTTCGCTCTTCAATACGTATCTTTCCTGAAAGGTGGTGCTCCCATGGATATTGAAGTCAAACGAATGTCCCCTACTGCTATTGAAATGCTTGACCAACTCAGCGCAGTCTGCAAACGGTTCGGCGTTGATTACTATGCAGCTTCCCAAAATCAGCGTGATCTGCTGGACAGCATTGCCCTGCACGAATATCAACTGAAAAAAGCACACGAGCAAGGGCTGAAGCGTTCCGAAGTGCCTCCGTTTCTCGGTTTGAAGCGCTCTGACCGCAGCAACGATATGCCTGCCTAAAGGTTCGACTGCTGCTGACAATGCTCCACCATACAGTTTGTACCCGAACCCGATTCTTTGTGAAAAAGGGTTCGGGTATTTTTATTTCGTGCAGCAATTTGCAGGAAGAGGAAATTTTCCATGATACAAAAACATGATCTTCCCATTCTTGAATACGATTTTGATTCGATTGAGGTCATCAGGCCCAATCATGGCGCAGAGCAGCTCGTCCTTCCGGAAAAATGTGTGTTTGGTTTTCTGGGCGATGTGATTGATGATTACGCATTTGAAATGGATGCAGTCATTGCTGAACACTTTGAAACGATTACAAAAAGTTATCCTGTTTATATCGTCCAGCAAAATGGGCTGGAATTTTGCCTGTGTCAGGCACCGCTGGGAGCTGCCGCGGCTGCACAGCTTCTGGATTTTTTAATCTCCTGCGGATGCAAAAAAATTATTTCAGCCGGTTCCTGCGGAGTGCTGACCGATTTGGACGAAAACGAATTCTTGATTCCAATCAGGGCAATGCGCGATGAAGGCACTTCGTATCATTATCTTCCAGCCGCTCGGTTTGTTGATCTGGAGCCTTCCGCAATAAAAGCCATTGAGCAGACGTTTTGTGCGTTGAATATTCCGTTTCAAAAATGTATCACATGGACAACGGATGGTTTTTTCCGAGAAACACGAGATATGGTAGAATATCGCAAATCCGAGGGCTGTGCCACAGTTGAAATGGAGTGTGCTGCACTGGCCGCCTGTGCCCAGAAGCGTGGTGCAGTCTTTGGCCAGATTCTCTACACTGCCGATTCCCTTGCGAATGTTTATGCTCATGATGAGAGAGATTGGGGAAAGGGCTCTTTGCGGAAAGCACTGGAGCTTTGCATCAATGTTCTTATAACCATGTGACGATTCACCACCATACAGTTCGTACCCGAACCCGATTCTTTACGAAAAAGGGTTCGGGTACGTTTTTGTTTATTGAAGTTTACCGCAGCAACCGAACGGTAAATGAGCAAAGGCAGGGTATCACCATGGTGATGATATCCTGCCTTTTGTTTTGATATGTTTTATCAGTAGATCACAGCATCCGTTGCAGTATAGCCTTCGAGAGAATTCTCCTTGACCTGAATACAAATATAAGTGATTTCAGAATTGTTTGCAGCAAAGAACTGACGTTTTGCCACGGGAGAAATCTTCAGCCAGTCGCCTGCTGCAAGGCTGATTTCTTCGCCATCGATAACGACCTTGCCTTTGCCGGAAAGAACACCGTAGATTTCCTCATTTGCCTTGTGGGAGTGGACAAACGGAACATTTGCTCCCGCAGGAAGCGTATTCAAGCTGATCTCCGCACCAGTCAGGGCGAGCTTTTCATGAAGCTCCGTCCGATTTTCTTTTCCAACTGTCATTTTTGTGTAGCTTGCCATTGTAAGCACCTCCATTTTGATTCGCAATCTTTCATTGCCTGAGCTAAGTATAGAAGCTCGCACATTCAAAAACAAGTACGCACTTTTTTGTAACTGTACACTCAAAAATGAATGTGATATACTATATACAGAGGTGACTGATATGCGTACAAAAGAAGAACTGCCGGAATGTCCGGTTGCAACAGCAGTATCCCTGATTGGCGGAAAATGGAAACTCTTGCTTCTGCGCAATCTAAAAGAGCGTCCATGGAGATTCAATGAGTTGCAAAGAAGCATCGACGGGATCTCGCAGAAAGTTTTGACCGAGAGCTTAAGACAGATGATTGATGATGGGCTTGCCTACCGTCGTGATTATCACGAGAATCCTCCCAAAGTAGAATATGGGTTGACCGATCTCGGAACGGAAATGTTACCAATCGTCAATGCACTTGCAGACTTTGGCAATTACTATAAATCAGTCGTTGATCGGTCATGATCGATATTATGAAGTAGGGTTTAGGGCAGGCACGCCCCAACCAGACCGCGTTTGCGAAGCAACGAACGCCCCAGTGGGGATTTCAAGCGGCAGAACGGTCTGCGTTAGCAGATGGAGGGGCTTTGCCCCAACAAGTTCTGAAAAGAGACTACTCAGAGCGATAAACAAGCAAAGGCAGGGTATCACCATGGAGGTGGTGCCCTGCCTTTTGCTTTGCATCCCCCTATACTGTGCGTTTCGGGTCAATCGCGGCGTACGTCCGTATACAGTCCGTACGCACGTACGCAGGAAAAAGGGCAGGTTCTTGCATATAGGGATTTTCTTTCGGCTGTCGGTATGGTATACTCGGTTTAGTTTAACAAATCGGAATTTGCAGGACGGAGAAACTTATGGAAGAATTGATACAAAGATGTTCATGGGCAACTACCGACTTATATAAAGAGTATCATGATAATGAATGGGGAAAGCCCGTTCATGATGAGAATAAACTATTTGAGATGTTAATACTTGAAGGTATGCAGGCAGGACTATCGTGGCTGACAATACTAAATAAAAGAGAGGCATTTAGAATTGCTTTTGATAACTTTGACTGCAAAAAAATAGCGCTATATGATGATGCAAAAATAGAAAAGCTAATGCAAAATAGCCGCATTGTTCGTAATCGGTTAAAAATCAAATCAGCAATAACAAATGCTCAACAGTTTATAAAAATCCAAGAATCGTATGGCAGTTTTGATTCGTTTATATGGTCTTATGTTGATGGTAAGCCAATTCTCAATCAGTTCCAAACTGAAACTGATATACCCGCAAAGACTGCACTCTCAGACCAAATTAGTAAAGACTTAAAAAAGCTTGGCTTTAAGTTTGTTGGTAGTACAATTATATATGCCTATATGCAGGCAATAGGGATTGTCAATGACCATGTAAAAGGTTGCCATTTGTATGCAAACAAATAGCATTTCACTTTCGATTGATAGAACAGCAGCTCAACAGGGTTGTTAAAGACTTTCTGTATCACAATTTCTAGTTTGGAGAATTGAAATAAATGGAATTTACCTATTAAGACATACAAACTCTTGACAGTAAAACTCCTATATAGTATTATTTAAAAAACTACTATATAGGAGCTTTTGCATGAAAACAAATGGCGGATTTCTTGTCACCAAAATAAAACAACTTGGAGACCGGATTTTTGAAAGAATTCTCAGCGAAAAGAATATTGATGCGTTTAATGGAGCTCAAGGGCGTATTCTTTATGTGCTGTGGCAGGAGGATGGTATCTCAATCAGGTCACTCTCGACTAAATGCGGATTAGCGATAACATCTCTTACTACGATGCTGGAAAGAATGGAAAATCAAGGGCTGATAAGCCGTGTTCAGTCTGAAACGGACAAAAGGAAAACACTCCTGTTTCTGACTGAGAAAGCACATGCCTTAAAGGGCGAGTACGATTCTGTATCTGATGAGATGGGCAGTATTTACTACAAAGGTTTTTCAGAGGAAGAAATTACCCGGTTTGAGGAATGCCTCGACCGCATCAGAAAGAATCTTGAGGAGTGGCAGAAGTCATGAGTATTTGTATCAAAGATCAGATTCAGAACATGAATATCGTCATTGGCTGCACAGTGGGGTGTACATATTGCTATGCCCGCAACAACGTGAAACGCTGGCATATGATTGATGACTTCGCTGACCCTGAATTCTTTCCGGGTAAGCTCAAGATGATGGAAAAGAAACGTCCGCAGAACTTTCTTCTTACCGGCATGAGCGATCTCTCCGGATGGAAGCCGGAATGGAGAGACGAGGTATTTGCAAAGATCCGTGAAAATCCACAGCATCAGTTCCTGTTCCTTACCAAGCGACCTGATTTGCTGGATTTTGATACCGATCTGGAAAACGCATGGTTTGGCGTTACGGTGACGAGGAAAGCAGAACTGTGGCGTATCGACGCCCTTCGGAAAAACGTCAGAGCAAAACATTACCATGTTACCTTTGAGCCGTTATTCGACGATCCCGGCACAGTTGACCTTTCCGGAATCAACTGGATCGTTGTGGGCACCATGACCGGAGCTCAGAGCAGGAAGATTCATACGGAGCCGGAATGGGCATGGTCTCTGACGGACCAGGCACATAAGCTCGGCATTCCGGTGTTTATGAAGGAAGACCTTGTCCCTATCATAGGGGATGAAAATATGATTCAGGAAATGCCGGAAGAATTTAATAAAGTGTTAGAGGTACAGAAATCATGGAAGAAGTAATAAATGGAATCCTCATTCGTGAGGTGGAAACAAAGAACATCATGACTAAGTCTAGTCTGCCGGTAGGCGGTTACTCGGTCAATCCCTATGTGGGCTGTACACATGCCTGCAAGTATTGCTATGCTTCTTTTATGAAGCGCTTTACCGGGCACAAGGAGGAATGGGGCACTTTCCTTGATGTGAAGCATTGGCCGGAAATTAAAAATCCGAAGAAATATGCCGGACAGCGGGTGGTCATCGGTTCTGTGACAGATGGCT
Organism: uncultured Collinsella sp.; assembly: GCA_900542155.1. Classification (GTDB taxonomy): domain Bacteria; phylum Actinomycetota; class Coriobacteriia; order Coriobacteriales; family Coriobacteriaceae; genus Collinsella. The sequence goes on from UQMD01000005.1 coordinate 90,530, forward strand.
ACAATCCACAGGAGGAGCAATTCGGGAATACCAGAAAACTTCTGGAGCAGCTGATCGGCAGTGACGCAGATATTCTGATCTGCACAAAGTCGGATCTTGTGGTACGGGATATTGATCTGCTGAAGAAGCTTGGACGAGTAACCGTTTCATGGTCGATCAACACACTAGATGAAAATTTCAAGAACGATATGGACTCTGCTTCTAGCATTGAGCGCCGTATCGCTGCTATGAAGCAGGTATATGAAGCAGGTATCCGTACAGTCTGTTTCGTATCCCCGGTATTCCCCGGTATCACGGATT
>UQMD01000006.1 GCA_900542155.1 uncultured Collinsella sp.
TGCAATCGCAAGAAGATGACGGGGCGGAATGTCAATCCTGGTCTAACAGAGCCTTATTCAATCCCCGTCCCGGAAAAATCATCCTCAAGTAGCTAAAAAAGCCCCGTCCCAAATTAGCTATTGAGGAGTTGGGCCATGGCGTTGACGAATTGTTGGACTTGGAGGGTGGGCTCGAGCGGGTAGCGCAAGAAGACCGGCACCTCGCGGCCGCACAGGAACGGCACGCCCACAAAAGCCGGGTGCACGTCCGTCCACATCGACAGCGTCTGGCGCCCCGGGCACATCATCGACACGCCCAGGCGCACGGCGCCGCCATCGCCCGCCGCGCGTCGGGCGCGACGCAACGCATCCTCAGACTGGCGCATGATCGAGCGTGCGCCGTCCACCAGCAGAGCACCCGCCGGCGTCACTTTGACGCCCGAATGTGAGCGCTCGAACAACGTGATGCCAAACTCGGCCTCGAATCCCGACACCTGCTTGACGAGCGCCGGGGTCGACACGCGCAGTTTTGCCGCGGCGCGCGAGAAGCTTCCCAGCTCCGCGGCGGCCGTTATGGCCTCGAGTCGTCGATCGTACACGTCAGTCCCCCGTTTCCAGACGTATGGTCATGCGCCGCCGAAGGGGGTTGTTTTGGCGGGTCATACACTCAATTAAGAACAAATCGTCTTGCAAGCTATAAACCACAGGTTTACGCCATTCTAACAAATATGCAATTCACCTGCGCAAATTCAAAGCATACGATAACCAGCGAAAACCACGTGGGTCGATTAATGGGAGCGGCCCACAGGGAGGTTCAAGAAGGGAAGTTCCTATGAGCAACTGGCTTAAGCTCGATCGACGCCGACGCTTACTTCATCGGCGGCACTAAGGGCGCCCTGTCGCTGCCCCGCCTGCACCAGTTCTCCTACGACGGCACCTCCAACTGGCACAAGCCGCTGCAGATGGAGATTCCGGCCGTGGACCCGGCACTGCCGCACAAGATGCAGCTCAAGCACTTTGTGAAGGTTGTCCGCCGCGAGGTCGAGCCCGTCGTGACGCCGGTCGACAACGTCAAGACGCTCACGCTTCTCAACGCCATCAAGGAGGCCGCCAAGACCGGCCAGCTCGTCGAGCTGTATGCCTTAAGAGCGGGCCGCGGCAAACTCCCCGCCGAGCGTCTCGGCCCGCCACCAACAAGCCCCTCTTCTTTGCCCCGCGAGCAGCCTCCTGCCCGCGGGGTATTTTGCTACGTTGCCGACGTTTTTTTCTGGGGCGGGGGGCTATTTCGCACCTCGGCTTGGTTCGTTCGCCCCAAAACAGTCTTTTGGGACAGGTGGTATCCTTGGTAGCCCTGTGTCGCAAACGCACCTTAAACGCAAGGAGTCCCATGGATCTTATCGCCCAGCTCGCCCGCGAGCTCAACCTTAAGGCCGCCAACGTCGAGGCGGCCGTCAAGCTCATCGACGATGGCAACACCATCCCCTTTATCTCGCGCTACCGCAAGGAAGCCACGGGTGGCATGGACGACGTCGCCCTGCGCGCACTCGACGAGCGCCTGTCCTACCTGCGCAATCTTGAACAGCGCAAAGAGGACGTCATCCTGCTCATCGATGCCCAGGGCAAACTCACGCCCGAGCTTGAGCAGCAGATTCGCGAGGCCACGCAGCTCCAGCGTGTCGAGGACCTCTACAAGCCCTACCGCAAAAAGCGCATGACCCGCGCGCAGAAGGCCCGCGAGGCCGGCCTGGAGCCGCTCGCCAACATGATCATCATGCAGGCCTCGGCCAAGAGCAGCGCGCTCGACGCCGCCGCGGCCTACGTCAACGAGGAGGCCGGCTTCGACACGCCCGAGAAGGCGCTCGCCGGCGCGGCGGACATCGTGGCCGAGACGGTGGCCGAGGACCCCGAGAACGTTGCCGACCTGCGCGCCTTTACGCAAAACACCGCCGACATCGTCGTCGAGGCAACCGACCCCGCCGAGAAGACCCCCTACGAGCCCTACTACAGCTATGACGAGCCGCTGCGCCGCATACCCAATCACCGCGTGCTGGCTATCGACCGCGGTGAGCGCGAGGGCAAGCTCCGCGTGCGCGTGAATGTCGACGGCGCTGCCGCCACGGAACGTCTCGGCAGCCGTTGGCCCCGACGCCAGGGCGTCTTTGCGCCCGTCTTTGACGCCGCCATCGCTGACGGTTACAAGCGCCTCATGGCCCCTTCGCTTGAGCGCGAGGCCCGCGCCGAGCTCACCGTCCGTGCGCAGACCGAGGCCATCAATGTCTTTGCCAAGAATCTCGAGGGCCTGCTCTCGGCGCGCCCCGTGCGCGGCGCCCGCGTGCTCGCGCTCGATCCGGGCTACCGCACCGGCTGCAAAGTCGCCGTCATGGACGAGACCGGCAAGCTGCTCGACCACGGCGTGGTCTACCCCACCAAGCCGCGCCACGACGTCGCCGGCACCAAGCGCGAGCTCGCCCGCCTCGTCAAGAAGGACGGCGTCAACACCATCGTCATCGGCAACGGCACCGCCAGCCGCGAGACCGAGGAAGTCGTCTCGGAGTTCATTGCCGAGCAGGCGCCCGGGCTGCGATACACCATCGTCAACGAGGCCGGCGCATCGGTGTACTCCGCCTCCGAACTCGCGAGCCAGGAATATCCCGACCTGGACGTCACCGTGCGTGGCGCCATGAGCCTGGGCCGCCGTCTGCAAGACCCGCTGGCAGAACTCGTCAAGATTCCGCCCCAGTCCATCGGCGTTGGCCAGTACCAGCACGACCTTGACCAGGCCGAGCTTTCGCGCACCCTGGGCCACGTGGTGGAAGACGTCGTCAACCGCGTGGGCGTCGACGTAAACACCGCAAGCGCGAGCCTGCTGGGCTACGTATCGGGCATCACGCCGAGCGTGGCCAAGAACATCGTGGCCTACCGCGAGGAAAACGGCGCCTTTACCGATCGTCGCCAGCTTAAGAAGGTTCCCAAGTTAGGACCCAAGGCATATCTCAACGCCGCGGGCTTCCTGCGCATCAGCGGCGGTATAAACCCGCTCGATGCGACAAGCGTCCACCCCGAGAGCTACGAGGTGGCCACGGCCGTCCTGGAGCGCGCCGGCGTTAAAGCAAGCGAGCTCAGCCGCGGCGGCGTGCCCGACATCGAGCGCCGTCTGGGCAGCATCTCGGCGCTGGCAAGCGACTTGGACTGCGGTACCCTGACGCTCATCGACATTGTCAACGAGCTCAAGAAGCCCGGCCGCGACCCGCGCGACGACGCGCCCGAGGTGGTCTTTAGCCGCTCGGCACTTTCCATCGACGACTTGGAGCCCGGCATGGAGCTCAAGGGCACGGTGCGCAACGTCGTGGACTTTGGCGCCTTTGTCGACGTGGGCGTGCACCAGGACGGCCTCGTGCACATCTCCAAGCTTGCCAACCGCTTCGTCAAGCACCCCAGCGACGTGGTGCGCGTCGGTGACACGGTCAAGGTGTGGGTTGAAAAGGTCGATCGCGACCGCAAGAAGATCTCCCTCACCATGGTGCAGGGGAAGTAAACCGCCAAGCAAGGGTCCCCCCTCTCGCGACGTGCAAAATCGCGAGTATTCTGCAAATTCCACCGTTCCGGATGCCCCTCAGAGACGAAAAAGCAAGAAACAGCCCCCGTTTTAGCGTCATCAGAGCCAAAACGGGGGCTGTTCCATGCTTCACCCAGCTGGTAAAAGCCTTTACCTTGCTGAATACTCTCAATTTTGCACGGCGCAGGCGGGGGTACCTTTGTCCACGGCAGGATATGGAAGCCTATCACCAACCTACCGGCAAGTTCGTGTCGGCAGCCCCGGCCTTTCCTTTGCCTAGCGCGACCCTCGCGAAGCGCGTGAGCGATAGGGAAAGGAAAGGCCGGGGCGAACAACCCGCGATGTAGCCAGCGTTCGCGTTACGGCAGGATATGGAAACCGAGCGAGGCGATATCCTTGGCAAAACCGCGCACGGTATCGAGCGAGACCTCGTACGGGTCACGGCCGATGTTCTTACGCTTGGCCAGGATGCTGTTGGGCACCGTGATGATCTGGCAACCGCATCCTTCCGCCTGGTAAATATTGATAAGCTCACGCGTGGACGCCCACAGGACCTCGCAGTTGGGCTTGGCGGCGGCCTTCTTGACCGACTCCGTCATAAACGGAATGGGGTCGATGCCGGTGTCGGCGATGCGGCCGGCAAAGAGCGAGATGATTGACGGCGTCTCGGCGTCAACGGCCTCGACCATCTCGTCGACCTGCGCAGGCGTAAAGATGGTGGTGACGTTGACCTTGATGCCGTCGGCCGAAAGCTTGCGGACCAGCTCGGCGGTGGACTCGCCCTTGGTAGTCACGCACGGAATCTTGACATAGACGTTCTCGGCCCAGGTAGCGATCTCGCGCGCCTCGACCTCCATGGTCTCGACGTCGTCGGCAAAGACCTCAAACGACACGGATACATCGGTGATGTGGGTCAAGACCTCTTTGGCAAACGCGCGGTAATCCGTCACGCCGCCCTTCTTCATAAGGGACGGGTTGGTCGTGAAACCCTGAACGTTGCCGTTCTCGTACATGTCGAGCATGCCCTCGAGATTTGCACCGTCAGCGAACACCTTGATTGCCATCTGCCTGATTCCTTTCGTTAGCATACGGCCGATAAACTGCTAAACACTTTACCTACGTTTATCAAGGCGTGAACTGCGGGTTTTTATCTTCTCGGCGAACGGTTTTGCAGTTTTACCATTTTTATATCGACACCCCAGCGGCAAAACGTTTTTGCTGATCATCGCGGTTGATTCCGTTCGCGGCGCAGAGACAGCGCTTCACCGGTGCGTTTTCACAACCACTCCAAAACAAAAAGCGGTGACGCCTCATTTGAGACGTCACCGCTTCCGTGTAGGAGCCGGTTATCGGAGCTCCGCCCGATTAGGGCTTAACGTATGCCTGGATTACTCTTCCTCAACGTGATTGATCACAGCACCCTTGGTGTGGATGAAGTTGGGGACGAAGGCGACGATCAGAAGGACAGCAAGAATCGCGTAGACACCGGTGGTACCGAAGGCCTCGGCAGCGCGGCCAAGCGTAATACCAATGACGGAGAAATCGAAGTCGCCGAACGTAGTGTTCTTGAAGCCAAAGACGTCAAGAACGGGCAGGAGCAGGGCCGGGGCGAAGGTGATGAGCAGACCGTTGACGAAAGCGCCAAGAGCTGCGCCCTTGCGACCGCCGGTAGCATTGCCGTAAATACCTGCGGTAGCACCGCAGAAGAAGTGGGGAACCATGCCCGGGATGATGAAGATGCCCAGGGTAGCGCCCACGATGAACATACCGACCACGCCACCGATGAAGGATGCGACAAAGCCGAGGATGACGGCGGTGGGAGCATAGGGGAAGAAGACGGCGCAGTCGACGGCGGGGATGGCACCGGGGATCAGCTTGTTGGAGATGCCCTGGAAAGCCGGGACCAGGTCGGCAAGGATCATACGAACGCCGTTATAGACGATGGTGACACCAACGGCAAAGGACAGGGCACAGGTCAGGGCATAGACAATCACGTTGTCGCCGCCAGCGGTCTTGGTAACGACCGCAGGATCTGCGATGTAAGCGGCGAAAGCGGTAACCAGGTAGAAGAAGGCCATGGTAAGAGCCGTGGAGATGGTAGTGTCGCGCAGGAAGGCGAACTTCTCGGGAACCTCGATCTTCTCGGTGCTGTTCTCCTCGGCGTCCTTAGCAAAAAGCGTACCGACTGCAGCGGAGATGTAATAGGCGAGTGAACCGAAGTGGCCCATGGCGATTTCATCGCCATCGGTAACCTTCTCGGTGAAACGCTGACCAACGGCGGGAAGCATAGCGCTCACGAGGCCCAGGAACATGCCGCCCACGATGACAAGCTGGACATCCTGGAAGCCAGATGCCTGCAGAACGGCAGACAGCAGGCAGGCCATAAACATGCTGTGATGGCCCGTCAGGAAGATGTACTTAAACTTGGTAAAGCGGGCAATGATAATGTTCACGACATAGCCGAGAATCAGGATCATCATGGTCTGAACGCCGAGGACGCTCTGAGCCATCGAAACGACGACCTCGTTGTTGGGCACGACGCCGGTGATGTGGAAACCGGTCTCGATGAAGGTACCCAGCGGAGCAAGGTTCTCCTGAACAACAGCGGCGCCGGCAGACAGCATGATGTAACCAAGAATGGGCTTCAGGGTGCCCGTCATCACCTTGTGGGCAGGACGCTTAAGCGCGACAAGGCCCACAAAGGCAAATAGACCCATAATCCACGCTGGCTTGGTCAGAATCGATTGGATAAACTCAAGTATGGGAAGGATGGCTTGCATCTGCGCTTCCTTTCTCTCTAACGTGGGCGCGTTTCCCTCTTCCACAGGGAACCGCCCTTTTTTGTGCCGCTTTAGGCGTTAGCGGCGGCCGCCTTGATTGCCTCGAGGGCGTCTTCGCGGATCTTCTTCTTGTTCACATAGCTGCGAACGATCACAACGTTGCCGTGGAGCTCGGGGGCGAGTTCCTTAACGGTGATGAACAGATCCGGATTTGCGGAAGAAGCACCGTTCAGGTCCATAGACTCAACGTCGGCCTTGATGCCCTCCTCCTCGCAAAGCTCCTCGACTTTGCCAGCGAGCATCAGGCTGGACCCGATGCCGTTTCCGCATACGGTGATGATATGCATGGCAACCTTCCTCTCCTACACGCGACGGTTTTCCGTCTATCCAAAAGCGGCGACGCATCGCCGTGCCATTAAGGCCTAAAAGAATGAACGCATGGTCTCCAAAACCTGCTCGGGCGTATCGCATGCGCTGAGCTTGGCAACGCAGTCCTCGTCCTCGAACATCTGCGAAAGCTCCGCCAAGCAGCCAAGATGAGCCTTGGGGTCGGGTGCGCAAATACCCACGAGCACGTGAACCGGATCGAAATCCTCGTGTCCAAACGCAACGGCTGGGTCAAGCGTGACGATACAGATTCCCGCTTCGCTCACATTGCCATCTGCCTGAGCGTGGGGCATGGCGATGCCCTCTTCCAAGACCATATAGGGGCCGAATTTGTGAACCGATGAAATCATGGCGTCAACATAGCTCTGATCGCATTTGCCAGCGTCTACGAGCAACTTACCGCATGCCCTGATCGCTTCCTCCCAGTCGGAGGCCTCGACGTGGCAGGCAACAAGCTCGGGCTTAAGAAGATCGGTCAGCATGCTCGTCCCCTACTCCTCGGGCAGGATATGAAAACCAAGCGCCTGAATGTCGCGGGCAAAACCCTTGACCGTATCAAGCGAGTACTCAAGCAAATCTTTCCCGAAATTCTTGCGCTTGGCAAGAAGGGCATTGGGGACCGTAATGATCTGGCATCCAACGGACTCCGCCTGGAAGATATTGAGGACCTCGCGCGTAGACGCCCAGAGAACCTCGGCAGCAGGCTTAACGGCAGCCTTCTTTACGGACTCCGCCATGAGGGGCAGCGGATCGACGCCGGTATCGGCAATGCGACCGGCGAAGATGGACAGAATAGAGGGGGTCTCAGCAGAGACGGCATCGACAAACTCGTCGACCTGTTCGGGCGTGAAGATCGTGGTGACATTCACCTTGATGCCGTCGGCAGAAAGGCGCTTGACCAGCGCGGCAGTGGACTCACCCTTGGTGTTGAGCGCCGGGATCTTAACGTAGACGTTGTCTGCCCAGGTTGCGATCTCGCGAGCCTCGGCTTCCATACCTGCCTCGTCGTCGGCGAATACCTCAAAAGAGACCGACACATCAGTAATGTGCTCAAGAACCGTCTTGGCAAAAGCGCGGTAGTCGGTCACGCCGCCGGCCTTCATAAGGGAAGGATTGGTCGTGAAGCCCTGAACGTTGCCATTGTCATGCATGTCAAGCATGCCCTCGAGGTTAGCGCCGTCGGCAAACACCTTGATCGCCATGTTCGGTCCTTTCTCATCTAACACTATTGCTATCGAAAGCCTTCTTCTTTGTTTCAAAAGCTTTTCGGTTTTCTTTTATAAACTATTTCAAAAGCTATCGAAAGCTCAATTGTCAACTTTCCGTGAACGGTCGAATATCGGGCGTGAACGTACTTCTTTTGGGCGGCACCTTCAGAATGAGACTCTTTATAGCCCGTTTACGTGCGAACTATCTGCTACGCATGCATTTGTGACATGCCATTCCGTTCTTTTGATTCATTCGAATTTGCCTTGTTCTTTTCATATCGATACGTTATATTTCGATTACGAAAGGCGCATCTTTTACCTTTTGTTCAAAAGGAGCGGCATATGGCATCTACTTCAGACCTTTCACCGGCCGAGCGTCAGCGATTTATCATGAATTGGCTGGCCGAAAAGCCAAATATCTCGGTATCCGACATCGTTCGCCGTTTTTCGGTTTCGGAAGTCACCGCACGGCACGACCTCATCTCGCTGGAATCCGAAGGCAAGCTGCGTCGCGTACGCGGCGGAGCGGTATCGCTTTCTCGCTCCAACGCAATCTCGTATCCCGAGGAGCGCATCAATGTCCAAGTCGAGGCCAAGGAAGCCATCGCCGCAACCGCAGCAACTCTTGTTGATGATGGCGATGTTCTGGTAATTGATATCGGCACCACAGGCTTTTACTTCGCTAAGGCCCTCATGGACAAGCGTGAGATCACCATTATCACCGGCGATCTTGCAATCGCGAACTACGCCAGCTTCAATCTCCCCAATGCTTCGGTAGTGCTGCTGGGCGGCTCCGTGCGCAAGGGCCACCTCTATCTCGCGGGCGCACTAACGCTCGACTGCATGAGCAAACTACATGCCGACAAGGCGTTTGTCAGTGCTGACGGATTCCACCCCGACCACGGTTTTACCGTCGAGCACGACTTCTCGGCCATGATCAAGCATATGTACCTTACCAACTCAAACCAGGGCTACATGATGGTTGACCAAGGAAAGTTCAACAAGACCAGTTTTTATCAGTCCGCGCAGATCGATGACCTCGACGGCATCATCGTTGATGGAGACGACGAGGGCATCATGACGGCGGCGATCGAGAGCAGTCGCAGTCATCCCAAGCTCTATATTGCAAAATAGCTCAAATGGCCGGGTCGCCCCCACTGCGGGCGACCCGGCCATTTATTAAATCAACCCAAAATGCTGCATCGCTGTGACGGTACCGTCGTGTGCGACATCGTTGGTCACGTAGTCGGCGACCGCCTTGACCTCGGGCATGGCGTTGCCCATGGCCACGGCCGTCTCGACCGCAGCGAGCATGCCCAGGTCGTTGCCCGAATCGCCAAAGCCAAAGGTGCGCGCGTTGCCGGTGCGACCCAGGTATTCCAGCGCTCGCGCCACGCCCACGCCCTTGTCGATGCCCTTGGGGCTCAGCTCGCGATTCTGGCCACCGGTGTTGCACAGCTCAAACTCGCGATCGATAAAGCCGTCATCGTTGGCTACGCGAGCCAGGTCGCTCGCGTTAATGCACACCTTGCCTACGCGCAAGCGGCCATCGACGCGCATCTGATCAACGCCATGCACCACGCCGGCGCCTAGCAGAAATGACTGTTCGACACCAACTGGCTCAAGTGAATAGGTGACACCGTTCGTCTCGAACAACGCCTCACCGCCCGCCACAATAATGCGGCGCGCGAGCTCCTCAACAATGTCCTCGTCAATGCAGTCCTCGTGTGCCACGCGGCCCTCGACCTCTAGCGTGGCCCCCGCCATGGCCACGATACCCGCAGGTTCGAGCGCACGCAGGCCGTCGGCAATCAGCCACAAGGGGCGACCCGTGCAGATAAATGCCTGGTGACCCGCATTGCGCAGGCGATGAAACGCCTCGATGACCGCCTGCGAGGGGCGCACCGCCGAAAAATCCTTATCGGTCATATCGTCGGGATCGAACGACGTCAGCGTGCCGTCAACGTCAAAAAAGAGTACGGCGGGATCGGGGCACGCATCAATCATATGGGTTCCTTTCGAGGATAAGGGCAAACGAAGCATCCATCATATAATGGAGCGACGCAACCAGAGAGGTCACCCATGGAATTTTACGCAAGCTGCCCCGAGGGCTTTGAGTCCGCACTCGCCGATGAGCTTAAACGCCTCGGGCTTTCGCATGTCCGCCGCCTGAAAGGCCGCGCTACGTTTGAGGGCGAGCTCGAAGAAGGCTACCGCGCCTGTCTGTGGTCGCGCCTGGCGAGCCGCGTGTTCGCGGTGCTCGGGCGCTTTGAGGCGCAGGATGCCGATGAACTGTACGATAGCGTTTACGACATCGCCTGGGAGAGCATCGTCCGCCCCGGCGCCACCATCGCCATTACCGCCCGCGGCGTGACCGAGCAGTTGCGCAACACGCGCTTCTCGGCCCTGCGCGCCAAGGACGCGCTGTGCGACCGTCTGGCCGAGACCACGGGCCGTCGCGCCGATGTCGACGCCGCCGATCCCGATGTTCACCTGCTGCTTTCGCTGCGTCAGCGCCGCGCGAGCATCAGCCTGGACCTTTCGGGCGACCCGCTGTTCAAACGCCTACCGCCCGCAGCGACCCGCGCCGGCGAGGGCGCGCACGTGCTGCGCCCCGACTACGCCGCCCTGGTGCTGGCGCAGGTCGGCTGGACCGCACTATGCGAGCGCGAGCTGACGGCCGACGATTACGAGAACGAAGCCCTTCCCACGCTGATCGATGCCTCGTGCGCCGGCGGCGGTCTGCTGCTGGAGGCCGTGAACATTCTGACCGACCGCGCCCCGGGCGCCGCACGCGAGCGCTGGGGCTTTGAGGGCTGGCAGCTGCACGATGCCGCCCTGTGGGAGCAGCTGCTTGCCGAGGCGCGCGAGCGCGAGGCGGCAGCGCGCGAGCGCCAGGCGCGCATCGTGGCCGTGGATGTTGACCCCGCCGCCCGTAAGACCGCTGAGCGCATGGTTAAATGTGCCGGCTACAAGCGCTTTGTCGATTTTTGCGCCGCCAAGTCCGCCACCGTACTGGACCACGCGGGCGCTGTCGCCGGCGCCGCCGTGGTCGCGGATACGACCGAGACACCGCTTTCGCTCATGCATGACACCATGACGCTCATCGGCGAGTTGCGCCGCGCGCCCGAGCTCGCTTCGGCACCGGTCGCCGCGCTCACCCGCGATGGCCTTATGGCCCGCGCGCTCCATGCCGAGCCTGCGCGCTCCATCGCCGTCATGCCCAATAACGAGGAGGCGGCTATTGAGGTTTGGCCCTCGCTCGACCACGTCGCCGCGACATTTGAGGCTGCGACCAGCGCGGATACCGAGGGTGAGGCCGCGGATGTCGATTATGAGGCCGCCAACACCCCCATGCCCGAGCCTGCCGCCATGCTCGACCTGGGCGACGGCAAGCCGCTGCCCGTACTCATCCCCGAGTCGGAGCAGTTCGCCAACCGCCTGCGCAAGAACGCACGTCTGCGCCGCAAGTGGGCCAAGCGCGAGGGCGTGAGCTGCTACCGCGTCTACGATGCCGACCTGCCCGACTACTCCGCCGCCATCGATCTGTACGAGGGTTGCCCGCAGACGCCGGGCCGCTGGCTCGTCATCGCCGAATACGCCGCGCCCAAGACCATCGACCCCGCACTGGCCCAGGCCCGCATGCTCGACATTCTGGCCATCGCGCCGCGCATCCTAGATGTTCCCGCCGAGCACGTGCACGCCAAGGCCCGCATGCGTTCGCGCGGCGGCTCGCAGTACGGTAAGCAGGGCGCCAGCAAGGGCGGCTCGGGCGAGCGCGCCAACATTGCGCGCCGTCGCCTACCGCTCATCGAGGAAGGCGGCCTCACCTTTGCCGTCAACTTTGACGACTACCTGGACGTGGGCATCTTCTTGGACCACCGCGTCACGCGCAATCTGGTGCGTGAGCACGCCAAGCAGGCGCGCCGCTTCCTCAACCTGTTTGCCTACACCGGCACTGCCACCTGCTATGCGGCAGACGGCGGCGTCGAGGAGACCGTGACGGTTGACCTCTCGAACACCTATCTGGACTGGGCCGAGCGCAATATGCGTCAGAACGGCTTTGTGGGGCCTCAGCATCATTTTGTGCGCGACGACGTGCTCGCCTGGATTCGCGACCAGCGCCAGACGCGCAACCGCTGGGACCTGATCTTTGTCGACCCGCCCACGTTCTCGAACTCGTCCAAGATGGGCCGTCGCACCTGGGATGTTCAGCGCGACCATGTTGAGCTTTTGGCCGGCGTATCGCGCCTGCTCGCGCAGGGCGGCCATGCCATCTTTAGCTGCAACCTGCGCGGTTTCCGCCCCGAGACGCGCAAGCTTGCGCGCGCAGGCGTGGTGCTGGAGGACATTACGGAGCAGACCATCCCCGAGGATTTCGCGCGCAACCAGAAGGTGCACCACTGCTACATCGTGCGCCGCCTGCCCATCGAGGACGCCATGGCCGAGGTCGGCTTTAGCGCCGAGGAAATTGCTGAGCGCGTCGAGAAACTGCGCAACCCCGGAGCCCGCAAGCCTCGCGCAACGGCGCCCGCGCACGCGCAGGCCGGCGTCCGAGGACCGCACGGCGACGACAAGCCCGCCTGCTCAGGCAAGCCCAAAAAGAAGAAGTTCTACGCCAGCAAGCCCAAGGGCAAATAAACAAGGTTGCGGTGGAATAGTTCCTAAAAATGCCTGGTAAAGGCCCAAACAGGAACTATTTCACCGCAGCTCATAGTGGGATGGCGGATGCCGACCTATCCCTGGGTAACCAGTCGGTAACCGATACCCACGTGCGTCTGGATGTAGCGCGGGTGCGCGGGGTCGGACTCGATCTTCTTGCGCAACGTGCCCATAAAGACGCGCAGGCTCGCCAGGTCGCTCTTGGTCGCCGTGCCCCAGATCTCGTGCAAGATAAACTGGTGCGTCAGCACCTTGTCGGCGTTATGCGCCAGCAGGCACAGCAGCTTGTACTCGATCGGCGTCAGGTGCAGCTCCTCGCCGTCCATCGTTGCGATGCCGGCATCAAAATCGATATGCAGCTCACCGGTATCGAACGAGCCCTCGGAGGCAACGCCGCCCGTTTGTGCATACGAAAGGCGCCTGAGCGTGGTGCGAATGCGCGCGAGCAGCTCCTCGACCGAAAACGGCTTAGTCAGGTAGTCATCGGCGCCGGCATCGAGCGCTCGGATCTTGTCCGCGTCCTCGCTGCGCGCCGAAACCACGATGATCGGCATGCCCGACCACGCGCGCACCGACTCCACCACCTTGACGCCGTCCATATCGGGCAGGCCCAGATCGAGCAGCACAATGCTCGGCGCCTGCGACGAAGCGGCGGCGATGGCGGCGTGGGCGGTCTCCACAGCCATATGGCGCAAACCGTGCGCCTCGAGCGCGGCGACGATAAGGTTGCGGACGGCGGGATCGTCCTCAACGACCAAGATGAGCGGTTTCACGGCAGAGTTCGGCACAGCTCTACTCCTTATCAAACGAAACGTCGGCGGCGGGAAGCTCAATCGTAAAGACCGAACCGTGAGGGTCCGCCGCGGTAACCTCTATGCTACCGCCATGTGCCAGCGCAATGGAGCGGCAGAGCGAAAGCCCCAAGCCCACACTGCGGCAGCTGTCGGCCAGGCCATGGTTGGCGGTGTAGAACGACTCAAAGATCCGCTCGCGGTCCTCGGGCGCAATGCCCGGGCCATCATCAGCAACCGAGCACGCCACGCATCCATCATGGACGCCAATCGAGATCACGATATGCGAGCCCGCAGGCGTATAGGCGATGGCATTGTTCACCAGATTGACCACCAGCTGCACCATCAGGCGCGCGTCGACGTTGACAAGCGCCGGCTCATCGCACGCCACCACCTTAAGGTCGTGCTCGCGCACGGCCGGACTTACGTGGCGCAGCGCCTCCTCGACGATATCGTCCATGAGCTCGAGCGTGGTCGACAGACGCATACCGCCACCCTCGAGCTTGGTGATGGCGAGCAGATTCTCGACAGTGGCGTTGAGCCATTGCGCGTCCGAGCGAATGGATAGGAGCATGCCGCGGCGTGTCTGGTCGTCGAGCACGGCCGTGCCGGTCGAGCCCTGGTCGAGCAACACGTCGGCATTACCCGAAATACTGGTGAGCGGCGTACGCAGGTCGTGCGAGATGGAGCGCAGCAAGTTGGCGCGCAGCTGCTCGTTTTTAGCAAGCACCGCCGCTTCCTCGCGGGCCTCCATGGCGCGGGCGCGATCGAGCGCCAGCTCGCCTTCGCTCACGATGGCATCGGCAAGCGTCCGCTCCTCGGGCGTCAGCGCATCGGGCTCGGCGACAATGGCGAACACCCCCACCACCGAGGCGGGATCGCCCGCGCGCACCATGGTGTCGCCCGAGCGCACGGTCAGGTATATGCCGTAGAACGCCGAGGCGCCATAGGTGGCATCGAGCGGCGTTCCCACATAGGCGGACGCCGAGAGCCGCGGCGGCATCTGCGGCGCCAGCTGGTGTACCGGCGCGGCATCGCCCACGGCCGTGTACGTCGTGCGCGGCAGCAGGTCATCGTTATCGACATCGGCGCTATACCACACGACCGGACAGTCCGAAAGACGCGCCAGCTGCGTTGCCATAGCGTGCACAATCTGTTGCTGATCGCCACACCGCTGCAGCATGCGGTTGGTCTCGAGCACCATCTGCGTGCGACGGTCGCTGGCGGCAGCCTGCGCCAAGGCGCGGCGCAGGGCCAGCGCGATCGAGCTCGATACGAGCGAGACCGCAAACATGATAAAGAACATGCCGGGATAGACGCGGTCGATAAACGACAGCGCGTAGCGCGGGTCGACAAACAAGAAGTTGTAGAGCGCCACGGCGGCAGCCGAGCTCAGCAGGCAGTACAGGCGGCTCCAGGTAAAGAAAGCGCACAGCTGCACGGCGAACACATAGACGATCATGATGCTCGGCGCGAGCCCCGGATGGTCGAGCAGCGCGCCCACAATCGTCGCCGCGGCTAGCAGCCCCGCCGATACGCAGGCGTCATACAGAGGGCTGCGACGCGTCAGCGTTGTACGCCGCCACCAAAAGTTCTCGGCAATATCGCCGTCCGCACGGACGTCCATCAGCGCCCCGCCCCTCTCTCAAAAACAAAAACCACCACAAAGGGGACCTTTGCGGTGGTGGCCTCCTTGTGGTGGTTTCAAGTGTATAGCCTTTGCAGCCTGTGGTCGCTAGACAAACAGCAGACGTCGACTACGGACGCTCGTCGGGAGCCAGGCGCTGCATCTTGCTCACGGCCTTAAACTTGGTGAACAGCGGCACGTACTCAAAGCTCACGTTGGAGTTCTCCAGGCCGTACCAGCGCGCAGGCGTGCCGGCGGCGCGGCGGATGATGTACTTGAGCGTGATGGCCGTACGCTCGCTGGGCTCCACGTCGCTTTCGGGCGCCAGCAGCTTGCGGATCATGACGAACTTAAACGTACCGATGTTGCCCGGATCCTTGTAGACCGAGTAATCGTGCGTCTGCGCCGGCAGCTCGCCGCTGGCAGCCAGGTCCTGAACAACCTGGCGCAGGTAAGCATTGACGCGCTGGTTGATCTTATAGCCCAGGTACAGATGCACGCGGAACACGTAGTCGGTGCCGAACGTCTCGACCGAGTAGGCAAAGGTATGCGGCTCCTCCATGGTCTCGACATTCACGAACCACCAGGCGCGAGCGCGCTTGGGGTGCTTATCCAAAATCGAGTAGACGATATCGCGGTCGATATAGTCGGTGTTGGTGTCCTTGGTCAGGTACACGATGTTGTCGCTCATGAGCTCGTAGCGATCGTCGTCGCGCAGGCGTTTGAGCTGCGGCAGATAGCTGCGCAGCGGCAGCAGCGTAAACTGACGTTGCTCGACCGCCGTACCGTTGTACCAGCACACCATGATGCCCATGA
Source organism: uncultured Collinsella sp. (assembly GCA_900542155.1). GTDB lineage: Bacteria > Actinomycetota > Coriobacteriia > Coriobacteriales > Coriobacteriaceae > Collinsella. The sequence continues at coordinate 15,807 of UQMD01000006.1, forward strand.
TGAGTGCAGCCATGAGGATGGTGAAGTAGCCACCGTGGAAGAACTTGGTGAGCGAGCTCACAAAGAAGAAGCCCTCGAGCAAAAGGAAGAAGGCGGCAAAGATCCACGGCGCGACCTTGAGATTGCGCTCCACGTGCAGATAGAAGAAGAGCAGCATTGTCGTGCACATCATGGTCAGGGTAATGGCCAGGCCGTACGCGGCCTCCATGTGCGCCGAGTTCTGGAACAGCAGCACCACGACGACGCAGCCCACGAGCATGACGTTGTTGACCATGGGGATGTAGAGCTGGCCCTTGGTCTCGGCAGGATAGAAGACCTGCATATGCGGCATGAGGTCCAGGCGGCTGGCCTCGGACACCAGCGAGAATGCGCCGGTGATGAGCGCCTGCGAGGCGATGATGGCCGCGACGGTGGAAAGGCCGACGGCAAAGGGGCGCAGACCCGGGGCGAGCATCTGGTAGAAGGGATTGAGGTCGGCGATACCCATGAGCTCCGGGTTGCCGGCGTTGTTGATAAGCCACGCGCCCTGGCCCATGTAGGACAGCAGCAGGCAGCACTTAACGAACGGCCAGGTGGCATAGATGTTGCCGCGGCCCACATGGCCCATGTCGGAATAGAGCGCCTCGGCACCGGTGGTAGCGAGGAAGCAGCTGCCCAAAATCATGATGCCCGCATGGTTGTTGGGGCTCAGCAGAAAAGCGATGCCACGCAACGGGTTGAGGCACAGCAGCACCGCGGGATACTGGCAGACAAAGAACAGGCCCGTGCCGCCCAGGAACAAAAACCACAGCGTCATGATGGGGCCGAAGGCGTGACCGATCTTGGCCGTGCCGATGCGCTGCACCAAGAAGAGCGCGATGATGATGGCAAGCGTGATGGCGACGACACGACCCTGGTCGTCACCGAGCACAGCATGGACTGCCGGAATGGTGCGCAGGCCCTCGATAGCCGTAGTCACGGTAACGGCAGGCGTGAGGATGCCATCGGCGAGCAGTGCCGCGCCGCCCAGCATGGCGGGGATGATAAGCCATTTGCCGCAGCGCTTAACCAGGCTGTACAGAGCAAAGATGCCGCCCTCGCCATGGTTGTCGGCGCGCAGCGAGATGAGCACGTACTTGACGGTCGTCAGCAGCGTGACCGTCCACACAACAAGGGAGAGCGCGCCGAGCACGAACTCCTGCGTGACGCTTCCGATGCCGCCGTTGCCGGCAACGAGCGCCTTGGTTACATACATGGGGCTGGTGCCGATATCGCCATACACCACGCCCAGCGTGACGAGCATCGCCGAGATGCTCACAGGAATCGCAGCGTGCGAGGCTACTTCCTTTGCCTTTTGTTCCATAAGCCGGTTTCCTCCCAACTTTAACGTTCGAAAGGATTATAGGTAATCGGCCATGTTTTAATGGCACCGTTTTCCCAGCTAGATAAACATTTATGCGGCCTTTAGGCTACCGCGGCGATATGGAATGTGACAAAGGGACGCCCCCTTTGTCACATTCGTCATTTTCCGAGCCAGTTTTTGAACCACCACTCCATAGAGCGGCTCATCTCGGCCATAAAGGGGCTCGTGTGCTTACGGGTGTAGATGTCGATGACGCGCTCGCCCACCTCGCGGGCGTGCGGGCGAAACATCGCATCCATCTCGGCCACCTGCGCATCCATCGTCGCGGCGTCGGCGCGACAATAACGCTCCTCGTGCACCAGGTTCACCACGGGATGCGCAATGGCCGGGCGCTCCTTACGGGGCGTGCCGATGATGAGCATCGACAGCGGCATGGTATAGGGCGGCAGATCGAGCAGCTCGGCGACTTCCTCGGCATTCTCGACGATATCACCGATGTAGCAGCTCCCCAGCCCCAGGGCCTCGGCGGCAACCACGGCGTTTTGCGCGGCGATCACGGCATCCTGGGCCGCGATCGCAAAGTCGCCCAAACCCGGCGCGCGGCGGGGCGCCTTGCCCGTGCGCTCGACAAACTCGGGCTCAAAGCAGCCCACGTGCTCAAACAGATCGATCCACTTGGCATAATCGACCACAAATATAAGTGCCCAGGGCGCCTTGGCGATCATGGGCTGGTGATCGCACAGGTCGGCCAGACGATCCAGCGTAGCCTGCTCGCGAATGCTCACGATGGAATACATCATCATGGCGCCTGCCGACGGCGCACGACTCGCCGCATGCAAAATCGCCGCCCGCTGCTCGTCGGTCACCGCTACGGGACGGTCGTTGTCATCGCGCGCAAAAGCGCGCGTGGACGAACGGTGCTCCAAAATGTCCAGTACCGCGTTGCCCGTAGTCTCGACCGGATAGCCGTACGTATCCACGCCCGCAGCTCCGTCGCCGCCCATGTCCGCCTCGCAAACCTGCTCGCTCATCGCCCTACCCTCGCCATTTCTTTAAGAAGCCTTTACGTTTCCGTGTAATTCCCGTCCATTATCGCGCAGGTCGCCACTACATTGCGCCACACCGCCACACGCGCGCGTTAATATGGCTGGTTGGTGTGCGCAGCCACCAATTGCTGCGCATATCTTGGTAACAATCGGGTAAATCCCCGCTTTCGTAGGTTTTAAGTTTGTGAGGAGTCTCAGCATGTTCGCTGCCGCCATCTCGCTCGTCGGTCTTGCGGCGACCGTCTACCTTGTCTTGCGCGAGGCCAAGGCCATTCGCGCACAGTCGGGCACCGTTGCCAAGGGCGCCATCGCCTGGAGCGTCGCCTTCGGCCTGTTCCAGCTCTTTTTGACTATTTGGGGCGCTATTGGCCTCGTCGCCCAAAACGAGCCGCTCGCCTTTGTGATGCTCATCCTGACCAATGCCATCCTTACCGGATGCGCCTGGGCCAGCATCGCCCGCGACCGCATCGCCCCGCGCGTCTTTGCGTTCGCCGGGTCCGATGCCCCCGTCCCCACCGGCAAGCTCGCCCGCCTGCGCGGAGCCTTTGTGGGCAAACCGCTCGTCGCCGCCGTCTTGTGCCTGCTGCTCGCCGGCGTCTTTGCGCTGCTGGGCATGGAGGTCTCGTCCAACCACGACTTTACCTGGGTCTACCCCCTGTGCATCCTGCTCGAGTGGGCCATCATCGCCACACTCATGACTGGCTTGTTCTTCCTATTCCAGCGCCACGGCGCAGCTCCCGCGGTCCTGGCCTTTGCCCTCTTTGTCCTGGGCATTGCCGAGTTCTTTGTCATCACGTTTAAATCCATGCCCATCCAGCCGGGCGACCTTTCGGCCATCTCCACCGCCGCCGCAGTCGCCGGCACCGGCTACACCTTCTCGATCTCGCTGTTCTGCGTGCTATCCATGGGCTTTACCGCCATCGCCATGCTGCTGTGCGAGTACGCCGGCCTGGTCGCGCCGCACCGTCAGAAGGGCGCCGCCAACGCCAAGCGCATGTTGCTCACCAACCTGCTCGTGGCGGTGCTGTGCCTGGGCGGCGTGACCGCGCATGTCACGCTCATCGACTACTACAACACCCTCGGCATCACCGTCTACACCTGGCGTCCGCTCGAGAGCTACTGGCGCGAGGGCTATCTGCCTGCCTTTATTAGCGCGGCACAGTCCATCAAGCCGCCCAAACCCGCCGACTACTCCGTCGACGATGCCAAGGCCACGCTCAAAAAGTACGCCAAGGCCTACGACAAATCCGACGCGGCCAAGAGCGACGAGCGCGCCGCCGCAAAGGAGCAGTTCGACAGCGAGAAGCCCACGGTCATCGCTATCATGAACGAGACGTTCTCGGATTTGTCGATCTACCAGAACATGCGCGCCGGCTACGAAGGTCCGCAGTACTTTAAGAACCTGTCCAACTGCCTCAGCCGCGGAAAGCTCTACGTGAGCGCCTACGGCGGCGGCACGGCCAATACCGAGTTTGAGTTTATGACCGGCAACTCCATGGCCAACCTGGGCTCGGGCGTGTACCCCTACACCATCTACAACATGGAAACGACTGGGAACCTGGCAGAGCAGTTCAAATCGCTCGGATATTCCACCACGGCCATGCACCCCAACCACGCGACCAACTGGAACCGCGAGAACGTCTACAAGGACTTTGGCTTTGACCAGTTCCTGTCCATCAACGATTTCCAGGGAGCCGATACCCTGCGCGGCATGGTGACCGACCAGGCTACCTACGACAAGATTCTGGAGCTGCTCGACCAGAACGCCGACCCGCAGTTCATCTTCGACGTGACCATGCAGAACCACTCGGGCTACGACACGGGCCTGCTGCCTGCCGACAAGCAGATGCACCTGAACATCGACACGACCGATCTGGACGCTAAGACCGTCGAGGACGGTACGTTCTCCGATGTCGACGAGTATGTCTCGTGCATTGAGCAGTCCGACCAGGCGCTGCGTTACTTCCTCAACGCCCTGAGCAAGCTCGACCGCAAGGTGGTCGTGGTGTTCTGGGGCGACCATCAGCCGTTCTTCCCGTCCAAGTTCAACGATAAGTGGTTTACCGACGAGGACGACGCCACGCATCAGGAGCGCTTGTGGCAGACTGACTACATCATCTGGGCTAACTACGACGTTGCCGGTTGCGACCAGACGAGTGAGACCGACGACCTGTCCACCAACTACCTGTCCACCCAGCTCATGCAGCTGATCGGCGCCCCGCTTTCCGACTATCAGAAGGCGCATATGACACTGCGCGAGTCGCTGCCCGCCATCAACTCCGTGGGCTACGAGGACGCCAGCCTGCGCTGGGCGCTCTCCTCCAACGTCACCGGTGACGACGCCGCTGCCGCAGCCGCCACCAAGGCGCGCGAGGATTACGCCAAGATGCAGTACTACGAGATGTTCCGCGACGGCAAGAACGTATATACCGAGCACTTCCAGACCGAGGCCAACGAGACCGACCCCAACCTGGCGCCGGGCACGACCAAGATCAAGTAGCGACTAGCTGCGAGTTCATAACTGAAACGTCTGTCCGGGCGGAGGCATATAAGGTTCCCTGCTCGGACAGTCCTGCGCAAGACGGAGGCCACATTAAGTGGCCTCCTTTGCGTGCGGAACTCGCGATGAACCTTATATGCCTCCGCCCGGACAGACGCCTTGTTGTTGGAGCACGGCTTGTCATGGGGGCATCCGCTGAACATATATAAGACGAAGGCCACGTCTTGTGGCCTTTTTTGCATCCGGAAACCGTGTCCCAGAATTCACGTCCGGAGTGGGATGCAGTTTCCGCTTGTGGCTCCGTTGGGAAACTGCATCCCACTCCAAAGGCAAATTCTGGGACGCACTTTCCGAATCCCCATCCATCCGGAAAGCCCGTCCCACTCTGAATACATCCAGCGAACGCATGAGAGCGTGTCGTCCAGGACGGTCTCGTCATCGGGGTGATGGAAAGTGTCACCCCCAAACGCTTGCCACAGTTGCGCCCACGAGTGTCAAGAAAAAAGCCTCGAGGATTTCGAGGCTTTCACATTTGTATTGTTTTGCACGAAGAACCGCGAACGGCGAAGCTACTCGCCCAGCACGGCCTTTTTTGCGGCTGCAGCCATGTTATCCATATCTTCCTTGGTGGGATGGTCCTTCGCGGCAACCCAGTTGTCGAGCAGCATCTTAAATCGGGCGTTGTCGGGATCTTGCTCGAGCATGGCCTCGTAGCGCTGCTTAACCGCGGGACCCATCTTGCCCTGGCACATCGCCCAGCCCGCAAGCTCGGCATCCTCGGCCAGATTGGAAGTTACGCGGTCGATAATCTGCTGGTAATAGCTCTGGTCGGCCCCAAAGCCGCAGGTGCCAAACAGGAACACGCGCTTGCCGTGCAAGGCAGAGAGCAACGCCGCGACCGAAGGCGTGCACGCGCCCTTGTCGCACCAAAAACCGACGAGCACCGTGTCGGCCGCGCAGGCGCCCTGCGCCTCGAGCGCAACCTGATCTGCATCCGCATCGTCGCTCAACGCCGCGGCATGGACAAACTCAACGCCCGCAGCCTGCAGAGCGCGCTTGATCGCGCCCGAAACCATCCTGGTATTACCGCTCTTGCTGTTAACCACCAAAGAGCACGTCATAGTCACGTTGCCTCGTTTCCCCCAAAACTAAAGCCACTAATGCAATTTATTAGATGAATATCTTAGTACTAACGTGACAGATGTAAACCACCGTCTGTCGATTGGCGACGCAGACGACATCTTTGGACAGATTTCGAACAGTATGTACTTCGGATTGAAACCGCCGCAGAACGTTTCACGAATGGCCGAAAAACTGTTTCACAAAACGCCGTCAAATTGTTTCATATAATATCGTCAATTTGTTTCACGAAATACCGTCAGATTGTGTCATGGTTTTTCGTCAAAATGTTTTACGCGCTGGTAAGATGCTATAAAACAAAATGTTTCTTTGAATGGCGGGAAGTACGATGACTAGGTATATGAGTAGATGTATCGATCGCTCAATCGAACGCGATCTTGGCATTTTTGGTGCCGTGCTCATTCAGGGACCGAAGTGGTGCGGAAAGACGACTACGGCCCAGCGATTCGCTGAATCATCGCTGTCTCTCTCCGACCCTGCCGGAGACTTTGCCGCACTGCAGCTTGCCAGGATCGACCCAGCTCAAGCAATAGTCGGCGCAACGCCGAGACTCATCGATGAGTGGCAGGAAGAGCCAAAACTGTGGGACGCAATACGTTTCGAATGCGATCGTCGGACCGGTGAGCCAGGGCAGTTTTTGCTTACGGGGTCGGCAACACCAAACGACGCCGACCAACCGATGCACAGCGGCATCGGACGCATATCACGCTTGCGCATGGAAACAATGACTCTGGCCGAACTCGGGGTTTCCTCAGGGGCGGTCTCGCTCGAATCGCTGCTTAACGGATGCCCCATCAAAGCGGCACTTGGATCCATCAACGGCATCGCCGATATCGCCGATTTGCTATGTCGTGGTGGTTGGCCTCAGGCGGTTGGCAAGACGACTGCCGATGCAATGCGTATATCCGCTGCCTACATCGACGGTGTCTGCGAATCGGATGTTTCGAGGGTTGACGGCGTGAAGCGTGACCCGGAGAAAGTCAGGGCTCTTCTGTCTTCGCTTGCGCGCAACGAATCCACTCTTGCCGGCGAAAAGTCTCTTGAGAAAGACCTCGGCGGTGATGTATCGAGAAGTACGCTGCGGCGCTATACGGATGCCTTGCGCAGAATACACATCATCGATGATATCCCGGCTTGGCATCCGGCGCTCAGGTCTCCGGTAAAGCTGCGGCAAAGTGCAAAAAGGCACCTCGCCGACCCTTCGCTTGCCGTCGCACTGCTCGGAGCAAATCCGGAGTCATTGGCATCCGACCCTAAGACGCTGGGACTGCTCTTCGAATCCCTCGTCCTGCACGACCTTAAGGTCTATGCAGCCGCAAATGACTCATCGGTGTCCCACTACCATGACGCCGACGATCTCGAGGTCGATGCCGTTATACACAGGCGCGATGGAACTTGGATTGCCGTGGAAATAAAACTCGGAAGTCCGCAGATCCCCGAGGCATCTGCAAACCTGCTTCGACTCGAGCGCAAACTTGTCGAGCGTGGCGAGAGACCACCCGCGGCCAAGCTCATCGTCATCGGGTTCGGCATGCCAGCCCATACAATGCCCGAGGGCATTATCGTTGCCCCCGTTGACACACTCGCGCCCTAGCGCTGCATTACATGCCCCACGGGCTTGCTCACTGGGCGAATTGGCTGCGGTAGAGCTCGGCGTAGAAGCCGCCTGCCACTAGCAGCTCGTCATGCGTGCCGTGCTCGATAATCTGGCCGTCGCGCATGACCAGAATGCAATCGGCGTTTCGAATCGTCGACAGACGGTGCGCCACGACAAAGCTCGTGCGACCGGCCACGAGCTCGTCGAATGCCGCCTGCACCTGCAGCTCGGTACGCGTATCGATGCTCGACGTCGCCTCGTCCAGCAGCAGAATCGCCGGATCGGTGAGCATGACGCGCGCGATGCACAGCAGTTGTTTTTGACCCTGGCTAAACGTGCCGCCGTCCTCGCCGATCACCGTATCGTAGCCGCCTGGCAGCTGCACGATAAACTTGTGCGCGTGCGCGCGCTTAGCGGCCTCGATGACCTGCTCGCGCGTGGCATCTGGGCAACCGTACGCGATGTTGTCTGCCACCGTGCCCTCGAACAGCCAGGTGTCCTGCAGCACCATGCCAAAGGCGCGGCGCAGGCTCGAGCGCGTGTAGTCGCGCGACGAACGCCCGTCTACCGAGATGCGGCCGGCATCGATATCGTAAAAACGCAGCAGCAGGTTGATGAGCGTCGTCTTACCGCAGCCCGTGGGACCGACCAGGGCAAAGCGCATGCCGGGCTTGGCCTCGATGCAGATATCCTGCAGCAGCTTGCGGTCGGGCACATAGCTAAAGTCCACATGCTCAAAGGCCACCTCGCCCTGCGGGGCGGCAAGCTCCACGGCATCTGACGCATCGGGCTCTTGCTCGCTGGCGTCGAGCAGCGCAAACATACGACGCGCCGAGGCATACGCCGTCTGGATTTGCGTAATGACGTTGGTGACCTCGTTGAACGGCTTAGTGTACTGGTTGGCGTAGGACAGGAAGATCTGCACGCCGCCCACCGTGAGCGCCGCAGGCACGCCCGCGATCACGCCCGCGCAGCCGATCACAGCGACCACGGCATAGATGATGTTATTGATAAAGCGCGTGCCGGGGTTGGAGAGCGAACCCATAAACTGCGCGCGCTCGCCCGCGGTGTAGAGCTCAGCGTTGAGGGCATCGAAGCGCTGCTGGGCGTTGGGGCCATAGGCAAAGGCGTCGACAAGCTTCTGCTCGCCCACGTATTCCTCGATATGACCGCCAAGCTGCCCTTGAATACGCTGCTGAGCCGTAAAGCTCTTGTTGGAGAGCTTGGCAATAGCACCGGCGGCAAAGATGGAGAGCGGCGTGACGAGCACCACCACAAGCGTCATGGTCAGGTTAATGGAGAGCATAAACGCAAGCGTGCCCACGATGGTAATAACACCGGTGAAGAGCTGCGTGAAGCCCTGCAGCAGACCGTCGCCCACCTGATCGACGTCGTTGACCACGCGGCTCATAAGGTCGCCGTGGGCGTGGCTGTCGATAAAGCTGAGCGGCATGCGGCTGAGCTTGTCGCTCGCTTCCACGCGCATGTCGCGCACCGTCTCGTAGGACAGGCGGTTGACGCAGTAGCCCTGCAGCCACTGGAAGGCCGCAGCACCCATCACGACAATCGCGAGTTTGGTAACGAGCGGCAGCAGCGCATCGAAGTCCACCTGCCCGGTGGCAACGATGAGGTCGATGCCCTCACCAATGAGGATGGGCGTGTAGAGCTGCAGAATCACCGAGATGGCGGCGCTCACAAACGACGCCGTAAACGAAATACGGTGCGGGCGAACATAGCCCAGCAGGCGGCGCGTCACCGCGCCTACGGGATAGCGCTCGGGATCACCGGGTTGGCGCGGGCCGTCGCCCAGGTCGTTGAGGTTATCGTTGCCGGACACATTAGCGGTCATCGTGGCGACCGAACCGGAAGAAGTATACGGGTTCATCTAGCAACCCTCCTTTGAGCAAGTAGGCGCAGGGGCAGTCGGGGCGGACGCGGGCACCGTGCTCCCCTGCTGGCCCTCGAGCTCCTCGCGGCGCAGCTGCGACTGGCAAATCTCGCGATAGAGCTGGCAGCTTGCATACAGCTCGTCATGCGTGCCCAGGCCCGCAACCGATCCGTGGTCGAGCACGCAGATCATGTCGGCATCGCGCACGGTCGAGACGCGCTGGCTCACAATCACCGTGGTCAGCGGCAGCCCGCCCTCGGCGGCACCGCGCACGCTGCGCTCGCGAATGGCATGGCGAAGCGCCGCGTCGGTCTTAAAGTCGAGCGCCGAGGCAGAATCGTCCATGATCAATATCCGAGGCGAACCCACCAAGGCGCGCGCGATGGTCAGGCGCTGGCGCTGGCCACCGCTAAAGTTCTTGCCGCCCGCCTCGACCGGGGCATCGAGCCCCTGCGGTTTGTTGCGCACGAACTCGCTCGCCTGCGCCATGTCGAGCGCCGCCCAGAGCTCCTCGTCGGTTGCCGACTCGTCACGCCAGGTCAGGTTGCTGCGGATCGTGCCGCTCACCAGCGACGCGCGCTGCGGTACGGTCGCGACCACGTGGCGCAGCTGGTCGAGCGGCCAGGTGCGCACGTCGGCACCCATCACGCTCACGCTGCCGGTGCTCGCATCGTAGAGGCGCAGAATAAGCGAAACGAGCGTGGACTTGCCGCTACCCGTGCCGCCGATAATACCGAGCGTCTTGCCCAGCGGGAGCTCCAGCGTCACATCGTTGACAGCATTGGCCGCGCCGGCGCCAAACGAGAAGCTCGCATGGTCAAAGCTCAGCGCAGGAACGGGAGCGACATTGCCCGGCTCGGGCAGTGCGACCGTCTCGTTGTCCTCGTCGGTGATGCTCGGCATGCAATTGAGCACCTCGTTGATGCGCGACGCGCTGGCGCTCGCCTTGGTAAAGACCACAACCAGGTTGGCGACGTACACGATGGAGGTGAGCGTCTGCGTCATGTAGTTCACAAACGCCATGACCTGGCCCTGCGTGAGCTCGCCCACGTTGACCTGGATACCGCCCACCCACAGGATGGCGCACACGCCCAGGTTCATCACAAGAAACGTGACGGGGTTGAGAATCGACGAGAGCTTGCCCACCGCGATGGCAGTATTGGCCTGGTCGTCGGCTGCCTGGGCAAAGCGCTCGCGCTCATGGTCTTCGCGCACGAAGGCGCGAACCACGCGGGCGCCCGAAAGGCCCTCGCGGCAGATAAGCGCGATGCGGTCAAGCTTTGCCTGCAGTTGCTTGTAGTACGGGATACAGCGCGCCATGACAAACCAAAACACCAGGCCGATGGCGGGCGTGCAAATCAAAAAGATAATGCCGAGCTTAAGGTCGATGGCAAGGGCCGCGACCATGGAGCCCACCGCCAGGAAGGGCCAGCGGATGAGCATGCGCACGCCCAGCGCCACAGCGAGCTGCACCTGGTTGACGTCGTTGGTGATGCGGGTGATAAGCGACGGCGTGCCGAAGCGGTCGAGTTCGGCATAGCTCAGCTTGTTGATGTGCTCGTAGAGCGCACCACGGATATCGGTGCCCATGCCCTGCGAGGTAAGCGCCGCCATCTTTTGGCAGACAAGCGTAAACGAGATGCCGATCACGGCCATGGCGGCAAGCACCATACCGCAGCGGATGACGGCGCTCACGTCGTGCGAGCCAATGCCTTTATCGATCATCTGGGCAATCACCAGCGGCGTAAGCAGGTCAAAGATCACTTCGATCAGCTTGCACGCAGGGCCAATCACCATATACCGGCGAAACTTACCACCAAAACGCCTGAGCAGCTCAATCATGTATAGGCGCTCCCTATCATCATTCACACTCAATTCGAACCATGATAGTACCGCCACCCCAAAAGAAGCGTAAACAACTCGTCATTTCTAACGGGATTCAGTTTTCAGAGGGGTATACGCGCACACCCAGCCAGTGGCGGGCAAACCGCCTGATATACTTAGATTAGTGCTACCAAGTTAGTCGCCGACCCTTGAAATGAGGTGCCGAGATGAACGACATTCTCGCAAGAAGAGCAAGACGAGCAACCGTGGGCATCGCCCTTTCCGCGGCGCTTGTCGCGGGAATCGCCCCCCCGTAACGGCGATCGCGGCAGAAACCAGCGCCCCCACCGGTGCGGCCGTTTCGCAGACGAGCACCGCCAACGGCAATTCGGGCGCCCTGCAGACGGAAGATGCGGCCGCCGCAAAGGAAAAAGCGTATGCAGCCATGCAGGAAGCGCTCAAAAACCTCGAGGCCGCAAAAGACGCCGCAAGTCCCGAGAAAATTGCGAGATTCAATGATGACATTGCCCGTTTTCAAGAGCTCCGCGACAAGATGGCGGCGCAAGCCGCCGAATTGAGGGAATCCCTCCCCACCATGCAAGCGGACATCGATGCAGCCCAAGCCAAAACCGACGAGGCCATCAACCGGGTAAGCAAGCTCCAGGAAAAATTAGACATGAAGCTTGAGGAGCTTAAGGCAGTCGAAGCACTCGGCGACGAGGAGCTTGTCGAAACTGTTAAACAGCAAATAAAGTCGTTGCGCCAAGAGATCGTAACGGCAAAAGCGCGAGTTGACTTTTGCGAAATGGAGCTCCGCGAGGCCCAGGACCGCCTCAAAAGGCAGGAAAGACAAGTTAATGACTGTGAGCGTGCTGCAGAGAAGTATAAAGCCCATATCGACCAGTTCACAGCCTGGCGAGATGCGCTCCTCGACAATTTGGAAAAGGCGCAAACGGCCTATGACGACGCCTGCAAAGCATACGAAGAGGCAAAAGCTGCAGCAGACAAGGCCACCTCGCCCGAGATAACGCAACCGGCAGAGACGACACCGCCCGCCGGCTCAGCGCAGCCGTCCGGAACAACGCTGCCCACCAATTCGCCCACATCAGGCAAAGACGCTCGACCGAGCTCCACCAAGCAAGCAAATGCAGGCGGCAAGCTTGCAAATACGGGCGACACAGCGCCGAGCGCAATCGCACTCGCAGGCATCGCCGTCACAGGACTCGGAATAGCCACCGCGGGTGTGCGCCGCATCAAGAACTCAAGGTAGCTACCAGCGAACGTCGCCTTTGCCAATCCGCAAGCCCAAAATCAAAAGAGGCCCCGCTTCCCCAACTCAAACGAAGGAAGCGGGCCTCTTTACTTGTTAAAACAGATGCCAACGCCGCCGTCTCTTGAACCACGTAGCCATCAATGCCCAGACAACACTAGCAAGCCGCATTCCTTAAGGGATAGATTTAATGGCTGTTAATCAAGGGGTATACGCGCACGCCCGATCAATGGCGGGCAAACCGCCTGATATACTTACATTAGTGCTACCAAGTGAGTCGCCGACCCTTGAAATGAGGTGCCGAGATGAACGACATTCTCGCAAGAAGAGCAAGACGAGCAACCGTGGGCATCGCCCTTTCCGCGGCGCTTGTCGCGGGAATCGCCCCCCCGTAACGGCGATCGCGGCAGAAACCAGCGCCCCCACCGGTGCGGCCGTTTCGCAGACGAGCACCGCCAACGGCAATTCGGGCGCCCTGCAGACGGAAGATGCGGCCGCCGCAAAGGAAAAAGCGTATGCAGCCATGCAGGAAGCGCTCAAAAACCTCGAGGCCGCAAAAGACGCCGCAAGTCCCGAGAAAATTGCGGAAATCGATACTAAAATTGCCATTTTTCAAGAGAACTACGACACTAATTTGGCGCAAGCCGCCATATATAAGGAATCCCTTCCTACCATGCAAGCGAACGTCGATGCAGCTCAAGCCGAATGCGATAAGGCCCACAACCGGACAAGAGCCCTTGAGGCAGAATTAAATAAAATCGACTACACGACTCCTGCCGAAACTATTCGGCAGTTGCAAGAGGCGATCACAGAGGCAATAATGCAAGAAAATTCCTGTGAAGATAAGCTTGAGCACTGCCGAATGCGCCTCGAAAGTCATAAAAGCCTGATTTATTTCTTTGAAAGCGAAGTGGAGTTTAATAAAACCCATCTCGACGGAGAAACAGCCAAGCGGGATGCGCTCCTCGACGATTTGAAAAGAGCGCAAACGGCCTATGACGACGCCTGCAAGGCATACGAAGAGGCAAAGGCCGCGGCGGACAAGACCGCCTCGCCCGAGATAACGCAACCGACCGAGACGACGCCTCCCTCCAACTCGACGCAACCGACCGAGACGACGCAGCCCACCGGCTCGCCCGCGACCGGCAAATACGCTCCATCGAGCTCCACCAAGCAAGCAGATACGACCGCCGGCAAGCTCGCGAACACGGGAGATGCAGCGCCGAGTGCAATCGCACTCGCGGCAATCGCCGCCGCAGGCCTCGGAATAACCGCCACAGCCACACGCCGCATCAGGAACTCAAAATAGCCGCCAGCGGTTATTGTCTTCGCCAATCCACAAGCCCAGAGACAAAAAGAGGCCTGTTTCCCCACCTAGGGAAACGGGCCTCTTTAACTACAAAAATTCAAGCAACAGCACCGCCGCCTCTTGAACCACGTAGCCATCAATGCCCAAACAACGCCAACGAGCAGCAAAAGACACGGGATTAAATTATTCAGATAAATGTGACCCTTCAGGTGGTTTTGGTCGGCTACCCGCGAGTGCCGGCAGGGCGCTTGGTAGTCGAGCGATCCCGCAGGCAAAGCCGAGGACCAGCGAGACACCAAGCGCCCTGCCGGCACTCGCGGGTAGCCGCGGCACCAAAAAGCGCCTGCGCGCTCGATGGATTCGGATGCCCGACAGAGGCTCCTTATGGCTGCTTCCTTCCGGACCTGACCAGATTCGGAACATGTCGTCATCCGAACCCATCGAACGCGCTAGGCGCTCGGTATATCTTACCTGCTCCCGTCCAGCAGGGCAAGTGGGGCGAACCCATCGGATGGATTCGCCCCACTCGTCCATATCGCTAGCGGCGCCTACGGTACAGGACCGCGCCGCCCGCTGCGGTCAGCGCGCCGATGCCGGCCATGGCCGCGAGCGCCTCGACCGGCAGGCTGCGGTCGCCGGTGTCGGGCATGCCGCCCTTGGAGCCGTCGCCGCTGGAGCCGCTGCCGGAGCCGTTATCTGAACCGCCGCCCGAGCCGCCGCCCGGCGTGCCGGGGTTCTCGGGGGTGCCGGGGGTCCCGGGCTCCTCGGCGTAGCTGTTGGTGAAGACCGGCGGCAGGTTGGCGTCGCCCTCGTAGGAGACCCTCGCCGACAGGTAGCCCGTCTTGGTGCCGTCTGACGCCTCGTCGCTCACCGTGACGACGATCCTGTGCACCGCCTTGTCGTAGGTCACGTGCGCCTGGCCGTCGTCGACCTCGCTCACCGTGAAGGTGTAGGTGCCGGCCTGCTTGAACGTCAGCGCATCGAACGCGACGCTGCCGTCCGCGGCGTTCTTGGCGGTCGACATGACCTTGCCGTCCCGGCCCTTGAGCTCAAAGCTGAACTGGCCCGCCTTGAGCTCGGCGCCCTTGAGCACCTTGGCGGCGCCCAGCTTGAGGGTGACGGGCGCGGCCTGGTAGCCGTTGGTGAACGTCACCGAGTCGTCGCCCGCGGCATTGCCCTCGGCATCCATGAGCTCGTGCCTGACGGCGAGCGTGCCGTTTCCGGCATCGGTGACCGTCGTGCGCACGCGGTACGTCGCCCTGTCGTACGTCACGCCGCCCGCCGTGCCGGCGACCTCGCGCAGCTCGTAGCCGTACGCGCCGGGCGCGGTGTAGGTGACAGGGTTGAGCGCGACCGTGCCGTCGGCGGCGTTCCTGCCCGTCGCCGCGACGATCTCGCTGCCGTCGGCGGCAATCTCGACCAGCTGGAACTCGAACTCGCCCTCGGCCAGGTCGCGGCCCTTGAGCTTCTTGCCCACCTTGATCTGGTCGGTGACGGAGCTCGGCGTCGGGTTCACGCCGTAGGTGTTGGTGAACTCGAACGCGCCCTTGCCCCCGGGCGTGCCCTCTGCGGGCAGGACCTCCGCGGCGAGCGTGCCCGCCTTGGTGTCCTCGACGACCCTGACCGCGAAGGTCTTGGTCGCCGTCGCGTCGTTGACCACGCCGTCGACCGAGCCGGACTCGCTCACCCGGTAGGCAAACGTCTTGGTGCGCAGGCCGTCGCCGTCGATCTCGACGTCATCGAGGTCGCTCGGCTGCCTGAACGTGACGCGGCCCAGCTCGACGTTGCCGGCGGCGTCGTTGGTCGCCTCGGTCACCGTCTTGCCGGAGGCGTCGACCGGTGCGGGCGCGCCGTCCAGCGGCTCAATCTTAAAGGTGTACTTGCCCTCGATGTCGGCCTGCGTGAGGCCGAGCCCGGCCTGGCCGAGCGCCAGCGTCTTGGTGCCCGCGAGGTCGACCGTCGCCTCGCCGGCACCATAGGAATTCACGAACGACAGCGTGCCGTCGGAGCCCTCGGGATAGACCACGGCAGTGTCCAGCCCGCCCTTGCCGTTATCGGTCACCTTGACCGTGATGCCGAAGCTCGACGTGGCCGCCGTCACGCCCGCGGGCAGCCGGTCCGTGCCGTCCTCGGATACGGTATAGGGGATGGTCCAAGAGCCGTCGGCGGCCCTGGTGGCGGTGCCGTCCGCCACCATCCGCCCGAGAGCGTCGGTAGTGTAGGAGATGGGCGAGAACGCGAGTCCCGCGGCCTCGCCGTCGCCGGAGGCCCGGTTGGACGCGGTCGCGACCACGTTGCCCCGGGCATCGCGGACGGAGAACGAGAACTCGCCCGCCTTCGCGGCGCGGCCCGTCAGCGTCTTGGTGGCATTAATTGCCACGTTGCCCTCGCCGCCGAGCGTTCCGGTGGCCTCGTAGGAGTTCTGGAACGCGACCGTCACGGGCGCGGGCGCCGCCATGGCGTCATCTGCCGTGGAGACCTCGCTGCGGGCGACCTCGACACCGTCCTTGGCAACCGTGGTCGTGACCGTGAGCTTACCCGTCGCGGCGTCGTAGCTGGGCGCGATGGTCACCGTGCGCGGCACGGTGTCGTTGGTGTAGCCCTCGCCGCCGAGCTTGGTCTCGGTGACGGTGAAGCTGTAGGTCTTGTCCGCGTCGGCGTCGGTAAACTTCACGTCGCTGCCCGCAGCACCGCCAATGAGGTCGACCAGGTCGGCCGCACCGTCATCGGCCGCGGCCACGGCGTAGACGTCCTTTTCGGTCTTGAGGCCGAGCTTGGCGGCCGTCTCGGCGTCGGCGGTCACGGTGAAGGCGAACTGCCCCGCCTCCATGGAGCGGCCGGAGAGCGTCTTGGACAGGCGCACACCCGCGCGGGCCGAGTAGTCGAGCTTGGTCGTGTAGGTGTTGACGAAGTCGCCGCCGCTCGCCTGCGCGATCGCGGGCGTCGTGGCCGTAAGGTTGCCGGAGCCGTCGTCGGTCACGGTCACCGTCATCGTGGCGACGTGGTCGTCGTAGGCCACGCCGGCGATGGCGGAGCCGTCATCGGGCCTGACCTCGCGCACCGTGTAGGTGAAGGTCTTGGCGCGCACGCGCTTGCCGCCGACCTCGGCGAACCCGGCATCTTTGATGTCATTGAGCGTGTAGCGGATGGAGCCGAAGTTAAAGGCGACCCTATTGCCCGCCTTGGTGCCGGCGGCGGCCGTCACACTGACGGTCTTGGAGCCGTCGGCAGAGCCCTCGGGCATGGGAGCGCCGCCCTCGCCCGCGAGCGTGAACTGGAAGCTATCGCCCTCCGCCCAGTCGCGGCCCTCGAGCGTCTTGGTGAAGAGTCCCGCGGTGGAGACGTCCCTGCCCTCGGTGGCCGTTCCGTACGTGTTGGTGAACGCGACAGTCGCGCCGTCCTCGGTCACGGCGCCTTCGGCCCCCTCGGCCGTGGTCGCGTAGCCCTCGGCGGCATCCTCGGTCACGGTATAGTGCGCGCCCACGGGTAGGCCGGAGATGATCTTCTCCCCGCCATCCTTAAGCGTGAAGTTCGCCTTGCCGCCCGCGAACGTCACGGCGTGCTCGCCCTTGCCGAAGGTGCCGGAGACGGGCTCGCCGTCCCCGTCGGTCAGCGCGACCGTAAAGCCGAACTCTCGCTGGCTGTCGCCGCCGACGACCGTCTTCTTGACGGTGAGGCTGCCCTCGCGGGACACGCTGTTGTGGGTCGTGTTGGTCTGGGATTCGTTCTCCCCCACCTTGACCGTGGCGGTGTTGGAGATGTCGTCGACCACGGCGGCTTCGGCGGAGACCTTCACGTCAAAGCTGAGCGTGCCCGTGGCGCCCGCAGCCTGCTCGCCGAGCGACCAGGTAAGGGTGCGCGTCGCGGCGTCGTAGGCGGCACCGTCGGCAGAACCCTCAACATAGTTAACGCCCTTGGGCAGGACATCGGTCACCGTCACGTCAGCCGCCTGCGCGGCGCCCCTGTCGTCGACGCTGTTATTGGCCCAGCCGATGGTATAGGTGAGGGTATCGCCCACGCCCACCAGCCTGCCATCCACATTGACCTTGGCACCCGAGGCGTCCGCCTTGGTGACGGTCTTGGTGTTGTCGTGCGGCGTGAAGGTGTTGGTGAAGGTCTTCTTGCCCCGCTCGTTGAAGATCTCGGCCTTAAGGCCGGCACCAGTCTGAGTCACTGCGATGTCGAAGGTGAAGGCATGCGCATCGTCCTCAATCAGGACATCGCCGCTTGCTTTCTCGGTCACGGTCGCGTGGTAGGTGCCCAGATTGGTGAAGCTGAGCTCGCCAAAGGAAACCTTGCCGTCCTTGTCATTCTTCGCCTCGATTGGGTAGCCCTCGAGGACATTGCCCGCGCCATCGGTGAGGGAGAGCTCGAAGGTGAATTCCCCCTCCTGGAGGCCGGGCTTGCGGCCTCCAGCGAGCACCTTGGTGAGCTCGGGGACGGACGCCGTGGCGGGGGCGGGGTCGAAGGTGTTGGTGAAGGCGGCGAAGGAGACCTGGTCTGCCGCGATGGAGCCCTCGGCCTTGGAGCCCTCGGCTCCGTTCACCGCAGCCTTGTAGCCAGCGGCGGCGCGCTCGGTCACCGTGTAGGCAGTTCCCGCGGGCAGCCCCGTGATCCTCGCCGTCTGGCCATCTTTGAGCTTGAGGGTCGCCTTGCCGTCCTCGAACGTCGCGTCACCGTAGGTGCCGGACACTTTGCGGCCCATGGCATCGGTGGCCTCAACCACAAACTTAAATATCTTGTCCGCGTCGACCGCCAGGCCCTCGCGCGCCACGACGGTCTTGGAGACGTCGAGCTCGCCCGTCTTCACAGTGTTGGTCACGGTGAAGCCGCGCTCGGCGTCGCCGGTGACCTTAGGGCTGTAGCCCTCGACGGGCACCTCGGCCACGGCGTAGTCGATCACGGAGCCGGACTCGGAGTACTTGGGCAGGCCCTTGAAGGAGCCCTTCCAGCCGTTGGACTCGCTCAGGGTGATCGAATCGATGACGGTATCGCCGTTCTTGAGATTTACTTTGACCTCATCAGGATGGGGAATCCTGGGGTTCTCCCAGACCTTTTTAATGGGAATGTCGATATTCTCGGACTTACCGATGACGACACCGCCGTTGGCGCCGATGCCGCCTCCCAACGGCGCCATATTGCCAGAGATCGTCAGCGACGTCTGACCGCCGCCGAGGTTATACGCATCCTCGCTCATCACAGATTTAAGCGCGACGTTCGGCGTGGCGTCGGTAAAGGACAGGGGCTCGCCGTTGTCACCACCGGGCAAGAATCGCGGGATTTCGGGGTTTGTTGCCGCATAAGTGCCTTCGGGGTTAAACAGCCCACCGTCTCTGTACCAGCTGACCTTTCCGCCGCCCGGAGCGCGGTTGGCCAAGGTCAGTTTGTATTTGGCGTCTTTGAAGCCGGTGAAGACAAAGTCGTCTCCCGCCTCACCAGCCGTGTTCCTGGCGATCAGGCCGCCGTCCTGGACGTAGACCTTGGCATCTCCGGTCGGGCAGAACCACATGCCGCCGCCCTGTTTATCCGCATGGTTATCAACAACGAGAGCGTTTTCGATATGGAGCGTACTATAGCCAAGATACTCGTTGCCTTCGCTATACACGCCGCCACCCATGCTCCAAGCAGTATTGCCCTTGATCTCGCCCGCGCTGAGCGTGACGTCATTCGAATAGGTATAGACGCCTCCGCCGGCGGAAGCGGAGTTGCCAGATATGGATCCGCCCTGCATGGTGAAAGCAGTATTCCCCTTTTCGCCGCCCTGGCAGCCCGGGTCAACCACACACACTCCGCCGCCTTTGCCTTTGCCCTTGCCAGACACAACGTTGTTCTTAATCTCTCCACCCGTCATGGTGAACTCGGCGTTGCCCTCAATATGAACTGCTCCGGAAGGATCGTAGGCCGCCTCCAGCCTACTGCTCCTGTTGCCGGAAATCTGGCCACCAGTCATCGTGAACTTGGCTCTTTGGTTTTCGCCCTTACCCTGGCCGTACGCAAGCACCGCACTGCCTCGATAACCGTTGTTGCCCTCGATGCGGCCTCCGCTCATGTCAAAGCGAGCATCGCCCCACAAAATGACGCCAGAAGATGTAAGCCAATAGCAATTGGTGGCCCCGGTAACGACTCCGTTGTTACGGATAACGCCACCCCTCATAACTACATGAGCGCCACTGGACGCGCGAACGGCACCGCAATACGAATGGCGCAGCTCGCACTGCTCGATAACGCCGCCCGTCATGGTAAGCGAGGCATTTTCTCCCGACACGTCGACGGCGCCCGCGTTATCACCGCTCGTGGTGCCGTCGTACACGACGGCCTCGTCAGAGAGCACAACTGCTCCCCTGCTAGAAATAATGGCGCCCTTGTTGTAACGGCCTCTCAGGGACGCTTTCCCTGACAGCTCGAGGGACGCCCTCTCGGCAACATTGACCAATACAGAGACGCCACTTTTCTTTGCCAAGATGGTATAGGGCTTATCCGACGTGATCTTAATCATCTTCCCGGCAGGAATCGTGAGCGTGGAGCCGAGCTTCACGTGCTTTTTCAGGGTGATGACGGTTTCCTTGCCATCGGGGGCCTCGTTGACCAGATCCTGAAGGGTCTTGGTGCTGTCATTGCTCACGGTATCGCCGACGCCGTCATCGATGGACTCGCGCGTGTAGACGATATCGACGCCAAAGAACGGGAGGTTCTCCGAGCCGGTGATGTCGTCCATGCTGTTTTCGATTGTGATCTTTTGAACCGTGCTGCCGTCAAACATACCCGAGGGTATTTTGGTGAGGCCGCGCCCGATCGTCACATCCTTCACGCCATCTACGCCCGAGAAGGCTGCCGTGCCAACGGAAGTCACGGAATCCGGAATGGAAAACTGCTCCGGCAACGTGCCGTAATAGAAGGCGTAGTTGCCAATTTTCTCAAGTGTCCTGGGGAGCTGGACGGCAACGTTGCTCTGGATAAAGGCCCAGTCACCGATACTCCTCAGGCTGTCGCAGAGCCCCACGATCTTAACCGGCGTGTAGCAGAACGCATTGTCCGGAATGTTCTGAAGCGAGGACAGATCCACGGACGCCTGCAGTTTTTTGCACTCGTAAAACGCCCCCCAGCCCATCTTTGTTACCTTGCTTAGATTGGGCACGCTCACCAGGCTGGCACACCCCTGGAAAGCAGAGGATCCGATGCTCGTCAATGTGCCCGGGAAATCGATCCCGGTTAAACTCGAGCAATTCCGAAACGCCCCATCCCCGATGGACTCGATTTCGCTCAGCGCGGTGACGGACGTGAGAGAGGTGCATCCGTCAAACATGTGCGAGGGGATCTTGGTAACCGAGGCGGGCAACGACACGCTTGTCAGAGACGTGCAGTCTTCGAACACGCCCGTTATGGTGTCGGAGAAGGCGACATCTTTTGGAAACTCGATGCCCGTGAGGGCCGTAGCCCCCTCGAAGGCGCCCGAGCCCGAAATCATTTTGAGGGTGGAGGGGAGATCGATCTCCGAAAGGTTGCTGCAGCCATAGACCATCATGTTGGCGCTAATCTCCTCGACGCCCTCATCGAAATAGAGCTTTTCGAGCGAGCCAGCGTTTTGCAGCGAGCAACCGAAGTTCTTGATGGAGCCAGGGATATGGAGCTCCTTGACCTTTGCGAACCTCCGGAAATTCCCTCCGTACATTTTTTCGAGCGTGTCGGGAAGCGTCAGCTGCTCAACGTTCTTGGCCACGATACCAGACGAGAAATAAAGTTTGGTGACTTTGTAGGCCTGGCCACCATGCTCGATAGAGCTGGGCACACTCACCGCGGTCACACTGTCGTCGGCAACAATACCTGTGATTTCCGCCGTTCCCTTATCCGTGGTCTCGCACGAATAGGTCACGCCGTCCTGGGTGATCTCAAACTCCTCCGCAGTATACGCAGTCCGCGATTCCGTGGCCGCATATGCGACACCGGCCGTCGCGCCAACGGATAAACATCCGAAGCCGAGAACCAGCGCAAGGCAGAGAGCAGCGACTCTCTGCCCCCCCCCGCCGAAAACTTTCCTCTCCAATTCCCTTCTCCCCCTCTGGTGTCGCCTTCTCTTCCCACGAGCGATCTATTGATTAAGGACAGTTAAAGACAACATTATGACCAAAGAGGCCCATCATGGAGATAATCCACGTCTTCGCCCGAAATGGTAATTAATTGGCAGGATTAATTGGCGAACAACCGAACGAAGAGCAATCTACTAATGGCACATAAATGGCGGCGTCAACACCCGAAGTGCATAGTCTCCGATTCCCAGACAACACCACTTCGAGGCAAACGGTCCGACGCAAGGCCCAGGGCAGCCAGCTTCGAATTGGTTTTAGAGGCGGCCGAGGTCGTAGGCTCGCGCGGCAGACTCGCCGGCGCAGATGAGGTTGGTTGCGGCTTCTTGCGGATCGAGTGCCCGCTCCAGGTCCATGGGCTTGCGACAGATCGGCAGTACAAGGTCGATGCCCTGCCCATACACCGCATCCAGGTTGACGGCGCGACCGCCAACGACGGCGGCCACCGGCTTGCCATATCGCTTCGCGCGACGAGCCACACCCACTGGCGCCTTGCCGGCGGCGGATTGCTCGTCCATATTGCCCTCGCCCGTTATGACCAGGTCGACATCGCGTACACGCTCGTCAAACCCCACGAGATCGAGCACTGTCTCCACGCCCGAACGCAACTCGGCACCGAGCGCCAGCAGCGCGGCGCCCAGGCCGCCGGCGGCACCGGCACCGGGCACGCCGAGCACCGAGCCGAACGTCCGTGCACCCTCGGGCACGCGCAGCAGCCCCTGGGCCCGAGCCTCGACAATTGCCGTATCGAGCAGACGACCGTAGCCGACCATCCAACTGTCGCACCTGCTCAGCGCCTCGGCGTCACCCGTCGGCAAGCCTTTCTGCCCACCAAACACCGCCAATGCGCCCCGACGCCCCACGAGCGGATTCTCGACATCCGAAAGCACAACGATACGAGCGTCATCCAAAGCCTGAAGCGCTGGCGCCAAATCAACGCTCGCCACCTGCTCAAGGCCTGCAAGACCGGGGGCGATATCGCAGCCCCGATCATCGACCACACGCGCGCCCAGCGCCTGCAGCATGCCGGCGCCACCGTCGTTGGTGGCACTGCCGCCCAGACCAATATAGATAGTCTTTGCCCCAGCACGGACTGCGCGAAGCATGAGCTCGCCCACGCCATAGGTCGAAGCCGCCAACGCCGCCGACTCCGTACAGGGCGAATACCCAATACCCGCCGCCTCGGCCATCTCAATAACAGCCGACTCGCGCCCGCCGTCAACCAGTAACCGTGCGGGCACACGATCGCCCAAGGGGCCCGCAACCTCGCAGGTCGCAAGTTCACCACCGCACGCGGCAACGGCATCGAGCGTCCCCTCGCCACCATCTGCCAGCAGCAATGTGCACACCTCGGCATCGGGCCAAACGCGGCGCACGCCTTCGGCAACGGCCTCCTCTGCCCGCGCACTCGACACGCTACCCTTAAAGGAGTCGATCGCCAGCAGCACACGGCGGGGCCGGCGGCACGCAGGACCAAAGTCAACCGCCGTGTCAGTATCCTCACCGGCACCTGCAAGTGCTGCGGCGTGAGCGGCGTGTGCTTCAAGATCGGCCCCACAACCGCAGCCAGCACCATCGGTGCCACGCAGCCTACTAAAATAGCTGCTCAACACCTCACGACACTCGTCTGCCAGCACGCCGGCGGTCACGTTAAACCGATGATTCAGGCGCGAATCGGCATTCAGGTCATACAGCGAACCCAGAGCGCCCGCCTTGGCATCAGCCGCGCCATACACGCAGCGTCCTACGCGCGCGTTAACCATAAGCCCCGCACACATGCAGCAGGGCTCGAGCGTCACGTAGACCGTACAGTCGGAAAGGCGCCAGCGACCGAGCGACCGAGCGGCAGCGCACAGGGCCGCGAACTCTGCATGCGCCGAAGGGTCCTGATCGAGCTCACGACGATTATGCGCCCGCGCGACAATCTCACCCGCGCGCACCACCACAGCGCCAATGGGCACCTCGCCCACCGCCGCGGCGGCGCGCGCCTCCGCCAACGCCTCGCGCATGAACTTCTCGTCGATTTCGGTGCTCGTCATCGTTCGCCTTCCCTGTTGCAAATTCAAAACGATGCTATCATTACGACTCACGGAGAGATGGCAGAGCGGTTGAATGCGGCGGTCTTGAAAACCGTTGAGCGCGAGAGCGTTCCGGGGGTTCGAATCCCCCTCTCTCCGCCACTCTTAGTGACTCACCGGCGTCATGGTCCGCTCGAACAGCGCATCGACCACGTCGGCGATTTCGGATCGGCGCTCCAGCACGTGGCCCGATTCCCACCACATGGTAAAGAGCCGAATAATGCCGCCGGCGACAAACTCAGACGTTGTCTCGAGCGATACGGGCGCAAGCGCATCCTCGTCAAGCGCGCTCATCACGCGCCCGCGTATGGAGCGCGCGATGCGGTCGCAAATCATGCTGGTCAGCATGCCCGACATACTGCTCGCCAAAATGTTATCCATGAGCTGCTCATGCGCCAGAATCAGATCCATGGCATCGGCGAACACTTCGTGGCGAAGCGCGCGCACGTCCTCGGCGCCCTCCGCGCCATCCGCATCGGCCCGCTTTTGCGGCAGACCCGACATGAGTTCATCGATATAGAAGGCAAAGTAATCGTTTTTGTCGCGGAAGTGCTTGTAGAACGTCGTCCGACGAATCATAGCGCGGTCGCACAGCATGGCAACCGTCACGTCCTCAAACCGATGCTCTTCGAGCAGCTCAGTAAAGGCCTCGAACAGGGCCCGATAGGTTTTCTTGATGCGAAGGTCCATACGTATCGCCCTCCTCAAGGAAAAGACAGCGTTCACTAATCTGTCGCATATCTTACACCTGTATCGCCCACTCCCTGGCGAACGGCCTCACCTTGGTGGAAACATAACGCTTACCGGAAAGTTCGGTATCGCCAAGGGTTGCGGGTATACTAGTAGCGTTACACCAACGGCAGCCGGCGGAAGACGCCGCGGCCATTCGAAACGGAGACACCATGATTCCCGTCATCATCGGTATCGTTGTTGTCGTTGTGATTGTCTGCGCCATCGCCGGCATCTACAACAACATGGTCACCAAGCGCAATCGCATTGATAACGCCTGGCAGAACATCGACACGCAGCTGCAGCGCCGCAACGACCTGATCCCTAACCTAGTCGAGACCGTCAAGGGCTATGCCAAACACGAGCAGGACACGCTTGCCGCCGTGGTCAACGCGCGCAACGCCGCCGTGAGCGCTACCACGCCCGAAGCCAAGATGGAAGCCGACAACGTGCTGACCGGCGCCCTGCGCCAGCTCTTCGCCGTGGCCGAGGCTTACCCCGATCTTAAGGCGAACACCAACTTTACGCAGCTCCAAGCCACGCTCGAAGACACCGAGAACAAGGTAAGCTACGCGCGCCAGAGCTACAACGACTGCGTGCTTAGCTACAACAACGCCATCCAGACGTTCCCGGCCGTTATCTTTGCCGGCATCTTCCAGTTTAAGGAGCGCCAGGGCTTCGAGGCCGCCGAAGCTGCCCGCCAGGCACCGACCGTCAAGTTCTAACAGATCCGCAGCGTATCCTTAATCGGGTATATGCATAAACCGCCCCGTCGAATGCATACTTCGACGGGGCGGTTTCCCTTATCGCGAAGGCCCCCCTCAAGGCGCCGTGCATTTTTGGGAGTATTCAGCACAGCCAAGAGCTTTGGGCTCCGCAGCAGAGGCGTTAGATAGCGAATACCCCTGCAGCCAGAGACCCAGCAGCCCATAACACCGCCTATTATTCGCGAAAAGCATCGACAAGCACGGATTTTTGCCCGAACGACGGTATACAGGAGCCTTCGATTGCAGAATACTCGCAAAAATGCACGTCGCCACCACCCCCACATGGCGCGACGCAAAACAAAAGCGCGGCCTAAAAGGCCGCGCGCCATCTTTCATTCAGATCTATATTGCCCGTAACGGCAGCGCCGAGGTAACGCAGGCCCGAGGGCAACCTTCCTTTCCGGCGCACTCCGCAGGACGAAAGAACCTCCGCCGCACGAAGTGCGCTGCGGAGGTTCTTGCATGTCCGAGGACGCGCCGGAAAGGAAGGTTGCCCTCGGGCCGAACAGCTATGGCAGCTTACGCGACGGTGTAAACCCAGTCGTGCTTATCCTCGACAGCACCAGATTGGATGCCGGTCAGGGTCTCGCGGAGCTTCTTCATCACAGGACCGATCTCGGTGTAGCCAGCCGGGAAGGTCACGGTCTCGTCGGCTCCGTAGACCTTGTTGTCGATCTCGCCGACCGGGGAGATAACGGCAGCGGTGCCGCACAGGCCGCACTCAACAAAGGTGCCGGCCTTGACCTCGGCCCACTCGACGGGACGCTGGTCGACGGTCATGCCCAGGTCCTGAGCAACCTGAACGAGCGAACGGCGGGTGATGGAGGGCAGGATGGAGTCGGTGTGCGACTGCGGAACGACGAGGGTGCCATCCTCCTTCACGAACAGGACGTTAGCGCCACCGGTCTCCTCGACATAGGTGCGGGACTCGGAGTCGAGATACAGGTTCTCGGCATAACCCTCGCGGTGAGCCTCCATCGTGGGCTTCAGGGACATGGCGTAGTTGAGGCCGGCCTTGATGTTGCCGGTGCCGTGCGGTGCGGCGCGGTCGTACTCGGAAACGCGCAGCTTGACGGGCTTAAGGCCGCCCTTAAAGTACGGACCGACCGGGGTCACGAGAATGCGGAACGTGTACTCAGGAGCGGGAGCCACGCCGATTACGTCACCGGAGCCGATCATAAACGGACGCACATACAGGGTTGCGCCAGAGCCGAAGGGCGGAACCCATGCGGCATTGGCAGAGACGACCTGCTTGACGGCCTCGACAAACTTGTCCTTGGGGAACGGGGGCATCTCGAGGCGCTGCGCAGAGTTGTACATACGCTCAGCGTTCATGTCGGGACGGAAACAGACGATGCTGCCGTCCTCGGCGGTGTAGGCCTTCAGGCCCTCAAAGACCTCCTGGCAGTAGTGGAAGATACCACCGCACTCGGAGACATGCAGGGTGTGGTCGGTGGTCAGGCCACCCTCGTCCCACTCGCCATCCTTCCAATGAGCCTCGTAGCTGTAATCGGTCTTCATGTAGCCAAAGCCGAGGCTACCCCAATCGATATCCTTCTTCTCGACAGTCATATGTCGCTCCTTACATACACAGTTGCATACTCGCGAACCCGCACGCAAGGACCGGGGCCGACCGCGTCGCAACGTCACACGCCCGGAGCGTAGAGCCGGACGGGACACGCGGACGACATCGAAGCCGATGACACGTCGATTCGCATGCACGAGATTGTACTCCGCACACGCATCGGATAAAACGTTTTTCTTTAACTAACTAAAGTATTTTCATTTGACCGAAGCTAGAGAGGCCCGCCACCGTAAACGGTGACGGGCCTCAACGACACGATTTGTGCGCCGGCTCGAGCTACGCGTTCTTTTTGCCCAGCTTTGCCTTAACCAAACCGACCACGGTCGGAATAATCGACACGGCAACAATGCCCACGATCAGCAGCTCAAAGTGCTCCTGCACAAAGGGAATGCCGCCAAAGAAATAGCCCAGCAGTGTAAAGACCGTCGACCAGGTGATACCGCCCAGCACGTTATAGATGACAAAGTTGCGCCAGTGCATGCCGCCCATACCGGCGATGAAGGGCACAAAGGTGCGGATAAACGGGAAGAAGCGACCCAGGAAGATGGCCAGGTGGCCCCACTTGTCAAGGAAGTCCTCGGACTTTTTAATGCGCTCGGGCGTCATGGCCTTGACCTTGCCCGAGGCGATGATCTTTCGGCCAAAGAAATGGCCGATCATAAAGTTGCACTGGTCGCCCAAGATGGCGGCCGTCCATGCGACGGCCAACAGGGCCACGATGTTAAAGCCGCCGTTGTGGGCAAAGAAGCCCGAAGCGAACAGCAGCGAATCGCCGGGAAGGAACGGGAAGAACACCACGCCCGTCTCGATAAAGATAATTAGGAACACGCAGCCGTAGGCCATAAGCGGGCCGGCGGCGATCCAACTGGCGATCGCGGTGCGCGGGTCCTTGAGCAGCTCGGCGATAAAGTTAATGAAACCCATGAAGTAAAACCTCTCAGTTGTGGGCGCGGACACGTCCAAGTTGACCAGTATACGGTTGCGGCGCCCCCTCGTGCGCAACCCCACAAAAGCATGACTCCATTACCAGCAAGTTTGCATAACTGACACTTGTCGCCCAAAGCAAAGCAAGATCGCCCTTCTTAATCCCTAGCGAATCGCTATACTTTATTGAATCGCATTGTCACGGCGCTGAGGGAGGGCGGCCAGTGAGCTTTATCAATACCATTCGCGAGGACATCAAGACCGTCCAAGCGCAGGACCCCGCCGCGCAAAACGGTCTGGTCATTTTTCTTTCGTACCCCGGCCTGCACGCCAAGTGGAACCACGTGCCCGAGCACTGGCTGTGGGAGCACGGCCATCGCTCGCTCGCCCGGGTGCTCTCGCAAATCACCCGCCACATCACCGGCGTCGAGATTCATCCCGCTGCACAGATCGGCAAACATTTCTTTATCGACCACGCCATGGGCGTTGTCATCGGCGAGACCACCATTGTGGGCGACAACTGCGTGCTCTACCAAGGCGTCACGCTCGGCGGTACCGGCAACGAGACCGGCAAACGCCATCCCACCCTGGGCAACAATGTCACGGTGGGCACGGGCGCCAAGGTGCTTGGCAACATCCACATTGGCGACAACGTCAAGATCGGCGGCAACTCGGTCGTCGTCAAGGACGTGCCCGACAACTGCACCGTCGTGGGCGTGCCCGGGCGCATCATCAAGCGCAACGGCTGCCGCGTGTTCGAGGAGAGCTTCGACGCCAAGCAGCATCGCGAGTACATGCCCGACGATGCCGCCGAGCAGAGCGCCCTCAACCGCCAGGGCATCAACGAAAACGCCCGTCGCGTCAAGGAACTCGAGCGAGAGGTGGCCGAGCTCAAAGCCCTCGTCGCCAAGCTCGTGGACGAGCGCTAGGGCCGTGGGCAGCCGCCACAGCATGAACGCCAGCACAAAAGGCGCGCCAGGGAATCAGCCCCCGGCGCGCCTTCTTTTCGATGCGACATGCGGGACTGCCCCTTTGTCACCTTATGCGAACTGGCTTAGGTAGAGGTCGGCGTAAGCGCCCTCGGCAGCCAGCAGCTCCTTGTGCGTACCCTGCTCGATGATATTGCCGTGATCCATGACCAGGATGAGGTCGGCATCAACAATCGTCGACAGACGGTGCGCGATCACAAAGCTCGTGCGCCCGCGCATGAGCGCGTCCATGGCGCGGCCGATGGCAAGCTCGGTGCGCGTGTCCACGCTCGACGTCGCCTCGTCCAGGATGAGGATCGCCGGGTTGTTGAGCAGCACGCGCGCGATGGTCAGCAGCTGACGTTGGCCCTGGCTGATGCTCTCGGCATCGTTAGCCACCCGTGTGTCGTAGCCCTGCGGCATAGTGCGCACAAAGAAGTCGACCTGAGCGGCACGTGCGGCCGCGACAATCTCCTCGCGCGTCGCCTCGGGACAGCCATAGGCGATGTTCTCGGCAATGGTGCCATCGAACAGCCAGGCGTCCTGCAACACCATGCCAAACTGCTGGCGCAGCTCGCCGCGGTCCATGCAGCTTGTGTCCACGCCGTCGAGCGTAATGCGGCCGCCGTCGATCTCGTAAAAGCGCATAAGCAGGTTGATGAGCGTGGTCTTACCCGCACCCGTGGTTCCCACCACGGCGATCTTTTGGCCCGGCTCGGCGGCAAACGACACGTCGCGCATAAGCGGCTTGTCGGGCGAATAACCAAAGCGCACGTGCTCAAAAGCGACGCGGCCCTCAATGCGACCCGGCAGCTTGGCGGCCTCGTCCGGCAGCGGATCGGCCTCCATCTCGGGCTCATCAAGCAGGTCGAACACGCGCTCCGCACTCGCCAGCGCGCTCTGCAGCGAGTTAAAAGTGAACGACAGCTGCGTCATGGGTTCGGACGCCTCGTAGATAAACTGGAAGAACGCCTGGAACACGCCGACGGTCATGTGACCGGCGACCAGCATGCTGCAGCCCACGAGCGCAATCACAATCTGCGCCAGGCGACCGATAAAGCGAACCGCGGGTCCGACGGCGTTAATCATAAAGTCGGCCTTGGTGCTCACGCGCGCCAGCTCGCCCGAGGCCTCGTGCACCTCGGCAGAGCTCTGGTGCTCGCGGTTGAATGCGCGAATCACCAAACGGCCCGAATAGCCTTCCTCGACCGCGCTCGTGATTTTGGACACCCACTCCTGACGCTCGCCCGTCACATCATGCGTACGGCGCGAAACCACCTTGGTCACCAGCAGCGACAACGCCGTAAAGAACAAAAAGACTAGCGTAAGCGGCACGCTAAACACGAACATCACGCCCACGGCGCCCACCACGGTGCCGATCGACACAAGCAGCTGCAGCAATCCGCGCTGCATGCTCTCGGACATCTTGTCCAAGTCGTTGGTCGCACGGCTGACGACCTCACCGGGACGATGCGCATCAAAGAAGGCAAGCGGCAGACGGTTGAGCTTTTGTGCGATGCGGTTGCGTAGACGCAGGTTGAGGCGTTCGGCCACGCTCGACATCAAAAAGCTCTGGAGCGCATAGAACGAGGCGGCGGCAGTCCAGATCATAAAGTAGACGAAGATGGTCTTGCCGCAGTTCTCCCAGGTGATGTTGAAGGTGGTTCCGTTGGCAAACGCCACCTGAATGTGGCCCCACAGCTCATCGATCACGCGGGCGCTATATGCCGGCGCGGCGGTGTTAAAGATGACATAGAACACAATGCTCGCAAACACGATATAGAAGCGCCAATGGTCGCCGGCAGCCTCGCTCCACAGGCGGCGCACCGTCGCCCAGGTATCACGGGGCGTCTCGTCTTCGTCTTCGTCATCCACGTCGCGCATGCGCTCTGCCTCGGCGCGGGCACGCTCATCCTCGGCTCGTTCGTTTTCCTCGTAAAGCGCTTGACGACGAGCCTCGCGCCCGGCCGCCGCCTTGGCGGCGTCATCCAGCTCGGTCGACGCGGCAGCCTGGTCGACCGTTTTATCGGCAGCGTCCGCAGCGGCGGCATCGACAAGGTCGCCCTGCTTCTTGAGCTCCTCGGTCATGCTACTCACCTCCCTTCATCTGCGATTCCGCGATGGCGCGGTACACCTCGCAGGTTTCCATAAGCTCGCCATGCGTGCCCAGGCCCACGACCTCGCCATCCTTGAGCACGACAATCTGGTCGGCGTGCAGAATCGTCGAGATGCGCTGCGCGATGATGAGCACCGCGGCGTCGCGCGTCTCGTCCTGCAGCGCATGGCGCAGGGCTGCATCGGTCTTAAAGTCCAGGGCCGAAAAACTATCGTCGAAGATATATAGATCGGCATGCTTCATGAGCGCACGGGCGATGGCCAGACGTTGGCGCTGGCCGCCCGAAAAGTTCGTACCGCCCTGCACCACCGGGGTATCGAGCCCCTGCGGCTGATCGAGCACAAAGGTGCTCTGGGCAACCTGCAGCGCATGAAGCATGTCCGCCTCGGTCGCGTCCTCGTTGCCAAAGCGCAGATTGCTTGCCACGGTACCCGAGAACAGCCACGCCTTCTGCGGCACATAGGCAATGCGCCCGCGAATCTCACCTTGCGAAAGCTCGCGCAGATCGACGCCGTCCAGGCGAATGATGCCCTTGGTGGCATCGTGGAAGCGCAGTAGAAGCTTTGCCACCGTCGACTTGCCCGAGCCCGTCGAGCCCACGATCGCGGTGGTCTGCCCGCGACGACAGGCAAAGCTCAGGTCGCACAGGGTGTCCTCGTCGGCATCGTCAAAGCGAAACGACATGTGATCGAACACGGCGACCGTATCGGCCCCGTCCTTTGAGTCGGACGCGGCCGCATCGAGCGTACGCTGGCCATCGACGATGCTCGGCTTAATCTCCAGCACCTGCTGTGCGCGGTTCAGACATGCGGCGGCACGCGGAAGCGTCAGCACCACCATCTGCGCCATCATCACAAAGAACAGGATCAGAAGCGCGTACTCCAGCACCGCCGAGATGCTCGCGATCTGCATGGCGTGGGCGCCCACGCGGTTGCCGCCCACCCACAGCACCGCCACCTCGGCAATGTTCATCAAAAAGAAGCTGGAGCTGTCGAGCCCCACAAAAAGGTGGTTGACCTTAATGGCGTTGTCCGCGTACTCGCTAAACACCTCGTCCAGGCGCTGCTCCTCGTGGCGCTCTTTATTAAAGGCGCGGATGACGCGAACGCCCACGATGTTCTCGCGCAGCACCACGTTCATGCGGTCGATAAAGCTCTGCAGGCGCATAAAAATCGGCGCGGCGTTAGCGACCGTAAAGACCGCCGCCACCAGCACGATCGCAACCACGACGCCCAGCAGCGTGCCCATGGCGGGATCGATAAACCAGGCGAAGATGATGCCCGCCACGGCCAAAAACGGCACCGGCAGCACCAGTTGAATCGTCTGCAGAATCGCCTGCTGGATCACGTTGATGTCGTTGAGCGAACGCGTGATCATCGAGCCCGTGCCAAAGCGCTCAAAGTCGCCGGCAGACAGCTCAAGCGACTTGTCGTAGACGGCGTTGCGGATATCGCAGGCCACGTTGGCGGCCAGGCGCGCCGAAAGATAGCAGCCCAGCACCGCGCCGCCGCTGGCCATGCCGGTCGCGATAAGCATGTAGAGGCCGTTGCGCAGGATGTAGTCGACATCGCCCGTGGTGATTCCGGTATTGACCATATTCGCCAACATTGTAGGCACCAACAGCGTGCCGACGTTATCTATCAGCAGCACAAACATCGTCACCGCAATCAGCCCGCGATACGGCCTCATAAACCTCATTAAGAGTCGCATGTCTCCCCTTCGCCCTTATCGTCAGCCTCGTTCTCGGCGGCCACTTGCCGTTTAAATGCCTCGCACTCTTCATTAAGAACATGGGAGAACTTACCGACCAAGCGCATGATCTCGCGCTGTTCCCACGGCTCGAGCGCCTCGAATGCCTGTTGCTCGGCTTTTTGCGCCGGCAACGCGTAGCGCTTGGCAAACTGCATACCTTCTTCGGTCAGTCGCACAACCTTGTTCTTACGACTGCCCTCGGCAAACTCCAACGTCGCAAGCCCTCGCGCCCTAAGCGTCTTGATCGCCGAATCGATGGTCTGTTTGCTGTAGAACCATTCACTTGTCAGCCGACTCACGGCAACGCTTCCGCCCGCTGCACTCGTGTCGACGAGCATCCAGTAGGCGCAGTCCGAAAGACCGCAGGTGCGCGCGAACTTCGAATAGATGCGGTCAAGCCCGTTGAGCATCCGGTCAAAATCGACCAACGTAACCGCGCAATCCATCTCTCCCACCATTCGATAGTCCGAGTTTTGACTAATTGTAGTTTCAGGTTAGTCCGAGTTTTGACTATCGTCAACAGGCTCTCCGCAAATGCTTGCACTTTTATGGCCTATCGGCAGAAAAAGACCGCCGGCGCGGGGGCAGCGCCAGCGGTCACGTGAAAATCGGGTTTTATTGCCCGTTAAGCGGCGACGGCCTCATAGACCGTAGCGCCCGAGAAGCTGTCATGCAGGCTCTTGCCGGCAATCCACGGCAGCTCGACGACCTCGCAGACCGTGTTGACCAGCTCGGAGCAGTCAGTAAAGTGGCCCTTGTCGTTGAGGGCCTCGCAATCCTGAACACGCCAATAGCCATCGGTGTGCGTGATGTAGTACTCGTGATCGTCAATCGTCACAAAAGCGCGCGTCTTGGAACGCAGCAGCTTCAGAAATCCTTCGAAGTCGGTCTCGACGACATCTCCAGCCTGGAACATGATGTTACCTCCTGGCCCGGCGCCACCACGGCGCATTGATAAACGTTGGTACTCCTTTAGTAAAACCTTTATCAGAGGTTATGCGTTCGTCATTTAGGCAAGTGGTAAAAAACCGCAGGGTAGACGGGATAAAACGTTTAACCATCCCATTTGTTTGTCACATTCTGAAGGTATTTTTATGCAAACCTACTTTCCCAATTGGGATCTACCCTTTTGGCCGGGCAATTGACCGTCTATCGTTTGAGCCCGACGGGTATGAACGGGGCATCTGCAACGCCACCGCAAGGAGACACCATGGAGACTATCGAAGCACTCATCCACCGCCGCAGCTGCCGCAAATACAGTGATC
Source organism: uncultured Collinsella sp. (assembly GCA_900542155.1). GTDB lineage: Bacteria > Actinomycetota > Coriobacteriia > Coriobacteriales > Coriobacteriaceae > Collinsella. Next base: position 49,988 of record UQMD01000006.1, read on the forward strand.
GTCCCGTCGAGGCCGAAAAGCTCGCACGCATTATCGAGGCCGGCCAGTATGCACCCAGTGGCATGGGGCGCCAGCCGGTGACGTTTGTCGCCGTCACCGGCCCCACGACCGTTGAGCGCCTCTCGCAGCTCAACGCACAGGTCATGGGCAGCAACAGCGACCCCTTCTATGGCGCCAAGACCGTTGTGGTGGTACTGGTCGACCGCAGCGTGCCCACGCACCTGGAAGACGGATCGCTCGCCATGGGCAACCTGCTCAACGCCGCCTATGCACTGGGTGTCGACTCATGCTGGATTCACCGCGCGCATGAGGTCTTTGACTCGCCCGAGGGCCTGGAGCTGCTGGCCAGCTGGGGCCTGCCCGCCGACGGCAGCCTGCGCGGCGTCGGTCACTGCATTCTGGGCTATGCCGAAGACACGCTACCCGAGCCCAAACCCCGCCGCGACAACGTGGTGTACGTTAGGTAATTAGTTCCGCCGTTCTAACGAACGGCGGACCCGCTCGCAACTTATCTTGCCGATGGAGTTGTCGTCGTTTCGTTCGTGTGGGTCGTTTCGGCGCCGTCGCCCTGTTCGCCCTCGTCCTTTTGAGCGTCGGCGATGGTGGAGGCCGCCGCAACGATACTGCGCTGGGGCGCGACGCCCGTCTGGGTCTGAGCGCCCTCGACAATTTCTGTGCCTGCATGCGCGAGCTCGGGCGATTTAAACATCGCGTCCAAGTTGGCACCGTCGCCGGCGTAGCCAAGCGCAGCGAGTGCGATGACGATCACTGCAACGACGACCGCGATCGGAACATAACGATGCCAACCAGCCGGATTGAGTCCGCTGCGACGAGCCGCCCCGCGGCTGATGTAGCCGAGCGTGCCGTCGTGCTTGAGCTTTGAACCCACCACGCGTTTGCGGTCCCACAGCGAGGACTCTGCCTGCATTGCCAAGCGGGCACCTGTCGAAGGATAGCCGTATTTAGTGCGCTTGAACGAGCCGTCAAACCCCGAGGCGTGTTTGCCCCACGTCACCGATGTTGTGCGTCGGTTAACCGGCGCGGCGCTCCGCCTTCTGCGGCTCGGTTTTGTAGTCTCAGCCATACGCCCCCGCACGCCGTAACCAAATCGAAACAATAACGCTTTGGACTGTAGCACACGCGTCGCGCGCGGTCACGGGCGCCTCGCTCAACGGTCATCGTCCTTCAGTAAGCGCCACAGCGTTGTTCGGCTTATGCCCAGCACCTCCGCCGCACGGGTTCGGTTGCCGTGGAGATGATCTACAACCAGATGCGCGATATCTCGCTCGGTATCGGCCAGCGGTCGCAGGATATACAGGTCGCTTTCGAGTGTCGGGGCGCCAAAGGTTGCGGTCTTAATCACGTCCTCTTGGGCTAGCACTTCCTCCGCCACAGCGCGATCCACCGTGCCCGCCCCCACCAATATATACAGTCGTTCCGAGACCTCGCGGAGCTGCAGATAATTGCGCGGCCAGCGGTAAGCATCGAGCGCCTTCGTCGCCGCGGCAGACAGCGTGGGCGCTGCCGTCCCAAATGCACCAGCGAGATATTCCAAATAGCGCGCAATCTTTTGCGACGTGGCTCCCTGCTCGACGATTGCCGGCGCCACGCTCACCGCACAGGCGAAGCGCTCGGTCACAAAGGCGGCTTGATCACTTTCGCTGCCGCCCGGCATGTCATTCGCCGTCAGCACCACATGGCAGCGCGTCGCCAACGCGGTGTCGGCCATCGTGGAAACGAGCTCGCGGAGACGCTGGGGGCCAACCGTGTTCCAGCCCTCAATGCAAAGCGTCAGCCCCGTTTGGAACAACGGCGATTCGGCGCTTTTGAGCAGATGGCGCCAGCCGCGATCCGTTAGCTCATCGAGCGCAACGGCAACAAAGGGCTGATCGACAAAAGGACCGTCCAGATAGAGGCGCATGGCAATCTCGACCTGACCCGTTCCCAGCTCGCCCTCGAGCATAAGGGGCACACCGCGCGCGTAGCTCTCGGCGACCGGCGCAGCCACCGAGGCAGGCCCCTCAACGATGCCGTACGCGCTCGATTCGTAGCGGGCCTCAACTTCGTCGGCGTTGAGCCACTCGATGCCCGCGTGCGCCGCGGCGCCGCGCACCTCGCGGACCACGACGACCCAAAGGCCCCCGCCCTCTTTGTCGACGGAGCGAACGGTCAGGCTCAGGCGCGTACCCGCACGCCCCATAACCAGACGCGCGCCGTCTCCTATACGGTCGAGGCGTTCGGCAACAAAAGCTGCCACATCCCGCTCAAGCGCCGCGTCATTCATGGTCGAAATCGCGACGTCCCCACGCGCATCGATTGCCAATGCCGAGGCCCCGGCAGCAGCCAGGGCCTCGGTCAAGATGTTCAGCTTGGCATCGCTATCCATGATTTGCCCCTGTCCGCGGCGACGTGCAACCGCCGACGGTCGCACGACCGAGTGTTTCAAAATTGAACGATATTGCTCACCAAACACTATAGGACAGAGAGCGCCGTCCTGCGAGTATAGGTGTTGCCCCGCATCGCCATCCTGGCGGGGCGATAAGAGCTCTTCGGGACCTATCAACCTGCGGACAAGCCATACCCGCAAGAGCTCCTATCGCTCCACCGTGAGAATGCGCTCACCGGCAACCAGCACGCAAATAAGCTACTTCTCTACCAGATTCCCAGCACGTGCTGCATTCCCAAACTCATGCACGCAATGCCAATCCAGCAGCAAAAGCCCAATGCGATGGGCTTGCCGCCCTTTTTGACCAGCTCGACGATATCGGTATTAAAACCAATAGCCGCCATGGCCATCACGATAAAGAACTTCGAAAGCTCCTTGATGGGCGCCGTAATGGACGCGGGAAGCTGAAGCACCGTGGTGATTACGCTCGCCAGCACAAAGAACAGCACAAACATGGGAAACGCGCGTTTAAGCGAGAACGTGCTTTTGGCGTCGCCGCCGGCCTTGCGCGCCAGATGCATCTGCCAGCATGCGAGAACCAACGTAATGGGAATAATGGCCAGCGTCCTGGTGAGCTTGACCACCGTGGCGCTCTCGAGCACATTGGCGCCGGGATGCATGCTGTCCCAAGCGCTCGCCGCAGCCGTTACGGACGAGGTGTCGTTGATGGCGGTACCGGCAAACAGGCCAAAGCCCTCGTTGGTCAGGCCGAGCATGCCGCCGAGCGTCGGAAACACGAGCGCCGCGATAACGTTAAACAGGAAGATGACCGAAATAGCCTGGGCAATCTCGCGATCGTCGGCATCGATGACGGGCGCGGTCGCGGCGATGGCAGAACCGCCGCAAATCGATGAACCCACACCCACAAGCGTCGCGATCTTGCCCGGCACGTTCATAACGCGGCAGAGTACGAAGGCGATGACAAGCGAGGTCGAAATCGTCGCCACGATAATCGGCAGCGACTGAGCGCCTTTGGACAGAATCTGCGAGAGGTTCATGCCAAAGCCAAGCAGGATTACCGCGTACTGCAAGACTTTTTTGGACGTATAGGTGACGCCGGCGGCGAGCTGTTCGCGACGATTCTTGGGAAAGACGAGCGCCAGGACCATGCCAAAGAGGATGGCGAATACCGGACCGCCGACCACCTCAATTTGTTTGCCGAGCAACGCCGCGGGAATGGCGATGATCAGGCAGAACAAAACGCCTTTCCAGCGCTCGCGTACGATATTTGCCAGTTGCATATGGGATTCCTTCTTTCTATTTCACGTTTGCGACGGCTTATGATACGGCAACATTGAGCGCAGCCTTGCGCAAACACAGACTAAGATGCCGCAATAGTTCTTGGGCAACAGCCGAATTACCCACCGCGGAGAGCTGATTCGCGGCATAATTAACAACTGACATATGAGTTTGATAGAACAGTTGCGAGGCGCTATGGAAGAATCGATGCACGTCGGCGAGCAGGAAACGAGCCTACAGGACCAGTCCTACCACACCATTCGACGCAAAATCGTCTACCTGGACTACAAGCCGGGCGAAAAGCTGGGCGTCAAGCAACTTTGCGACGACCTGGATATGGGGCGCACGCCCGTGCGCGAGGCTTTGGTTCGCTTGGCGCAGGAAGGCCTGGTGCGCACCGTGCCCCAGAGCGGCACCTACGTCTCACCCATCAACCTCACCCTTGCCGAGAGTGCCTGCTACATCCGCGAACATCTGGAAAAGCAGGTGATTGTGGAGTGCTGTGCGCGAGCCACGTCGGCCGGCATCGAGCAGCTCGACCGCGCCATCGTGCTGCAGGAAAAAGCCATGGCCGAAGAGGATCGCATCGGCTTCTTTTTGAGCGACAACCTCATGCATCACATGATTTTTAGCATCGCATGTCGCAGCACCGTTTGGTCGTGGCTCGAAGAGACCAATGCCGACCTGGAGCGCTTCCGCTGGCTGCGCGCCGCCACGCAGAGGCTCGACAATCAGGAGATTGTTAACGAGCACAAGAAAATCCGCCGCGCTATCGCCGGTCGCGACCCCATCGAGGCGAGCTTTTTGGTCAGCAAGCACCTGCATATGATGTTCCGCAACCAGACCGAGGTCCTGGACCAATATCCCAAGTACTTCGAGACCAGCAAGCTCCGCTAACCTGCCAAAAAGGGACAGGTTTATTTTGGCAGGTTTTATCTGGGCAAATGCAACAAGGCCCGACTCCGCCACAACGGAGCCGGGCCCTTCTTGTTAGCGCGTTTCGACAACGGAGCACCTGATGTCAGTCACCAACAGCGAGCGAGCCGCATTTGCGCCAAGGTGACGTGAAATGAGAGGGCACTGACCTTCTGGTCGCGCCCTCGAAATTGAACGTCAGATTGGCGTGGATGCGGCTCGCGCAGCGTCGAGCAGTTCCGGCGTTTGGTAAAACGCCGGAACAACAATTATTCGACAGTAACGCTTTTCGCCAGGTTACGAGGTTGGTCGACGTCGCAGCCGCGCAGGATGGCGACCTCGCGGGCGAGCAGCTGCAGCGGGACGCTCGCCGTGATGGGGCTGAACACGTCGCGGACGGCCGGCACGCGGATGATGCAGTCGGCGATCTTGTTAATTTCCTCGTCGCCCTCGGTGGCAACGACGATAACCTTGGCACCGCGCGCCTTGCACTCCATAAGGTTCGACACGGTCTTGTCGTAGGTGGCGCTCTTGGTGGCCACGGCGATGACGGGGAAGCCCGGATCGATCAGTGCGATGGGGCCGTGCTTCATCTCGCCGGCGGCATATGCCTCGGCGTGCAGGTAGCTAACCTCCTTGAGCTTGAGCGCGCCCTCGTAGGAGATGGCAGCGCCCATACCGCGGCCCACGAACAGCGCCGACTGCGCGTCCTTGCACAGCAGGGCGGCCTCGTGCACGGCCTCGGTCTGCGTGTCCAAAATCCACTGGATCTGCTCGGCCGTATCGGAAAGCTCGCGGAACATCATGCGCGTCTGCTTGGTGGTCAGACGGTACTTGACCTGCGCCAGCAGCAGAGCCAAAAGCGTCAGGCTCACAACCTGACCGATGAAGCTCTTGGTCGAGGCGACCGCGATCTCCTTGTTGGCCTTGGTGTAGATGACGCCGTCGCTCTCGCGCGCCACCGGGCTGCCCACCACGTTGGTGATGCCAAAGACCTTGGCGCCCTTGATACGCGCGTCGCGAATGGCGGCGAGGGTATCGGCCGTCTCGCCCGACTGGGACACGGCAACGACGAGCGTCGTCGGCGTAATGATGGGATTGCGGTAGCGGAACTCGCTGGCCGCCTCAACCTCGGTGGGGATGCGAGCCCAGCCCTCAATGAGATTCTTAGCAATGAGACCAGCGTGATAGCTGGTGCCGCAGGCGATCACGTAGACACGGTCGATGTCGTTGAGCTCCTCGAGCGAAAGGCCCAGCTCGTCGATGTCGAGCTCGCCGGCAGGGGTCATGCGACCCACCAGCGTGTCGCGCACGACGCGAGGCTGCTCGTGAATCTCCTTGAGCATAAAGTCGGGATAACCGCCCTTTTCGGCCATGTCCAGGTCCCAGTCGATATGGGTGATCTTGGGCTCGATCACGTTGCCGGCCTCGTCGGTATACTCGACGCCCGCGGGCGTGAGCTTGGCAAACTGACCGTCCTCGAGCACCACGACATCGCGGGTGGCGTCGATGAGCGCAATCACGTCGGAGGCAACGTAGGAGCCGGTCTCGCCCACGCCGACCACGATCGGGGAGTCCTTGCGGGCAACGGCGATTACGCCAGGCTCGTCGGCGCACACGGCGGCCAAGCCATAGGCGCCCACCACGTGGGTGCAAGCCTCGCGCACGGAGGCCATCAGGTCGTGTGTCTCGGCATAGGCCTCTTCGATCAGATGCGCGAAGACCTCGGTATCGGTCTCGCTCTTAAAGTGATGGCCGCGGCCCTCCAGCTCCTCGCGCAGCTCGGCGAAGTTCTCGATGATGCCGTTGTGGACGATGGCGATACGACCGTCGCAGCTGGTGTGGGGGTGAGCGTTAACGACAGAAGGCTTGCCGTGGGTGGCCCAGCGGGTGTGACCGATGCCGCAGGTTGCGTCGCTATCGATATTGGAAAGCTCGCTCTCCAGGCCCGCAACCTTGCCCACGCGGCGGATGACGTCGAGGTGTGCCGCGGCGCCCTCGCCCACCTCGAGCGCAACGCCCGAGGAGTCATAGCCGCGATACTCCATGCGCTTAAGGCCTGTGACCAGGATGTTCTTTGCAATATCAGAGCCGGTGTAGCCGACGATTCCGCACATAGGATAAATCCCTTCGTTCGCGTGACTGCAAGACGTCCACGCACAGGGGGCGCTGAGACGTATAACGTTCGAGTATTGTACTCACGCAAGCGCAAGCTGATATACCAGAAGTGGTATCTCAACTTAGATACCACCCGATGCACACATGCCCAAACCACCACGATGGGGACAGGCACCTTTGTGGTGGTTTGGGCTCCAGCGTTTGCCCAGATAAAACCTACCAAAATAAACCTGTCCCTAATTGGCAGGTTTTGACACCCTAGGGGCGGGCGATGCTACAATCTGGCTTGTACTTGAAACGCATCAAAGGGGCCGCTATGGCAAAGGTAAAAATCAGCGATGTCGCGCGCGAGGCGGGAGTCTCGCTGGGCACGGTTTCCAACGCGCTCAACCATCCCGAAAAGCTGCGCCCCGAGACCCTCAAACTTATCAACGAAACCATCAATCGACTGGGCTACCTGCCCAACCAAAGCGCCCGTCAGCTCGCAGGCGGCGCCACCAAGTCCTTTGGCCTAGTCCTCCCCCGCCTCGACCACGGCTTCTCGCTCCAAATTGCCAGCGGCGCCCACAACGAGGCCCGCAAGCACGGCTACGATTTACTCATCGCCAATGCCGATAACGACGATATTCTCGAGGATCATTACCTGCGCTATTTTATGGGCACGCAGATGTCCGGCGTCATGGTTCAGCCCATGGCGTCTCCCGACTGGCACCCCGCCATGACCAAGATGCCCGTGCCGATCGTCCATCTGGACATCCACTGTTCCGAACCCGGTTACTACGTGGCCGCCGACAACGAGGCGCAGGGGCGCATTATCGCCGAGCTCGCCGTTGCCCGTGGCGCACGCCATATCACCGTTGTGGGTCGAGCAGCATTCATGCAGCTCACTCTGCGCGTACTTGGCATCCACAAGGCCCTTGCCCTGCACCCCGATATCAAGATCGAAGTCATCGACGCCGGCGAATGGAATACCGCTGCCGACGGCTACAGCATCGGCGCCCAGATTGCCGAGCGCTCCGGCGACGAGCGCCCCGATTTTGTCATCGGCCTGACCGACGTACTGGCGTCGGGCGTTATCTCGGCGCTGATAGACAAAGGCATCTCCGTCCCCGAGCAGGTCCGCGTGGCCGGCTGCGACGGCAACCCGCTCGCCTGGAGCGGGTCGGTCCCACTCACCACGGTGGCACCCCCAGGCTACGAGATTGGCCGCAAGGGCATTCAATTGCTCATGGAGCAAATCGAAAACAAAGCCCCGGCGAAGACAAAGCATGTCCGCATCGGCTCTGCCGCGCGCACCGTCACCGCGGTCACGGCCATCGAGGACATCAACCGTCAGGAAATCGTGCGCCCCTTCTTGCTCGAACGTGTGAGCACCCAAAAGGCCGAGCAGCACCCGACGGGCCCATCCGCGGCCCCAATAACCGACATCAACCTGGGCGCCTACCTGTAACAAAAAACGCCGCAACGGGAACAGTCCCGCTGCGGCGTTTTGCTGGCCCCATGTTCCCTCCCCGTTTAGCCGGACCTGCGGCTACGGATATTTATGGAATGTAATCCATTTTTCATTAACTTTTTTGTTAAAATAGATTCAATTCCATATTTTTAGATATTTCCTATAAGTATTGATTTTGCTCCAGTTTTTTCTCGCCAAGAAAGGGGTTTCATGAATCTGATTGATCGCAAACAGTACCTCGACTGGCTCATTTCGTGGAAAGACTCGCACGTCATCAAGGTCGTTTCGGGCGTGCGAAGGTCCGGCAAATCAAAGCTATTCGAAATCTACCGTAGCTACCTGCGCGATCATGGAATCACAGGCGACCAGGTTATATCCCTCAACTTTGAAGACCTGGAGTTCGAGTCGCTTACGTCGTATAGAACACTCTACGACTACATTTCCGCCAGACTCGTCCCCGATAAGATGAACTACGTTTTTCTGGACGAGATACAGCACGTCGAGCATTTCGAAAAAGCCGTCGACAGTCTTTTTATCAAGGACAATGTCGACCTCTACATAACCGGTTCCAACGCTTATCTGCTCTCGAGCGAGCTGGCAACTTTGCTCTCCGGCCGCTACGTAGAGCTCAAGATACTGCCCCTATCCTTTAAAGAGTTTTGCTCGGCAAAAACCAATGACGGAAAGGCTCCCGCGCAGTTGTTTGACGAGTACATCACCCGGGGCTCTTTTCCCTTTATCGCCGAGACGGGTATTCAGGGACCCCAGGCGCGCGATTATCTTATGAGCCTCTACGATACCATCGTCATACGCGACGTTATCGAACGCCTGAAGGTCTCGGACGTCCCGACCCTGCGCGATATCACCAAGTTCCTACTCCATAGCATTGGAAACCGGATCTCGATTAAAAAAATCTCCGACACGCTCTCGTCCAACGGCAACAAAACCGACCAGAAAACCGTAGCCAAGTACCTCAAAGGCTTAACAGACAGCCTTGTGTTGTACTTTGCTCCGCGCTATAACGTGCGCGGTCGGCAGCTTCTTTCAACAAACGGCAAATACTACGCCGTTGACCTTGGACTTAGAGGCGCTCTCGTCAAAACCCAAAGCAGCGATATCGGTCATATCCTCGAAAATGTTGTTTATCTCGAGCTCCTACGCCGTGGATACGACGTCTACGTGGGCGATATCGACGGCGGGGAAATCGATTTTGTTGCCCTAAAGTCAGACGAGACAGCCTATTTTCAGGTTTCAGCCACAACGCTCGACGAAACTACCCTCAATCGAGAGTTGGCCCCCTTTAAGAAAGTCCGAGACAACTACCCCAAGACGCTTCTTACGCTCGACACGCTGTTTGCGGACGCGAACTACGAAGGAGTCCGCAAGCGCAACGTGATCGACTGGCTCCTGGAATAACTTGTAGCGTCATAACCCTCCGCCAGCTCCTTACCAAGGCCGCAGCCCCAGTCGCTTAAAGCACAATGCCCCTCTTATCGGCCAAAACAGCAATCTTGGCGTGATAAGAGGGGCTGACTGCGTCAGCGCCTCCACGCAGGCGCCGTTACCGTCACCGTCCTGCGGGATCGGGCGCGGGGCATGGCGACTCGCGTGCAAACGCTAGCGCACGGTCTTGACCGCCGCCGTCAGATCGAACAGCGTATCGAGCACGGCCTCGCAGCCATCCACCACGTCCTGCGGCAGCGGCACGATATCGGGAACGGCAAACACGTGGCAACCGGCCGTGATGCCCGAGACGCAACCGTTGCGCGAATCCTCGACCACGGCGCACTCCTCGGGGGCAAAGCCCGTGCGCTCGCAGGCGAGCAGGTACATCTCGGGGTCGGGCTTGCCGTGCACGACGTCCTCGCCGCAGGTCACCGTTTCAAACTTGTCAAAGAGACCGACCATTTTGAGGTTGCGCTCGGCCGTGACGTGACGCGACGACGTCGCAAGACCCACGTGATAGCCCGCAGCCAGCAGCCCGTCGAGGCACTCGGCGGCACCGTCCTTAAGCTCCAGATCGGTCTTGACCATCTCGTCGCGAATCTCCTTGTGACGACGATAGATCGCCTCGGTGGTCTCATGGCTGCCGTAATGCTTATCAAGGATGTCCATAACATCGGGCAGCGTGCGGCCGATAAACTGATGGATCAGCGCATCATCAATCGCGAATCCCAGCTCGGCCGCGCCCGCCTTCCACGCCTTGATACCCAAACGCTCGGTATCGACCAGCGTTCCGTCCATGTCGAAAATAACGGCCTTGATCATATCGGTCCCCCATCGCTTCGCGCTGCTGTACTCCCGCAACTTTACCGCACCTGTAAACTTGTATATAACGTATATAGCATATTGCACTTTCGTTACATAGATAGAAGTCTTATGACAAGCGGCTCGGTAGGATTATAGTTTTCGACCGAGTACTCAACGGCAAGGATCGATTCATGCTTTCAGACACCACCGCACCTGCAGAGGGGCTTCAGGACAAACTCACAGCGCTCGAGCAGCTGCTTTTGGCATACGGACGCGTCGCCATCGGCTTTTCCGGTGGCGTCGACAGCAGCTTTTTGGCCGCGGTCTGCGCCCGCATCATGCCCGCCAGCACGCTTCTCGTTCACCTCACCACGCCGCTCATCGGCACGCCCGAGCAGGCTTCGTTTGAGCGGGCGGTTGACGGGCAGGCCGATGAGGGGCCGCATTTCAAGCTCCCCGTGCTCAACCTCTCGGTCGATCAGCTGCAGCTCCCCCAGGTAGCCTGCAACGACGCCGACCGCTGCTACCACTGCAAGCGCGCCGGCTTTACCGCCATCGTCAACCACGCCAGGTCGCTCGGCTTTCCCACCGTCATCGATGGCAGCAATGCAGGCGATCGCGGTGACTACCGCCCCGGCATGCGTGCGGCAGAAGAGCTCGGCGTACGCTCCCCTCTTATGGAGGTCGGCTTTACCAAGGACGAAGAGCGCGAGTTGCTGCGTGCATGGGGCTACCCCGTTTGGAACCTGCCGGCGGGAGCCTGTCTTGCCACGCGCGTCCCCACGGGCGAGAAGCTTACGCGCGAGAAGGTCGATGTAATCCGCGCCTGCGAGGATTACCTGCACGATCTTGACCTGGCACAGGTACGCGCGCGCCTGATCGGCGGCTGCATGCATATCGAGGCCGCGCCGGCAGACGTCGCCAAGATCGCCGCCCTCGGCAGTACCGCGGTCAACGACGAGGGCAAGGCCCCGCTTCCCGCCGCCATCGAGTCCGCGCTACACGAGCTGGGCTGCGGTCACATCTCCCCCGAGGTCACTCCTTACATCCACGGCAACATGAACCTGTAGCGCATCCCGATAAGTTGCGGTGGAATAGTTCCTGTCTTACGGCTTATCGGACCCAAACAGGAACTATTCCACCGCAACTTCGTTTGATGGGCATTGACCCGCAGACCTGCCAAAAAGGGACAGGTTTATTTTGGCAGGTTTTATCTGGGGAAATGTCGCAAGACAACTGCCTCTCTAGCACCCCTCTAACTTCGAGAGGCACTTGAGAGGCGTCTCGGCCGCACCTACTTTTTCCGATAGCGGCGGTTACAGCTCGTCGATGAACCCATTACTTCAATGAGTCCTTTATCCGCCATTTTTGGCAGATGGTAACGGACGGACGAAAACTGGCATTCCGTCTCTCTAAACAAGGTGCTTATCTCTCTAACTTTAGAGAGATAAGCACCTTGTTTAGAGAGACATTTAGAGAGATGTATCGAATTCACTGCTAGATAGCCTAAGGCCATCTCTCTAACCGAGCTTCCCATTAGAGAGACATTTAGAGAGACGAGCGTAATCTCTCTAACCATGGGCGCCGCTCATTAAAGCGTACACATCCCAACCGCACCCTAAGTTGCGGTGAAACGGCTCCCGTTTTACCTACCAAAAAGGGACAGGTTTATTTTGGCAGGTTTTATCTGGGGAAACGCAGACAGGGCCGCGACGCCTATAGCGTCGCGGCCCTTTTCCTTGGAGAAGGATCGATTAATGGAACGGAGAGCCCGTTCTAGCCCTCGAGCCCGGCGTTGATGAGCTCGGCAATCTCGACAGGATCGGTGCTTTCGCGCACCCTGTCACGGAAGCCAGCATCCATCAGCATCACGGCAGCCTTGGAGAGCAGACGCAGGTGCGTGGTTCCCGCTTCGCCGGCGGGCACGTACAGCGCGAGCGCCACATCGACGGGCACGCCATCAAAGCTCGGCCACTCAACAGGCTCGGACAGCTTGAGCACGGCCACGCCCGGTGTATGGATCGCATCGCTCTTGGCATGCGGAACGGCAAAACCGGCGACGAGGCCAGTCTCGGCCTCGTTTTCGCGAGCAATAAAAGCCGCCTCTACAGCAGACGCGTCATCGGCAAAACCAAGCTCAACAGCCTGCTCGGACAGATAATGCAGCGCGTCCTCGCGCGAGGCGGCGGCGTAGCCAATCGTCACTTGGTTGGCAGATACAAACCCCATGGAAAGCCTTCCTTACAACACGGACCTGACCGCAGCTTCGATGCCGTCGGCGTCCAAACCGTACTTATGCAGCAAATCGACCGCAGGGCCGGACTCGCCGTACACATCGCGCACGCCGACGCGACGCATCGGCACTGGATGCTGCTCCGCGAGCACCGAGGCAACGGCCTCGCCAAGACCACCGATAATCGAATGCTCCTCGGCGGTGACCACGCGACCGGTCTTCTTGGCGCTGGCAACCACCAAACGCTCATCGAGCGGTTTGATCGTATGCATGTTGATGACCTCAGCATCGATGCCGTCGGCAGCGAGCGCCTCGGCAGCAGCGAGTGCCTCAGCGACCATGAGACCGCACGCGACGATCGTGACATCAGAGCCCTCCCGTACAACAACACCGCGGCCGATCTTGAACTCGTAGTCCTCGTGATCGTTGATGACCGGTGTTGCCAGGCGGCCGAAGCGCATGTAGACCGGCCCCTCAAACTCATAGGCGGCGCGCACACAGGCGCGGGCCTCGACATCGTCGGCGGGAACGACCACCGTCATACCCGGAATCGTACGCATGAGTGCGATATCCTCGCAGCACTGGTGCGTGGCGCCGTCCTCGCCCACCGAAATGCCGGCATGGGTGGCGCCAATCTTGACGTTGAGGTGCGGGTAGCCAATGGAATTGCGGACCTGCTCGTAGGCGCGACCGGCGGCAAACATCGCAAAGGTGCTCGCAAAAGCAACGCGGCCCGTGGTCGCGATGCCGGCGGCAAGACCCATCAGGTTGCTCTCGGCGATGCCGGCATCGTAAAAGCGCTCAGGATGGGCAGTCTTAAACTTACCCGTCTGCGTAGCGGCAGCCAGGTCGGCATCGAGCACTACAAAGTCATCGTGCTCATTGCCCAGCTCGACGAGCGCCTCGCCGTAGCTTACGCGCGTGGCGACTTTTTTGACCTCTGCCATTAGAGTTCCTCTCCTGCTGCCGCGAGCTCGGCCATGGCCTGCTCAAACTGCTCGTCATTGGGCGCCTTGCCATGCCAGCCAACCTGGTTCTCCATAAAGGAGACGCCTTTGCCCTTCACCGTCTCGGCGATGATAGCGACGGGCGCGCCGGTCACCTCGCGAGCTTCGGCGAAAGCCGCCTCAATCTGCGCCATGTCGTTGCCATCGGCTAGCTCTATCACATGCCACTTAAAGGCGCGGAACTTGTCGGCAAGCGGCATGGCCGAGTTGACTTCATCGATCGTGCCGTCAATCTGCAAGCCGTTGTGGTCGACGACGGCAACAAGATTGTCGAGCGCATGGTTGCCGGCAAACATAGCCGCCTCCCACACCTGGCCTTCCTCGCACTCACCGTCGCCCAGCAACGTGTAGACACGGTAGCTGTCGCCCCAGTGCTTAGCGGCAAGCGCCATTCCAACTGCAGCAGAGATGCCCTGACCGAGCGAGCCGGTGGACATATCGATGCCTGGGGTATCGTTCATGTTGGGATGGCCCTGCAGTCGGCTGCCAATATGGCGGAGCGTCTCGAGCTCTTCGACGGGAAAATAGCCGCGATTTGCCAACACCGAATACAGGCCCGGCGCCGCGTGACCCTTGGAGAGCACAAAGCGGTCGCGATCGGCCTTGTGAGGGTCGGCAGGATCGATATTCATTTCCTCAAAGTACAGATACGTCATGATGTCGGCTGCACCGAGCGATCCACCCGGATGTCCCGACTTGGCCGCGTGAACCGCAGTCACGACACCCTTCCTGACCTCATTGGCGACCTTCGCCAGCTCCTGGTTGGTCATACGAATTCCTCTCTTGAGAACAACCCCGGCACCGGATGGCGCGATGCCGAGGGCAACCCGGTCGTTAAGCCAGAGCGACGACCTTCTGCCAGTCAGCCTCAAAAGAGGCGAGGCCCTGGTCGGTCAGCGGGTGATGCAGGCACTTCTTGAGAGCGGCCATGGGCACGGTCGCGATGTCGGCACCAAGAAGAGCCGCCTGGGTCACGTGGTTGGGCGTGCGGACCGAAGCGGTGATGATCTCGACGGTGTCGTCGACGTTCTTGCCGGTCCAGTCATAGTTCTTGATGCATGTCACGACATTGTCGAGCTGCGAGATGCCGTCCTCGGCGATGTCGTCAAAGCGGCCGACAAACGGGCTGATGTAGCGGGCACCGGCGTTGGCGGCCATGAGGGCCTGCGTCGGCGAGAAAACAAGCGTCATGTTGACGCGCACGCCCGCATCGGCCAGGGCGCGGCAGGCGGCGAGGCCGGCCTCGCACACGGGAAGCTTGACCACGATGTTGGGAGCCAGGGCGGCAAGACGCTTGCCCTCCTCGATCATGCCCTCGGCAGTGGTCGCGGTGGACTCAGCAGACACGGGCAGGCCCTCGCAGAGCTCGGCAATCTTGAGCATATGGGGCTCAAAGTCGGCGAGCTTGCCGCCGGTCTTGGCGTACAGGGACGGGTTGGTGGTGACGCCGGCAAGGCAGCCCCAGCTCTTGGCCTCGGCGATCTCGTCAAGGTTGGCGGTATCGATAAAGAACTTCATGGTGCAAACTCCTTCTAAGGAATCCAAAACTCAAAAAATAGGACAAAGGGGATGTCCTTTTGTCCTATGTGCCGGGCCTGCAGCTGGGACATGCCCCAGGCCCGGCGTCGTGTAGGAAAAGCTACTTAGAGAGCCTTCTCGATGCGGCTCGTGACGCCCTTGAGGTTAAGACCGACGACGTACTGCTTGATCGGGCGCTTGATGTGCTCGATCACAAAGCGCTTGCCGTCAATGTCCTGGGCAGCGAGGTTGCGATAGAGCTTCTCGACCTGCTCCTTGACCTCGGGATCGTTGAACGCGTAGTGGCCGGAGACATCCAGAATCTTCAGGCTGAGCTCGTCGTCGGCCAGAATGTCGTCAACCTGCAGGTTGACATCGTCGCCGGTCATCCACTTGCGCCAGCGCTCGGTCTTGATGGCCTTGACCAGCAGCGTGTGATACAGATTGGAGGGATCGTCGCACAGGCCGTTGTCGACCAGAATCTGCTCGGTAGCGCAGAGCTTGAGGTAAGCGCGGGTCTCCTCGGTGCCGTACTGAGGGGCGACATTGGAAGCGGTCACGTGTGCCGGGATGTGCTCGAGCAGCGTCGCGTCGTCCAGGTAGTCGGCGTTGTGCTCCTTCAGGCCCACGCCGTAGCGCTTGGCCATGTCGGCGAGCTCGCGGGCATTCTTAAAGTTGTAATGACCGACCTGCTCGGTCCAACGGGTGAGCGTACCGGTCTGGCCGACGATAAAGGTGGGCATGGGGCAGCCGCGCTTCTCGAGCTCGGGCTGCAGCTGAGAAATGAACTCCTCGTACTTGTCGGTGGAGGTCAGGCCGCCATTGGTCTCCTCGGTACCGACCTCATAGGCAACCTCGGGCAGGTTATGCTCGCGACGGTACTGCTCAAGATAGTCGATAAGATCGATCGTGCGGCGAAGCACCACGTCGAGCGGAATAACCTTGCCGATCTGATAGGGGTCCTTGGTGGGGTCGACCATCAGCAGGTCAAAGCCTGCCTCCATGTCGGCGACAAAGGACTTGCGGGCGAGCTCCATGGCCTCGTCCTCGGGCAGGTGGGCGTTACGCTCCTCGTCGCGCTGCCACGGACCGCCGTGATCGCGGCACAGGTAGTACGGACCGGTATAGCCCACCTCGTCGGCAACCTTCTTAATGTCGGCGGCAAAGCGCGTCTGGTCCCAACCGTTGACGTAGCCGGCGCCCATCTCGTCCATATCGACCTGGTTGCGGCTAGCGATAAACATGGGCGGGAAATCCTCGTCCTTGGCAAGCTCGAACACGGCCTGAATCAGGTTGGGGCTCATGGGGCCAATGCCGACCATGGTTGCGTGATCGCCGCTGTCCTGCAGCTTGAGCATGCCCTGAACGGCCTGGCGGATGGTGAGGTTGGACATTTTGTTCTCCTTCTCCAGAGGATTTTTGACAAAAGTTCCCTGGGACCCAGATGTGGGCCCTATCAGTGCGGATGGATTTTGTTGTGTAGGGGCGGTTGTGCGGAGTCAAATCCATCCCTCCGCACAACCGGAGTCCTTAAAGGTTTACTTGGCCTGCTTATCGAGCGTGGGCTTCATGGCAATCAGGATTGCAGCGGCGACCAAGGAGCCAATCACGATGTCCAGGCAGAACAGCGCGACGTTGTTGGTGGCCAGGGCGACAATAAAGCCACCATGCGGAACATAGCAGTCGATGCCCTGGAAGGCGGCAAGCGCCGCGCCCACGGCAGAGCCGATGCAAATGCCGGGCAGGGTGTGACCGAGGTCCTTGACCGCGAAGGGAATGGCGCCCTCGGTAATACCGATGCAGCCCATGAACAGTGCGGAGATACCCATCTGGCGATCGGCGTCATCGAACTTGTTTTTGGCGATGAGCGCAGCGAGGCCACAGGCAATCGGGGGAACGGCGACGGCGACGCGGAACATACCGTTGGGGCCATAGATGCCGGAGGCCATGATGGCCATAGTAAAGGTCGAAGCGGTCTTGTTGATGGGGCCACCCATATCGAAGGCGGTCATAACGCCAATGACCAGACCCAGGACAACTGCGGAACCGCCCTGCAGGCTGCCGAGCACGCCGGTGAGCCAGTCCATCACAAAGCCAAGCGGCGTGGCCAGGATGTAGATATAGGCCATGCCCAGGACAAGCGAGGTCAGAATCGGGATGATCAGGATGGGCATGATGGTCTGGATGGTGTTGTTGACCTTCCAGGTCTTCATCCAGCGGACAAAGTAGCCGCAGATAACTGCCATGATCATGGCGCCCAAGAAGCCGGTCGAAACGCTGTTGCCGTTAGGGGTAACGACTGCGTTGTTGACCAGGTAGCCCAGGACAAAACCGGGGGCGAGCGCGGGCTTGCCGGCCATCGAGTAGGAGATGTAAGCCGCAAGCACCGGAATCATCATGGAGATGCCGGCCATGCCGATGGTATTAAGGCTCACCATCAACGGGTTGGTTACCTCCATACCGCTAGCACCGGCAGTACCGGATGCCAACGAGAAGGCGAGGAACACGCCACCGATAACGACAATGGGGATAAAATAGGAAACGCCGGTATTGAATGCATTGAGCAGCGTCTTGCCAGGATCGGCAAAGATAGACTGCTTGGACGCCGGTGTCGGGGCCTGCGGGGCAGCGGAGACGGCCTTCTTCTCTGCCTTGGCCTCGGCCTTGGGCGCGTCAACGGCGCCACCCGTCGCCTTGATAATCTCAACAGCCTGGTCGATGATCTTGACCGGATCGGCGATTACATCGGAAGTACCGACCTTGAGGAACTTGCCCTCGGCCATCTTCTGCTCAAAACGGTCCTCGTTCTCGACACCCACGTCGACGGACTCCAGGACCAGGTCGGCGGAGTCCACGTCTTCCTGCGTGAGCTCATTCTCGATACCCAGGCCACCCTGAGCCTCGACCTTGCACTCGATGCCACGGGCGGCGCATTCATCTTGAATCGCCTTCTGGGCCATATACGTGTGGGCGATACCCACGGTACAGGCGGCAACGCCTACGATCTTCATTGCTTCCCTCTTTTCATAGAGTTGCGTGCGCAAGACACCGTTTGCGGAGGCCTCCGGAGCATCCCCTGCCGTTTGGACTTGCTGTCTTTTCGACAAGACCAATATAGGTGCTTAATTTTCTTAATGCCAGCTTATTTCGGTAAACGCGCAGGTCAGAGCGTTGGTTACGCTATTTAGTTATGCGTTTAACCAAAAATGAATCCTGCGATTTTACCATCGATTTCAAAAGTCAAGAAGTATTTGATTTTCTCGGTAGACGGCAGATACGCATGCCGGTCACAAATTTCGACCCCACCCGTATACCGCATTTGTTGCATACTCATATGAAAGGAGAAAGCCGCTCACCGAAGCGCATCCCTCACCAAGACTCAAAGTCATCATGTTGGAAAATGCTCATCTGTCGGAAGGAGTCGCTGTGGCAAAACAGCGCGTTACGATTGCAGACGTCGCTCGAGAGGCGGGAACCTCGACGGCAAGCGTCTCGTATTACCTCAACGACAAACGAGAAAAGCTTAGCGAAAAGACGCAGAACAAAATCGCGCGCGTCATTAAGGAACTCGGATACGTTCCCAACGCCCAAGCGCAGACGCTCACCGGCAAGCAAACCCACGTCATTGCCATCATCATTTTGGATAACACCAACAAATGGGCGGGGCTCGTTCTCAATGGCATGGAGCAGGTCATGCTCCCCGCGGGCTACCAGACGGTCGTTTGCACGAGCAACTTTAACCCCGAGACCGAGCTCATGTACGTCGACAAGATGCTCTCGCTGGGCGTCGATGGCTTTATCATCCAGCCCACGGCAAATTTCAAGGCCGTGCACGACCGCATTAGACGCGCCGGCAAGCCCGTCGTCTTTTTTGACGCGGCCATCTACAGCCCAGGCACCAGCTGGATCAAAACCAACCTCTACGACGGCGTGTACAACGCCACACAGGCACTCCTCGACGCCGGCTACGAAGATTTCTTTTCCATTGCCGCCAACATGACCGAGATGCGCACCCGCATGGAGCGTTTTCAGGGGTATGCCGAGGCGCTGGCAGCGAACGGACAGCTCTACAAAGCGATTCCCATCGACCACAACAAGCCGTCAATCAACGAGCTTACCGAGTACTTTAAATTCAAGTTTAATCCCGCCAAGCGTACGCTCATCTTTGTCCAAAACCAATGGGCGCTCCCCCGCGTCTACAAGGCCCTCCAACCCATGGCCCATCTGCTTCCGCAGCAAATAGGTCTTTTGGGACTCAACTGCGAAGACTGGACTAATCTCACCACACCGACCGTCTCCACCATCATCGAGCCCGTCGACCAGGAAGGCAGGGAGGCGGCCGAGATGCTGCTCGCCTTGCTTGATGGCAGCAGCCAACCCGGCGAGCAGCGCATTCTCGAGTGCAAGCTCAACTGGCTCGACTCCACCTCGATCTAGACCGCGGGACAAATAAATCAGGAGTGTTTGTCCCAAATCTTAAGTATTTGTTCGACAGAACGGCCCCTGCCGGCTCCTGCTAGACTGGTAGATTCCCAATTGACTAGCCAGGAGCCTCCATGTCGCGCAAGTCCGCCTACAAGCAAGTACTTTCCATCGGCACCACCGTGGTGCTGGGGTTTGCGCTGTTCACAGGGTCGCTCGACGAAGCGCCCAAGCTGTTGTCGCCGCAAAGCGATGAGCAGGCAGCGGCTCTGGCCGAAAAACAAAACGAGAGCCCCAGCCGCACTGACGACGAGGCGGACCTGGTTGCCCGGCTCGAATCGGGAACAGTGAGCTCCTCGGACTCTCAAAATAGCAAAGACTCTGGCGATGGCTCCGAATCCACCGCGACCAACACCAACGGCAACGTTGCCTCCGCGGATAGTGCCGCCACCTCCATCGACGAGGTCGAAAACCCCGACCTCAACCGCGCCCGCGGCGTATATCTCAGCAGCATTCCTGACTACGCGGGCAACCCCTATGTTGCCCTGCGCGCCGACAGCACGCACCCGCTCGGCACGCCGTCGTTCACGCTCGATGAATACGAGCGCGCCACCGAAGAGGGCTGCTTTAAGAAATTCTCCAAGCTCGATAGCCTGGGCCGCACCCGCAAGGCACTCGCCTGCGTGGGCCCCGAATCACTCGGTCAAGGCGAGCGCGGCGATATCTCGCGCATCCATCCTGCTGGATGGCGTCAGCAGCGCTACGACTTTATTCCGGGCCAGAGCCTCTATAACCGCTGCCACCTTATCGCCTGGTCGCTCTGCGGCGAAAACGCCAACCGCAAGAACCTCCTCACCGGCACGCGCTACCTCAACGAGACGGGCATGCTGCCGTTTGAGGAGCAAATCCTCGACTATATCCGCAACACGGGTAACCACGTGCTCTATCGCGCCACGCCCATGTACAACGAAGAGGAGCTCGTCTGCCGCGGCGTGCGCCTTGAGGCGCAATCGGTTGAGGACCACGGCAAGACGCTGTGCTTCCACGTATATTGCTACAACCTGCAGCCGCATGTGCAGATCGACTACGCCACCGGCCGCAATCAGGCCTCGGGGGACTAGGCCCGACCAAGCTGCCCCAAAACCTAAAATGATCCGTTTTCCTCCGCCCCCCAGGGGTCAAAAAGGGCCGCCCTGGATTACCCAGAGCGGCCCGTACATCGACATGCGTGGCGCAGGCAACGCCACACGCTACTTGGCGCGGCCCTCCTCATAGCGCTCGACTAGCTTGGCCTGAACGTCATAGGGCACCTGCTCATAGCCTGCGGGCTTCATGGTAAAGTCGCCCGTGCCGCGCGTGATGGAGCGCAGACGCGTCGAATAATCCGTCAGCTCGGCCAGCGGCGCCTGCGCAATGACCACGGTATCGCCGCGCTCATCGGTCTCCATGCCCGTCACGCGACCGCGCGAGGCCGAGATGTCACCCATCACGGCGCCGGCATAGCTCTCGGGGATAGTCACCGTGATTTCCTCGATGGGCTCCAGCACCACCGGGTCGGCATCGGCACATGCCTTGCGCAGGCCGATGCGAGCCGCCGCGCGGAACGCCATCTCGTTGGAGTCGACGCTGTGATACGAGCCGTCGTACACAGCCACGCGAATGCCCGTGAGCGGATAGCCGGCAATGATGCCGTCCTTCATGGTCTCCTGGACGCCCTTGTCCACGGCGGGGATCAGCGAGCGCGGAATGCGGCCGCCCACGACCTCGTCCACAAACTCATAGCCATCGCTCGTGCCGTCGGGCCCAATGAGCGGCTCCACGCGCAGCCAGCAGTCGCCGTACTGACCGGCGCCGCCGGTCTGCTTCTTGTGGCGGCCCTGAGCACTTGCCGTACGGCGAATGGTCTCGCGATACGGAATGCGGATCGGCACGCTCTTGGCCACGACCTTGGTGCGATTCTCCAAACGGTTGAGCAGCACCGAAACCTGCGCCTCACCAACGGCGGAGATAATGGTCTGGCCGGTCTCCTCGTCGCGGTCGATGCTCATGGTCGGATCGGCCTTGCAGGCCTTCTCGATAAACGTGTAGAGCTTCTCTTCGTCCCCGCGATTCTCGGCCTCGATGGCAATGCGGTACTGCGAGTTGGGGAACTTAAACGCCGCAGCCTCGACCTTGCCGGTAATGGAGAGCGTGTCACCCGTCTCGGCCGCCAGCTTGGGTGCCACGATGATGTCACCGGCATAAGCGTGGCCAACCTCGGTCATATCGCGGCCGCACATCACATACAGGTGGGCCAGACGATCGCTCTTGCGGGTACGCGCGTTGATCAGCTCAAGGCCCGGCTCAAGCGTGCCCGTCAGCACCTTGATAAAGCTGATGCGACCCTGCTGCGGATCGGCCAGCGTCTTAAACACAAACGCCACCGGACGATCATCGTCACTCGAAATCTTAAGCGAATCGCCGTCGATAAGCGGCATCTCACCGTAGTCGGTCGGCGCCGGGAAGTACGTGGCAATGTCGTCCATCAGCGAGTTGACGCCCTGCTCCTTAATGCAATCGCCCGCAAAGACCGGCACAAAGATGCGCTCGGCGATCGCCTTCGACAGCAGGCCTTCAAGCTCCTCCTGCGTCAGCGTCTCCTCGCCTTCCAGGTACTTCATCATCAGCTCGTCGTCGGCCTCGGCCACCAGCTCGCACAGATGGTCATGGGCCTCCTCGGCCTGGGCACGATACTCCTCGGGAATCTCCGACTCAACGGCCTCGGCGCCGTTGCAGTGGCGCGCCTTCATGCGCACCAAGTCGATGATGCCGTCAAAGTCCTCGCCCTCGCCCCAGGGAAGGGTCACGGCGCCCAGGCGCGTGCCAAAGCGCTCCTGCAGCAGGTCCATCGTGGTCGCAAAGCTGGCCTCGGAGCGCGACAGGCGGTTTACGAACACCGCGCGTGCCAGGCGTAGGTCCTCGGCGGCATACCAGAGCTTAACCGTCGTAGGCTGCGGGCCGGCCTCGGCGTCGACCACAAACAGGGCCGTCTCGCAGACGCTCATCGCGGCAAAGGCGTCGCCGATAAAATCGGGATAACACGGGGCATCGAGCACATTGATGCGTGCGCCCTTCCAGTCGATCGGCGCAATGGTCGTCGAAATGGAAAATGCACGCTTGACCTCTTCGGGGTCATAGTCGAGCGTGGGCTTGGTGCCGTCGTGGCCGCCAAGGCGGGCGGTCTTGCCGGAAAGGTGGAGCATGGCCTCGGCGAGTGAAGTCTTGCCCACCCCGCCTTGGCCTACGAGCACCACGTTCCTTACGTTACCGGTCTTGGGAGCACCCATGATGACCTCCTTGCAGGGCCGCGCGCAATGCGCGACGCCAACGGGGAGAGTTCGCGGTCGGTGCCATCCCGGGAGCAGCATGGTCGGCAGCCGAGCCGACTCACCCTCCAAATGTCCTATGCCACCACCCTACCCTCACGGGCGGCTGTCCATGCAGACCTTTCGGCACGCGTATGGATACAGGCGGCGAGAGGAAGAGACAGGCTTTTCAGGCAATTATTGAACCCCGTCGATGTAAACAAAAAGCCGCCACAGACCGTAAGACCTGTGGCGGCTTCGCCTCAATTGCCTCAATTAATAGTTGAGTAAATACCTGAGTCTATCCCTCGATACGGCTCAAGAACTCACGCGTGCGCTGCTCGCGCGGATGGTCGATAACCTGCTCGGCAGGTCCCTCCTCGACAATGCGACCGCCGTCCATAAAGACCACGCGGTCGGCAACATCGCGCGCAAACTGCATTGCGTGGGTCACGATTACCATCGTCATATTCTGCGCCGCCAGGTCCTTAATGACACGCAGCACCTCGGCCGTCAGCTCTGGATCGAGCGCCGAAGTCGGCTCGTCAAAGAATAAGATTTCCGGATCGAGTGCCAGGGCGCGGGCAATACTCACGCGCTGCTGCTGACCGCCCGAAAGCTCACACGGCACCTTGTTCTCGTTGCCCGTCAGCCCCATTTGCGCAATCAGCTCGTGAGCGCGGGCTTCCGCCTGCTCGCGCGGACGCTTAAGCACGCGAATCGGTGCATCGGTGATGTTTTTCATCACCGTATAGTGCGGGAACAGGTTGTAATTTTGGAACACCAGGCCGAATCGCGAGCGCGCCTGCTTGGGCACATCGCCCTTCGCATAGACCGCGCCCGAACCCGCATCCGTCGCAACGGCAAGGTCGCCAAACGAGAGCGAGCCTCCGTCGAGTGTCTCGAGCAGCGTGGCACACCGCAGCAGCGTGGACTTACCGCCGCCCGAAGGTCCGATAATCGCCACGACCTCACCGCGCTTGACCTCGAGTGAGATATCCTTGAGCACCTCATTGCCGCCAAACGCCTTACGCGCGCTTTCGATTTTCATCACTGAGTTAGTCATGATAATAGTCCAGCTTCTTTTCGGCAGCGCCCAGCAGCATCTCGACCACAAAGTTAAAGACCCAGTAGATCAACGCCGCAATCGCAAACGGCACCATGCTCACCTGCGAAGCGACCAGCGCCTTGGCGGTCGAGAACATCTCACCCACGCCAATGGCAAACGCCAGCGACGTGTCCTTGACCAGTGTGATGATCTCGTTGCCCATCGCCGGCAGAATACGCTTGGCGACCTGCGGCATCACGATATACAGAAACGTCTGCAGACGCGAGTAGCCCAGCACCTCGGCGGCCTCATATTGACCGCGCGGAATCGACTGCAGGCCCGAGCGATAGATCTCGGCAAAGTAGCCGGCGTAGTTGATGATGAATGCCACGACGCACGCCGTCCATTTGGAATCGGGCGTGAGCGAGATGCCAAACACGTAGTACGGGGCAAAGTAGATCGCAAACATCTGCAGCATAAGCGGCGTGCCGCGCATCACCGAAATATAGATGCGCGCAATCCAACGCAGCGGCGCGACCTTGCTCATGCGCATAAACGCCACGGGGATTCCCAGCGGAATCGACCCGAGCAACGTCAGCACAAACAGCTGCAAGCTGACCAAGAATCCCTGGCCAAGCATCTGCATCATGACCTGAATAGACAACCCAAGCTCTCTTTCACAGTAACGGAACAGCGAACCCAATGCTAAAGCGGGTTTTCCAGGTGCCCGAGTTTGCCGTGAAAGAGGAGCGCCGCGTACTAAATGTACGCAAGCGACGGTTTGAACGGCAAAATCGGGTGCCTGGGAAAGCCGCTATTTGAGCACCCAGTTGTCGAAGGAAAGACCGTATTCTGCATACTTGTCGCACAGGTCCTTGACCGTGCCGTCCTCGTAGAGCGCCTTGAGCGACTCGGTCACGGCATCGGCGGACTTGGTGTCGCCCTTCTTAAAGCCGACGGCGTAGTGCTCGCTGGACAGCGGCTTGTCGAGCTGCGTATAGGCATCGGGCTTGGCGGCAAGCTGATACTGGGCAATCGAAAGGTCGCAAGCCACGGCATCGACCGCGCCGCTCTCGAGCTGCATAAAGGCCGTGTTGTACTCGCCGATGGTATCGAGCGTGGCAAACGTCGCGGCCAGATCCTTCTGATCGCCCTCGAGCACATCCTGCGCAGCGGAATCGGTCTGAGTGATCACGGTCTTGCCAGCGAGATCGTCCCAGCTCTTGATACCCGCGTCCTTCTTGACCACGAGCACTTGCTCGTTGAGCATGTACGGCTCGGAGAACGTGTAGCCGTCCTCACGGCCCTCCATGGTAAAGCCGTTCCAGATGCAGTTGATGGCGCCGGAGTTGAGCAGCGTATCCTTGGCGTCCCAGTCGATGGCCTCGTATTTGACCTCCCAGCCCTGCTTATCGGCAACAGCCTTGGCCAGATCGAGATCAAAGCCGGTGTACTCGCCATCGTCGCCCACAAAGCCGTACGGAGGATAGGACTTATCAAAGCCCACCACGAGCTTCTTGGACTCCGCGGCGCCCTTCACATCCTTGGCCGCGGCAGAGCCAGCAGCGGAGCCCCTGCCAGCACCACCGCCGCAACCGACAAGATCAAGGCCAAGCACCGTGGCGAGCGAGCCGGCTAGACCAACAAACTGACGACGAGACATATCGGTATTCATGGTATTCCCCCTTGATGGCACTTTAGTTAGGTAAAGTGAGTCATGTAACGTTCAGAATCATACACTTTAGTGGGATAGAGTACAAGGGAGTACCTGCCCGGCGCGGGCGGGGAGCGGCGCGTAATTAAGTTTCCTGCTCTACAGTCCTGCGCAAGACGGAATGCACGCATGGAGCACCCGGCTGGGTGGCGCCCGGCGCGGAGTTTAATTTGCTGCTCTACAGTCCTGCTCACGACGGAGGCCACATTAAGTGGCCTCCTGTTCGTGCGGAACTCGCGACAAATTAAACTCCGCGCCGGGCGCCACCCAGCCGGGAGACAACGTGCTCGGAACCTTAAATAGCCTCCTCTCCAAACGGGCACGTTGAATGCACGGTACAATTGCTTCGGACTTTTCTTTTATTTAATAGTGGGGTTAATTCATGGCAGAATCTCGTGCGGAGCGTAAGGCTCGTCGTGCTTTGATCGAGGCGGCTGAGGGGTCGGAGGAGAAAAAATCTTCTAAGAAATCCAAGTCGTCTCAGGACGCGAAGGGTAAGTCAGCCAAGGGAAAGGCTAAGGCCAAGCACCCCAGCTCTCGTCGGAGCGGGGATAAGGCATCTCAGGCTCGCCCCAAGCGTTTGCACAAGGATCCGGTTTCGTCTGCGCGTAAGGCTGTGGACCCCAAGTCTCCCTGTTCGATCATGAAAGCTTGTGGTGGATGCACGGCGCTCAATCGTCCTTATAAGAAGCAGCTGGCGGCCAAGCAGGCTGCTATGGAAGAGCTGTTTGCTGAGCTCTGCGAGCGCGAGGGTATTGCCGTTGATCCCATTCGCGGTATGGGTGTTACCCTGGGCGACCCGGGTAAATATCCTGCGCCGCGTGGTTTTCGTCATAAGGCTGCCACTCCGTTTGCTCCCGGCAAAGAGGGCGCTGTCCGCTGCGGCTTTTTTGAACGTGGGACGCACAAAATCGTCGCCGTTCCCAAATGCCCCGTTGAGGCGCCGGGCGCTCGTCAGATTCTCAACG
Organism: uncultured Collinsella sp.; assembly: GCA_900542155.1. Classification (GTDB taxonomy): domain Bacteria; phylum Actinomycetota; class Coriobacteriia; order Coriobacteriales; family Coriobacteriaceae; genus Collinsella. Next base: position 76,663 of record UQMD01000006.1, read on the forward strand.
GCATCGCTCGCGAGGCCGAACGTCTGCATATTCCCGCCTTTAACGAAGACAAGCATCTGGGGCTGCTTCGCTATGCCGTCGTTCGCTGCGGCTGGCGCACCGACCAGATTATGGTCACCCTCGTGACCGCTCAGCGCGACCTGCCGCATGCGCAGGAGTTCTTTGAAGCCGTCGCGGCGCTTGATCCGCATATCGTCACCGTCGCTCAGAACATCAACGGTCGCCCCGGCAATGCCATCTTGGGTGAGGAGACTCGTATCGTCTATGGCGCCGAATGCATGCGCGACCAGCTGCTCGGCTGCGAGTTCGATATCTCCCCCACCGCGTTCTACCAGACCAATCCGCAGCAGACCGAGTTGCTCTATCAGCTCGCGATTGACGGCATGGACCTGCAGCAGGGTGACATTCTTATGGACGCTTACTGTGGTAGCGGTACCATCGGTCTGTGCGCCGCGAAGGATGCCCAGGACAAGGGCATCGGCATTATGCTGCTCGGCGTGGAGCGCAACCCGGCGGGCATTGCCGACGCACGTCGCAATGCCGAGCTCAACGGCCTCACCCGCAGCGCTTGGTTTATGGCCGACGACGCCACCGATTACATCCTGGACGCCGCCGACAACAACGAGCGGATCGATGTCCTTTCCATCGACCCGCCGCGCGCCGGCTCCACCCCCGAGTTCCTCGAAGCCGCCTGCGCACTCAAGCCGCGCCGCATCACCTATATCAGCTGCAACCCTGTGACCCAAGAGCGCGACCTGCACCAGCTCCTCGACGGAGGCTATCGCCTGCTCAAGATCACGCCCGTCGACATGTTCCCCCATACCGACCACACCGAAACCGTAGCGGTCCTCGAGCGCCGCTAATCCACCCCGGTAGATTTTCGAGACAAGAAAGGGGGCGGCCCGTCTGGACCGCCCCCTTCGCTTGGTTTATGAACTCCGCTACATCCCCTTGCGCAGGTCACACACGCCGGCTGCCGCCATCTCGCGCAGCAGCGTCTCGCGGTCGCGCGTCACGATCAAATCCAGCGGGAAGTGAATCTCGTCGAGCATCTTGCGCGCGTGATCGAGCTTGCCAATGGCCATGCCAATGTGGGCATCGGTCGACACGCCAATACCCACGCCCAGCTCGGCGCAGCGCTCGGCGATCTTGCGGCATACGGCCCAATGCTCAGTGTCGACACCGTGTTCAAGACTATGGTTGTTGATCTCGATGATCTTGTGCTTGGCCTTGGCCGCCAACAGCACCTCATCGATATCGAACGGCACGCCCGAACGACCCGCATGCCCAAGCATGAACACCTTGGGGTGCTCCAGGGCATTGATGTACATCTGGGTCGTTTGGGCGAGCGTCGCGCCTTCGGCAAACTGCGGGTTATGCACGCTTGCCACCAAATAATCCAAATTACGCGTCACCAAATCGAACAGCGAATGCTCACGACTATACGAATCGCCGGCGATATCGAGCGAAACGGGAATGTCTTCGCCAAACAAGCTGCCGTCCAGCGAAACGATATCAGCCTCGGCACCACGCAGCACCAGCACGCCGCTCCAAATGCGCGGCCAGATATCCTGGTTGATAAAGAATTGGTAACTGCGCAGGTCATTGGGACAAGGCGTAACCATCGAGCTTAAATGATCGGCGGAACCGAGCACCTGAAGGCCGCGCTCCGCCGCCCAATAGATGTTCTCCTCGATGGTTGAGTACGCATGCGCAGAGAACATCGTATGAGTATGAATATCACAAGAAAGAAGGTGGGGCATCGGGTCTCCTTGTCCAGTATGGCCGTCGCGTATATTCATTGTACGCATAGCTTTCGGCAGTCGTAAAACTGCTTCATCCCAATCACACAACGGCATAGACAACGGGGTCTGGCTTAAAACCAAACCCCGTTTCACGTAAAACATTGTAAGCAGAGCGCTTTACTTTCGACGATATTCGTCGGCCAGCTGCTTCCAGGCAGGCAGAGAGTTGACGATTGTCTCATAGCTCACGCAGTAGCCCAGGCGGAACCAGCCCGGCATGCCAAAGCTATCCGAAGGCACCGCGAGCAGCTCATGCTTCTTCGCGCGCTCACAGAACGCATTCGCATCGGACTCCAGCGCTTTCACCCATAGGTAGAACGCGCCATCCGGCTCAACATAGGTGTAGCCGTACTCCGCTAGTGCATCGGTAAGCGCGGTGCGGTTGCGAGCATAGGCCTCGACATCGCTCGGTTCATCAATGCAGTCGATGATTACACGCTGGAAGAGCGCCGGTGCACACACGAAGCCCAGCGTACGGGCGGCACCGGCAACGGCGGGCATTAGACAAGCTGCCTGAGGATTCGTATTGGGAACCAGGATCCACCCGACGCGCTCGCCCGGTAGCGAAAGCGACTTGGAATACGAGTAGCACACGATGGTGTGCTCGTAGATCGAAGGCACCCAAGGCACCTCGGCGCCATAGACAATCTCGCGATACGGCTCATCAGAGATGAGCATAATCGGATTCTCGGGATCGCGCTGAGCGTTGGCCTCGCACAGAACATTGGCCAGTCGCGTCAGCGTGTCGCGTGTATATACGGCACCGGTCGGATTGTTGGGTGAGTCGATAATGACGGCAGCGGTCTTGTCGGTAATCGCCTTGAGCACGTTATCCACGCTCAGCTGGAACGAATCTTCATCGGCAAGCGCCTCGACACACGTACAGCCGGCCTTCTCAATCCACACGCGATACTCCGGGAAGTACGGGTCGATAACAATGACCTCGTCACCCGGGTTCGCAACGGCATTGAGCGTGCAGGTGAGCGAAGCCGCGGCACCCACCGTCATAAAGACGTCCTTGCCCTCATAGCTCGTGCCAAAGCGACGGTTGAGCGAGTCGGCGACGGCCGCTCGACATTGCGGCAGACCCGGCGCAGGCGTGTATCCATGCAGCTGGTCGCTCGGCAGCTCCAATGCCTTCTTAATGGACTCAGCAACAGCAGCGGGCGCCGGAACACTCGGGTTGCCCAGCGAAAAATCGAATACGTTCTCCGCACCGATCTGTGCCTTGCGCTCAAGGCCATAGCTAAAGATCTCACGGATGATGGAGCTTTCCGCACCGCGAGCATACATAGTTTCGTTAATCATCTGTTCCCCTTTCGCATAGGCGCTATTGTACGCTTTAGCTGAGCAAAGTGCCGCAGCAATGTTGATTGGGGACAGACTTAAATGCGTGAAAACGCTCATTTAAGTCTGTCCCCAATCAACGAAGAAAAAGCCTCCGCAGGTTTCCCCGCGGAGGCTTTCGCTACAAGGACTATTTGTCGGCGTCGGTGTTGCCGTCAGCGTTGACGGCATGGTCATCGCCGGCATCATCGGATGCGGCTTCGGCATCCTCCTGCATGGCCGCCTGCGCAAAGGCCGCAGCATCAGCCGCCAGCTCCTCCTCGCTCATGCGAGGCAAGCGCTTCTTGGTCGGCATGCCGGCCGCCTTGGCATTGCGCTCCTCCTTGGCCGCCAGGATATCGCCCTCGCGCTCAAGGTAGGCATCCCACTCATTGCCGAGCAGGGCGTTCACGGCGTCGCCTTCGACGGTCTCGCGCTCAAGCAGCACCTTCGCCATCAGATCGAGCTGATCGCGACGGGCATCCAAAATCTCGACCGCACGGCGATGGGCTTCGCGCATGATGCGCTGAACCTCGATATCGATGCGGCGCGCCGTCTCCTCGGAGTAATCCTGGTGATCGGCGTAATCGCGACCAAGGAACACCTGATGCTGCGCCTCACCAAACACTTGCGTGCCCAGCTCCTCGCTCATGCCCAGGCGCGTGACCATCTCGCGCGCCATCTTAGTCGCGCGCTCCAGATCGTTGCTCGCGCCCGACGTGATGTCGTCGCACATGAGCTCCTCGGCAACGCGACCGCCCAAGAACACGGCGAGCTCGTCGAGCATCTCGTTCTTGGTCTTGAGGAAGTGATCCTCCTGCGGAAGCTGCAACGTGTAGCCCAGAGCCTGGCCGCGGCTGACAATCGAAATCTTATGAACCGGATCGGAATGCTCCAAGATGTGGCCCACCAGGGCGTGACCGCTCTCGTGGTAAGCAATCGTGGTGCGCTCGGCTTCGGTCATCACGCGGCCCTTGCGTTGCGGTCCGGCAATCACACGCTCCATCGACTCCTCGACCTCGTCCATCGAGATCACAGAACGATGACGGCGAGCGGCCAGCAGCGCAGACTCGTTGAGCAGCTTCGCCAAATCGGCACCAGTAAAGCCAACGGTCATCTGGGCGAGCTTCTCAAACTTAACGTCCTCGTCCATCGGCTTGTTCTCGGCATGCACGCGCAAGATCTGCTCGCGGCCCTTCACATCCGGACGGTCGACCGTAACCTGACGGTCAAAACGGCCGGGACGCAGCAATGCCGGATCCAGGATGTCAGGACGGTTGGTCGCAGCGATCAGGATGACCGACTCGCTTTCCTCAAAGCCGTCCATCTCGACCAGCAGCTGGTTGAGCGTCTGCTCGCGCTCGTCGTGACCGCCGCCCAAGCCAGCTCCGCGCTGACGTCCCACGGCGTCGATCTCGTCGATAAAGATGATCGACGGGGCCTGGGACTTGGCCTCCTTAAAGAGGTCACGCACGCGGCTGGCACCGACGCCCACGAACATCTCCACAAAGTCAGAGCCCGAGATGCTAAAGAACGGCACGCCCGCCTCGCCGGCAACGGCCTTGGCCAGCAGCGTCTTACCGGTACCCGGAGGGCCCACCAGCAACACGCCGCGGGGAATCTTGGCGCCCAGCTTGCGATAGCGATCCGGGTCGCTCAAGAAGTCACGGATCTCCTCGAGCTCCTCGACTGCCTCGTCCACGCCGGCAACGTCTTCAAACTTGACCTTTGGGCGTGTGGCCTCGTTGGTCTTGGCGTTGGTCTTGCCAAACTGCATGTTCCTGTTGTTGGCACCCATCATCTGGCGCATAAAGTAGAACATGATGGCAATCAGGGCAATCGTCGGAAGCACACTCATCGCCAAGTCGCCCCAAAAATCGGGATCGTTGGTGTTGACGATGTACTTGGTATCGGGGTGCTCCGCCATGAGCTCGGCAAGCGAATCGGAGCCGACATAGGTCGAGGAGAAGCTCTTGAGCTCGCTCGTATCGCCCTTGTCCTTCTTCGTCTTCCAGTAATGACCCGTCACGCTTCCGTCTTGAACCGTATAGGTCAAATCTTCGACGCGGTCCTGCTTAATGGCGTTGACCATCTCGCTCGTCGCGAGCTTAACGGTATTGCTGGAATTGGCAAAGCCGGAGCCCATGTTAAAGAAGGCGTAGCCCAGAAGCGCGCAAGCCAAAATAAAATACAGCCAGCCCGTACGCGTGGGCTTCTTGCCTCCGGGCACCCCCGGGATCTTAGGCTCCCGGGGAGTCTGGGAATTGTTATCGTTACGGTCGTCGGGCATCTTACGAATAAACCTCCGGTTTCAAAATGCCCAGATACGGAAGGTTGCGATAGCGCTCGGCATAGTCGAGGCCGTAGCCCACCACAAAGGCATCGGGGCAATGGGTTCCAACATACTTGGGCGTGATGGCCGAGACGCGGTCCTCAACGTCCTTCCACAGGAAGGCGGCGACCTCCAGAGAAGCGGGCTTGCGGCTCTCGAGGTTCTTCATCAGATACTTGAGCGTCAGGCCCGAGTCCAGAATGTCCTCGACGATCAGCACGTCGCGACCGCGGATGTCGATATCCAGGTCCTTAATGATACGCACGATACCCGAGGACTTCACACCGTCGCCGTAGCTCGAAACAGCCATGAAATCGATGTTGGTCGGTAGCTCGATCTTACGCATCAGGTCGCCCATAAAGACCACGGCGCCGCGCAGGACCGCAATCAGCACCAGATCCTTACCCGCGTAGTCGCGAGTAATCTGCTCGCCTAGGCGAGAGACGATACCGTCGATATCCTCCTGCGTGAACAGAACCTTCTCGATATCCGGATGTTGAGAAGCCATGACAACCCTTTCTTGTGCTTATCGCCCACACACCGCCGTATGGACGCGAACTACACATTCTAGCAGCGCACGGGGTAAATTTACCAGCCCGTGCGCCATCAGCGCGGGAATACCGTCAACGTCGCACAGAATAGCAGGCGCGAAGCGCTATTCCGCATCGACCACGCGGAGCAGATATGCCACGCGCGTTGCGGCCGTGCACTTAAAACGCTCGTCCGCGCGAACGCCCGCGACCCATACTACGGCACCCCCCGGAGCCGTTCTTACCACGGGTACGCCAGAGCGGTCTGAAACAGGAATGCGCGCCTCGTTCAACAGGTCTGACACTTTCTTGCTTCGGCCGTTCATCCCCAACGGGCACATCACGTCTCCCGGCACAGGGCTATCCACCCACAGGCGCGCCGATCGTGCCTCGGTGGGAATCTCCCCGCGCGAGCCGGCTAACATCCGCTCGCCATCGCAGTCGGCAAACCCCAGGACCGCCGCATCCACCAAGGCCGCAACCTTTCCGGCAGCAGCAAGCTCGCGGGCACGGTGCACGATATCGCACCCCGGCTCCACAGCCATCGGCTCCGCTGTCAGCATATGCCCCGCCCCCAGCGGCAGACGACCGGGAACGGAGATCCAATCGGCCACTAAACCCTCGCGCGCCGCCGGAGCCTTGAATGACAGCATGCCAAACTCCACGCGCGCATCGATTCCCGCCGGCAGCGTGACCGAACCCGAGCCTTCGGCGACACAGGCGAGCACGCGCTCCACATGCCGCATCTCCGGGCGAGCGTCGGGGTCGATACGCTTAATTGCCAGTCGCACCATGCGCCGAGCAATCACCACCTCGGCCGCGGCCAGTCGGCGAGCGTCAAGAACCAGTGCACCCGCCGCCTCCTTACGCAGGCAGCTTCGAAACGCCTGTGCGGAAAGCTGGGAAAGAAAGGCGTCCTCATCGCCCAAGATCTCGCAGGCGGCGCCAATCGTCTTACAGACACTCGCGTTGCGCTGCGCCACCACCGGCATCACTCGATGGCGCACATAGTTACGCAAGTATGACACGTCCTCGTTGCTCTCGTCCTCTCGCCACGGCTGACCATGCACCTGCAAATAGCCCACGAGCTCATCATGAGTCAGGTCGAGCAGGGGACGCACCACGATATTCCTCCGGCGAGGAATGCTCGATAGGCCAGCGGGCCCCGAACCCTTAATCGCGTTCATCAAAAACGTTTCCGCGCGATCCGAAGACGTGTGCGCAGTGCAGATACGAGCCGCCGTTCGCGGTGCCCCCGTCTGGACGCAGAGCTCGCGAACATACCTCCGCGCCGCGGCATAGCGCACCTCGCGGGCGGCCGCCTCGATATTGCCCGATTCATCATCAAAATAGGCATGCTCAACACACAGCGGCAAGCCATATTGTGCGCATAGGCCGCGCACGAAGGCCTCGTCGCCATCGGATGCCTCGCCGCGCAGATGATGGTTCACATGCAGCACGTGTAGTCGCTCGCGCGCGATGGGGGCTACACCACGCCCATCCAGAATATCCAACTTTGATGTGCATGCCATAAGGAGCAAAGCCGTCGAGTCCGCACCACCTGATACCATGAGCACTACGGGGGCAGCCGTCTGCCGCGTTGCCAGGGCCCTATCATCGGCCCACGATGCAGCATGGTGTCCATAATGCTGAGATACCGTTGGCATTTGCTTCCTCCTCTATTCGTTCGCACCCATTGTATCCTTTGGAATATCATGTCTCGTCTGCACCTTCATATCCTTGGCAGCGGCTCAAAAGGCAACTGCGCGCTCATCGAAGGCCCCCGAGGACTCATCATGATTGACGACGGTCTTTCTCGCCGCGAGACATTAAGGCGCATGGCAGAACTGGGGCTCTCGGCAGACAACGTCTCGGCTCTTCTCATCACTCATGAGCACAGCGACCACATCAAAGGTCTCGATGTCTGGTGCAAGCACTGGCACGGCCCCCTCTATGCCAGCAGGGGCACACTTTCGAGCAAAGAAAATCTTTCGTATCTGTCTGTCGAGGAGTTCGATCCCGGTGACACCCTATCCATTGCCGGCATCCACGTGCAAACCTACTCAACATCACACGATGTCATCAATCCAGTCGGCTATCGATTCGACGCCCTCGATGATTCCATCGGCTTTGCCACCGACACCGGAGAGCTATCAAGCCAAGCCATGAACGCCCTCAAAGATTGTCGAGTCCTCGCGCTCGAAAGCAACCACGATGTGACCATGCTGCGCGAGGGAGAATATCCCCGCTTTCTTCAGGAGCGCATCCTGTCTGCAAGGGGGCACCTCTCCAACGACCAAACTGCCGAAGCCGCGCGCGAACTCGTTACAGATCGCACCGAACAGCTCATTGCCATGCATATCAGCCAAGATAACAATCGCCCGAGCCTTACCGTCAAAAGCTATGCCAAAGCTCTAGCCGCAACCCTAGATGACGAGCTCGGCAGCTCCGCCACCCTTCTCCAAGGATCGCGAAAACTCTCGATACGCCCCGCAAGCCAGCATCGGCCAGCAACCATTCAATAGACTGTTCTAGACAGCAAAAGGGGCCGGGAATCGCTTCCCAGCCCCTTTTGTTGTCTTTTAATAGCACAGAACGCCAACGAAGTTAGTCAATGGAGATCTTCGTAACGTTCTTCTTCTCGACGATCTTGGGAACCGTAACGGTAAGGATGCCGTCAGCGTACTTAGCCGAGAGGCCCTCGCTCGAAGCGTCCTTTAGATACACGCCACGCGTTGCGCTGTACGAACTGAACTCCTTCTGCAGGAAGTTCTTGCCCTCGTTCTCCTCGTCTTCCTCGACATTCACGCTAATGGACAGACGGCCCTCGTTAAGCTCGACATCGATATCGTCCTTGGCGACGCCGGTCAGATAAGCCTTGACCTCATAGCCATCGCCCTTATCCTCAACATCAACGGGGAACGCCTTAGAGGCAATAGAGCTGTTCGCCAGATCACTCATATCATCAAACAGATCGAACAACGAGCTTGCAGAGGGACGAACGCCAAAAACCGAACGATAAGGAACCATGCTTGCCATGTTTACCACTCCTTTATAGGACTGCCGAGTCATCTTCTAGGTGACTGGGACTTCTTTTGACGTTCATATATATGCCCACCCGGTGCTCATATATACACCGACTATAAAGTTTTTTAAGTCCAGTACTATAAGTATATCTAAGTGCATCCGACTAAGGTTTTAGGAAGGTTAAGGTTCTTTGAACCAGAGCTTAAATTACGAGTATGTCCACAGCTACAAATAACAAGGGGCTTACAATGAGCGCATACGCGTTGTTGGTAACGAGCTAAAGGGCATCATGGACGACCAAAACCAGAACAATATGTTTATGCCGACGCAGGGGGAAGAAACTTCCAAGCAGCCGTCACGGTTCCATCGCCCTCACATCTCGCAAGAGCCCATTAATGATCCAGAGCCCGAGTATGTGACAAGAAATCGATATCGAACGCTGGAGGATGCCCAAACGGGGCGTAAGCATATGGGCGTCGCATCGGGCGATCCCGTATATCTGAAAGATGCGCCATTATCAAAAAACAGCGCAATCAATGACGATCCGACGAAAAAGCCCGTAACTCGGCATCGAAGAGGTCCTCGACCTAAGCAAACCTTAACGCATTCGGCTCGTTATCTCGAGACGCCAAAACAAGGGAAAACGATCTTCGTTTCATCAAGTAAACGACGTAGGCAGCATCGACTCCAATTCTTGCTTTTGATCATTATGGTCGTAGCAGTTGCCCTTGTGATTCGATGTATTGTCTTTAAATAAAAGCTCATTACCCATAAGCCCAACCGGGTTACAGGTGAAATGCAACTACATTGTGATGTATTAACGCAAAAAAGGGGGAGGCCGCGAGGCCTCCCCCTTCTAAGTCCAATGACGGCTCGGTGCCGTCCACCGGTCAGCGGCGCCCTGGCCTCCCACGGGCTGGCCCCGCAGTACTCTCGGCGCGATGGGGCTTAGCTTCCGGGTTCGGAACGGGACCGGGCGTGCCCCCCATGCTCTGGCCGCTGACCGGTGGGCGGCGCCCACCGTTACGGTGTCCTGGGTCTCATCTACGTGCCCTGGGGGCCGCATGGCGCATAGGAGGGGTGACTCGGGGGCATCCTCGTGCCCGGACCGCGCATGAGCGCGAAGTCCCGCGGGCCGCGAGGTGCGGTTCCGGAAGAGCTCGGGCGATTAGTGCGGCTCGGCTGAGGACGTCGCCGCCCTTGCACCTGCCGTCTATCGACCAGGTAGTCTACCTGGGCCCTTACCGGAAGGAGAACTAATCCCTGGAACGGCTTCCCGCTTAGATGCCTTCAGCGGTTATCCGCGCCGCACGCGGCTACCCGGCCGTGCCGTTGGTCGACAACCGGTTCACCGGAGGTGCGTCCACCCCGGTCCTCTCGTACTGGGGGCAGCCTCCATCGATTCTCCTGCGCCCACGGAGGATAGGGACCGAACTGTCTCACGACGTTCTGAACCCAGCTCGCGTACCGCTTTAAACGGCGAACAGCCGTACCCTTGGGACCTGCTCCAGCCCCAGGATGCGATGAGCCGACATCGAGGTGCCAAACCTTGCCGTCGATGTGGACTCTTGGGCAAGATCAGCCTGTTATCCCCGGAGTACCTTTTATCCGTTGAGCGACGGCCCACCCACTCGGGGCCGCCGGATCACTAGAGCCTGCTTTCGCACCTGCTCGGCTTGTGGGCCTCGCAGTCAAGCCCGCTTGTACTCTTGCATTCAAAAGGACGGTTGCCGACCGTCCCGAGCGGACCTTCGCGCGCCTCCGTTACCCTTTAGGAGGCGACCGCCCCAGTCAAACTGCCCGCCTGGCACGGTCCCCGAGCCGGTTGACGGCCTCGGGTTAGGACGCCGGTCGCGCGAGGGCAGTATTCCAAGGGCGGCTCCCCGGGGGCTGGCGCCTCCGGATCTGTGCCTCCTGCCTATCCTCTACACGCGGGACCAGCGGCCAATGCCAAGCTGCAGTGAAGGTTCACGGGGTCTTTCCGTCCTTCCGCGGGTAAGTCGCATCTTCACGACCAGTGCAATTTCACCGGGTCCATGGTCGAGACAGCGCCCAAGTCGTTGCGCCTTTCGTGCAGGTCGGAACTTACCCGACAAGGAATTTCGCTACCTTAGGACCGTTATAGTTACGGCCGCCGTTTACCGGGGCTTGGCTTCGGGGCTTCGCCTTGCGGCTAACTCCTCCGCGTGACCTTCCGGCACCGGGCAGGCGTCAGACCCTATACGTCGCCTTGCGGCTTCTGCAGAGTCCTGTGTTTTTGGTAAACAGTCGCTTGGGCCTCTCCACTGCGGCCCGCCTCCGCTCCCGGAGCAAGTCCGTTCACGTACGCGCGGGCACCCCTTCTCCCTAAGTTACGGGGCCATTGTGCCGAGTTCCTTGACCATGGTTGACCCGATCGCCTCGGTATGTTCTACCCACCCACCTGTGTCGGTTTGCGGTACGGGCGCGCACGCGCCTGCCTAGGGGTTTTTCTAGGGACCTCGGGCTCACTCGCTTCGCTCAATCGCTTCGTCCGGAGCCTCGCCCTCGTGCGGACCGGATTTCCCTGGTCCGCGGGCCGCGCTCCATCACGGGGACGTCCAGAACCCCGCCGAGCCACCCCCATCCGTCGCCCCGTCGGTCGTAGCGCCGCGTGCGCGGTGCAGGAATGTCTGCCTGCTGCGCGTCGGCTACGCCTCCCGGCCTCGCCTTAGCCCCCGACTGACCCTGGGAGGATTAGCCTTGCCCAGGAAACCTCGGGTTCACGGCGGACGAGTTACTCTCTCGTCTCTCGCTACTCATGCCAGCATTCTCACTCCCATGCGCTCCACCGCCGGTCGCCCGGCGGCTTCACCGCCCATGGGAAGCTCCCCTACCGATTCTGAAAATCAAAATCCCGCCGCTTCGGTGTCCAGCTTAGCCCCGTGTATTGTCGGCGCATGTCCACTCGACCAGTGAGCTGTTACGCACTCTTTGAATGCATGGCTGCTTCTAAGCCAACATCCTGGTTGTCTGGGCGGACGCACATCCTTTGCCACTCGGCTGGAACTTGGGGACCTTAGCGGGCGGTCCGGGCTGTTTCCCTCTCGAGCACACAGCTTAGCCCACATGCTCTGACTGCCGCGCTCTGGGCCGCCGGCATTCGGAGTTCGGTTGGATTCGGTAGGCGGCGAAGCCCCCTCGTCCATCCGGTGCTCTACCTCCGGCGGTGAACGCGCGACGCTAGCCCTAAAGCTATTTCGGGGAGAACGAGATATCTCCGGGTTTGATTGGCCTTTCACCCCTATCCGCAGGTCATCGCCGCCGTTTTCAACCGACGTGCGTTCGGCCCTCCACGGGGTCTTACCCCCGCTTCAGCCTGCCCACGGATAGCTCACCCGGCTTCGCGTCCGCGGCGCGGGACTCAAGTCGCCCTGTTAAGGCTCGCTTTCGCTACGGCTCCCTTTCGGTTAACCTCGCCCCGCGCCAGCGACTCGCTGGCTCATTCTACAAAAGGCACGCCGTCACACCGTAAAGGTGCTCCGACTGCTCGTGGGCGCACGGTTTCAGGTACTGTTTCACTCCCCTCCCGGGGTGCTTTTCACCTTTCCCTCACGGTACTGGTGCGCTATCGGTCACAGGGTAGTACTCAGGCTTGGATGGTGGTCCACCCAGGTTCGGACCGGGTTTCACGTGCCCGGCCCTACTCAGGGACCGCGTCGCGCCGTCCGGTCTGGGTTCGCGTACGGGGCTGTCACCCGCTGCGGCCGGCCCTCCCATGCCGTTCCGCTCCCCAGCCGGACCTGCGCCCGGGGGCGGCAGCCCCCGGATGCGCGGCCCTGCAACCCCGCCGGCGGAACCCCTGCCGGGTACGCCCGCTCGACGGTTTGGCCATCGGTCCCCTTTCGCTCGCCGCTACTCGGGGAGTCTCGAGATTGATTTCCTCTCCTCCGGGTACTTAGATGTTTCAGTTCCCCGGGTTGTCCTCCCGGCCCCTATGCGTTCAGGGCCGGGATATCCACACCTCTGTGGATGGGTTCGCCCATTCGGAGACCCCCGGGTCGAAGGATGTGTGCTCCTCGCCGGGGATTATCGCAGCTTGCCGCGTCCTTCATCGGCTCCCTGTGCCAAGGCATCCGCCGTGCGCCCGTGGTATCTTGCGGGACCGCTCTCGGGCCCGCGGGATATCCACGTGTCGCTAATAAAAATTAATCGATATCATGAATAGCGCTCGTATGTCGCAATTCGGGTATCTCATACCGCGGCACAGTGTCTTCACTGTGCTCGCGATCAGATGCTCCTCACTCATTTATAAGTGAATTCTTCTTGTTTGGATCGGATGAATGATTGCTATCATTCTGTCTGATAAATCGCAGAAAAGAATCGAGTCTGGAAGAAACAAGTCTTCCATCTCTCTCCTATCGCTATGCGGCTCTCAAGGTACGCGGGTGCGACCCCGGGGACCGGGTGCTGCGGGGACTTCCGGGCGGACATCTACCGGACGGGCTCCTGCCCTCTATTCGAGTTAAAGTGTTTCTCTCTAGAAGATTTATCTCCCTAGAAAGGAGGTGATCCAGCCGCACCTTCCGGTACGGCTACCTTGTTACGACTTCACC
>UQMD01000007.1 GCA_900542155.1 uncultured Collinsella sp.
GAAAGCACATTAAGTGCTTTCCTTTGCGTGCGGAACTCGCGACAAACTTAACCCCCGCCCCCAGCCCCGGAGACCCTCCCTGCCGTCACTTTCTTCAACCAGTTCTTGTTGCTCGCCGCTTCGCGGCTCGGCGGCCCCGTTCTCCGTGGCGGGGTTGTCTTAGATTCTTGTTGGGACTCTGCCTTTGGCTGAAAGAAAACGGGGGATGCATTGTGCATCCCCCGTTTTTGTTGCGGTTAGTCCAAGTCAATAAACTTGGTGCTTAGGATCTTGCCGTCTTTAACGAGCATTCTGGCCATGGTGGGGCCTCGGGTGCCTCTGGGGTAGCTGGCGCTGCCCGGGTTGAGGACTAGGCAGCGGCCCACCTGGGCTTCTTTGGTTACGTGGGTGTGGCCGTTGATGGCTACGTCTACGGATCCCACCGGAAGGTCTTCGCGGTAGTGGGCTACGGCAAATTTGAGTCCTTCGTAAGTAAAGAGCGCAAGACGGTCTACATCGGGGCCGTAGTCGCGGTAGTAATCGTTGTTGCCCAGTACGGCCCGCACGGGGGCGATGGTGCATAGGTGCTCGTAGTCCATCTCTGACGTAAGGTCGCCGGCGTGGATAATCAGGTCTGCGCCCTCAAGCTCGTCCAGGAGCGCAGGCGATAAATAGCCGTGGGTGTCCGAGATGATGTCGATACGCTTGGCGCTTGCACTGTTCATGGGATCCCTTCCGCAAAAAAACGATTCGGCAGATACATACAAAAAAGGCCCCACGGCTCCGCAGACGATGGGTCTACAGGGCTGCGGGGCCAGTGTGCTAGAGGCTCAGGGCCTTCTTGAGCGGCACGACGCGGCGGCGCGAAACCGGCACGCGTTCGTCGACGCCCGTAATGCCCAGCTGGATGGCGCCCGAGGGCACCGTCTCAACGTCCGTGACGCACGCCAAGTTGACGATATAGCGGCGGTGAACACGGAAGAAGCCAAAATCGCAGAGCTTGGCCTCAAACTGCGCCAGCGAGGTCGTCGACAAAAAGCGATCATCGACGGTATAGATGCAGGAGTAATCGTCCTTGGCCATGATAAAGCGAATGTCGTCCACGGGAATGAGCACCTTGCGGCCGCCCTTTTCCACCGGGATACGCTCGATGGTCACCTTGCTGTCCGTAACCGGCTTGGCGCGTTGCATGACCTTCTCGATCGCGCGATCCAAGCGAGCTTCCTCGACCGGCTTCATCAGATAATCGACGGCATCCACGTCGAATGCCTCGACCGCATGGTCGCTATACGCAGTCACAAACACGATCGCCGGCGGATTTTTGAGCTTATGCAGCGCCTCGGCAAGTTGCAGGCCCGAGGCACCGGGCATCGAGATATCGAGAAACACGACATCCACGCGACTTTCCATAAGCATCTCGATGGCGGAGCGGACGCTCGACGCCTCCGTGATCGTGCCGATCTTGCCCGTTTGCTCGAGCAGGAAGCGAAGCTCCGAGCGAGCCGGCGCCTCATCATCCACAATCATCGCACGCAGCATAGGGATAAAACCTTTCGTCAACTAACTACGCCGGGCATCCGTCGCATGACGTTGAGCCCGTAGCCTTTTATTTTACTCTTGAATGTCAAAGACGCTCTCTGACAAATCAAGATGAAGGAGCACTTTGGTGCCCTTGCCCGGCGCCGATTCGACACGCGTATAGGAGTGCGGCCCATAAAAGCGATGGATGCGCTCCGAAATATTGTGCATGGCCACACCGGCGCCGCCACCCTGGGGAGAGCTGGCGTCGGGACGGGCAGAGCGCTCGTCAAACAGTCTGGCGGCGGTACCCTCATCCATGCCCACGCCATTATCGGCCACGGCAATCAAGATTGCATCCTCGCCGTCTTGGTGAACGGTCACGTCGATCCTCAGGGCGTCGTCATCGCCCATACCATGACGCACAGCGTTCTCGACAATCGGCTGGATCACGAACGCCGGCACCAGCGTATCTTCCACGTCCTCGGACACATCGAACGTCGCAAGCACGCGGTCCTCGCCAAAGCGGGCCTTCTCAAAGGTAAGGTAGCGCTTGGTCTGTGCGACCTCGCGCGAGACCGGAATAAGCGATCCCGAGTTGTCGAGTGTAGCACGATAGAACGATGAGAACTCACGAAGCAGTTCGCGGGCCCGCAGCGGGTCGGTGCGCGTAAACGATGCAATGGTGTTCAGCGTGTTGAACAGGAAGTGCGGGTTAATCTGCGCCTGCAGCGCACGCACCTCGGCGCGCGCCGTGAGTTCCTTTTGCACCTCGAGCTCGTGGATGGCGAGCTGCGTGGACAAGATCTCGGCAAAGCCCGAGGCAAGCGCATACTGGGTACGGTCGACGGCGCGCGGGGTCTTGTAGTAGAACTTGAGCGTGCCGACGGTACGATCGCCCACCTTGATGGGGGCGATAATGCCGGCGGGAACTTGGTTGTGCGAGCCGTCCGAGCCCACGACATCCACCATACGGTTGAACGACTGCACGATGCCATGTTCGATAACGTAGCGTGTGGCAAGCGTGTGGATGGGAGTATCGGGCAGCAGTTTTTCCTCAAACTCGCCCGCGCAGGCAAGCACGTTGTCCTCGTCGGTGATGGCCACCGTCATGGCGCGCGTCTCGGGCAAAATGCGCCGGCACACCAAACGCGCCGACTCCTGCGTCAGACCGCCCTTAATGTCCTCGAGCATGGCCGAGGCCACCGAGAGCGTCTCCTCGGTGTACTGGGAGCGCACCGAATCGGGATTGAGCGTCAAAAAGATAAAGATGCACAGAAAGATGCACAGCAGCGCGCAGGCAATCACCGTGGCGATCGGCTCGATACCGGTCACCAAGGCAAAAATAAAGTACACCAGCACGCAAATGGCGCATGCAACGGCAATGATGCGAAAGATTGATATTGAACTATCGCGCTGGGCGCGGCGGTCGATCATTCGGCCCCCTCCAGGATACTGATCAGTTGTGCGTCACGCCAAAGCCCGTCCATGATCTTGGGCCAAAAGCTCTGGAAACGCAGGTAGCTTGCAGCGTTTTGGCGCGCATAGGCCTTTGCCTCGCCGATACCATGGCGCCAAATGCGCAGGTAGCCCTCATGCTCGCGGGTAAACACGCTGCGGACCATAGCGGTCTTGCGCACGCGGTCGTCGAGCTCGCGCGAAATCCACGGGCCCGGGTAGGGCATGAGCGATGCCGCCGTAACGGGGATGAGCTCCTTTTGATGCGCGGCGAACGTCAACTTGGCCCGTTCGTAGTACCAACGGTATACATCCTGCATAAAGCGCGGTGAGCGCTTTTCGGACTCCGGAGGCAGATGGCGCACGGTCCACTCGTTATCAAACCACACGTCGTAGCCAAACATACGCATGTTAAAGAGGTAATCCAAGTCCTCGCCGCGGGTGATAAACGGGTCAAAGGCCACACGCGTAAAGGCGCGGGCGTGCAGGGCCATCAGGCCGCCGCACACGTAGTTGGAGCGCGAGATGCGGGTGCCCGAGAGCGCCTTTTTCATCCAACGGTTGAACTCGATGCGCTTGGTCCACCAACGATGGCAGATGCCCGCCTTGTCCGTGGGAGCCAGCGGCGAGCCGTCGCGATCGTAGAAATAGCCGCTCTTGACCAAGATCGGCAGGCCCTGACGCGTCTGCTGACCCAGCGCGTAGGTCGCGCGCTTCATAAAGTCGGCATCGATGACAGTCTCATCGTCATCCAAAAAGATAACCGCGTCATGCCCCAGCACAGCGGCACAAGCTAGCCCCATGTTGCGGATGGCACCGTAGCCTCGCAGGCTCACGCACTCGCCCGAACCCTTAGGCGCGATCTGAGCAACCCGGTCTGCGATGCGCGAGGCCTGGGTGTTGGTGACAACGGTGACCTTGAGCGTGGGATGCGCGTCGACAATCTCGTGCACGCGCAGCGACACATCGGCTGTGGCAGAAACGGGACAGACCACCAAAAGGATGATGCGCGGGATGTCACGTACCTGCTCAAGCGAGGCCAGGCAGCGGTCGAGTTCGGGATTGTCGGCGTTGAGTCGTGTCGAATGGTCATAGGTGCCAGGGGCGTTTGCGCGAGCGTCATCGCCCGCCCAATACGTTGGAATCACGACCGTGGCGTTCATGCCTTACCCTCCCTGCAACACAAAAACGGGACGCCGCCAAACACAGGCGACGCCCCGCGACCTAGCTGACTCCATCATACCCACTTGGGCTAATCATTGTTCGAAAGTCAGAATGTTTATTGCGGATAACCCCAAAAGAGTACCGTGGACAGGCACAATAGCCGCTCACTCCTATGCGGCATGCTCTGCCGCCCGAGTCATGCGGGACAGGCGGACCAGCAGCATAAAGCCAACGACCAGCAGCACACCAATGGAAAGGACGCCCAGCGACGGGTTGCCGGTCAGCGAGGTGACGATCGACACCAGGAAGGTGCCCATAACGCTTGCATAGCGGCCAAAGATGTCAAAGAAGCCGTAGTACTCGTTGGACTTTTCCTTGGGAATAATGCGACCAAAGTAGCTGCGGCTGAGCGCCTGCACGCCGCCCTGGAACAGGCCGACCATAATGGCAAGCACCCAAAACTCAAAGGCGGTCTTTAGGAAGAACGCGGCGAACAGCACAATGCCCATATAGGCGGCGACTGCCACCAAGATCATGTTGAGCGTGCCCACGCGGCCGGCGAGCTTGCCGTAGATGATGGCGGACGGAAAGGCCACGAACTGCGTGACGAGCAGCGCCAGGACCAACTGGGTCGAATCGATGCCCAAGGCCGATCCGTAGCTGGTTGCCATGGAAATGACCGTGTGCACACCGTCGATGTAGAAGAAGAACGCGATCATGTAGACCAGCACGGTCTTGTTGTGGGCGATCTCGCGCATGGTGTGTCCGACCTCGGAGAACACACCGCCCACGATGTGGCCGATGGTGTCCTGGGGACCGCGCTCGCGACCGTACTTTTGCTTATAGGTGCGAATGAGCGGCAGGGTAAAGATGAGCCACCAGGCACCAGTGATGACAAACGACAGACGCGTTGCCAGCATGGTGGGGACGCCAAGAGCGGGGCCACCCATGATAAGCGCCAAGCAGATGATGAACGGCACGGTGGAACCGATGTAGCCCCAGGCATAACCCGAGCTGGACACGGCGTCCATGCGCTCGTCGGTGGTAATGTCGGGCAGCATGGCGTCGTAGAATGTCATAGAAGAGTTAAGGCCGATGGTGCACAGCACGTACACGGTCAAAAATGCCATGGCGGACATTGGGATAGCCTGCGCCAGGCAAAGCACCAGGCCCGTGAGGAAGAAGCCCAAGAAGAACTTGATCTTGTTGCCGGCGTAATCGGCAAGCGCGCCCAGAATGGGCATGAGCATGGCAATGACCAGCGAGGCAATCGTCTGCGCGTTGCCCCAAGCGACCACCAGGTCTGCCGAGGAAGCACCGGTATTGATGGCGTTAAAGTAGATGGGCACCACCGAGGTATTGAGCAGCACGAGGGCCGAGTTTCCCACATCGTACATAACCCAGTTACGCTCGAGCTTGGTGTATTTCATGGACAGGGCCCCTTCGTATTCGCCCGATATGCAGTTAGTTCATCGTACCCCAATTGTCCAGAGGCGCCGGTAAGGATTCGGCAAAGGGGGCATGCACGAGCCCTACTCCTCGCGGTCGAACTCCTCGTCGGCGCCGAGCACGCGACCGCTGTAATTGACATGGTTGGTCACGGCTTCCATATCGCCGGTCTCGATAAAGCGGGCGACCGTGCACTCGTAATCGACCAGCGCGCGGTCAAAGACCTCGGGGAAACTCTCGGTCGAGACTTCATCAGTAAAGGGGTTCTTCCATGCCAAGTGGCCCAGGTTGCCGGTACGCTCGGGCAGCTCGGTCGTCACGCGGTGCGCAAGGCCGTCGAGCAGCGAATAATCGTGCACCAAGCCCTCGAGCAGGGCAATCGCGCGCGTCTTGGCCGAACCAGCCGGCTCGATAGTACGGTAGAGCAGCTGCATGTCGGCTACGGCGCCGGCGTACTCCCCCGCCGGGATGTCGATACCGTACACGCGCCCGGCGACGTAGCTCATCAGCACGCCGGCAACGCGATTGATGCGGTCGGTAGTGACGATCTCGCCCGCCGGCGGATAATCCTCGACCGTGGCCCCGTCACGTTTAAGCTGCAGCATCAGCACGTCCAGGTCGCTTTCGAGCACGGCGTGAACTTGACTGCCCGAAGCCTCGAGCTCGGGGTCGGACTCAACAATGCCAAACTGCTGCTCGTAGACAAAGGGATGGGCATTGCGGTCGAGCACATAGTGCGACAGCAGGCCCAGCGCAAACGCGCGGCCCAGATTGGCATCGCGCGGCTGCAGGTGCGACACGCCATCGCGCAGGCACGAGAACTGGCGCGACATGCGCGAGCGGTGCATGACCTGAGCAAGCGACGTACAGTCGGAAATGCGCGGCGTGAGCATGTGGAAGAAAAACGGGTCGGGACCTTGGTTTCCCAGGATAAAGGCGATGCGCTCCTCGTCGAACGTGATGACGCCCTGCGGAAGACGGTCGATGCTTTCCTCGCCAAACAGATGATGGGTGATAAGCGCGGGCATAATGATCCTTTCGATTTCATTCGATGCCACCCATTATGCCCACCGCGCGCCCATACCAAACCTGCGATGGTAAACGACGGCACGCAAGCCTCTTACGCAAGCCCCAGGTGCGACTTGACCTCGGCGGCACGACGACGGGACACCGGCACCGTCGAGCTCACGCGGTCGAGCCTGAGCTCCATCAACCCCGTGGAGCCAATCTCAACATTGTGCACGTCTTCCAAATTGACCAGATAGCTGCGATGGACGCGGATAAAGCCCTCGGAGGCCAAGCGACGCTCGAGCGAAGAGATCGACTCATTAATCAGATATGTTCCCTCGGCGCAGACGGCGTTGCAAAAGTCGGCGCGCGCCTCAAAGTAGCAGACATCCGCCACGGGGATGAACACCTTTTTACCCCCGCGGTCCACCGTCAGGCGAAGGGGCTGGCGCGGGGTATGGACAGCGCGGCGAACACCCAGGGCGGTTTCGATCTTGTCGAGCGCCTTCGACAGGCGCGCGTCCTCGACCGGCTTGACGACATAGTCGACAGCATCGAGGTTATACGCGTCGGCCGCGAACTCTGCAAACGCCGTCACAAACACCACCACCGGCGGCGTCTTTAGGTTTTGCAGGGTCTCGGCTAGCTCAATTCCCGAGCGCCCGGGCATCGTGATGTCCAAAAACAGCACGTCGGGCTTGTTCGACAGAATCGACTCCACAGCCTCGGTGACATTGCCCGCCTCGGCAATCTGGCCCACACGCGCATCCTTTTCCAACAGATAGCGTAGCTCGGCCCTAATAGGAGGCTCGTCATCAACCACCAAGATGTTCCAGTCTTCGGACATATGCGCTTCCCCTCTTTTTCTCTCAATCCAACCGCGCGCTACACCGTCAGCGGCGCCGGCTCATGTGGCTCGCCGTTCAACTCAACGATGACCTGCGTTCCCACGCCCTCCTGGGACTTCACGCGCATGCCGGAATCTTCTCCGTAAAAGAAATGGATGCGCTGAAGCACGTTGAAGAGCGCCAGGCCGCAACCTCGCTTGACGGAGCCGTCGGCGGTAATGCTCTCGGGCTCCTCTCGGCGATGCTGCTCAAACAGATGCGCGCAGACTTCTTCGCTCATCCCGATGCCGTCATCTTCGACGATGATCTCCAAGCCGTCATCGGTCTCAAAAGCCCTAACACGAATAGAAAGCGGCTCGGTCTCGCGCTGCGCATGCTTGATGCAGTTTTCGAGCAGCGGCTGCAAGATAAACGGCGGTACCAGGCTGTCGCGCACCTCAAAGTCGATGTCGACCGAGACGCGCAGACGGCCGTCGCCATACCGGGCCTGCATAAGATTGATATAACGAGTGCCCTGTTCCACCTCGTGCTCGAGCGTGGTGAGCGTATCGGAGTCAGAAAGCGTCTGACGGTAATAATTGGAAAAATCGATCAGCAGCGATCGCGCCTTGTCGGGCTCGGTTCGAACGAGCGACACGATGGTGCTGATGGTATTGAATAGAAAATGCGGGTCGACCTGCGACTGCAGGGCGCGAAGCTCCACGCGGGCCGTGAGCTCGTCCTGGCGCTCGAGCTCAAAGCTGGCGAGCTGCGTGGAAATGAGATCGGCAAAGCCCGAGGCCAACGCCGTCTGGCGCATATCGATGCTGCTCAGGCGGGGGTAATACAGCTCGAGCGTGCCCACGCAATGCCCGCGCACGGTCAGCGGCGCGACAATGCCGGCGCGCAGACGGGGAAAATAGCCGCCCGTCTCATTGGAAGCGTCGCGCGAAAATACACTCTGTTCGCCGGACTCGATCACGTTGAGCGTGGTCTTGAGCACGACCGGGGTGCCGGCAGGGCACTTTGCCGAGTCCTCGCCCCAGCTTGCCAGCACCTGTTTGCCATCGGTAAAGCAGATGGCAGAGGCGATGGTCTCGGACAGGATAATTTTAGAGGCGCCCAGGGCCGCTTCGGGCGTAAGGCCGCGCGACGTGTAGGCGAATATTTTTGAAGCGATGGCGAGCGTGCGGTCGGTTGCGCTCGATGTGAGGTCATCGGGAACGACAAAGACGTACGAGAAGAAGAAGCACAGCATGACCAGGCCGGCAATAACGACAACGCCCGGAACGGGATTGGGATTATCGGTTAAATCCCAGATAAGCAGCAGGATAAGCGCCGGAACGACAATACCGAGCAGGATGGCCTGAACCACATGCTGGGCCGTACGAAAGACCTTGGTAGAGTTGTAGCTCTTGCCCAGAATCAGCCTGTTTAAATCCACCGTCATCCCCTCTTGTCCGTAGCACCCATAGCAATAAAGAGGGCCGCAAGCGACCCTCTCCATTGCATTATGCAATCAAAAACTGTGTTTTACATCAAGCCATCGACAAACGGTATCTTAGGCGCTGTATTTGTTAGCCTCACCAAAAGTGCCAGCCTCGACGATCCAGCCGTCCTTCATGATGACGTCCATGTTGTCGGTGTTGAGCACGTGGATGTCGGCGGCGACGTCACCGTTGACAACCAGCAGGTCGGCGCACTTGCCGGCCTCGATGGAACCGGTCTCGTCCTCGATGTGGCACATCTTGGCACCGTTGAGGGTGGCGCAGGTGATGGTCTCGACCGGAGTGAAGCCGATCTTGTCGACGAACTCGTACATCTCCTCGATGGAGCAGGTGCCGTACGGGGTGACGAAGGAGAAGGAGTCGGAGCCGATCGTCATGACGACGCCGCGCTTCTTGGCCTCGCGCAGGCAGTCGTAGTTGCGCTGCAGCTCCTTCTCGACCAGGGTGCCCTCGTACTTGTCGTGCAGCTCGGGGACGTAGACGGGCGGATAGGTGGCGTACCAGGTGGGCAGGAAGGCGATCGTCGGGGTGAAGAAGGTGCCCTGCTCGGCCATGAGGTCCATGGTGCGCTCATCGATATCGAAGCCGTGAATCAGCTGCTCGCAGCCAAAGCGGACGGAATCGTAGGCGGCGGCGTGGTTGTTGTAGCAGTGACTCCACACGGGGATGCCGACCATCTTTGCCTCTTCGACCACGGCCTGGATCTCCTCGGAGCAATAGTGCTGGTCGCGACCGGAATCCCAACGCCAGATGCCGCCACCGGTTGCCCAGATCTTGATGGCATCGGGGTTCTCGCGCAGGCGACGACGGACGGCCTTGCGCAGATCCCAAGGACCATCGACCTGGTCGCCCCAGGGATGGGATTCCTTGTTGAGCTCCTGGGTGCAGTGGTGGGAGTCGCCGTGACCGGCAACGCGGCAGAAGCCCAGACCGGTGGCCAGAACGCGCGGGCCCTTAAAGACGCCCTTGTCGATGCAGTCACGGATCTGGATACCAAAGCGGCCGATCTCGCAGACGGTAGTGAGGCCGTGGGTGAGGCAGTCGTAGGCCTGCTTGACGGCGACGGCCTGCTTCTCGAGGAGCGGCTGCATGACCCAATCGGTGTCATCGTCGGTCAGGTTGCCCGAGAAGTGCAGGTGGGTGTCGATCAGGCCGGGAAGGACGGTCTTGCCAGCGGCGTCGATAACCTCAACGCCCTCGGGAAGGTCTTGCATAGCACCGGCATACTCGATCTTGCCGTTGTCGTCGACGAGAACGAGGGAGTTCTCGACCGGCTCGGCACCGGTACCGTCGATGAGCTTGCCGCCAACGATTGCGTACTTAGTGGACATGGTTCCTCCTTATGGATCCATATAGTGGGCGAGGCCGTGTTGG
Source organism: uncultured Collinsella sp. (assembly GCA_900542155.1). GTDB lineage: Bacteria > Actinomycetota > Coriobacteriia > Coriobacteriales > Coriobacteriaceae > Collinsella. The sequence goes on from UQMD01000007.1 coordinate 10,286, forward strand.
GTTAAGGCCTCACAAAGCTACCCAAGTGGTGCCGGGTTCGGTGCGCGGGAGAGAGGATTCCGCGCACCCGATCCGCCCCGGCTAGGCGTTATTTTTTGCGGGAATTGGTGAAAGCCATGAGGGCCAGGCCAATAGCCAACCAGCCGATCACGATGCTCCACTCCACCATGTTGAGGGAGGCGGGAGAGAACGGGATCACGAGCAGGCCAATGATGGTGCCGCAGGCAACGATAGCGAGGCTGATGCCAAACTTGCCGCCGGGCACCTCGTAGGGACGAGGCAGGTCGGGCTCGGTGAAGCGCATGCGCAGGCAAGCGAGGGCGACCATGCCGCAGGAGAAGATGAAGGCGAGAGCCGACACGTTGGTCAGAGGGATGAGCATGTTCTTGCCCAGGAACGGACCGACGACGGTGATGACGCCCAGAACGACGCAGGCGAGCTTGGGAGCGCCGGACTTGGGATCGACCTCGGCGAACTTCTCGGGCAGCTGGCCCTTGCGGCCCATGGCGAGCATGATGCGGCTCGTGGCGCCGTAGAAGGAGTTCATCGGGCCCATGGGTCCAAGCGTGGCGATGACGAGCATGGCCAGGTACAGGAGCATGTTGATGCCCTTGAGGCAGGCAAGCGCGGGAACCGGGCTCTTAACGAACTCATGCCAGTCGAGGATGGTGCCGAACGAGTAGATGCAGACCATGTAGAAGCCGCCTGCGGCCAGCAGGGCCAGGGAGATGATCTTGCCGAACTTGTTCCAGTTGAGGCCCTCGGCCGCTTCCTCAGCCTGCTGAGGAATGGTGTCGAAACCGGCGTAGAAGAACGGGGTCAGAACCAGGACCGAAACGATGCCTGCGAACAGGCTGGTGCCCTCGGTAGCAGGCTTGCCGCCGCCAGCACCGGTGACCTGGGAGAACACGGGCATGGCGTTGTCCGGCGAGCCGGTGAACAGCGAGACGCCCATGGCGAGCAGCATGCCGCAGAGCAGGGCCTTGGTCAGGAAGGCCTGCAGCTTGGCGGCCGAGCTGGCACCGCGGAAGTTGAGGAAGATGACGTAGGTTGCAAAGCCGAGCGCGATCAGCGTCGGGAACAGGTAAACGTCGGCGCCCAGGATGGTATAGAGCTTGACGGCACGCAGCCACTCAAGACCGGGCAGGCTGCCGAACATCTCGGACACGAGGGTCGAGATAGCGATTGCCTCCCACGGGCACAGGATGCCGTTGCCCAGGGCCAGGAGCCAACCGGTGATATAGCTCAGCGTACGGCCAAAGCTACGATCGACATACTCGACGATGCCGCCCGAGATGGGGATAGCAGCCGTGAGCTCACCGAAAACAGCTCCGACGGGCACGAGGAAGATTGCACCCAAGAGGAATGCGATCATAGCGGGAACGGGACCGCCGCCCACGACCATCCAGTCGCCGACCTGCAGGACCCAACCAGTACCGATGATGGCACCGAAACCGATGGTGAAGAAGTTCCAGAGCGAAAGCGTTTTCTTCATGCCGCCGTTACCTTCGACTGCAACTTCTGCGTTCTTGTCCGCCATTGTTCCCCTCCTTTCCTTATTGACGCCTCTTTGGCGTCACCCCTTGCGCGGTCTGTTTTGCCGCGCGCTTTTATTTCGTGGCTTTAAGATACGGCCTTGGCACAGCAGCGCCGCTTGTGGCTCGACCGAAGGCAGAACTGCAAAACGAGCGGCGCCGTTTTTGGGACGAACGGCGGAAGACGTCATTCGTCTTGGACGCTTTCATCTTGTCTGCTTTTGAATACCTGTTGCCGTGACGCTTGGCGCGCGGCGCGGCAACGTTCATACCATTTGTCAGGCTTTTGGCGCACATACCCATGTGTCGCGCTTCTTTTTATGTAGGATAGACAAGTTACACATGAGGCAAGGTGATTCGAATGGCATATGGATACAATGACGGCGACCAACGGCCACAAAGCGTGCGCCTTGCCGGCCGCACCACGCCAACGCCCAGAAGCACCTCCGACAACGACAACCCGCAGCGCCCCCAAGAGCAGCTCGGGGCTTCTTCGCGGCAACAAAGCCGTACCGTGCAGCAGTCAGACCGCATGAGTACGAGCACACGCCAACGCCAGACCGACACATCGCAGCCACGCCGCTACGATCGCCGTAAGACCGACTACTACGTTAAGCGCTCCTTTTCGCGATCTCAACGCGATCGCGGCAATTCCGCCCCTCACCCCGCGTCGCATACCACAAGCCACACGCTTCCGGCCCGCCGCCTACGTCTTGCGCTTTGCTCCATCGCCGCCTGCCTCGTCTTTGTGTTTTTGGGATCCTGTATCTCCCACGGGTCAGCCGGTCTTGAGCCCACTGCCGAGGACAAGCTGCTTAAAGCTCCCGTCGCACCAGGTTACTCCTTTGCGTTCTCGATCCCACGCTCGCAGTGGAGTGCCGGCACCATGCCCCACATCTACCAAATTGATCCCGCATGGTCGGAGCTGCCCTATGCCGGTGGCACTATTCGCGAAAACGCTTGCGGTCCCACTTGCCTCACCATGGTCTATATCTTTAAGACCGGCCATACCGATAAGACGCCGGTCGATATATGCGCACTGGCCGAAGCCGGCAACTACGCCCCCACTGGTGCCACCGAGTGGTCGTTTATGACAAGCGGTGCGTGGCAGCTAGGGCTCAACGGAACACAGCTCTATAACGATCGCGAATCGATTACCCAAGCACTTCGCTCGGGTGTGCCCGTCATCGCCGCAGTGCGCCCCGGTACGTTTACCAACGTAGGCCACTACATCGTGCTCTACGGCATCGACGATGCCAACCAGATTGGCGTCTACGACCCCAACTCGGCCAGCCGCAGCGCCCGCCGCTGGGGCGTGGTGGAGGTCCTCAACGAAGTCGAAGCCATGTGGGCCTACTACTAGTCATTGGGGACAGACTTAAATGAGTGGTCATTGGGGACGCTCTTGTTTGACTAGTCGTTTAAGAACGTCCCCAATGACTAGGTGAATAGCAAAAGCCCCGCAGTCGGAGCGGACTGCGGGGCTCATGAAGAGAGGCTAGTTTGTGGGCGCTTTGCCTGGCGCCCACGAGAGATGCAACAGAGTAGAGACTACTCGTGGATGCGGGTACCGGAGAGACCGCCCATGGTCTCGGCGGCCTTGTCCAGAGCGCCGATGATGCAGGTGCGGCCCTTGCGGGAACGGGCAAACTTGATGGCAGCGCGGACCTTGGGCTCCATGGAACCCTTGCCGAACTGGCCCTCGTCGGCCAGGCGCTCGGCCTCGTCGGCGGTGAGGTCCTCGAGCTCCTCCTGGTTGGGCTTGCCAAAGTTGATGGCGACATGCTCAACGGCGGTCAGCAGGAACAGGACGTCGGCGTCGCAGTCCTCGGCCAGCAGCTCGCCGCCCAGGTCCTTGTCGATAACGGCGGGAACGCCCTTGTAGCAACCCTTGTTCTCGTAGTCGCGGACGACGGGGATGCCGCCGCCACCGCAGGCGATGACGATGAACTCGTTGTCGAGCAGGTTGAGGATGGAGTCAGCCTCGACGATCTTCTTGGGATCGGGGGAGGCGACGACGCGACGCCAGCCGCGGCCGGAGTCCTCGACGAAGACCTTGGAGGGATCCTCGGCCATGAACTCCTTGGCCTGCTCCTCGGTGTAGAAGGGGCCGATCGGCTTGGTCGGGTTCTTGAACGCGGGATCATCCGGATCGCACTCGATCTGGGTGACGACGGTGGCGGCGTGCCAACGCTTATAGCGCTTGTGCATCTCGCGGCCGATGCCCTGCTGCAGGTGATAACCAATGTAGCCCTGGGACATGGCGCCGCACTCGGGCAGCGGCATCTCGGGGGTACCGATGGCATCGTGGGCAGCGGCGAAGGCGTTCTGGATCATGCCGACCTGCGGGCCGTTGCCGTGGGTGATGATGATCTCGTTGCCCTGCTCGATGAGACCGAGGAGAGCGTGGGCGGTGTTGCTCACGGCCTCGATCTGCTCGACGGGGTTGTTGCCGAGGGCGTTGCCGCCAAGGGCGACGACAATACGATCGGGCTTGCCAAGAGGCTTAGACATTGCTGGAATCCTTTCTGTAAAAGGCCTACAACCCATTAATAACCCGCGTCCGTGCGATACGCGAGTTTATTAAGGTTTATATTCTCTTTATCGCTCATTTTATTCATTTTGAAAATAGCGGAACGGTGAACGGTCGTTTTTATCCGCTCAGCGTACAGAACCCCAGCTCAGATATATCTACGCCATTTACGTGCAACTTTATTTAAATGCAGCGAGGATTATGTCGGATTATGCAAACTACATCTCTGCTAAACACAAAACGGACAGCGCAATATCTTACTCGCACTATACGAGATTCTATGCACTTATAAGACGAGTATGCACCCCTGCAAAAACATGGGGCTTTTCATCCAACATAAGGGATAGCCGATCGCGCTTCACCCCGCGGCAAGCGACTGCGAGTTCGCAGTATGGAACTTTACCGTCGGCTTCTGCATGAACGCTGCCGACGCCCTTTCGCTCCTGCGCGCCCAAGCAGCCGAGAACGCTAACGGCGCCACTGCCAACCTGGCCACCCTCAACAACGGCGCCGCCAGCCTTTTCGCAAAGTACCGTGCTGGCTCGCTGGCTTTGAGGCCTAAGTGAGCTTTGCTATTTGCCAATTTTTGTATGATTTGGGTCAAATCTATTTGTCAATTTTTGTATGATTAGGGGCAAATCTATTTGCCAATTTTTGTCAATGAGGTGTTTTAATGCTACGCCGCAAGGTCACTGATAGGCTTTTGAGCTGGAAGAATAACTCCCATAAGGCCCTGCTTGTTACCGGTGCGCGTCAGATTGGCAAGAGCTATGCGATTCGCGCGTTTGGAAAGAGCAACTACGCTTCGTATTATGAGGTCAATCTGCTACTTGATGCCGAGGCAAGAGACGTACTTGTTGGCGCTAAGAACTCCATTGACTTCATCAACCGTGTGGCCCTTCTTGCGGATGCACCGCTTGTTGAAGGAGACACGCTTATCTTCGTCGATGAGATTCAGGAGTATCCGCAGATCGTTACACTTATGAAGGCGCTGGTCGAGGACGGACGCTTTAGCTATGTCTTCTCGGGGTCTATGCTTGGGACTGAGTTTAAGGGGATCTCTTCTTTTCCGGTAGGGTATGTCGAGCACATTGTTATGCGGCCGATGGATTTTGAAGAGTTTTGTTGGGCAAACAGCGTCAGCGAAAATGTGCTTGCAGATATTCGCAGCCGCCTTGTCGAGAGACGTCCCGTCGAAAACTATATTCATGAGGCGATGCTCAAAAACTTTAGAGCCTATATCGTTTGCGGCGGCATGCCGGAGGTCGTTCAGAACTATATCGATTCGGGCTATTCGCTCGTGAGAACGCGTGAGCTTCAAATTCAGCTAGTCGATCAGTACAAAAGCGATATCTCTAAATATGCATCGACTCGAGCGTTTAACGTTCGCTCCATTTTCGAGCAAATTCCCGTTCAGCTTGAGGCGGAGTCCCATCGCTTTATCGTCTCGTCTCTAGGCGAGGGAGCTCGTCTTCAAAAATACGAGCAGGATTTCCTATGGCTGGTGAACGCAGGCGTTGGATTGATGGTCCCCCAGGTGACGGAGGCACGAAGCCCTCTCAAGAGGACGGAGAAAACGACGGCCTTTAAACTATACGAGTCCGATACAGGTATGCTCGCATCGCGGTATCCCGGCAGCACGGCACGCGCAGTCTACCTTGACATGAAAACCCCCAACCTCGGCGGCCTCTATGAGAACGTGGTCGCACAGGAACTCGTTGCCCTCGGAGCAGATACGTGGTACTACCAAACGCGTGAGGTCGGTGAAGTCGACTTTGTAATCGAAGGTGCCCGCGGGCATGTTGTCCCAATCGAAGTCAAATCGGGCAAGAAAGTTCGAGCACATGCAGCCCTCGACCGTTTGATGAGTGTGGGCGAGTACAAAATTCCCGAGGCCGTTGTGCTGAGCCACGAAAACCTTTGCAAAGAGGGCAAGATCCTTTACGTTCCAATCTATATGACATTCTGTCTCGATGAGTTTATGGAAAAGGACGACCCCAACAACGATTTCTCGTTTGCACCCATATCTCTCTAGGTCATCTGAGTCCGCAAGCCAGCCCCCACGCCCAAAGTACTGCGCCTTTCGCGCCAAAGGCGCGAAACAGCAAGGGGATAGAAGGCAGCGACAACCAACTCCCCCACTATGCCCAAAGTGCTGCGATGTTTCGCGCAAAGCGCGAAACAGCACTGGGGCAGCAGAAGGCCACAGCTAGCCCTCCATGCCCAAAGTGGCGCGTGGTTTCGCGGCCACGCCGCGAAACAGCGACCGGGACAAGGCACCCCCACAGCCACGTCCTTCATTCAGCCCACACAATCCGAGGACGTAGTCGTAGCAGGATCTGAGGGCTGACTTTCGCGGACACTCCGCAGGACGAAAGAACCCCCGCCGCACGTAGTGCGCAGCGGGGGTTCTTTCATGTCCGAGGACGTCCGCGAAGGTCAGCCCTCAGATCCTGCGGTGGGAGACCTAGGCCTCGTTGTACACCGTCTTGAGCTTCAGCAGGTGAGCGTAGCGGTCCATAGCGGCCTGCTCGTTCTCCTTGAAGAGCTCCTCGGCGCGCTCGGGGAAGGAACGCGTCAGCGAAGCGTAACGGGCCTCGTTCATCAGGAACTCCTGATAACCGCCCGCGGGCTCCTTGGAATCGAGCGAGAACTTCTTGCCGGCAGCAGCCTCGGGGTTGAAGCGGAAGAGGTTCCAGTAACCGCACTCGACAGCCTTCTTCATCTCGGCCTGGCAGTTCTGCATGCCGCCCTTCTTGATGGAGTGCATCTCGCAGGGGCTGTAGCCGATGATGAGGGACGGGCCGTCGTAGGCCTCGGCCTCGTGGATAGCCTTGAGGGTCTGAGCCGGGTTGGCGCCCATGGCGACCTGCGCCACGTAGACGTAGCCGTAGCTCATAGCAATCTCGGCCAGGGACTTCTTCTTGGTCACCTTACCGGCAGCGGCGAACTGAGCGACCTGGCCCAGGTTCGAGGCCTTGGAGGCCTGACCACCGGTGTTGGAGTAAACCTCGGTGTCGAAGACGAAGACGTTGACATTGTGGCCGGAAGCCAGGACGTGGTCCAGGCCACCGAAGCCGATGTCGTAGGCCCAACCGTCGCCGCCGAAGATCCAGAAGGACTTCTTGGTGAGGTAAGCCTTGTCGGCGAGGATCGCCTTGGAAGCGTCGCAACCGCACTTCTCGAGCTCGGCAACGTAGGCAGCGGCAGCGGTCTTGGAAGCCTCGGCGTCGTTGACGGAGTCGATCCAAGCCTGGCCGGCAGCCTTGAGCTCATCGGACGGACCATCGGCGGCGATGATGTCCTGCGTAGCAGCGATCAGCTTGTGCTGGACGGCCTCGTAGCCCACGGCCATGCCCAGACCGTGCTCGGCATTGTCCTCGAACAGGGAGTTGTTCCACGCCGGGCCGTGACCGTCCTTGTCCTTGCAGTAAGGAGCGGTGGCAGCGGGGTTGCCCCAAATGGAGGAGCAGCCGGTGGCGTTGGAGATGAACATGCGGTCGCCGGCGACCTGGGTCACCAGACGTGCATAGGCGGTCTCGGCGCAGCCGGCGCAGGAGCCAGAGAACTCCAGGTAGGGCTGCTTAAACTGGCTGCCCTTAACGTTGGCCGCGATGAGCTCCTTCTTCTCGGAGACGTTCTCGACCATGTAATCCCAAACGGGCTGCTGGTCCATCTCCTGCTCGGTGGGAACCATCTCGAGGGCGCCCTTGGGGCAGACCTTGACGCAGTTGGTGCAACCCATGCAGTCGAGCGGGGACACGGCCATGGTGAACTTCATGCCCTTGGCCTTGGGGCCCATAGCGTCGAGCGTGCGGGTAGCCTCGGGCGCGGCGGCAGCCTCGTCCTCGGTCATCGCGAACGGACGGATGGTGGCATGCGGGCACACATAGGCGCACTGGTTGCACTGGATGCACTTGGTCTCGTCCCAGTGGGGAACGACCACGGCGACGCCGCGCTTCTCGTATGCGGAGGCGCCCAGCTCAAACTGGCCGTCGGCGCAATCGACGAAGGCGGAAACGGGCAGGCTGTCGCCATCCATGCGATCGATGGGCTCGAGCAGGTTCTTAACCTGCTGGGCGATGGCGGACTTGGTCTCCTCGGAGAGCTCGACGGGGGCGGCATCCTCGGCGGTAGCCCAGTCGGCCGGAACCTCGAACTTACGGAAGGCGGTAGCGCCGGCATCGATGGCCTTGTGGTTGGCGTCGACGATGGCCTGGCCCTTCTTCATGTAGGACTTGGTGGCCGCGTCCTTCATGTACTGCAGGGCGTCCTCGGCGGGCAGGACCTTGGCCAGCGCGAAGAAGGCGGACTGGAGCACCGTGTTGGTGCGCTTGCCCATGCCGACCTTGGCGGCCAGGTCGATAGCGTCGATCAGGTAGACGTTGACGTTGTTGTTCGCGATGTAACGCTTGGCCACGGCGGGCATGTGCTCGGCGAACTCCTCGTCGCTCCACTGGCAGTTGACCAGGAAGGTACCGCCCGGCTTGACGTCGCGGACCATCTTGAAGCCCTTGACGATGTAGCTGGGGTTGTGGCAGGCGACGAAGTCGGCCTTGGTCACGTAGTACGGCGAACGGATCGGGGAATCACCAAAGCGCAGGTGCGAGACGGTGACGCCGCCGGTCTTCTTAGAGTCGTACTGGAAGTAGGCCTGGACGTACTTGTCGGTGTGGTCTCCGATGATCTTGATCGAGTTCTTGTTGGCGCCGACGGTACCGTCGCCACCCAGACCCCAGAACTTGCACTCGATGGTGCCGGGGGCTGCGGTGTTGGGCGCATCCTCGGCCTCGGGCAGGCTCAGGTTGGTCACGTCATCGACGATGCCGATGGTGAACTCGCGCTTGGGCTCGTCCTTCTTAAGCTCCTCGAAGACAGCGAACGCGGACGCGGGAGGCGTATCCTTGCTGCCCAGGCCGTAACGGCCGCCGACGACCTTGATGCCCGTCTTGCCGGCCTCGTAGAGAGCAGAAACGACGTCCTGGTAGAGCGGCTCGCCGATGGAACCCGGCTCCTTGGTGCGGTCCATGACGGCGATCTTCTGGACGGTCTCGGGGAGAACGTCGACAAAGTGCTTGATGGAGAACGGACGGAACAGGCGAACCTTGACCAGGCCGACCTTCTCGCCGTGAGCGTTGAGGTAGTCGATGACTTCCTCGAGCACGTCGCAGAAGGAGCCCATGCACACGACGACGCGATCAGCATCGGGAGCGCCGTAGTAGTTGAACAGGCCGTAATCGGTGCCGAGCTTCTCGTTGATCTTCTTCATGTAGCCCTCGACGACGGCGGGAAGCTCGTCGTAGACCTTGTTGCAGGCCTCGCGGTTCTGGAAGAAGATGTCGCCGTTCTCGTGGCTGCCGCGGGTATGCGGGTGCTCAGGGTTGAGCGCGTGATCGCGGAAAGCCTGGACGGCGTCCATGTCGCACATCTCGGCAAGATCCTTGTAGTCCCACATGGCGACCTTCTGGATCTCGTGGCTGGTGCGGAAGCCATCGAAGAAGTTAAGGAACGGGGTCTTGCCCTCGATGGCGGCAAGGTGAGCCACCGGCGAGAGGTCCATGACCTCCTGGACGTTGCCCTCGGCGAGCATGGCGAAGCCGGTCTGACGGCAGGCCATGACGTCGGAGTGATCGCCAAAGATGTTCAGGGCGTGCGAAGCGACGCAACGCGCGGAGACGTGGAAAACGCCCGGGAGCTGCTCGCCCGCGATCTTGTACATGTTCGGGATCATCAGGAGCAGACCCTGAGAAGCCGTGTAGGTGGTGGTCAGAGCACCGGCGCCCAGCGAACCGTGAACGGTACCGGCTGCACCTGCCTCGGACTCCATCTCGACGACCTTGACCGGGGTGCCGAAGATGTTCTTGCGACCCTGGGCCGCCCACTGGTCGACATGGTCGGCCATCGGGCTGGACGGCGTAATGGGATAGATTCCCGCTACCTCGGTGTACGCATACGAAACATATGCGGCCGCCTCGTTGCCGTCCATAGACTTAAACTTACGCGCCATATACCCCTCTCCTCTCATATAGGTATACAGGCCCCGGCGATCGCCGGGATGTTGGCGTGATGGGATTTTCGCTGTTGCTTCCAATCATCTGGCAGGCGGACTTGGCAGCAGGTGCATGGCGTGGAGAGAAGGCATGCCAAGGCGAGGGGCGCTTGCGCACCGCAGGCCCAGCTACCCGTCTTGCACATGACCGAGCGCCGCAAAGGCCGCATGCCGGATGCTCCCGGGCACGCCCCGGCGATGGGAGGCGCCCGCAACGGAAATCCGCATGCGGGTTTATTGTACCCCGCCGTCAAGTGTAATTTCGGCAAATATAGGCGGGCGGTAAAGGTTTACCTTGGGTGACCGCCAAGGGCCAAAATGGCCCCTCCATCCCCGGGCGACTGGCTCTGACGCGCCAAGGAGTGTCCCCAAGTGCCGGCAGAGACGATATGAGCAGGACATAAAAACATTGAGAGCCCCTGCTGCATGAAGGACCGCGGATTAGGCCGACAATGGTGAGTGTCTAATTCAGCCGCGGCGGCCACGCCGCATTCATGGAAGGGGCTCCCATGCTCGATACTACCACCTTCGTCGGCCTCGACGTCCACGCCCGCTCGATAAAGGCCGTCTCCCTCGACGTCATGACCGGGGAGGTGCGCGCCGCGACCTTCGGCTACGACGCCGGCGCCGTCGCGGAGTGGGTCCGCTCCGTGGACCCCGGGGCCAGGTGCGTGTACGAGTCCGGGGTCACGGGCTTCGACCTGCAGAAGAGGCTCTCCGGCCTGGGGGTCGACTGCGTGGTCGGCGCCGTCTCGAAGATGATCAAGCCCAGCGCGGACAGGCGCAGGAAGAACGACCGCAACGACGCCGAGTTCCTCGCCCGCATGCTGTCGGTCGGCAACGTGGTCGAGGTGTGGGTCCCCGACGACGAGTGCGAGGCCGCCCGCGACCTGACCAGGGCGCTCGAGGACGCGAGGGACGACCTCTCGCGCTCGAAGCAGCGGCTCTCCAAGTTCCTGCTAAGGCACGGGCTCGTCTTCGACGAGAGGACGCCCACCGGCCGCAGGAAGGGCAACTGGACCCGGGCGCACTGGTCCTGGATCGAGTCGATTAGGTTCGCGGAGGGGGCCGACAACGACGCGCTCGCCTACTACGTCGACGCGGTCAGGCGGGCGGCGGAGGAGAAGGCGAGGCTCGAGGGGCTCGTCGAGGCCGAGGCCCGCAAGCCCAGGTGGCGGAAGAGGGTCGACTCCCTGCGCTGCCTCAAGGGCGTCGACACCGCTTCCGCCGCCGACCTCGTGTTCGAGGCCGGCGAGTTCTCCAGGTTCAGGAACGCCCGCTCGTTCGCCGCGTGGGTCGGCCTGACGCCCTCCGAGCACTCCAGCGGGGAGAGCGACCGCAGGGGCGCGATCACCAAGGCCGGCAACAAGCACCTGAGGAAGACGCTGGTCGAGGCCGCGTGGCACTACCTGACGTGCTCCGGGCGGCCGAAGGACCTCGCCAGGGGCCAGGCCCCGGACCGGGGCGCCCGGAGGCATGCCGCCAAGGGCGTGCGGAGGCTGGTCGAGAGGCGGGAGGCGCTGCTCGCGCGCGGGGTGCACGGCAACAAAGCGAACGTCGCCACGGCGCGCGAGCTCGCCTGCTGGGTGTGGGCGGTCGGCCTCATGGCCGAGGAGGCATAGGGGGCGGTCCCCCGAACATAAGCCAGTCACCCCGGAAGCGGTTCGATCCGAAGCCGTTGAGGCGAACCTCAGGTCCCTTTTCTGCGAGCGCCCAGGGCGCCACACGCGTGCACAGACTGTCGGTTCGACGTAGAAGCCTCAGCCGTAGCAACGGATTGCCCAGCGAGAGATCGCCACGGGCGGATATTAAACTGCAAAGACGAGCGTCGGTAAGACACGCCGAGGTCGCCGCGGACGGGTTGATATAGGGAGAGGGCCTGACCCCATATCGTTGGGGCCAGGCCCGATTTTGCCTCTTGACAATGTCCTGCTCATATTAAAAAGGAGGCCTCCGCGGCGATGCGGAAGCCTCCTTTTTTGTGCACGGTGTACTCTTGAGTGTGCAAGTGGGGGAGTTGTTACTCCTCGACGATCTCGGTGATCGCGCCAGCGGGGCAAGCGTCCTGGCAAGCGCCACAGGCGACGCAGGAATCCTCGTCAGCGACGGTAGCGACGTCCTGGAGCTCCAGAACGCCAGCGGGGCAGGAGTCGACGCAAACGCCACAAGCGATGCACTCGTCGGCATCAATTACGGGATGAGCCATGGTAGTTTCCTCTCTGTTGACCGACGCTACAGGCGATGCGCGTCGGTTTGATTCGGGCAAAAACATACCACGGGAGCGACCGTTTGCAATACCCTCTGACCGGCATCTTCATACCGTTCGCCGAGTATGCCACGGCTTACTAAAAAACATGCAGGTGAGGCCGTTGAGCTGCGCAAATGTTAGCTACAGGTGACTTTAAATATAGGGCGATTGAGCGTGTTTGCGGAAACCGCATCCCGTAATCCACGTCCAAAACGGGACACGGTTTCCGGTTGGACCGCCCGGCGGAAACTGCGTCCCGGAATTTACGCTCAGACTGGGTCGCGCTTCCCCCGGGGTCGCTCCAAGGCCCCCTGTACGGCTTCAGGCTCACACCTCAGCCATCTCTACATAGATCTCAATAGATTTGCCGAGAACTCATTCAGCGCATCTACCTGCGCATTTAAGAACCTAAACTCTCAGCAATAAGAAATCTTATATGAATTGACTTAGATTTTGTATATTCCGGCCCATAAGGGGATACACTACATCCTGAAAGACAAGCCGAAGCGCCGCGCGACAGATCGTCGAGGCGGCGCGAACGCACAAGAGAGAGGGAATTTCTAATGGGCAAGATTCTTGGTATCGACCTTGGTACTACTAACTCCGCCATGGCCGTTCTCGAGGGCGGTTCTCCGACCATTATCGTGAACGCCGAGGGCGACCGCACCACCCCGTCCGTCGTGGGCTTCCGTGCCGACGGCGACCGCGTTGTGGGTAAGGCCGCTAAGAACCAGGCTGTCACCAACCCCAAGAACACCGTGTTCTCCATCAAGCGCTTCATGGGCCGCAAGTACTCCGAGTGCACCTCCGAGATCAAGACCGTGCCGTATGAGGTCAAGGAGGGCCAGGGCGGCCGTGCCGTCGTCGACATCGAGGGCAAGGATTACACCGCCGAGCAGGTGAGCGCCATGACGCTCGCAAAGATGAAGGCCGACGCCGAGAAGTATCTGGGCGAGACCGTCACCGACGCCGTCATCACCGTCCCGGCCTACTTCAACGACGCCCAGCGTCAGGCCACCAAGGACGCCGGTAAGATCGCCGGCCTCAACGTCAAGCGTATCGTCAACGAGCCGACCGCTGCTGCTCTGGCCTATGGCCTGGACAAGCAGGGCACCGACCAGCGCATTCTGGTCTTCGACCTGGGCGGCGGCACCTTCGACGTCTCCATCCTCGACCTCGCCGACGGCGTGTTTGAGGTTCTGTCCACCTCGGGCGACAACCACCTGGGCGGCGACGACTGGGATCAGCGCGTCATCGATTGGATGGCCGATAAGTTCCAGCAGGAGAACGGTGTCGACCTGCGTCAGGACCCCATGGCCCTGCAGCGTCTGAAGGAGGCCGCCGAGAACGCCAAGAAGGAGCTCTCCGCAGCCCAGCAGTCCACCATCAACCTGCCGTTCATCACCATGAACCAGTCTGGCCCGCTGCACCTCAACTACACGCTGACCCGCGCCGAGTTCGAGAAGATCACCCGCGACCTGCTCGAGCGCTGCAAGCAGCCTGTCACCAACGCCCTGCGCGACGCTAAGCTCAAGCTCTCCGATCTGACCGAGGTCATCCTCGTCGGCGGCTCCACCCGTATGCCCGCCGTCCAGGATCTGGTCAAGACCATGACCGGCAAGCAGCCCAACATGTCCGTGAATCCCGACGAGGTCGTTGCCGACGGCGCTGCCGTCCAGGGCGGCGTGCTCACCGGCGACGTCGAGGGCATCCTGCTGCTCGACGTTACCCCGCTGTCGCTGGGCGTCGAGACCATGGGCGGCATCATGACCAAGATGATCGACCGCAACACCACGATCCCGACCTCCAAGACCGAGGTCTACTCCACCGCTGCCGACAACCAGACCAGCGTCGAGATCAACGTGCTCCAGGGCGAGCGCGAGCTTGCCCGCGACAACAAGTCGCTCGGTAAGTTCCAGCTGACCGGCATCCCGGCTGCCCGCCGCGGCGTGCCGCAGATCGAGGTTACCTTCGACATCGACGCCAACGGCATCGTCAAGGTCTCCGCTAAGGACAAGGGCACCGGCAAGGAGCAGCAGATCACCATTTCCGGTTCCACCGCTCTGTCCGACGACGAAGTCGATCGTATGGTCAAGGACGCCGAGGCTCATGCCGAGGAGGACAAGAAGCAGAAGGAAGAGGTCGAGGTCCGCAACCAGACCGACAGCCTGTGCTACTCCACCGAGCAGACCCTCAACGAGCTGGGCGACAAGGTTTCCGCCGACGTGAAGTCCAAGGCCGAGACCGCTATCGCCGACGCCAAGAAGGCGCTCGAGGGCTCTGACGTCGAGGCCATCAAGGCCGCTGGCGAGTCCCTGCAGTCCGTGGCCTACGAGCTGGCCCAGGTTGTCTACGCCGACGCTCAGCAGCAGACCGACGGTGCCGCCGGCGCCCAGCCTGCCGACGATGACGTTGTCGACGCCGACTACGAGGTTGTGGACGACGAGGACAAGTAATCATGTCCGCCCGTAAAGCTCGCACGGAGGCGGCCGCCACTGGCGCCGCCCCCGTTGACTCTGAGGAGAAGGACGTGAAGATTCCCGTAGAGGCCGTTGACGATACCGTGGCCAACGAGGCCCCGGCCGCCGAGGCTGCCGAGAACCAGGTAGAGGATTCCAACAAGGAGGCGACGATGACCGAGGACGAGATGGTGGAAGCCGCTATCCGCGCCGGTGAGGAAGCCGCCGACAACGACTTTAAGCTCAAGTTCGAGCAGGCCCAAAAGGAGCTTGCCGACGTGCGCAACGAGCTCGATGCTGCGGCAGAGGCTCAGAAGGCCGCCGAGGACAAGGCAAAGGACGCCACCGAGCGTACCGCCCGTCTGCAGGCCGACTGGGAGAACTTCCGTCGCCGCACCGCCAATGAGCGTATCGCCGAGCGCGAGCGCGCGACCGAGAAGCTTGTCACCGCGCTGTTGCCGGTGATTGACGATATCGAGCGCGCGATCGACCATGCCCGCAGCCAAGAGCTTTCCGACGACTTTAAGCAGTTCGTCGATGGCGTCGATGCGGTGCATGCCAAGCTGCTTGATGTGTTTGCGCACGAGGGCGTTGAGCCCATCGACCCCAAGGGCGAGGCGTTCGATCCGCTCGAGCACCAGGCTGTGGGTCGCGTCGAGGACGCATCGCAGTACGACGAGACCGTCAACGACGTGTACCAGAAGGGCTACCGCATGGCGGATCGCATCCTGCGTTCCGCGATGGTGACGGTGACCTACGGTGGCGAGAAGCGCCCCGCACCGGAGCCCGAAGCGGCGCCCGAGGATGCTGCGGCCGATACGGCCGAGAGCACCGAGGAGTAATTGAGAAGGGCCCCGGGGCAACACCCGGGGCCCTTTCTGGCCTAGTGCCATATGAAAGCATGAGCCGCCGCCCGCTGGGCGGCGGATGAAACAGGAGAGGAGCTACGATGGCTGCAGGCAAAACCTTCTATGACATCCTGGGCGTATCCAAGAGCGCCTCCGACAAAGAGATCAAGAGCGCGTTTCGCAAGCTCGCGCAAAAATATCACCCCGATGCCGGCGGCGACGAGGCCAAGTTCAAGGAGATCAGCGAGGCCTACGAGACGCTTTCGGACGAGAAGAAGCGCAAAGAGTACGACCAGATGCTCATGTTTGGCGGCATGCCGGGCGCGGGCGGCGCGTATGGCGGCGGCTACGGTGCCGGCGCGGGCGCCAGCGGCTGGGGCGATATCTTCGACAGCATCTTTAGCGGCAACGGCGCCTGGGGTAGCGATTGGGGCTCGGGCTTTGCCGGGGCTGCGGGCGCTGCCGGTGCCGGCGCGGGTCGCAGCCGTGCTCGCAAGGGCGGCGACCTATCGCTGACCGTCGATGTGACGGCCGAGGACGCGTTTCGCGGCGTGACGCACAAGGTCACCTATCGCATTCCCTCGACAGGCGAGCAGCAGACCATCACGGTCTCGGTGCCCGCGGGCGCGGTCGACGGCGGCAAGCTACGCTACAAGCGTCGCGGCGAGTATGGCGTTGCGGGTGGCGAGCGCGGCGACCTGGTCGTGACCACGCATGTGGAGGAGCACCCGCTGTTTAAGCGCAAAGGCGCCGACGTGACCATGGAGGTACCGGTCTCGGTCTACGAGGCGGCGCTCGGCTGCACGGTGGACGTGCCTACGCCCGGCGGTGCGACGGTCCGTTTGAAAGTGCCCGCGGGTACCCAGACGGGCAAGAAGTTCCGCTTTAAGGAGATGGGAGCGCCCGACGTTAAGCACCGTGGCCGTACGGGCGCGCTGCTCGTCGAGATCAAGGTGCAGGTCCCCACGAACCTATCCGATGACGAGCGCGATGCCATGACCAAGCTGCGCGAGGCCGACACGCGCGACTATCGCGAGAAGGTCAACCGTTACAAGGCGACGTACTAGGGCGGTCGTGGCGCACGCCCGCGCCCGCGGGCTTATGATGGACGATAACGAGACGGAAAGGGGTCAGGTAGCATGGCCGAGGACAATAGGAACAAACCGCTGTACATGATCAGCGTGGCGGCCGAGCTGACCGGCATGCACCCGCAGACTCTGCGCGTCTACGAGTCCAAGGGCCTGGTGAATCCTCAGCGCTCGGGCGGTAATACGCGCCTGTATTCGCGTGCCGATATCGAGCGCCTGGAACTCATCAATCAACTGACCGACGAGGGCATCAACCTTGCCGGTGTGGTGCGTATCCTCGATATGAAGGAGCGCGCCGAGGAACGCGAGCGCGAGAACGAGAAGCTCCGTGCCCGCGTACGCCAACTCGAGGATGAGCTGCACGAGTACAAGATGCAGAAGAAGATCACCGCCCTTGCCCCGCGCGACGGCTCGGTTAACCCCGAGCAAGTCATGCGCAAGCTACTGGGCGCCGGCGGAGACCTATAGTTACGCGGTTTTACCAAACCGCGTAACGGCTCGACGCTGCAAGCCCGCCAGAGCGGCAATCTGACGTTCAATCGTCGGTCGCGTACCGAAGTACGCTTCCCTCCTCTTTCACGTCACCTTGCTCGCTCTGGTGGGCTTTCGCTGTCCGCGCCAAAACATCGGCGTTGCCGGAGTGCGGCACGGTAGTCATTGGGGACGTTCTTAAATGACTAGTCGAAAGGGACGCTCTTGCACAAAATCTGCCGGCCCACGCTGGGCTCGTCCTTTACTTTACTGAGATAAAGTGAACGTGCAGATTCGTAACCCACTCGCAACCGTTCTATGGCACGATATTGAACGAATGTATGCTATGCGCCCAAATCGTTTTGGGCAGAGTGGGAGACAGTATGGTCAAGCTGTACGAGGACGGCATCTACCTGCGCGGCGGCAGCGAGGTTGTGCCTGCGGCCGAGGCTGCCGAGCGCGGTATTACGCAGACGCCCGAGGATGCCAAGCGCGGCACCATCGCGTATTCGATCCTCCAGGCACACAATACGTCCGGAGATCCCGAGGCACTCAAGATTCGCTTCGACGCCATGGCGAGCCACGACATCACCTTTGTCGGCATCATCCAGACGGCGCGCGCCTCGGGCATGGAGCAGTTCCCGCTGCCTTACGTGCTCACCAACTGCCATAATTCGCTGTGCGCCGTGGGCGGCACCATCAACGAGGACGACCACGTCTTTGGCCTCTCGGCCGCAAAGAAGTACGGTGGCATCTTCGTTCCGCCGCATATCGCCGTTATCCACTCCTTTATGCGTGAGAACTTCGCGGGCTGCGGCAAGATGATCCTGGGTTCCGACTCGCACACCCGCTACGGCGCTCTGGGCACTATGGCCGTGGGCGAGGGCGGCGGCGAGCTGGCCAAGCAGCTGCTGCGCGACACCTACGACGTCGCCTATCCCGGCGTCGTGGCCATCTACCTCACGGGCGCCCCGCGTCCCGGCGTCGGCCCGCACGACGTGGCGCTTGCCATCATCCGCGCCGTCTTTGCCAAGGGCTACGTTAAGAACAAGGTCATGGAGTTCGTGGGCCCCGGCATCGCGAGCATGACGACCGACTACCGCAACGGCGTCGACGTCATGACCACCGAGACTACCTGCCTGTCGAGCATCTGGGCAACCGACGAGGACACGCACGCGTTTTTGACCATGCACGGCCGCGGCGACGACTACCGCGAGCTCAAGCCCGCCGATGTCGCCTACTACGACGGCTGCGTCGAGGTCGACCTGTCGGGCATCAAGCCCATGATCGCGCTGCCGTTCCATCCTTCCAACGGCTTTGAGATCGACGAGCTCAATGAGAACCTCGAGGACATCCTTCACGAGGTGGAGCTCGAGGCCGCCAAGATCGGCGAGGGTAAGACGCACTTTAGCCTGCTCGACAAGATCGTCGACGGCAAGCTGCACGTGCAGCAGGGTGTTATCGCCGGCTGCTCGGGCGGCAACTACGACTCTGTGGTCCAGGCTGCCCGCGTGCTCAAGGGCGCCAACACCGGCTGCGGCGAGTTCTCGCTGTCGGTCTATCCCACGAGCCAGCCCGTGGCGCTCGAGCTTACACGCCGCGGCTATATCTACGACCTTATGGAGGCCGGCGCGATCGTGCGCACGGCGTTCTGCGGCCCGTGCTTCGGTGCCGGTGACACGCCCGCCAACAATGGCCTGTCCATCCGCCACACCACGCGCAACTTCCCCAACCGCGAGGGCTCCAAGCCGGGCAATGGCCAGCTGAGCGCCGTGGCCCTGATGGACGCCCGCTCCATTGCGGCGACGGCTGCCAACGGCGGCGTTCTGACGCCGGCGACCGACCTGCCCGAGGAGACTTGGGACGAGGCCTGCGAGTACACCTTCGACGACGCTCCCTACAAGAAGCGCGTGTACTGGGGCTTTGGCAAGGCCGAGCCGGCAGACGAGCTGGTCGAGGGTCCCAACATCAAGCCGTGGCCCGCGATGGAGCCGCTCGGCGACGACATCCTGCTTAAGGTGTGCTCCAAGATCATGGACCCGGTCACCACGACCGACGAGCTCATTCCCTCGGGCGAGACGAGTTCTTTCCGCTCCAACCCGCTGGGTCTGGCCGAGTTTACGCTGAGCCGCCGCGACCCGGCCTACGTGGGCCGCTCCAAGGAAGTCGACGCCGTGGAGAAGCGCCGCGTCGCCGGCGAGTCCGCGGGAGACCTGGCGGCGCTCGATGCCGAGCTTGCCGGTGTGTTTGAGGCACTGGCCGGCGCGGACGTCGCGGCCGATGCCAAGGCGACCGAGTTTGGCTCCATGATCTATGCCAAGAAGCCCGGTGACGGTTCTGCCCGCGAGCAGGCCGCGAGCTGCCAGCGCGTGATTGGCGGCTTGGCCAACATCGTTCACGAGTACGCCACCAAGCGCTATCGCTCCAACGTCATGAACTGGGGTATGGTGCCCTTCCAGATGGAGGCCGAACCCAACTTTGAGGTGGGCGACTACGTCTTTGTGCCGGGTATCCGCGCCACGCTCGATGGCGACCTGAAGAACATCGCCGCCTATGTGGTGCGCGCCGACGGTGTGGTCGAGCAGATTGAGCTCTATATTGCCGATATGACGGCCGAGGAGCGTGCCATCGTCAAGGCCGGCTGCCTGATCAACTACAACAAGTTCAAGACCGCTGCCGAGTAACGCTGCTGTACGCCCCGGCCACACCTTTCCCTCGTGCTCACGCGCTTCGCGAGGGTCGCCCGAGGGAAAGGTATGGCCGGGGCTACCGCGACGTTCTCGTTGGGTCTTGAGGGACGCTAATAAATAGACTTGCTTGATGCCGCCTCTTTTTATTGGGGCGGCTTCTTTTTGGACCACCACAAAGGTGCCTGCCCCCTTTGTGGTGGTCCCGTTTGTCTCGATCTGTAACAGCTGGGCTATTAAAAGCGTGCCTGCTGTTACAGATTAAGATTTTGGACGAGGCTCCGCGGTTCATCTCGATCTGTAACATCTGGGCCCCTATTTGCCGAGTAATTGTTACAGATTGAGACAAACGGTTGCCGCCGATCACTTCATCTCAATCTGTAACACCTGGGACCGAAAAGGGCCGCTAGATGTTACAGATCAAGACAGTGGAACATCGGAGCCGAAAACCATCACAAAGGTGCCCGGTGACACCCTATTTCGATGGGGTCCAGGTTATTTCATCGTCAAATAGCCAAGTGCGTGCCGAGCCACTGTTGCGCGCTGTCCGCGGATCGGGCTCGCAGGTTTGTTCGTAGGCATCCTCGGTACACCGATCCATAAAATCGACGACTGCCGTCTGGTCGTCTTCCATGACGTAGATTACGTCGCCATCCGAGATGTAGACCCCCGGTCCTTCATTGTCCACGCAGCCGGGGTCGTATGAGACGTTGCACAATCTGCTCCCGTTTGCCGCATCGAGCTCAAGGGTCGAATAATACCCGCCATTCATTTGGCTATTCTTGGCTCGATATATTACGGCGCCGTACCACCGCTTAAACGTCTTGCCTTTGAGTAAACTGGTTGCCTTGCCGATAAGTTGCTCATTTTTGGTGTAGCGCCTGGCCCCAAGTTCGATACGGGGATAGTTGCTGACCCCAAGCGCTGCGGGCGTACCGTCAAAATCGACGGTGATCGAATCGGGTTTGACGATATCGGTGAGGACCTCGATGGGATAGCTTACGGTCTCAACCGCCGCCTGCGTCGCAGAGGCGGGGAGAAATGCGAGATAGATAATTCCTACGCCGACTGAGGTAATCGCAAACGCTAAGACGAGCAGGCCGATATAGGTGGAGCGTTTCACGGCGGGTACCTCGCAAACAGTATGCATTCATTAATATAAGTGATACCAGCTTACGACAATATTCAAAAGAAAGCGACCGCCCGGAATGAGGGGGCTGAAAGGCCCCATTGGGCTTCGATTTGGGGTCGCCAAACGTAGGCTGGGCTTGATGCCGCCTCTTATAATTGGGGCTGATTCTTCTCTGGACCACCACAAAGGTGCCTGTCCCCTTTGTGGTGGTGAGGAGCGCGCGGCTTCTTTTGGTAATAGTGCTGGCTGGCGATATCATTAGTGCAGGTAGCGAAGGTTTGCGTTGCGAGGTGCTTTGCTGTGAGAAGTCCTGTCCGTATTGGATTGATTGTTTTGGCGCTTGCGATTGCCGTGGTTGGCGTGGGCACTGTCGGCATGGCGTTTCTACCTGCTGCGGTGACGGAGCCGGTGGTCAAGCCTGTGACTCAATCTGTCGAACTTCTGACCGGCGACGACAAGCCCGAGACCATTACCGTTGATTTTGATGAGCAGCCGGCTGTGCTGGGTATTAGCAATTATCCGTGTATTCAGCTTGGGGCCATGCGCTATACCACGGATACAAGCCTGATCGACAGGGCGTCCAAGCTACTCAAGGGCAAAACATTTAAGCGTTGGTACAGATATGCGTCCTATCGGGCAAAAGCGAACGACATGGTTGGCGGATGCCGCTCGTCCATCGAGTTGGACACCGCGAATGGCGCCAAGTTATGCGATGTTTCGTATGATCCCGGCTACGAGGGCAATGAGGGGCCGGGTATCTACATCTTGGACGGCGATGTCGCCTATGTCATGGAGGGCGACCAGACCGAGCTCAACGATTTTATGGGTCAGTGTATCCAAGATGCCTATAAACAGACCTGCTTGCCTGACCCGCAGACTGCACGCGATAGTGGGTCTGCCCGTACATGGCTGTTCGAGGATGAGATGCCCTGGACCGTCGAATCGGGAAGTACGGGTTCGGCGAAGGAGTAGAGACCGCGACCACCACAAAGGTGCCTGTCCTCTTTGTGGCGGTTTTCGGTCTGTCTCGATCTGTAACATCTTGGCCGCTAAAAGTGGGCCTGGTGTTACAGATTTAGATAAACGGGTGCGCTGGTCATTTCATCTCGATCTGTAACATCTAGAGCCATAAACAGCCGCTAGATGTTACAGATTGAGATAGTAAGGGGACGAGGCCGTAGCGGGTGAGCGCACCTGCTCCCTATCTTTCAATCACTCAGAAAATCTTATATATAGAGACTTAGATTTATGTATATAATCGCGCAAAGCTGGCAACAATACTTCTCGAACAACGTGAAGCCGCCCCGTAGGGCGGCCGCCCCAAGAGAGGTGATTCCATGAGAATCGATAAGCTAGCAATGACGTCGCGCGAGGCGCTGCAGACCGCCATGAGCACGGCTGCCGACGCGCAGGCCGGCGCGGTGGAGCCGATTCACCTGCTGTCCGCCCTGCTTGGTGCCGGCGAGCGCAATATCTCCGTGATCATCGAGCGCATCGGCGCCGATCCGGCCCAGCTTGCACGCTCCACACAAGATGCCATCGACCGCGCGCCCAAGGTTTCGGGCGAGGGCCAGCAGATGGGCCTGTCCAATGAGCTCGTCCGCGTCATCGAGAAGGCCGAGAAGAAGGCCACCAAGATGGGCGACAGCTTTGTGGTGACCGAGCATTTGCTGATGGCGCTTGCCGAGGACAAGGGCGAGGCTGGTCGTGTACTGCGTGACGCCGGCGTCACCAAGGAGCGCATCGAGCAGGTCTACGAGGAGCTGCGTGGCGATGACCGCGTGACGTCTGCCGAGGATAAGACCCAGTTTGAGGCGCTGGAGCAGTACGGTCGCAACATCTGCGATCTGGCCCGCGCCGGCAAGCTCGACCCGGTCATCGGCCGTACCGACGAGATCCGCCGTACCATCCAGGTTCTGTCCCGCCGCACCAAGAACAACCCCGTGCTCATCGGCGAGCCGGGCGTCGGCAAGACGGCCATCGTCGAGGGCATCGCCCAGCGTATCGTGGCCGGCGACGTGCCGAGCACCCTGCGCGACCGCGACCTCATCGAGCTCGACATGAGCGCGCTGGTCGCCGGCGCCAAGTATCGCGGCGAGTTCGAGGACCGCTTGAAGGCCGTGCTCAAGGAAGTGCAAAAGTCCGAGGGCAAGGTCATCCTGTTCATCGATGAGCTCCACACCATCGTGGGCGCGGGTGCCACCGAGGGCTCCATGGATGCCGGCAACATCCTGAAGCCGGCGCTCGCCCGTGGCGACTTGCACGCAATCGGCGCGACTACGCTCGACGAGTATCGCAAGTACATCGAGAAGGACGCGGCACTCGCCCGTCGTTTCCAGACCGTTATGGTGAGCGAGCCTACCGTCGAGGACACCATCTCGATCCTGCGTGGCCTCAAGGAGAAGTACGAGATCTTCCACGGCGTGCATATCACCGATAGCGCGCTCGTGGCAGCTGCCGACCTCTCCGATCGCTACATTGCCGACCGCTTCCTGCCCGACAAGGCCATCGACTTGGTCGATGAGGCCGCAAGCCGCCT
The DNA here is from genome assembly GCA_900542155.1 of uncultured Collinsella sp. Taxonomy (GTDB): domain Bacteria; phylum Actinomycetota; class Coriobacteriia; order Coriobacteriales; family Coriobacteriaceae; genus Collinsella. The sequence goes on from UQMD01000007.1 coordinate 33,875, forward strand.
GCGCATGGAGCTCGACAGCATGCCGGTCGAGATTGACGCCACCACGCGTCAGCTCACCCAGCTGCAGATCGAGGAGCAGGCGCTCATGAAGGAGACCGACGACGCCTCCAAGGAGCGTCTGGAGGCCCTGCGCCAGGAGATTGCCGAGGTCCAAGAAAAGCTCAACGTGCAAAAGGCCGGCTGGCTCAACCAGAAGAACGCCATCGACCACGTGCAGGAGCTTAAAGGCCAGCTCGACGAGGCCAAGAGTGAAGAGGAGCGCGCGACGCGCAACGGAAACTTGGGCCGTGCGTCCGAGCTGCGCTATTCCGTGATCCCGGGTCTGCAGCAGCAGATTCAGGATTCCGAGGCTGCGCTCGAGGCACAAAAGCAGCAGGACGGCGAGGGCCTCAACGAGCAGGTGACCTCCGATGAGATCGCCGAGGTCGTGAGCGCCTGGACCGGCGTGCCCGTGTCCAAGATGATGCAGGGCGAGCTCGACAAGCTGAAGGGCTTGGAGGACGAGCTGCATAAGCGCGTCATCGGCCAGGACGAGGCGGTCTCCGCCGTGGCCGCGGCCGTGCGCCGCAGCCGTGCGGGCCTCTCCGATCCGGACAAGCCCATCGGCAGCTTCTTCTTCCTGGGCCCCACCGGCGTGGGCAAGACCGAGCTCGCCAAGGCACTGGCCGAGTGCCTGTTCGACGACGAGCGCGCGCTCGTGCGTATCGACATGTCCGAGTACATGGAGAAGTTCAGCGTCCAGCGTCTGATCGGTGCGCCTCCGGGATACGTGGGCTACGACGAGGGCGGCCAGCTCACCGAGGCCGTGCGCCGTCGTCCGTACTCCGTGATCTTGCTCGACGAGATGGAGAAGGCTCATCCGGATGTCTTTAACGTGCTATTGCAGGTGCTCGACGACGGCCGTCTGACCGATGGCCAGGGTCGCCAAGTGTCCTTCAAGAACACGATTATCATCATGACGTCCAACGTGGGTTCCAAGGCTATCGCCGATCTGTCCGGCAAGGACGAGGAGGAGATGCGCCATCAGGTCGACGCGGCCATGGCTCAAACCTTCCGCCCCGAGTTCCTCAACCGTATCGACGATATCGTGGTGTTCCATCCGCTCGGCATGGCGCAGATCGAAAAGATCGTCGATATTCAGCTCGCCGACGTCCGCGCACGTCTGGCCAAGGGGCGCATGACGCTTGCCATCACCCCGGCGGCCAAGCAGATGCTCGCCGTGGGCGGCCTGGACCCGGTTTTTGGCGCCCGTCCGCTCAAGCGTCTCGTGCAGCGCGAGGTCGTGGATGCCATTGCCGCCGCTATTATCGACGGTACGGTGCGCGAGGGCGATCAGGTGACGGTCGATGCCGACAAGGACGGCGGCTTTACCGTCGTGTGCGACAACACGCCGACGGCCACCTACGAGGTTCCAGACGCCGAGTAGATTTTGGGGCCGGCTTTAAAACCGCCCCCCATCGCAAAACGCCAAGGGCGGCGGATCCAATTGGATCCGCCGCCCTTTTTCGTGCGACAATCGATGATGCTGAACGGATGCGATGCAAGGAGATGCGCAGATGACAGACAAGAACAAGACGAACACGCCGGCGACCGATGCCGCACCCGCCGCACCCAAGCCTGCGCCTAAGCCGGCACCCAAGCCGCGCGACCCCTATATTCGCGCCGAGAACGAGGACGACGACGGCTACGATCCCTACAGCGATCGCCGCCCCGAGCGCGAGCCCCTCTTCGAAGCCGACCCCTGGCGCTAAGTAGCTCATTTGGGACGGGGCTTTTTTAGCTACTTTTGCCCCCTCCCGCCTGCCTGATGATTTTTCTGGGACGGGGATTTAATAATCATTTTGTACCGAATGATTATTAAATCCCCGTCCCAGAAAAATCATTCTCTCGAGCTTGGTGGCTCCTCAGCCGTTCGACATCCTCCGGGAGACCAGTAACAGAAAAATTTGCTTACCAATTAATCAAGATACGCATAAATCTTGCTCTCCTGCTAATCAAGAATCGATATAATCTTGATTAGCATATAAGCAAGATTGGAGAATCATGGCATTCAACGACTTGGTGGCCCAGAAAATAAAGGACTTTGAGCAACAAGGAGTTCCACAGGTCTTTGAGCGCGACCTTGATCTGGGAAACCCGCAGGAACCCAAGCGCGACAACATCGTAAATGTGATTGTGGGAGCCCGTCGTTGTGGAAAGACGTATCGCCTGTATCAGGAGATGCAGCGGCTTCAGGGTCAAGGTATCGACCTTGACCGGATGCTTTATTTCAATTGTGAGGATGAGCGCTTGCGCCCGTATGAGCCATCGCTGCTGGCGGACGTGCTCGACACGTTCTATGCGCTGCATCCTGCTGCTCGAACCGAGGGCGCTTACATTTTCTTTGACGAGATCCAGGAAATTCCCGAATGGGGTGCGTTTCTGCGGCGTGTAGTCGATACGGAGAAAGCGACCGTCTATGTGACGGGATCTTCTTCTAAGATGCTGTCCTCAGAACTTAAGAGCGAGTTCAGGGGTCGTTCTCTTATACGAGAGCTTTTTCCGTTGAGTTTTTCGGAATACGTTCGATATAAGACGGGGAGCGTTTTCGAGCCAGATGCGACCTTTTCCCCAAGCGATGCAGCGCTGCTTCGACATCATCTGATCGGATATCTTGAACGAGGGGGATTCATCGCGACGCTTGAGCAGACGCCCGCAGACGCGATTCAGCTGCTACAGGAATATGCTTCGCGAACGGTCGCTATGGACGTCATTGAGCGTTACGACGTCAAGAACCCTCGCCTGGCATCGCTGTTCCTAACGCGGTGTATGGCATCTTCGGGACGAGAGCTGTCGGTGAACAAAGTGTACAACGAGTTCAAGAGCAGGCAGATACCCGTCAGTCGTAATTCGCTCAGCGACTTACTTGAGTATTATGAGGATGCCTACCTGCTGTTCTCCGTGCCGGAGTTCACGCGTTCACTGGCAAATAACATGCGGTCTGCGTCTAAGGTCTACGCTGTCGATCCCGCGATGTTTGGAGCATTCTCTCCCGCATCGGCATTGGACCAGGGCCAGAGGCTCGAGACCGCAGTGTTCAACGCGCTAAGAAGAAGGACTCCCGCGGTGAGGATCGGATCGGTCTGCCGCCTGCTGATCAAAGAGAAGAGCAAAAGCCATGAGGTGGACTTTGTGGCTGGGGACGCACTTCTCATGCGGGCTTATAGCCTGATTCAGGTGAGTGTGGATATGGCAAGTGAGAAAACGCGCGAGCGCGAAATTGCCGCGCTTGATGCCTCGATGGCCCAGTTCGATCTTGGTGAGTCGGCAATCGTTACCATGGATGAGCAGGCCGATATTCCATGCGAGCACGGTGTGGTACACGTTGTTCCCGCATGGAAGTGGCTCCTTGCCTAATCATCTACGGATCTGTGGGGCCAGGACCTCCTGGCCCCTTCATCACGGTTGGGGAGCACCATGATGCGCCCGGCTAGTCCTGGGCTTTGATGCTCGGCAGGAGAATCTGGGCGAGGTAGTCGGTCTCGAGTTTGGTCGCGGCGTCGGCTTTGCTGTCTTTGCCGACCAGTACGTTCTTGATCTGGCTATAGGTGTAGCGGTTGCCGGTCGTAAGCTCGACAAGCTCAATGGCCGTGTCCATGGGGTAGGTTGACACGGGATTCTGCGTCCGTCCGTTGATGGTCTGGGGCACCACGTACGGATAGACGGGGCCGCTGGCGTAGACGGTATAACCGTTGCCTAGATTGGCCGCACCCAAAACCGTATCGCCCTCATCGGGCGTAAAGCTCTCGCCCTCGCGCACCGCGACGAGCGTCACGATCGGCGTATCGCTGTCGCCGGCAAGATAGATGCATAGCGTGCTGCCATTCTGCCAAGTCTCGACCTTGCCGTACCACTCGACGGGGATATCGAGCTGGTAAAGGTCGGTTGCCTTGTGACGGGCGTCGGCATCACGGGCCGCCTGTGCCTTTTGCGCGCTCACGGCATTGACGGCGGCGTCGCGCCGCGCGGTTGCCGCCTGCTGGAGCACCTTGGCGGTGGCGGCGGAGCTCGCGCCTCCCTCCTCGGCATACTTGGCGGCGGCATCGATCTGGTCGTCAGTCACCGTGTCGGCCGAAGGCACTTTGAGCTTAAAGGTGGCCTGGCTGCTTAGGTCCTGTCCGTCGCTCTTGATCGTGACCTGCGCCTTGGTGGTCGGCACGGTATAGACGGTGCCGTCGGACGCGATGGGGGAGGCAGCGATGGAGAGCGTGTAGTCACCGGGTAGCAGTTTGATGCCACGGCCGTGCTCGTCAACATAGAGTGTTTCGCTCACGGAGGATCCGTCAGAATCCTGGCCACTCACTTGTACGGGAATCTTGGAGCCGGTGGAACAGTCGAGCCCCGCGGCATGCACGCCAATCTGCACCGACATCATCGTGTGGGCATTGGCGGCGGCGATGGCAGCCTGCTCTTGCCGGTATCCGTTCCAGGCTGCGTAGCCTGCGCCGCCGGCGACAAGCGCAACGGCCACAGCGCCGGCGACCATTAGATTGCGGCGCTTGGGCGACATCTTGCGATGGCGAACCTCGGCCTCGCGTGCCGAAGGAACGGACGGTAGGGGAATATCGCCCATGGCGATGGTCTCGTCCACGGCAGGCGCAGAGCCTAAGCCAGGGAGCTCGCGGGTCAGCGAATCTTCGGCCGGCAAGCTGTCGAGCAAGATGGTTTCCTCGCTTGTGTCGGATTCGGTCTGGTCGTCGGCCTCACATTCGGTGTCTTCGTGATCTACCTCATCTTCGGTAGGCTCAACGTCGTCTGCGTCCTTACCATCGGACTGCGCCCCGGCTTCCGGCTCATCCTGCACATCAACGCTCGAATCGTCAAACGCAATCTCGGCCAGCGCGATCTGGTCTAGGCTCTCCAGGGCCTCGGCACACGCTTCTGCATCTTGGACCGCATCCTCTTGGCCCATCGTCTCATCTTTCATATATCCCCCAAGCTCAATATCGGGACAACAATGTACCCAAAATTGGGGTCACATAGGGCTGTCAGTCGGTTGGAAATCTGATTTTATCTGCGAGAGAGGTTTTGCATATGTGCGTGAATGCGCGCAACAACAAAAAGCCCCGGAAAGCGGGCGAATCGCTTTCCGGGGCTGCGCATGACGCGCGATTGCGGCGTCGGCTAAGCTTGCCTACATCCAAATGTGGGCGGAATAAACACGTTACTCGGCGTGAGCGTAATCAACCTTGGCGCGGCGAGCGGTGGCCTTCTCCCAATCGCTGGTGCCCTCAAAGACATCCTGCTTGTAGGGATTGCGGCCGAGCTTCTTGGCGCGGTAGGCGATGTAGATGATTGCGGCGACGTTGGCGACCAGTGCGGCGATCGAGACCGCGGTAGCGGCGCCGGGGTCGAGCGTGGAGTGGGTCACAAAGATGGACTCCTCCTGGAAGTAGGGGAACACCTGGGCAAACATGCACCAAATGGCCAGCGTAAAGGCACGGTTCTGGATCCAGCCGCCCTTGTTCCAAATAAAGGCGGCGACGGTGGGCGCCAGCAGCAGCGCAAAGCCGCAGAACCAGGAGTGGGTGGGCAGGCAGTTGTAGGTGTAGCAGAAGTTCCAGATATCGTAGGCGATGATGTAGACCCAGGTCATGTCGGGCCACAGCATGTCGGTCTTGTCCTCGGAGGCGTAGACGCTCCACCAACCGGTCATGCAGAAGATGTTGATGATACCGGCGATGCCGTTGAACACGTTGTTCCAGCCGGCCAGCTGCGTAGCACCTTCGGAGGTGACCCAGGTGGACTGGCCCAAGACAAAGAAGTGATAGGCACTCTCGAAGTCGGACACGACGGCGATCATGATGTTGATGGCGACGATCACAAACGGCCACGCGCGGAACCAATGCGCCTTGCCGATCTTGCCCCACTGGTACTTAATGGCAATGAAGCCCCAGCAACCGGCCAGCGCCGCGTATACCTTGGCGTAGTGGAACCAGCTGTTCTGGTACACATGGGTGGGGTTGGTGAGCGCCCACTCGGCACCCTGCGAAACGCCGATGGCGATGGCGACGCAGTAGATGGTCATGGCCAGCGGAGCCACGCCAAAGATGATGGCCGCGCCCAGCTTGGTGCGGCGGCCGACCTCGTTGAGCACGATCAGGCCGATAAAGACCATGGCCCAGCCGACCCAGTAGATAAGGGTATCGCTACCCCAAACATCGAACAGCATGCTGCTCTCCTTTCACACGCCCGCGGCCCCTCTTCCGATCGCGGGCAGTTTGGCCAAATGTCGTCAGTTCCTGGGCTTGCGCTCGGGATACTTGGCGGTATAGCCCTCGATGTGGAGTGTCGAGGCGATGATTTCCTTGACCGTCTCGTCGGGCACATCGGGGTGCGTGCGGATATACATCAACAACCCCATGATGAGGGTGTAGAACGTCTCGTAGACATGGTCGATGCGCAGCTCGTGATGGGCGACAAAGTCCACCACGGTGGTGTCGCAGATATACTGCGCCACGCGCTGGACCACGTTGTGCAAAAAGCCGCCGTAGAGCGCGCCGCTGCTCGAGGTGAGCGTACTCGGCAGCTCGTGGCCGCTGGCGACCAGGCGCTTAAAGAGCGGGGCGACGGTGTCGAGCGCGCCCTCGATATCACCGACGATGCGGCTGGCATTCCACTGCTCGAGCTCGGAGATAAAACCGTCGATTGCCTCGTCCATGACGGCGGTGACGGCGGCGTCCATATCGGCAAAGTAGTGGTAGAACAGCGAGCGCGTGCAGCCGGCTCGCTTGGTCACGGCCGATACCGATAGGTGGGACACGCCCAGCTCGGAACTCACGGTGCGCACGGCGGCGAGGATCTCGCGACGGCGTTCGTCGCCCGTCAGACGCTTGGCCGCGCTATCGGGCGCGGGGACGGCGTCAGCCACAGAGGTGTTCGATGCGTTATCGCTCATGCGTTTGCCGCCTTTCGTCCGTTTGAGCCCGACCGTTCACCTAACAGTCTTGAATATTGTTGACGGTTCGTCAATACTGTTTTTGACACAATGTCAACTAATGGCGGGTGAACGGCATGGGGGCATGCCCGGCCTGCAAAAAAGAGGGGTGCCGTGGCCTCGCCGGGCTGCGGCAAGAGAAGGGACAACCATGATTCTCAACGGACCGGGGATTAGCTACACCGAGCCCGATATCGGCGCGGAGTTCGTGCCGCCGCTGCCGGAGCATCCGCGCGAGGCTATTGTCAAGCTGTGCGAGCACTGCACCAACCGTCTTCTGCATCGCGACGAGCTGCTGGGCTACGAGTACTGGTCGTTTGCCGAGGCCGCAACCGACGAGCAGGCCGAGGTACTCTGCAAGATGAAGATGCGCCGTCCCTACACGCTGCCCGAGATGGTGAAGCTCACCGGCATGCCCGAGGCCGATATCGAGAAGATGCTCGACGACATGAGCTACACGGGTCTGCTCGAGTACAACTGGGAAAATCCCGAGCGCGCCAAGCAGTGGGTGCTGCCCATGCTGGTGCCGGGTTCCGCCGAGTTCCTCAACATGCGCGTGAGTCAGCTCGAGGAGCACCCGGTCTATGCCAAGTTCTTTGAGCAGGCATCCAAAGGCCCGCTGTCCAAGGCTACGCCGATGGTGCCGCCCGGGGGCGCCGGTATCGGCATGCACGTCATTCCGGTCGAGAAGGCCATCGATGCCGCGAGCACGTCGGTGCCTATTGAGCATATCGCGCATTGGCTCGACAAATACGATGGCAAATATGCTGCTAGCACCTGCAGTTGCCGCGCGAGCCGTCGCGTGATGGGTGAGGGCTGCGCCGACGACCCGGCAGATTGGTGCATCGCCGTGGGCGATATGGCCGACTACGTGGTCGAGACCGATCGTGGCCATTACGTGACCCGCGACGAGGTTTACGACATCTTGCGCCAGGCCGAGGACAACGGCTTTGTGCACCAGATCACCAACATCGACGGCGAGAACAAGATCTTCGCCATCTGCAACTGCAACGTCAACGTGTGCTACGCCCTGCGCACCTCGCAGCTGTTCAACACACCCAACCTGTCGCGCTCGGCCTATGTCGCCAAGGTCGAGAAGGACAAGTGCGTGGCCTGCGGTCGCTGCGTTGAGGTGTGCCCGGCCGGCGCCGCCAAGCTGGGCCAGAAGCTCTGCAGCAAAAAGGCGGGCGGACAGGTGCCCGAGTATCCGCGCCAGGAGCTGCCCGATGCCACCAAGTGGGACCACACCAAGTGGTCGCCCAACTACCGCAACGACAACCGCATCGAGACGCATGAGTCCGGCACCGCCCCCTGCAAGACGGCCTGCCCCGCGCACGTTGCCGTTCAGGGCTATTTGAAGCTCGCGGCTCAGGGTCGCTATGACGAGGCGCTGGCGCTCATAAAGCGCGAGAACCCGCTGCCCGCTATCTGCGGCCGCGTGTGCAACCGCCGCTGTGAGGATGCCTGCACCCGCGGTCGTGTGGACGCCGCCGTGGCTATCGACGAGGTCAAGAAGTTCATCGCCCAGCGCGATCTGGATGCCGCGACCCGCTATGTCCCACCTGTGGTGACCCCGACGCGTGCCGGCGGCTTCGACCAGAAGATCGCTATCATCGGTGCCGGTCCGGCTGGCCTGTCCTGCGCTTTCTACCTGGCCGAGAAGGGCTACAAGCCCGTCGTGTTCGAGAAAAACGAGCGCCCGGGCGGTATGCTTACCTACGGCATTCCCAGCTTTAAGCTGCAGAAGGATGTTATCGAGGCCGAGGCCGAGATCATTCGCCTGATGGGTGCCGAGTTCCGCTATGGCGTGGAAGTCGGTCGCGATGTGACGCTCGACGAGCTGCGCGAGCAGGGCTTTAAGGCCTTTTATGTTGCCATCGGCTGCCAGGGCGGCCGCCTTGCCGGCATTCCGGGCGAGGACGCCGAGGGTGTGACCGTGGCCGTCGACTTTTTGCGCGAGGTCAACAGCGGCAAGATTGACGCGCTGTCCGGCCGCACCATCGTGGTGGGCGGCGGCAACGTGGCCATCGACGTTGCCCGCAACGCCTGCCGTCTGGGTTCCGAGCATGTTGAGATGTTCTGCCTGGAGAGCGAGGCCCAGATGCCCGCCAGCGAGGAGGAGCGTTGCGAGGCCATTGAGGACGGCGCGCACATCAGCTGCGGTTGGGGCCCTAAGGAGATCCATCTGGACGAGGCCGGCCGTGTGTGCGGCATCACTTTCAAGCGCTGCACGCGTGTCTATGACGACGAGGGCCGTTTTGCACCCGAGTACGACGAGAACGACCTGCGCCGCGTCGATGCCGACCGCGTGGTCATGTCGATTGGCCAGTCCATTGTGTGGGGCGACCTGCTGGCAGGCTCCAAGGTAGAGCTCGGCCGCGGCCAGGGCGCCCTGGCCGATCCCCAGACCTATCAGACCGCCGAGCCCGACATCTTTGTGGGCGGCGACGTCTATACCGGTCCGAGCTTTGCCATCGATGCCATCGCCGCCGGTCACGAGGCCGCCGTGTCCATCCATCGCTTTGTGCAGCCGGGATCCACGCTCACCATCGGCCGCAACCAGCGCCGCTACACCGCGCTTGACCGCGACGATGTTGTGATTGAGAGCTATGACAACGCAAGCCGCGAGGTGGCACGTGTCGACCGCGAGCGCGAGAAGGTTGCGCCCTTTAGCGAGTACGTCGAGACCTTTACCGAGGAGCAGGTGCGCGCCGAGACCGCTCGCTGCCTGGGCTGCGGTGCCTCGATCGTCGACCCCAACAAGTGCATCGGCTGCGGCCTGTGCACCACCAAGTGCGCGTTCGATGCCATCCACCTGGATCGCGATCGCCCCGAGTGCTCCACGATGGTCAAATACGAGCAAAAGCTCCCAAGCCTCGGCAAGTACGCGCTCAAGCGTGCGATCAAGATTAAATTTGGGAAGAAATAAAAGAACCTAACAAGAAAGCGAACGGCGCAGAGGGCGGTTGGACAGCGAGCGGGTCCCAGGCGTGGCGAGGTGCCTTGAAAGAGGAGGGCATAGGGCTTTTGCCCATGCCCGACGATGGAAAGGCAGATCGTCCGTCTGGGGCTCGCGCAGCGTCAAGTCGACCGCCGTTCGTTAGAACGGCGGAAGAAAAAGTGCATGAATTAGGAATCGTCTATCACATCATTCGCGATGTCGAGAATGTGGCGCGCGCCAATGGCGTGAGTCGCGTTTCGAGCGTGACGCTGCTCCTGGGCGAGGTCTCGGGCGTCGTTCCCGATCTGCTGCTTGATGCTTGGCGCTGGGCGGCAGATAAAAAGCCTATCACGCAGGGCGCGGAGCTTATTGTGGAGCCTGTCGAGGCCGTGACGCATTGCGAGGCGTGCGGCTGCGACTACGCGACGGTCGAGCACGGCAAGACCTGCCCCCATTGCGGTAGCGGCGAGACCTATCTGCTGCAGGGCCAGGAGGTCATGATCAAGCAGATCGAGACCCCCGACGAGGACCCGACAGACGCTGCCCCCGACGGCCTATCCGATGCCCCCGATGCCGTCGACGCCGCCAACCCCCTCCACATCGCCTAACTTAGTCGTTGGGGACGTTCTTAAACGACTAGTCATTAAAGAACGTCCCTAACGACTACTTTGCTAGAGCATATTTCTTACCATTAGTCAAGCACCATCTGTTTAAACGAAATAGCCTCAACCCGAGCACATTTGTGTTTGTTTAAAACCGGCAATAATGAACAGCGTGCTCAATTCGGTCATGTAAATAGATCAGCTATCAATCCTCAGCAGCAAATCAGCCAAAATACTGGAATGTAATCAGCTTGTAACAAAACAAGACGTTTAAACAAATAATGCTACCTTTTGCAGTTTTTCAAACAATTCTGCTGTATTTGCAGCTATACTCCATAACTGTCGTGTAGGAACTACGTAGACAAAAAGGAGGTTATGTGATGGTAAGTATTGTTCTTGCTAGCCATGGTGACTTGGCGGCTGGAATCAAGCAGACGGGCTCGATGGTCTTTGGCGATCAGCCGTCTGTAGCCGTGGTCTCGCTCGAGCCGAGCATGGGCCCCGACGACTTCCGAGCCAAGGTCGAGGAAGCAGTCGCTTCCTTCGAGGACCAGGAGCAGGTGCTCTTCCTCGTTGATCTGTGGGGCGGCACGCCCTTCAACCAGATCAGCGGTCTCATCGAGGGCCATGATTCCTGGGCTATCGTCACCGGTGTCAACCTGCCTATGCTCATCGAGGCATATTCGCAGCGCTTTGACGCAAAGAACACTGCACATGCGATCGCAAAACATCTCGTGACTGAGGCTAAGGCCGGCGTGCGCGTCAAGCCCGAGTCTCTGGAGCCCGAGGAGAAGAAGCCGGCTGCGGCCGCCGCTGCTCCTGCGGGTGCCATTCCTCCGGGAACGGTGATCGGCGACGGGCACATCAAGATCGCCCACGTCCGTATCGACACGCGTCTGCTGCATGGTCAGGTGGCCACCACGTGGACCAAGCAGATCAACCCCAACCGCATCATCGTGGTCTCCGACGGCGTTGCTCACGACGAGCTCCGCAAGACCATGATCGAGCAGGCTGCCCCTCCGGGAGTCCACGCCAACGTCGTGCCTATCAAGAAGATGGCCGAGGTCGTCAAGGACACGCGCTTTGGCGACACCAAGGCGATGCTGCTGTTCGAGAACCCGCAGGATTTGCTCAGGGCCATCGAGGCCGGCGTCGACATCAAGGAAGCCAACATCGGTTCCATGGCCCACTCCAAGGGCAAGGTCGTCGTCACTAACGCTGTCGCTATGGGCGATGACGACGTCAAGACCATCGAGGCTCTCAAGGCCAAGGGCGTCAAGTTCGAGGTCCGCAAGGTTCCTTCGGATTCCTCCGAGGATCTCGACGCCATGTTGAAGAAAGCAAAGGCCGAACTGGCCGCTCAAGCATAGTAAAGGAGGGTCCGATACATGTCTGCAATCACTATTCTGCTTGTTGCGATTGTCGCGTTGCTTGCCGGTATGGAAGGCATTCTGGATGAGTTCCAGTTCCATCAGCCGCTCGTGGCATGCACGCTTATCGGTCTCGTAACCGGTCACCTTCAGGAGGGCATCCTCCTGGGCGGTTCGCTCCAGATGATGGCCCTTGGCTGGGCTAACGTCGGCGCCGCCGTCGCGCCTGACGCCGCTCTGGCCTCGGTCGCTTCTTCGATCATCATGGTGCTCGCCCTCAACGGTGGCGCCACCGATTCGGCCAAGGCCGTTACCGCCGCCATCGCCGTCGCCGTCCCGCTGTCGGTCGCTGGTCTGTTCCTGACCATGATCTGCCGTACCCTGGCTACCGCTATGGTTCACGGCATGGACGCCTGCGCCGAGAAGGGCGACTTCGCCGGCATCGAGCGTTGGCAGTACGCCGGCATCCTCATGCAGGGTGTTCGTATCGCCATCCCGGCAGTACTTCTGTGCATCATCCCGGCCGAGGCTGTTACCAACGCGCTTAACGCTATGCCCGATTGGCTGTCCGGCGGCATGGCTGTCGGCGGCGGCATGGTCGCTTCCGTCGGTTACGCCATGGTCATCAACATGATGGCCACCAAGGAGACCTGGCCGTTCTTCATCCTCGGCTTTGTCCTTGCTGCCATCCCTCAGCTCACGCTGATCGCCCTTGGCCTCATCGGCATCTCCCTTGCCCTCATCTACCTTGGCCTTAAGGATCTGGCCAAGCAGGGTGGCGGCATGGGCGGTGGCTCCGGTGACCCGCTCGGCGACATTCTGAACGATTACGAGTAGGAGGGGAGTGATACATATGGCAGAGAACAAGATTCAGCTCACCAAGGCTGACCGTAAGAAGGTTTGCTTCCGTCATCAGTTCCTTCAGGGCTCGTGGAACTACGAGCGTATGCAGAACGGCGGCTGGTGCTTCGCAATGATCCCTGCGATCAAGAAGCTCTACACCAGCAAGGATGACCAGATTGCCGCTCTTAAGCGCCACCTGGAGTTCTATAACACCCACCCCTATGTTTCCGCCCCCGTCATTGGCGTTACCCTCGCCCTCGAGGAGGAGCGCGCCAACGGTGCTCCGATTGACGACGTCGCCATTCAGGGCGTCAAGGTCGGTATGATGGGCCCGCTCGCCGGCGTCGGCGACCCCGCCTTCTGGTTCACCCTTCGCCCGATTCTGGGCGCACTGGGCGCTTCCCTGGCCCTGTCCGGCAGCATCGCCGGTCCGCTGCTGTTCTTCTTCGCGTGGAACATCATCCGTTACGCCTTCCTGTGGTACACGCAGGAGTTTGGCTACAAGGTCGGCTCCTCCATCGCCAAGGACCTCTCCGGCGGTCTGATGGGCAAGGTCACCGAGGGTGCTTCCATCCTTGGTATGTTCATCATCGGCGCCCTTGTCGAGCGTTGGGTTTCCATCTCCTTTACCCCGGTCGTCTCCAAGGTCACGCAGTCTGCTGGCGCCTATATTGACTGGGCCAACCTGCCCGCCGGTTCTGAGGGCATCAAGCAGGCGCTGACGATGTACAGCTCTGTCGGTGCCAACGCACTCGACCCGGTGAAGGTCACCACGCTTCAGGCCAACCTCGATCAGCTCATCCCCGGCCTTGCCGCCGTGTGCCTGACCCTGCTGGTCTGCAAGCTCCTCAAGAAGAAGGTCAGCCCGATCGTCATCATCCTGGCTCTCTTCGCCGTCGGCATCATCGGTCGCGTCTGCGGCTTCATGTAAGCACGCTTCGGCTTAAGACCGAGAGTTGCTAGGCAAGGGCTATTGAGCCATTGAAACGGACCGCACCCGGTGGGTACACTGGATGCGGTCCGATTGTTTTATTTGGAGGGCGAGGCGCGCATGGCGCAATCACAGAACAGCACGGTCGATCTGGCAACGCCGGCAACCTGCCTGATGGGGCTTACCAGCCACGGCAACGTGATGGTGGGCAATAAGGCGTTCGAGTACTATAACGAGCGCAATCCCGAGGATTATATTCAAATCCCGTGGGATGAGGTTGACTACATCGCCGCCGAGGTTTTGCGCGGCACCAAGAAGATTACGCGTTTTGCCATCTTCACCAAGGACAACGGCCACTTTACGTTTTCGACGCGCGACGACAAAGAGACGCTTCGTGCGGTCCGCAAGTACGTCGACGAGGATAAGCTCGTGCGTTCGCCTGACTTTATCGATGTGACGGCCAAGGGCGCCAAGAGCATCCCCAGCGTCATCAAGAGCCTCTTCCACAAAGGTAACTAGTCGTCTGCGACGTTCTTTAACGACTAGTCATTAAAGAACGTTCCCAATGACTACCCCGAAGAGTGGCTATGCGCTGTATGGCGGCGGCGTAAATCTGCTACACTAGTACAACATGCCTCCGTAGCTCAGGGGATAGAGCACCGCTCTCCTAAAGCGGGTGTCGACGGTTCGAATCCGCCCGGGGGCACCAGAAAAATCGCAGGTCAGGAGTTAATTTTGCTTCTGACCTGTTCTGGTTTTAGGGTTAAGAACTGCTTTTGTTTGTAAATCTGGTAAGTAAATAATTTAACTTACCGAGTTTTCCACTGAAAACAGGAAATCACCATTTTGGGGATAAAAAGTTTTCAACAGCCGTTAGTCGGTTCCATTTTGGTGAAGCGCTTCCTCAATTTGGGTAAATAATTTCACCATTTTGATGATTCGGCTGCTTTGAGTTTTTGATAAAAACGCCTGTTCAGAAGCTTGCGCAATACCCATTTTGGTGAAACCAATTAATAGAGAAATATACTATAAAGATATAGGGACGGCGATGCTGTCCCCCTTCGCTCGCGAAGCTCGCTGCGCGGTCACGTGCCGTGACCTTGCCGCCGGCTGTGCCGTCGATTGATTCGCTCACTGCGTTCGCTGATTGATTGATGGACTAATCCGTTTTCTCAGTCACACCAGTCATGAGTGCAGCGATTGTCATGTCGAATCCGTTAGCAATTTTACAGAGGTTAGAAAGACTGACATTTCTTCGTCCGACCTCTATCGAGGCGTAGTAAGACCTGTCCATGCCGATGCGATTCGCAAATTGTACTTGAGAGTAACCAGACTTTGATCTTAATTCTTTGCAGCGTAGACCAAAGGATCGTTGTAGCGGCGAGATATCCATGACAAAAAGAGTCATGGATTGTTGTATAAAAGCCAACGGACTATATACAACAATCCCAGTTAAGGCGCATAATTATCTCTATTGGAAAGCACTCTGATGCCCAGTCGGATAGGGCACGGAAAAGGAATGGAACAGCACAATGACTCAGGGAAAGCATTTCGCTGCCGGTGGCGATCACTTCGCCGCACTGCCAAGCAAAAAGATTCACGCCCCGAAGGGGATCGCGCGTCTGACTGTCACCGCGGCGACCATGGCCGCCATGACCGGATCGAGCCTCATCTCACCGTTCGCGGCATTCGCCCAGACCGGTGACGGGGGCACGCAGCACCCCGCCGTGATGTCGCCGATCGCCGCCCACGCCGGCGCGGCATCCGGTACCGGCGCGAAATCCGCCGCACAGACCATCGCGGACCTGCAGAAGGCAGTCGACGAGGCGAAGGCGAAGGAGGACGCCGCCAAGGCATCCTACGATGAGGCTGCCGGTCCCTACAACGAGGCGGCTTCCGCCCGCGACCAGGCCAAGGCATCCTACGATTCTGCAGTCAGCGCCGGCACGGCAGCCGACCGAGCGGCAATGGACGAGTACGCCCGTCAGGTCGCGGAGGGCAAGGACGCCGCCGATGCCGCCAGAAAGGACCTCGAGCAGGCGAAGGCGGGTCTCGCAGACGCCAAGGCAGATGCATCCGAGAAGGACGAGACGTACCAGTCCGCCCTCAAGGCGGCCCAGGACGCTCAGGATGCCCTCGATAAAGCCAAGGCCGATGCCGTAAGCGCCACCCCGGAGGCGATCAGTGCCGCCGAGCAGGCCGTGCGCGACACCCAGGATGCCGTGAGCAGGGCACAGACCGAGCTCGCAGGCGCCAACGCGACGCTTGCCGATGCCCAGTCCAAGCTGGTCGCGGCCCAGTCTGCAAAGGATTCCGCAGATACCGTCCTCGCCGCAGCCCAGCAGAACAAGGACACGGCGGATGCGAAGGCCGCAGCCGCCAGCGCCGCCTACGAGAAGGCGAAAGCCGACCTCGCCGCAGCGGAGGCAGGCGCCAGCGGTCCTGAGTACGAAGCCGCGAAGCAGAAGGTCGCGGACGCAGAGGCAGCCCTCACCGCCGCACGAGCGGCACAGTCCCAGTGCGAGTCCGAGCTCGAGCAGGCGCAGTCCGCTGCGGCAACGGCACAGACCGAGCTGAATGATGCCCAGGCGTCCCTCTCCGTAAAGCAGCAGGTCGCACTCGATGCCGCGTCCGGCGTGACCGCCGCCCAGTCCGCACTCGTGACCGCGAACTCCGACCTTGATGCCGCCAAGCAGGCGAATGCTGACGCCGTCGCCAAGCTGGATGCCGCGAAGCAGGCTGTCAAAGACGCCGAGTCCGCCAAGGCAGCCGCCGACGTAGAGCTCGCGAACGCAAAGACCGCAAAGGATACCGCAGACGCCGCCGTGACCGCTGCGCAGCAGAAGGTCGACGAGGCACAGGCGAAACTCGATACCGCCGACGCGCAGCTCAAGCAGGGAGCCATCGGCTTCTTCCGTGCCATGGGTGCCGATTCAGCCATCGAGATCATCCAGAACTGCACATACAAGGACTACACCGAGGTGGGAAACAGCCTCGACGCGACCAGTCTCGACAACATGCTCGCGGCAATCCCGTACATGAAGTCCATCAACGAGTACCGCAAGTCCGTCGGTCTCTCTGAGCTCCAGGTCACGTACAAGCTCATTGCGGCAGCGATTGCCAACGCGAACTATTCCGATGTCAAGTTTGGGCATTCCATGCAGTTTGATACGAGCGAAAACCTCGCATGGAACTATGGAACCGATCCGAAACCGCAGTGGGTGGACCAAGAAAAGGCTTTCTTCGATCAGGCGGTAAAGGAGCTCTATGGCGTCACCGGTCTAATCGGTAAGGATGCCGTAGACTTCTACAAGTCGCATAGTGGGATTGAATCCTATGTCAACCAGCATTTTAAGGTTGCCGGATATCCCGCAACTGTCGGTCACTACCTGCATGTCATCAGCCCTGAAATCGGCTATATGGGCATGGCGGTCTGCAGCAAGGGAACCATGAACGGCTGGAAGACCGACAGCTTCGATACCGCAAACCTGGGTTGGGCAGGCTCCGGTTGGAACATGAACCCCATGTCCGTCGACGAGTATGAGCAGAAGCTGACCTCCTACATCGACGGTCTCAAGAACGCCAAGAGCGCACTCGACGTAGCCAAGGCCGATCTCGCATTCAAGAAGCAGGCAGCCGCCGGTGCCGCCACAACCGTCCAGCAGAAGCAGGGCGCGGCGGATTCCGCACAGGCAGATGTCGATTCCGCGAAGCAGGGCGTTGCCGATGCCCAGCGTGCCGTCGATGCCGCCAAGGCTGATGTCGCCGCCAAGCAGCAGGGCGTCACGGATGCCCAGGCCAAGCTGGATGCGGCGAAATCGGACCTCGATGCCGCCAACGCGGCAGTCGATACGGCAAAGTCGACCGTCCAGCAGAAGCAGGTCGCCCTTGATGCCGCCAACGCAGCCGTAACGACCGTACAGTCTAAGTTGGATTCCGCCAAGGCGGACACCGCTGCTAAGCAGCAGGGCGTGGACGATGCGAACGCCGACCTCGCGAAGTTCTTCCAGGACGTCGCCGACGCCAAGAAGGCGGTCGATACCGCAAAGAGCGTCCACGACGCGGCGGCAGCCGACCAGGCCGAGAAGGCGGCAGTCCTCGCAGCCGCCAAGCAAAAGGCGGACGGCACCGCACGCGCCCTCGCAGATGCCCAGCGTGCCGTCGATGCCGCAAGGGCCGACACCGGCGTTGCCGCCGACAAGCTCACCGGCTCCCAGACCGATCTCGAGGACGCACAGTCGAACCTCGACATCCTCACCGGTCTTGCCGCGAAGCTCGCAGAGGCACAGCAGCGCGAGCAGGATGCAGTAAAGGCCGTCAATGACACCAAGGCCGCGCTCGATGCTGCGAAGGCTGATACCATCGCCGCCGAGTCCCTGGTCTTTGCCGCCGAGCAGGCAAAGGCACAGGCAGACGCCAAGCTGTCGAAGCTGAACTCCATCGACGCCGGCGCGGCGATCGCTTCCGGCCATGATGTGAACGCGGATGACGCCCTCAACGCGCTTTTCGCCGCAGCAGTCGAGGCACGTGCCAAGGTCGCGCCCGCCAAGGCCATCCTGGACGAGAAGCAGGCCACGGTGGACGAGCTCCAGCCCGGCTACGATGCGACACTCGCCGCCTACGAGCAGGCGAAGTCCGACCGCATCGCAGCGGAGCAGAAGCTTTCCGATGAGATCGCACGACAGGAGGCAGAGGAGGCCGCAAAGCAGCAGGTGGCATACAGCCCGAAGCATCTCGCCGGCACGGAGACCACCCAGCCCGGCAGCCTCGCCCAGACCGGCGACCGCACGGACCTCATCGGGGAGACGTTCGCCATCGGCGGTACCGTCCTCGTGGCGGCCGGCGTCTTCCTCGACCGGAAGAAGCGCCGCGGGCAGATGTAAAAGCGAGCCGGGCGTTGGATATCGGCTAGTGTCCAACGCCCGGTTTCATGGTCAGGGAGATCGGTGTGAGAACAAAGGCTATTATCGTTGCGCTTCTGGTGTGCCTTTCGGCACCTCAACTTGGATGTGCCAGCGTTGCAAAGCAAGGAAGCGGCTCTGCGGAAAGGGCCGCCACGGCGGTGAAGAATAAAGACAAAAAGAAGCCAAGTGAAGAAAAGGCGGCGCAGGCCTCTGGAGCCAAGACCGAGGAGAAGAAAGAGTCCGACGGCAAGGACCAGAAGTCCGATGACTCCAAGAAGGAGGATAACAAGTCTTCCGATTCCTCGAAGTCGGACAGCAAGGGCGATTCCTCCCAGTCCAAGCAGAATTCCGGCAATTCGCAGAGTTCCGGCAGCAACAATTCCTCTTCCAACGGCGGCAGCCAGAAGAAGTGGGTTGCCGAGCAGGGCCACTGGGAGACAGATTACAGCCAGGTCTGGGTGCCGAATGTGGTATATACGCGTCATGAACGTTACATTTGTAGTGCATGCGGTGCATCTTTCGATTCTATAGCCGCTTGGTCAGCTCATAGTGACGCAATGTGGGAACAAGGTCAAGACCATGGAGCATATATCAATGATTCGTATACTACCTCTGAGGACCAGGGACATTATGAACAGAAGGCTACGGGGCAGCATTGGGTCGTCGATGTTGCCGGTCACTGGGAATAATGGACATATGTTCCTCTTCTCTTACATTCGGTAAATGTTTATTTATTTGTGGGCGGCCGGTTCGGCCGCCTTTTTTAGACGCCCAGTCTGGGAGCAAACGATAGGAAAGCAATCAAACGAGAGACCGTTCCAAAAGAATCCGGCGGTGCCGGATGCTTCGGGCAAAACCTTCCGCAAATCGGTAAGGTCTTCCATCAACTTGCTCCAGCCCTCGCCCGGAGTCCGCTACAGCGAATTTCTAACACTCAGCATCCTTCGCGTTAAAAATTCGCTTCCGCTCACGGTCTCCGCTGACACTACGACACCGCGAAGCCTTTCGCTCGAAACGAGGCCTCTCATTTCGTGTCTACGCTACGCTCCGCCCAATCGCCGTTCCGGTGATTGCAAGATTGGTGTTGGGCTAGACAAATGGGGCCATACTCGCCCCCTTTATCTGCCAACACATCTTGATTATCGCCTCCCACGGCGATAAAGTTAGAAATGAAATTCGCCTTCATTTCTAAGGGAAGTGACGGCGTCACTTCAAAAAATCGGCGCGACGTCAGTCGCTCCCAAAAAAGGAAAGCAATCTCATATCGGTTTTGAATCGGTGGCCTCACCGATTCGCTCTGCTTTCCTGGGGGCATGATGAGTTGCAAGCGTCCACACACCGTTAAGGCGACACTCACCTCTGAAGAATACGAAACGTTTTCCGCTTTGGCGGACAAGGCAGGCATGACGAAAGCCGAACTCATTCGCTATGCACTGATTCATTGGAATGAATCGTTCGATGATCTAGTCATTTCCAAAAATAAGAACGGTGGCCTTAGCAAAAAGCTGCAAACCGTTTCAGAGGATTCGAACGAAAAGCGCTCGGAGGTTATTTACGTCAAAGTCACCGATGGCGAGCACGAGGCGATTCGCAAGCAGGCGGATGCGCTCGGCACGACCGTCAGTGCGTATGCCCGCCGCGTGATGCTGGCCGGGAAAATCGAGATGATCGATTTCGATATGAGCCAGGTCGCAAAAATCTATCACGAGCTGTATCGCGAGGGGACGAACCTCAACCAGCTGATGTATTTTGTGAATGCGCAAGGTCTTCCGGCCTACAACGAGAAGGCGGTTTTCCGAACGCTTGAAAAGGTTTACCAAAATGCCCGTAAAGTCACTCTCTTCATCGAAGAGCTCGAACAGCGCTATTTCACCGATGGCGGTGAGCTCGATGACCGTCGTTAAGCAGGAAGGTGTTTCGTCCGAGCGCTACGCGAAGCACCTGCGCAAGTACATTAACGGAAAGAATGCTTTGGCCCGCGGCGGCTGGAACCTCGCGAACGGAAAGTACTGGTTTTCCGAAATGGCTATGACGCGGAAGATGTTCCATCACGACAGGCCCGCGCGTGCCGGCGCGAAGAACATAACGATGCTTCATCAGATTCTCGCGTTTCTGCCCGAGGAGTGCAGCTGCAACGGAGGCAAGATGACCCCCGATGCGTGTATGGCCTACGCGGAGCAATGGCTTGCGAAACACTACCCGCATCAACAAGTGATTGTCGCGTTGCATGAGGAAAGCGATAAGGCGGGAAAACGCTACGCGGTTCATATGGCGATTAACCGCACGGATCTTTTGACGGGTAAGCGTTGCGAGACGGGTGGGCGTCGCGGAAAGTACGAACGCGCTGCGTGGGTTCGTGAAATGGACAAGGCCTGGAATCTCGCTCAGCTCGAAAAGGGAAAGAAGAACTCGAAGATTCGAGACCGACAGCCGCGCGACACTGAAAAGAAAATCGTTGAGCGGGGAGAGTACAGTTATAAAAACAATCTGCGCGAGTTGATCCATCTTGCAATCAACGAAGGTCATCCGAAGAATATGGAGCAGTTTAAAAAGTTACTTGCCTCATGGGGCGTAGACATTTTCATCAAGAACAACCGAGTCTATGCGACAGATCTCGATATCAAGGAGGCCGGCAACCCGAAGTGCACTTTCAACCTGACTCGTCTTGACGGGAGGTTTGCGGTCAAGCAACTTGAGGCGGCCTTCAAAAATAACGTGCTGGAGGCCGAGCGAGCCCTTCCTTATGAGAGGCGTTGCGAGATTTACATTCAACGGCTTAAGAAGGCGTATTCGGCGTGGGTCGAGCAGGCAAAGGCGAGCAAGGGCGTCGCCTACAATCTCTTTCCTAAGTTCATCGCACCGAAGTGCGATGAAGATCTGCTCGAGGATCCGGCGGTTCGTGATGAGCTTCTTGCCCGGCGCGGTTACGCAAGGGAGATTCGCAACCGTTACGCCGGCGCCGTTCCCGATGCTGGCGATGACCGCGTTCGCGCCGCAGGCCGAGCCCATGGTGGCAACGTCGACATCTCGCCGCAGGTCGATCGTGCGGTCGACCGAGGCGATTACGCTCGCGGAGACACGCCTCGCTAGTTTTGGAGAGCCTATCGTCGGTGCCCTAGCGTGCTGCCATCCAGTGCCGATTCTTTCATGCTCGCAATTCGGCGAGGGTGAGGAGTATGAATTGATCGGCGGGAGTCAGCCGCTCTGATAGAATCGTCCTTGCTGTCGGCAGCCCTCGTGCCGGGCAGAGCCCTCCATTCGATGGGAGGTGATGCCCATGACCGATTTCACCGAGCTCGTGAAGCTCCTGACCGCTACGGTCTCGCTCCTCACGGCCCTTGTCGGCCTTTCCAAGGCACTCAAGCAGGGCTCGAAGCCCAAAAAGAAAGGCCACCGTCGCTAAGACGATGACCTAACTCTATTAAGCAACGGCTCTGCCCAGCTCTCTACAACTTGGGCTGCCGTCGGCACCATTTTACCCTCCTGACGAGGAATTCGTCCATATTTCAAAAATCGAATCCTGTTCGCGCGTGGGCGTAAACTTTTAGTTGGGCAAATCCGGCAGATTGGAGCTTGAAACATGAGGGATATGCACCTCATGTCGCTCATAAAACGTCTCCTGACCTCGAAGGAGAACGTTTTTTAGCGACAGAAGGAGACATAAATATGATCTGGTTTACCAGCGACACCCACTTCGGGCATGAGAACGTGCTGAAGTTCACCGACCGCCCGTGGGAGACGATTTGGCAGATGAACGACGCCATCGTCGACAACATCAACGGCAGGGTTGCCGTGGACGACGAGCTCTACATCCTGGGGGATTTCTCATTCAAGATGACCGCCCAGGACGCCTACGGGCTGCGCAAGCGGATCGCCTGCAGGCGCATCCACCTCGTCCCGGGAAACCACGACAAGGACTGGACCCAGCCGGCGGTCGCTGGCGCCTTCACCGTGGAGCCGCCGATCTGCGTGCTCAAGATCGACGGGCAGAAGATCGTCCTGAGCCATTACCCCATGGCCGACTGGCAGGGCATGAGCCATGGATCGTGGCACCTCCACGGGCACATCCACAGCAGCGGCGGCGCGTACAACGAGTTCAACCGCAAGCAGGGCCTTCTGCGCTACGACGTCGGTTGCGATGCCAACGGGCACTCCCCGGTGAGCCTCGACGAGCTGAGGGAATGGTTCGCCGGAGTCGGCGAGCCGTGCGGCCGGGTGAAATGGCCCTGGTGGGTCAACGAGACCGGCGACAGGCAGGTCGAGCGCGAGCTGGCGGCGTACAAGAGGGAAGAGGCGATCCGATGACGGTCTATGTGACGGGCGACATCCACAGTGGACTCGACATGCAAAAGCTCCGCGACTGGGAGCTTGGCGACAGTCTTACCAGCGACGACTATCTCATCGTCGCCGGCGACTTTGGCTTTCCGTGGGATTTCTCTGCCGAGGAATGCGCCGATATCGCCTGGCTGGAGTCGCGCCC
Source organism: uncultured Collinsella sp. (assembly GCA_900542155.1). Taxonomy (GTDB): domain Bacteria; phylum Actinomycetota; class Coriobacteriia; order Coriobacteriales; family Coriobacteriaceae; genus Collinsella. The sequence goes on from UQMD01000007.1 coordinate 56,922, forward strand.
CTACACGGTGCTGTTCGTCGACGGCAACCACGAGCGCTTCGATCACTGGGCGGAGCGACCCATGGAACTGTGGCACGGTGGGCTGACGCAACGCCTGTCGGATACTTCGTCTATCCGCCGCCTCATGCGCGGGGAGGTCTTCGAGCTCGACGGCTCGACGGTCTTCACCATGGGCGGTGCCACGAGCGTGGACAGGGAATACCGCGTGCCGTATTCCAGCTGGTGGCCTCAGGAGCTTCCGGACGAGCGCGAATTCGATGCCGCGCGGGCCAAGCTCGACGAGGTCGGCTGGAAGGTCGACTGCGTCATCACCCATACCTGCGCCACGCGCATGCTCTCGCCGACGCTCTACCCGGACCCGGGCTGGGAACGCCCTGATGTGGACCGGCTGACCGGATTCCTCGACGAGATCGAGGATCGCCTGGGCTATAAGCACTGGTATTACGGCCATTTTCACCGAGACGGCAACCCGGACGAACGGCACACGGTGCTGTATGACCGGATCGTGAGGCTCGGGGACAAACTCCTGCCGTGGGGTGCGTACTGATGACGGTCTATGTGACAGGCGACGTGCACGGCAGGGCCGAGTACGGGTCCAGCCGGTTCGCCTTCAGGTCTTGGCCACTGGGCCGGACCCTGACGCGCGATGACGCAGTGATCGTGGCCGGCGACTTCGGCTTTGTCTGGGATGGATCCAACGCCGAGAAATACTGGCTCGACTGGTTCGAATCGAAGCCCTGGACCACGTGTTTCGTAGACGGCAACCATGAGAACCACCACGCCCTGGCCGGGCTACCGGTGCGGGAGTGGAACGGCGGGCTCGTCCATGAGGCGCGACCGCACGTGCTGCACCTGATGCGCGGGGAGGTGTTCGATATCGACGGGCTCACGGTCCTTGCCATGGGCGGTGCCACGAGCAACGACAGGCAGTATCGCAGGGAGGGGAGGAGCTGGTGGCCCGAGGAGATGCCGAGCGAGGAAGAGATGGAGCACTGCCGCGCCTCGCTCGACCGCGTGGGCTGGAAAGTTGACCACGTTGTGACTCACGAGGCGCCGGCTGCCCTTGCTGAGGGGCTGTGTCGCGAGCTCGGGCGCGAGTATCGGGACGACCGGCTTCAGCGATTCCTGGGTGAGCTCGACGGACGGCTCGGCTACCGCGTCTGGTTCTTCGGTCACTACCATCGCGATAAATGGTGCGACACCAGGCATCGCCTTATCTACCGAGACATCGTGCCGATCGAAGATGCTGCGCCCGGTTCTAGAAACCTTCTAAAAGCGCTCTAGAAGGTTTCTAGAAATCAGTTACCTGACAGGAAGGGCGCGGGACTACTCGCCCCTCATCTTGGTCATGACCTCGACCTTGGCCTCGGCCACGGTCGCCCGCCGCTCGGAGGCGGCGAGGCGGTCCTTGAGGGCGGCGACTTCGGCCATCAGGTCGCGCTGGGCCAGTAGCGCATCGCTCAGCTCGGCTTGGGCTTTCAACGCGGCGTCACGCTCGACGCGCAGACGCTCGATCTCATCGGACATGGCCTCAGCCTCGGCGTGGAGCTGGACGACCTGCCTGCTGAGCTCCCTGGCATCGGCGAGGTATCTGACGCTCGCGGCATGGAGCTCATTGTTTTCGAGCTCGATGCTCGCGGTGTCGAGCTCGAACTTCTCCTCGATAAAGGCGACCCGCTCATTGCAGTCGGCCTCAAGTCTTTCGTTCCGGTCTCTCGCCTCGACGAGCTTGCGGTTGAATTCGTCGAGCTGGGCCCTGAGTAACGCGTTCTCGGTCTTGAGATCGGCGGTCTCGCGCAGCAGCTTCTCTCGCCAAGCCTTTTCAATCTGCTCGGCGGCCTCATCGAGGACGTCCTTCGCGCCGGGCGTCTCGCTGATTTTTCTGTCGTTCGGGTTGTCTGTCATCGTGCGGCACTCCAATCAACAATGGGCATGGCTCCGCCATGCCGTACGGCTGGGAACAAATACGCGGCCGCTGTTGAGTTGTGTTTGTCCTGCGCTTGGTGAGTTCTAAAAGCGTCTCAAGTCATACGTTCACGCAGGTTTTCGATTGGAGAAATACCGCACGTTTTCATGGTATCACGTGCCTTAAAGAACATGAATGGGCGGTCATATCGATTCGTTGAAAATAGCACCTACGACGTGCTGGTGGCGGGAGAGTGATGGCGTTAAAGATGTCGAGAATGATTATGGGAGTATTTTAGATGCAGGTATGAGAAAGGGTCGAATCGAAGTGTCTGGCCGGACGCCAATTGTCCGGGAACTGTTTCGGTTCGACCCTGCTTCATTTTACATCCGCGGCATGTTTTTGTAGACGCCTGGCGATTACCGACCTTCACGACCTCGATGACGGTTTCCCCGTCCTCGATTCTTGCCAGATTGCGGTAGACATGCTGCGTGAATGGTCGGATATCATTTGAGCCAGAATCCTCTTCTATTGAAGCGGATTCTGGCTCAGTGGTTTTTAACTCGGTTGTTTGACAGAAGCCCACGTCGATAGTCGGGCTGTGGACTTAAGATTTCGGGGGCTCCCAAGCGTTTTCGATCGCGGCGCGGTAGATTGCAGCGTAATTAAGCATCCAGCTGCCATCACCAGTTTTTTGAATATACCCCTTATCCTTTAGAGAAGTATAGGCTCGGGATATCGTGTTCTTGCTCAAGTGGTAGTGATCCTCAATCCATTTGCTTCTAGCGCAAAAGCCCATGGGCCGTTTGTTTTTGGAAGGTTTTCCAAACTTCCATACGAGGCCGAGGATGAGACGCTCGGCGGCAACGGTGGTGACGCAGCACGCCCACTCGGGCACTGAAATAAAAATAGCTTTATCCATTTTCTCTATAATCTTTCGTTGCTCGGTAACATCATCGTTGAATATGTCGGAAATTGACGGTAGCTCGCTCATGTTTACCGCCTAGTCAAGGTGGGCGGTACGACCTTCAAGCTGCTTGAAAAGCTCATAGAATGAGCTTTCAAACATGTAATTCGAGCGATGGATTTGGATGAGCTTGCCGGACTCGCGCATAAACTTGCGCGCGGTGTTTTCGCTCCAGCCAGTGAGTTCGCGGATATCGTTAACGCGGAGCAACCGATCGCACTGAGCGGCACCAGTGGGGAAAGTCGGTGTGGACGCCTGAGTGCTAATCTGTGGAGTAGCCATGATGAGCTATCCTTTCAATGAGGGCCCTCCCTGTGCTTGTAAGACTTACCAGGTTCATAAGCACTTGGGGGGCCGGTTTTTATGGCTACATGCGTAGCCATCTGACAGCTTTAGAATCTATTAAAACTCATTAGATGTCAATCAAATAAAGCGTCTACCTGCGGAAATAGTAGTATAGTACCGTAATATTATTGATGAAACGATGAATGAATGACATGCTATTTCTCGCTTTTCTGTATATAGGCGTTGATGAAGTCTTCGTAGCCTTTAACTGCTTTTATTTCTGATTGTTGAACGAGGCTTGTATACGTTTTGAGCGTGATATTGGGGTCCGCGTGGCCAAGAATACCTTGCACGCTTCTAACGTCCGATCCGTTCGCCAGCATAAAAGTGCTTACACAATGCCTGAGCTGATGCGGGCAGATGCCCTTATATAGTTTTCCGCCAGTCGAATTGTTCGGCTCATAGATTCCAAGATTGCAGCTAACTGCGAAATCGCGAAACCAATGGTTGAAGATGTAGTTTTTCATGTGACAGACAGTAGGGACCCCCTGCTTGACAGCAATATCGCTAATGATGGGAGTACTGCCAGTCTGGGACAGCCCCAGAGAGGCCAGGAGCTCTTTTTGTATGGCTGACCATGATTGAAGGCGTTCGGCCAAGGTTTCTCCAACGGGGATTTTGCGTTGGCTTTCTTGTGACTTGGGTGCCCTCAGTTCATGGTCGTTGGTGTACTGCCTGTCAATTTTCAAGGTTTTATTGGCAGGGTCCCAATCGCGCCATTCGAGGCCCAGCATCTCGCCTTTCCGCATACCCGTATACACTAGTACTAGCGTACCAACAGCTTCGGCGGTGAGCTCAATGTGTTGAAGATGTGTGCATAGGGTAGCTACTTGGTCGATTGTCAGTGATTCTCTTTTGTTGCGTGGTCTGCGAACATGAACGGTAGCGCAGGGGTTTCGGTCAATTATTCTCTTTGCGACTGCATTCGACAGAATCTGACGCAGTTTTGAATTGATTCGTACAAGCTCTGATGGTTTGTATTTTCCCGTACGACGAGCTTCGGCATATGCTTCTTCGATTAGATCGGGAGTTAGCCCCTCAATTGTCTGAAACGCACCGAATAGGTCTTCGATATGCCTGCAATCGTACGCTTCTCTTTCATAGCTCGTTGGCACAAGCTCGGTGTCCCTATTTTCATGAAAGGCCCAGCAGTAGGACGCAAGCAAAGTGGGCTTTTTAGTTTTAGTGATCGTGCCAGAGGAGTTGATTTCAGCCAGCTTGGCCTGCATTGCAGCCTTAGCTTCTGTTTTAGTCTTGCAACGAACCGTATAAGTTGGGGATCGTTTGTAGCGCCCTGTCTTCGGGTCCTTGACTCCAAGGGAAAAATAATAGCGATAGGTGTTAGGTGATCTCTTGTCTTTCCAACACGTGCCTCTTCCGCTAATTAGTGGCTGTTCTGACATCTTTGCACTCCGTTTCTTTGAATAGTTTTCAACAATTCATTGAGTGCAGTTTAGCTAAAGCCGTTAGTAATATGTTTGTAAAAGCATAGGCGCAGCTACCGGAGGTAAAAGACACAAACTGCTATGTTTATCTGCGGTTATATGATGTTCAATGATGCTTGATGAATGGTAGGGGGTAGCATTAAATCATATCTCCTAAAGCGGGTGTCGACGGTTCGAATCCGCCCGGGGGCACCAGAGATTTACCGAGCCCGGTACCTCCACGGTGTCGGGCTCTTCTGGTCAAAAGGCCGGATTCGGACCGTCGACACCCGCGTCACCAATTTCCCCGCGGGGGGAGTTTTCGAATCCGCCCGGGGGCACCAGATGAATATCGAGCCCGGTACCGCTATGGTGCCGGGCTCTTCTGGTCTATAGTCACGTTCATTTATGGGCGGCAATTCCACGTCAAAAGCAAAGCGCCCGCTTGCCGGGGGAGCAAGCGGGCGCTTCTGAGCGAATATGTTTGCAGCGTTCGCTGCCGCAGGTAATAAGCAGCCGACTAGTTGCTTGTACCGGAATCGTCCCCGGAGCCAGAGCCAGAAATCGAAACCGTCAGCGTAATCGTGCTGTCGGTGGACTGCTTGCCGGTGGGGGAGACACCCGTGACAGTTGCGTTCTCGTTGCCGTTCACGGGATTGCCGTTCTCATCGCAGAATGCGATGTTGTAGAACCCGGCGTTGTTGAGCGCGGTGACGGCGGCGGAGATGCTCTTGCCGTACAGGTTGCCCGGAACGCTGGCCTTGCCGGACTTCTTGGCGATGACGACGGTGATCGTGGCACCCGGCTTTTGCTTACCGCTGGGATTCCAGCTAATGACGGTACCCTCGGCGACAGAGTCGTTCTCCTGGTAGCTCACGTCGACGCCAAAACCGGCCATGTCGAGGGCGTTGCGTGCCTGGGCCTCGGTCATGTCGGTCAGATCGGGCACCGAGGTAGTGTCCGGGCCGCTCGAGACCTTATACGAGATGGTCGTGCCCTTCTTAACCTCCTTGCCGGCTTCGGTACCCTGCTCAAAGACCTGACCTTCGTCGGCCTCGTTGGCTTCCTCGGAGGCGCTGCCCTTCAGGCCTACGCTTGCCAGCGCTGCCTCGGCTTGGTCCTTGGTCAAACCGACGAGCCGCGGGACCTCAACCTTTTCGGAGGGCTTGGGACCCTTGGAGATCACCAGGTTCACCCTTGTGCCCTTGGGCTTTTTGGTGTGGCCGTTGGGGGTCTGCTCGACGACCTTACCCTCGTCGACGTCATCGTTGTAGCTCTGGTCGACGGTGCCGACCTCCAGGCCGGCCTCCTGGATCTGCTCGACGGCGGTTTCCTGATCCTTGCCCAGCACATCGGGGACCGTAACCTGGTCGCCGCTGAACATGCCCATGGCAAAGGCTACGACGATACCGATGACGGCGATGGCAGCCACCACGGCGGCAATAATCTTGTTCTTGTTGGACTTGGGCTTCTCGGCCTCGTAGGAACCGGTGGAACCCGAGACGGCGCTGCGGGGATTGGTCTGGCCGCTCACGCCCGAGACGGGGCGAACCATAGCGCGCGTGGAGTCAGACAGCTCGCGGGTCTTGGTGGCACCCAGGTCGCCGGCGGCACCGATAATGCGCGTGGGCTCCGAGACGTTGACGGCACGACCGGACAGGTAGCTATTGAGCACCTGGCGCAGCTCGTCGGCCGTCTGGAAGCGGTTGGCCGGGTCCTTCTCCATGCACTTGAGGATGATGCGCTCCAGGTCGGCATCAACGCCGGAGTTGATCTGGCTCGGCGGGATAGGCAGCTCGTTGACCTGCTTGAGTGCCACCGAGATGGCGTCGTCTCCGTCGAAGGGCACACGGCCGGTAGCGCACTCGTACATGACGACGCCCAGCGAGTAGATATCCGAGGTGGGGCCGAGGTCCTGACCGCGGGTCTGCTCGGGGCTTACGTAGTGGGCGGTGCCCAGCACGTTGTTGTCCTGCGTGAGGTGGCTGTTCTTGGCGCGCGCGATACCAAAGTCCATCACCTTGATGTTGCCGTCAGGCAGCACCATGATATTTTGCGGCTTAATGTCGCGGTGGATGATCTCGTGCTTATGGGCGACCGAAAGCGCGGAGCTGATCTGCGAGCCGATCTGTGCGACCTTCTTGGGATCGAGGGCACCGTGGCTTTTGATGCCGCTTTTAAGGTCGGTACCGCGCAGGTACTCCATGACGATGTAATAGGTGTCGCCGTCCTTGCCCCAATCGTAGACGCCTACGATATAGGGGGAGGACAGGCCTGCTGCTGCCTGGGCCTCCTGCTTAAAGCGGGCGGCGAAGGTGGCGTCGCCGGCATACTGCGGCAGCATGATCTTGACGGCAACCGTGCGGTCGAGGACCTGATCCTGTGCACGGAAGACGGTCGCCATGCCGCCTGTTCCCACCTTATCCTTGAGGAGGTATCTTCCCCCGAGGACCCTCTGTTCCATTCCTGCTCCTAACATAACTATTCGCTCAACGATGTGTGTAGTACCAAATGTGTGGCCGCTGGGGCCGTGTGGCGCGTTGCCGCTAGCCCATCGGCCGTGGCGCGCCCCGAGTATCCGCTTCGATCACGGGCATCACGCTCCCTGCGCGGCGAGCGCCGCGGTCAGGACGATGCCGGCAATCTTGGCCGCCTTGACGTCGTGTTTGTCGTAATCCTCCAAGGCCACCGAGATGGCGACCGTGGGTGAATCGTAAGGTGCAAAGCCAACGAACATCGAGTTGACGTTGGTGCCGCCGGTCTCGGCCGAGCCGGTCTTGCCGGCGACCTTGACGCCGGGGACCTGGGCATCGGTGCCGGTACCGGACTGGACGACGGCGAGCATGGCCTGCTTGACCTGGTCGGCCGTGGCGGAGCTGACGGCCTGACCCAGCGAGCGGGACTGCGTGGTCTTGACCACAGTTCCGTCCGGGGCGAGTACCTGGGCTACAAAGTACGGGTCCATGACCACGCCACTGTTAGCGATGGCGGCGGCAATCACGGCGTTTTGCATGACGGTGGTCTGCGGGCCGGGCGTGTGGTCCATGCCGACAGGCTGGCCGGCGCCGGCCCAAGCGGTCTCCCACTCGGTCATGAGCGACGGGTCTGCCATGATGGAGGCCGCGGAGGTCAGGTCCTGGCCGAGCTTTTGGCCGTAGCCAAAGGCGTTGGCAAACTGCACGAGCGTGTTTGCGCCAACTTCGTTTGCCACCTGGCCAAAGACGACGTTGGAGGACACGGCAAAGGCCTGCTGCAGGCTGATGGTGCCGTAGCTCTCGTTGGCATAGTTGGTGACCGGTGCGTTGCCGATGTCCATGGAGCCGGGCGCCTGGTAGGTGCTGGTAAGGCTGGCGGTGCCGGTCTCGAGTGCCGCGGAAAGCGTAACGACCTTAAACGTGGAGCCCGGCGTGTACAGCGCGTCCATGGCGCGATTGTACATAGAGCCGTCCTCGCCGCCGCCAGCCTGCAGTAGGGCGTCGATGTTGGTGTTGTCGTAGGTGGGCGAGCTGGCACATGCGAGCACCGCGCCGGTACGCGGGTCGATGACCACTACAGCGCCCTTAAAGCCCTTGAGCGCCTGCTCGGCCGCCGTCTGGATACGCGAGTCGATGGTGAGCTTGGCGGTGTTGCCCGGCTGGGTCTGGCCCGCGAGCGACGCGATGGCGTTGTTCCAGCTGGAGTAATCCTTGGAGCCGGTGAGCGTGTCGTTCATGACGCTCTCGATGGCGGTGGTGCCATACTGCTGGCTCACGTAGCCAACCACGTGCGCTGCCAGGTTGCCGTTGGGGTAGGAGCGTACGTAGGTGCCGTCCTCCTGCTGCAGCGACTCGGCCAGCGTCACGCCGTCGGACGTGATGATGGAACCGCGCTGGATGTACTTGGAGCGGGCGATGGTGTGGTTGTTGGTCGGCATGTCCTGATAGTCCTTGGCCTTAATGACCTGGACATAGGTGAGGTTGCCGATAAGGATGGCGAACAGCGCCGTAAAGGCGAGCACCGCACGGGTTAGACGGTTGGCGAGCGCAACGCGGCCGAGCACGCCGGATTCAGGCGTGTCGAGCAGGCGACGGCGCATGCGCGAGCCGACGGAATGACTGCCACTACCGTAGGAAGACGAGGTGGCAAAGCGCGTGCCCGTCGGGGCGGCGGCAGATGCGACCTGATCATCGGTGATGGCGGCCATGGTGCCGGTGCCGGTAAGCTCGGCCTCGCGTCCGGTCGCTTCGTCACCGGCGCGCAGTAGGAGCGCGACGATGATAAAGCTTGCCAGCAGCGAGGAACCGCCCTGGCTCATAAAGGGCAGGGTGACGCCGGTCAGCGGGATCAGGCGGGTAACGCCGCCCACGATCAAGAAGGCCTGGAAGCTGATGGCGGCCGTAAGGCCCGTGGCGCTAAAGGCGGCGAGGTCGGATTTAGCGCGGGCAGCTGTGGTCAGGCCGCGAACGGCAAAGAGCATAAACAGGATGAGCACGGCGCCGCCGCCCAAGAGGCCCATCTCCTCGCCGATAGCCGAGAAGATAAAGTCGGACTCGACGACAGGGATGTTGTTGGCCATGCCGTTGCCGATGCCAACGCCGACCAGACCGCCATCGGCAAGCGAGAAGAGCGACTGGACGATCTGGTAGCCCTGGCCCTGGGCGTCCTTAAACGGATCGACCCAAACCTGGAAACGCACCTGAACGTGAGACAGGAACTTGTAGGCGCCCACAGCTCCAACGGCTAAGAGCGCAAGGCCGATAACGACATACGAAAAGCGCCCCGTGGCAACGTAGAGCATCAGCAAGAAGATGGTGTAGAACAGCACGGCCGAACCCAGGTCGCGTTCGAAGACGACGACGAGCAGGCACACACCCCACACGGCAAACAGCGGCAGCAGCAGTCGCAGGCGAGGGATCTTAAAGCCCAGGATCTTGCGGTTGGAGATGGAGAGCAGCTCGCGGTTCTCGGCCAGGTACCCGGCCAGGAACAGCACGATAAAGACCTTGGCGAACTCGCCAGGCTGGATGGTAAAGCCCGCGATGCGAATCCACAGCTTGGAGCCCGAGATCGTGGTGCCGATAAAGATGGGCAGCATCAGCAGGATGATGCCGATGATGCCAAAGGTGTACTTGTAGCGCATGACCACGTCGAGGTTTTTGACCAGTGCGAGCGTTCCCACCATCAGGGCCACCGAGACAAACAGGATGATGAGCTGCGAGATGGCGAGGTCGGGGGCTAGGCGCGTCACGAATGTGATGCCGATGCCCGAGAGCACAAAGACGATGGGTAGGATGGCGGGATCGGCGCCGGGCGCCAGGATGCGCACGGCGATATGCGCCGCGGCGAAGGCGGCGAACAGGCCGATCGGCACGGCGAGCGTCTCAAAGGAAATCGTGGCACCCGCGGTGAGCACGTACATCGCATAGAGCAGGATGACGGGGAACGCCGAGGCGATGAGCAAGAGCAGTTCGGTGTTGCGGCGACTCATAAGCGGCACTCCCTTTCTAATTCTTATCGGAGGCTTCGGCCTCGGCTGACTGTTCGGCGGTTTTCTCGGAATCTGACTCGGAGTTGGATTCCTGATCGGTGTTGTCGCGAATCGTTTGCGCGTCAATCACCTGACGGGTCTGCTCCTCGTCAATCTGATGGCGGTACTTGGAAATGGTGTCCTGCGCATCGTCGACACTCGTTTGCGGAATGCCTGCCTTCAGGCGGTTTTGCGTGTCTTCGGGCAGGTCGGACAGTTTGATGCTGGTTTCGCTCTCGAGCCAGTGGAGCTCGACCCCGAGCGTCTTGCCGGGCAGGCCGCGCCAGACGGCGACATTGCCGTGGTAGGTTCCCAAGTAATAGGAGCCGGTGATGCCCGTGTATGCCCAGATGCCTGCTACCAGCACAAAGACAAGGGCCACGATGGCGGCGATGGTGACATTGCGGCGTCGGACGCGTTTTGCCTCGCGCATGACGCCGTCGTCGACCAGGTCGACGACCACCACGGTCACATTGTCGTGGCCGCCGGCGGCGAGCGCCGCGTCCACCAGGTTGTCGACACAGATCTGTGCGGTCGAGGACTGCGTAGCGATATTCTCGATATCGCTATCGGGAATCATGCTCGAAAGACCGTCGGAGCACAGAATCAGGCGGTCGCCTTCCTCGATGTGCAGGGTAAAGTGGTCGGCATACATGGCGGGATCCGAGCCCAGCGCGCGGGTGATGACCGAGCGGTTGGGGTGGACGCGGGCCTCGTCGGCCGTAATCTCGCCGGCATCCACGAGCTCCTCCACGTAGGAGTGGTCGCGGGTCACGCGGATGAGCGTACCCTCGTGGAGCAGGTAGGCGCGCGAGTCGCCCACGTGGGCGATGGCAAGCGTGTCGTTTTCGATGTAGGCGCAGGTGGCCGTGCATCCCATGCCGGGTTTGCCCAGGCCGTTGAGGGCGGCCTCGATCACGGCGGCGTTGGCGGCCTCGACGGCTGCGGCCAGGCGCGCGGCGTCGGCGGACTGCGGCGCCGTCTTGGCGATGGTCTCGACGGCGATGGAGGATGCCACCTCGCCGGCGGCGTGTCCTCCCATGCCGTCGCACACGCAAAAGAGCGGCGACTGCACCAGATAGGAGTCCTCATTATGCGGGCGTACACATCCGACGTCGGAGCGGGCGCCCCACATAAGCTGCGTGGTGGTGCCGGCGTCGTAGGTCGAGTCGGTCTCGATGCGCTCGTCGGTCAGCGGCTCAAAGCTCATGGTCGAGCCGGGATCTTTGAGCTTTGCCTCCACGGCGGCGACATCGATCTCGGCGGTGTCGCCGGGGGAGACGGTGTCGGCATCGTCTCCCGACTCGGCGTCGGAGATGTCCGGAAGGTTGAGATCTTCGGTTACGCGGTCGGCGGGATCGCCGTCCTGCTGCGGCTCGACAGCCGTCGGCTCGGGCGTCGCAAAGTGCGACGGCGCGGGCGTGCTCTGGGGTTGAGCAGAGGGCTCGGGAGCTGCGGCGGGCGCGGCAACGGGCCGCTCAACTTCGACAGGCGTTGCGGACGCGGGTGCCGCCTCGCTTGCCGGGGCGACGGGGAATACCGGCGCGGCAGGCTCGGGGGCTGCAAACACGGCAGCGCTCTCGTTCATCGCCTCGGCGACGGGCTCGGCAAAGTGAGCCGGTGCGGGCGTTGCCTTCGGTTCCGCGGGCTGCTCGGCGGTGTGCGCGCCGATGGGGGCGTCGAGCAGCCCGGTGTCGGCGTCCTCGTCATCGTCATCGACGAGTGCCGGATATTCTTGAGTTACATGCGAAAGAGGCAGGGAGAATACGGTGTCCTCGGGCTCTACGGTCGCAGGGCGCGCCGGAGCGGCATGAGCCGGCGCAACTGCGGGGGCAGTCGGCGTCTCGGGCATGGTTGCGGACTTGTTCTCCTCGTCGATCATCGACGGTTCACCTTCATGACCACGTCGCCAATCTGGACCTCGTCACCCTCGCGCAGCGTTGCGGGCTCCACCAGCTGACGGCCGTTGACGAGTGTGCCGTTCAGCGAGTTGAGGTCCTCGATGATGAGTGCCGGGCCCTGCAGCGAAAAGCGTGCGTGCGAGGCCGAGACAAACGGTTCGTTGATGCAGATGTCCGAGGACGGTGAGCGGCCCACGATGACGGGGCCGAGCATGTCTACATGGATGCCACGGATGCCGCGCGGACCCTTGTCCACATCGATCGTCCAGATAGCGGAGTCGCGGCGCTGGCCGCGTACGAGTCCCACGCCGGTTTTCATGACGGCGAACAGGAAGATGTAGAGCAGGGCGACCAGGACGATGCGGCCTGCAAAAAGGACGATATCGATGTTCATAAGCGACTATCCCCTAAATTCAAAGGTGCTTAGACCAAACGTCAGCAGGTCGCCGTTGCGCAGCGGGCAGCGCGTGATGCGGCGGTTGTTGACGAGCGTGCCGTTGGTGGAGTTGAGGTCCTCGATCGACCAGTCCGAGCCGGTAAAGGTGAGCTGGGCGTGACGGCGCGAAACGTTGGGGTCGCGCAGGGCGATGTCCGAAACCGAACGCTCGCGACCGATGGTCACCTGCGCGGAAGTGATGCTGTGGCTCTCGCCGCTCACGACGTCGACGAGCTGGGCAAGCGGACGCTGCGGGGCACGAGAGCTTGCCATGTTGGAGGCGATGCTGGCTGCGGCGCCAAGGCCCACGGCGGCGCCGGTCGCGGCGGCTCCGCCCATGCCGGCAAGCGCGTCGCGCGAGACGGTTTGTGGCACGGGAATGGGTGCGGCGGCGGGGTCGGGGACGTTGGGCGCAAAGGGATCGGCCGCGGCGAGCGGGTCGGGAGCGGCGGCACGGGGCGCCGGCTGCTGGGGCATGGCGGCGGGGTGCTGTTGCTGCGGAGCGGCGAATTGCTGCTTGCCGGCGCGGGGAGCGCTGACGGCGCGGCTTGCGGCCGAGTTGTTCTGGCCCAGGCCATTCTGGTAGGCGCGCTCTTCCTCGTACAGGCGACCGAGCGTGGGGGCGTCGACGTTCTCGGCAAAGACCGAGAACTTACCGGCACGCAGCTGCGGGTCGATCATAAAGCGAACGAGGGGTTCGCCGACAAACACATAGTGGCGCTTTTCGGCCTGTGCCTTCACAAACTCGCGGACTTCGCGCGAAAGCTCGGGGTAGAACGGGGCGAGCATGGGATCGTCGTCGGCGGCGATCAGGATGGTATAGAGTGCCGGCGCGGTGTTGACGCCGTTGATCACCAGAGTCTGATCCTCCATGTCGCGAGCGGCCTGCTTGGCAAGCTTCTTAAAGGAGAACGGGGCACGGGTGGCACCGAAGATGCCGGCCACGTGGTCCTCGAAGATGTTCAGGAAGTTCACGAAAGATCACTCTCCGTATAGGTTCTTTGGTATCCGAGCAAATATAGGCATATCCCAACGATTATAGAGGATAGGGTTCCCGCAACCGCCGCCTTGATGACGACCGCGGCCGCAAGGCTGGCAATTTCCATATGGTGTGCAAGACAGAGCGACGCCGCGGAGCCTATTCCGCAGCCGGCGATGGCAGCGATTGCAGTTAGGTTCGAGCCCTGCTCGGCACGCTTGGCATGGGCGTTGAGCAGCAGAGATGTCAGCGCAGCTGTCGCCGCGACGAGTACGATGGCAGCCCAGGAGAGCATGTCTCCCAGCGCCGCGGCAACATTGCCGAGCCCCAGTACGCCTCCGGCAGAAAGTGCAACCGTAGCCAGGCGGCCAAAAAGCGCGCCCATCCCCGTGGCGGCCGCGGCGCTTGCCGGGCCGAGCCAAAAGGCCGCGATGCCGGCGGCGACCCCGGCGGCAAGGAGGGCGTCGCCCGTTAGACAGCCAAGTGCCACCGCACAGGTGAGCGCAGCGCTCGCGGCGGCCTCGGTGCGGCCCCAGGCGATCCACCAACCGGACATGGTGGCGGCAAAGAGCACCGCGACGGGCAGCATCGACAGGATGCCCTGCGCCCGCATGGTGGCGTTGGCCATAAGTACCAAAAAGCCCACGGCCGAGATAGCCGAGCCAATCTGCGGGGCCAGGCCGGCGGCCGCTCCAATCGCGATGGCCGCGGCAATGAGTCCGGGAAGCGCCGCGACGCCAGCCGTCTGCATGATCAAAAAGCTAAAGGCACCACACGTTAGCGCCGAGATGGCGCGCATGGTGTAGTTGCGCGCGTGGCCCCAGCGCGTGCCGGCCCAGCCGAGTGCGGGGTCGACCTCGATGGCGTCGTCCTCATAGGGCAACGATTCGATATCGTCTGCCGCGCGCTCGTCATCCGAGAGCTCGCCCACCATTTGCTCCAGGCTGCGACGACCCTCGCGCACACTGCCCAGACCGGCAAGGAGCTGGTCGCAAAATGCCTCGATGCTGTTGGGGCGGTCCTGCGGCATGGGGGAGAGCGCGCTCATGAGCGCCGCCTCGGCTCCCGGGGGGAAGTGCGGGATGAGCTCGCTGGGATAGGTGGCGCCGCCGATGATGCGGTCGAGCGAGTCGGCGGGCGTGGCGGCCATAAAGGGAGCGCTGCCGCACAGGCCCTCGTAGATCACACAGGCAAGGGCAAAGACATCGGCGCGCTCGTCAACCGTGCCGGCCTCGATATCGAGCTGCTCGGGTGGCATGTAGCCGATGGTGCCGCCGCGCGAGCCGCCAAAGCCGCCGGCAGACGACAGCCGCGCCATGCCAAAGTCAGTGAGCTTAACGTTGCCCGAGTGGTCGATGAGCACGTTGGCAGGCTTGATGTCCAGGTGGAGCACGCCATTGCTATGGGCGAAGGTGAGCGCCTGGCCCAGCGCGTCGGCAATGGCCGCGGCCTCGTCAAAGGTGAGCGAATGGCCGTCCACGCGATGCAAAAACTCGGCGAGCGACATGCCGTCGACATATTCCATGACTAGGTAGGCATAGGCGGTATCGTGCGTAAAGTCGATAACCTGCACGATATTGGGATGTTGAAGCATGGCGGCGGTGTGTGCCTCGCGCAGGACATCCATGATGTCGCTGGCGGGCATGCCGGCGCCGTTGATAAGGGGGATGCGCTTAATGGCCACGCGACGGCGCAGGTGCGTGTCGCGGCAGATCTCGATGGAGCCAAAACCGCCGGTCGCAAGCGTCTCGAGCGGCTGGTACCGCTTGAGCAGCTCGCGAGAGCTGGTGCCCTCCAAGGGAGCGTCCGGCGAGAACCGGGCGGTATGTTGCGAGAAAAGCGGCATGGCCAACCCTCGTGCGTTTAAAGTTCGTTTGCGAGCGGCGGGCGCGGGGCCGAGCCATTCGCGGCGGCATAGATGCTGCTAGTGTAGCACGCTCGGGCAGATGACGAGGAAAACGAGCGGTCCGGGCGATATAATGTCACGCTATGGAGGCCATATGCTCTTTTCCCGCCGTTCTGCTACATCTGCCTGTGCCATTGCGCTTATCGTAATGGCGGTCACCCCTTATCACCGGTTTTCATCTTCAATCGGCCTGGCATCAGGTGCAATGACCTGGCTCGTTATCCTGGGCGCATGCCTTGCGGCGTTTGTTCATGGTGCTGCGCTCCGCAAGGGGGGAGAAATAAGACGGCCGAAGCATCTCGGTGCCATCGGTGTTTTCCTTGGTGTTATTGCAACGGTTCCCGAATGGGCCGACCTGGCCTTCTATGCTCGCGGAGATTCTATTCCATTCGTGTTTGCACCGATCTGGCTGTTGCATGGCGTTTCGTGTGCCTTGTGCTTCACTGGGTCGCTGCTACTCTCATATGTTATTTGGGACACGGCGGGCTCTCCTTTGACGCAGGGGGCGACAGGAACTGACGAAAGAGAAACTCGTCACCCGCAGGACGCGATTTTTACAGAAACAATAGCCGTCCTGTCTTGCCTGCTGTTTTGCTGTCGAGTTTCATGGAGAGTCGTTCCCGAGCCATGGGGGATGTCCTCTGTAATGGCCGCATCAATTGGCCTTATGCCTTTAATTCCTCTGGTCTATCTCGTATTGGCTGCGGTCCCGCTGCTTTGCTGTCCTCGCGCCTTTGGTCGGGGGCAGAGCGACGTGTTTGCCCGTTCTGTGCTCGTAGCAGTTCCCATTGGCCTTGTTCCCGCTGTTGAGGTGGCATACTTCGCAAACGATGCCGCGATCATTGCGTCGCTGACGATGGGGTCCGCAATTGCTGCCTTCGTATGTACGTTGCTCAGGAAGAAGCGGAACGACGATTCGGATATCCCCCGCGCGTCCGACCCATTCGATGCGGGGGTGTTTTCCCCTGCCCTGTCGCCTCGAGAGGAGCAGTTTGTTCGACTGCTGCTCAAAGGGAAAACGCCGGCGGAAATTGCCAAGGAGACGGATACGAAGCCATCGACGGTGCGAACAACGCTTCACCGAGCATACGGGAAGGCGTCGGTTGCGGGCTCACGCGAGCTCGTGGCGTTGTTTGCGGGTGAGGGCGATGCTGCAGGGCCTGGTCTGCTGCAGCGACATGCTGACGATATGTTGGCATCAGCTCGAACGCGCCGGCTGTTTCGATACCTGCTCACATTATTTTTCATCCTCCTGGCGGCAGGCCCCTTGGTAATGGCGGATAGCGATTGGGGGTCCGGTGTTTCGTGGGCTGTCGCCTTTTCTCTCTCAAGCTATGCATTGGGTCTCGGACTGTTTCTGTCGCTACGCTACACGGGTGGAAAACCGAATCGTAAAGCTGCGCTGGATAGGGCAGGCGAAGCGATTGGGCTCGGAAGCCCGTGCGTGTGGGCGATACTGTCTGCCGTGGAATGGTCTTTTGTCTATATCGCGGCATGGAGGTGCATACGCGATCCGTTGATGGCTGCACCGGTCCTGTTTTGCGGCATAGCGTCTATGGCTTCGCTCGCTGTTAAGCTGCGCCCGTTTAAGGTTCATGCCCATACTCGGGCTATCGCGCCATTGGTTTTGGTAGGTGTGGCTGCTTTAATCTATGCAGCAACTAGGGGGCGAATCCACGGGTTTGCGGTGCTGACGGGGATGCTGCTCACGTATATAGTGCTGCGAAGCTGTCCGCAGCGCAAAATGCTTGGGGTATGGATGCTCTGCTTTGGGGCGATGGCTCCTGTTTGGGTTGTCTTGCTCAACATGGTGCAGGATCTGACGGTTTTCAAGCCGTTGTTCCTCGCGTCGTTGTTGGGGCATAGTTCGGCTGTCAATGTCGTCGTGGCAACGGTGGTCGTCTGCTGGTCTGTGCCCATATTCGTCACGCACATCGCGCTCGCCCGCTCGGTTGAGGACGAGAAAGCCGTCTTGGAGTACCGCGCGAACGGGTCCACCGAAACAGCCCGCGTGCGCCAGCTGGCCCTGCTTATGTCTCGCTCCCTTTCTAATGTTCAGTCGCAAATCTTGCTGATGACGGCAGAGGGCGCAACGACAAAGGCTATTGCGGAGGATGTCGGTTACGCTGCATCTACGGTGCAAGCACTGCGGTCTGCATCTTACCGCCAGTTGAGGATCAAGAATAAAGCGGAGCTTATTTCATTGTTATCGCAGGTAGATAACGTGTAAACGCCTGAGCGATCAACTCAATAGCGGGTGTTTACAGACATCTTTCTCTATTCATGCAAAAGTTGCCGTGCGTCGACGCATTATTGACCGCTTTTGATTGGGGCGAGATCGGGCATTGCTGCTCGGCCCGGCCGAAGGGAGGGTGATGTCGCTTGAATAGAAATCTAATACGGCACGAGTTGTCCAAGATATTTGGCAATCCTATATTTGCGTTGACCCTTATGGTTGCAACTGCAATTTCGATGGCGGCTGCCATTGAGGCATGGTGGTCGCTTGAGACTGAGCGCAAGCAGCTGTTATCGCTTGGCTATGGCGTTGGTTTGCAAGCCCAGGCATACCTCGGCCAAACGCGTGAAAGTAGCTTTGGTAACTGGATCGTTGTGAGTGCAAATGCACCGCTATCGGCATCAGTGTTTTTCTATGCGCTGCCGTTGCTTGCCATGCTGGCCGGGTCGTGGTCATGCCTGTCCGAGCGTTTGAGCGGTTACGAGGCACAGATCTGCACACGTGTTTCTAGAAATGCATACGTGAACGTGAAGATGCTGTCTGCTTTTCTCTCTGCGTTTGCGGTCACGGCTATTCCGCTACTCGTGAACTTCCTGATTGTCTCCATGCTGTTTCCCGCGTATCTCCCTCGGGTCGATGAATCGACTTACGTCGGGCTCTATCTGCATAGCTATTTTTCTGGTCTGTTTTATTCCCGGCCTCTGTTATATGTGCTGGTTTATACACTGTTCGATGCGGTGACGCTGGGGGCTCTATCCATGGCCGTGACTGGTCTGTCGGTTGTGTTTCGCAGCAGAATCAAGGCGATGGTCGTTCCATATCTGATTATGGTTGCATGGCACTTTGTTAACGACTGGATTTTTAGCGTCCTTTCATGCGTCGGCTTTAACTGCAACATTCTTAACAGCATCAGGTCGGAATCACTAAATAACTGGCCCGACATCCGAGCGGGGGTTGCGGAAATCATCTTGCTGTTCGTCTTTTCTTTGGTTTCCGCGAGATTCTTAAAAAGACGCGAGGTGGTCTGATGCTGTTGAGGCTGGTCGCCGCGGACCTGAGGACCGTTTTGAAGAAGAACATCCTTACTTTTATTGCGGTTGCGGCAGTGACCGTTGCAAACTTGGTGTACGCCTACGGATTGTCTTCTGTGTATGGGGTCAGGACGGATACCTTGGGGTTTGCGGATAATCTTGCGCTCGTGTTTGCCGGATCTGCTCCGTTTGAGCCTAGGCCCGGGGTCATGTTTGTGCCTCCGTTAGGGTGGCTATTCCTCATTCTGCTTATTCTCTATACGACACTCGATTATCCGACCGAATCGTTGTACGGGCTTGGTTTACAAGCACTTGTTCGATGCCGGGCAAGAACCCTTTGGTGGGCCTCGCGTTTTATCTCAGTGGCGGCGGTAACGGCATTTTCACTGCTCGTGGTGGTTTGCTCTGTTGTGATTTGGAGCTTGGTGGTGAGCTCCTCGTTCAGCGCGGTCGTCCATGGCGAGTCGCTTCAGCTGGCTAATTTGGCGCCGTGGTTTCTCAAAGCTGCCGAGGCGGATGCGCTGCCGTTTTTCATAGGTCTCTTATTTGCTTTCGAGGCGCTTGCGTTTGCGCAGGCAGCGGTCGGGTTTGTGCTTGGGCCGTCAGTCTCGTTTGTGGTTTTAATGAGCTACCTGATCTGCTCGGCATATGCACGACATTGGGCGCTATTGGGTAACGCCTTGATGCTGTTGCGCTGGGGCGGAATTGTCAAAGAGGGAATCGCGGCGGGCTCGAGCGTCTTGTTTTCAATTGTGATTATGTCGTTATGCCTATCGCTGGGCGGACTGTGGTTTCGAAGGGCAGACCTTATAGAAAAGGGGGACAAGATATGAGCGTAATCGTTAGGGACATATCGAAGCGTATGGGTAAAAACGTTGTCCTGCGCAATGTGTCTATCGAGGTTGCCCCTGGGACCGTGGTCGGGCTTCAGGGGATAAACGGTTCGGGCAAGACCATGCTCATGCGAGCGGTCTGCGGATTGATCAAGCCTACCGAAGGCGAAATCTCTATCGATGGCCAAAGGCTTGGGGCGGACATCTCGTTCCCGCCGAGTCTGGGGATGTTGATCGAGGCGCCTGCCTTTTTGGGATATCTGTCTGGCTACGACAATCTGGAGCTCATCGCTCAGATCAAGGGCGTTGCCACTCCCGAGGACATTCGCTCTGCCCTGCGGCTCGTGGGGCTCGATGCAGACGAAAAAAAGAAGTTCCGAGCATATTCGCTTGGGATGAAGCAACGTCTGGGAATAGCTGCGGCAATTATGGAAAAGCCGAAGCTACTTGTTCTCGATGAGCCAACAAATGCCCTCGACGAAGCGGGCGTTGAAATGCTCAAGCGCGTTGTGGCGATGGCGGCCTCAACGGGTCGCGAGGTTATTCTGTCCAGCCATGACGGAGAGGTGCTCGAGGAGCTGGCCGATCGGGTTTACTGCATGCGCGACGGTGCCGTTGTGAAAGTTCGGGAAAGGTCGTGAGCGCGATGAAGAAGACCCTGTGGACAAGAAGGTCGGTGCTCGCGCTTTTCGGCTGTGCTGCTACTGGCCTTGCGGGCATGAGGGTGAGCGTCGTTAACGGGAGCCGGACGGTCATTCCTGAGAAATATTATGCGGAGGGCGAATGGCTCTCGATGGATGGGGCGTTTCTGGGGTCGAAGGATGTGGCGACTGACGGGTATTCGTTTTGCATAGACGGGGCGGAGCTGCTCACGCCGCGCGAGTATCTCAAGCGTGCGCATGACGATTATTCAAAATATGGCATCGTGGATACGAAAACGAAATTGAAGGACGCCGACATCACGTGTGTTATCGCCGTAAAGATGCGTGTCAGGAATAAGGACAATGTCGAAGGCGGAATCAAAACGTATGTTTGGCATTTGGTTCCGGAGCACGCGCCAAACTATGACTTTGTGGTCAACACCGATCTGATAACGCAGGCAATGCCGGGGCTGGGCGGTTCTGCTGCGTTTGCTGTTCAGGTTGGAGCGGAGAACGAGTTGCTCGTCCCATTTATGATGCAAAACACCAACGACTATTTCGAAGATTACGAGACCGTCCGTTTCGAGAAGGCTTTTCCCGGGACTTATACGATGAAGATGACCGATCTGCCGGAGCGAAGGCTCTTAAGGTTTGAAGTGAAGTAGCTCGAGAGTTAGGCAAAATGGGTCCATCGGCGGTACCCGCGCCCGATTTCAGGCGCTCCGACTCGGAATCGGGCGCGGGACGAGGCACCTTCGGTGTCGGCCGGCCTACCGCTTCTTCTTGTTCTTCTTCTGCTTGCGCTGCTTGCCCTTGGTCTCCTGGGGCTTGTCGCCCTGCTTGGCTTCGGCTGCGGCCTTCTCGGCCTTCATCTTCTTGCGTTTGGTCTCGATGCGCAGCTTTTTGTTGATGCGCGCCTTAAGGAAGGCGCCAAACTGCTCGGCATCGCCGCGAACAAAGGTGTCCTTGGGGATCGTCACGCCCTGGTCGGCGAACATGGCCACAAAGATGCGCTCGCCGTCGAGCACGTGGTCGAGTTTCTCAAACGGGAAGAACTGCGACTTGCCGCTCTTGCCCCAGACCATCAGGCCGTCCTCGTTGGCGGCGACGCGGCGATAGCGGCCACCCATGGACTCGTCGGCCTCGACGGCATCGATAAAATCGCGGGCGAGCGTGTGGTGCAGGTTTTTGCTCCACCAGGCCAAAAAAGCACCGAACACGATCAGGACGACGCCGAACTTGATCCAGTTGCCGCCGGCCACCAGCATGCCAACACCCAGCAGCGCGGCAATGGCGGCGGCGACATACAGGGAGCCGCGGCGTCTGGGCGAGGCGACCAGGCGGGCGAAGTCGGTGACCAGATCGTTTTCGTACTGATACTCGTTGAGGTACAGGATGCCGTCATCGGCTGCTGCCTGCGCCTCGAGCGCGACCTCGACCTGGTCGGCTGCTTCGGAGGGAACGAGGTTGCTCTCTGCGTCTGCCATGCTCTTTGGACTCCTATCGCGGCGGGCTCGCCGTACGGGTTATTATGAATGCGGTATGCCGTGCGACCGCATGGCCGTCGCGGCAACAAGACTTAGTATACCCGGGGGAGCACCCATGGAATCGTTGTACCGAAAGTATCGCCCGCTCACCTTCGACTCCGTGGTGGGCCAGCAGCATATCGTCTCGACGCTCGAGCACGCCATCACCGAGGGGCGCCTGTCCCATGCGTACCTGTTCTGCGGACCGCGCGGCACGGGTAAGACCACCATGGCGCGTATCCTTGCCAAGGCGCTGCTGTGCCGCAACGCCGAGGCGGCTCGCGCCGAGGGCGCAAGCGGCTGCATGCCCGACGGCACCTGCGAGGAGTGCGAGCTCATCGCCGAGGGCAACCATCCGGACGTCTACGAGCTCGATGCCGCAAGCCGCACGGGCGTAGACAACGTGCGCGAGGAGATCATCAACTCCGTCAACTTTGCCCCGGTGCGTGGCAAGTACAAGATCTATATCATCGACGAGGTCCACATGCTCACGACGGCGGCGTTCAACGCGCTGCTCAAGACGCTCGAGGAGCCGCCGGCGCACGTGATCTTTGTGCTGTGCACCACCGACCCGCAAAAGATTCTGGAGACCATCCTTTCGCGCTGCCAGCGCTTCGATTTCCACCGCATCGGTAACGAGGATATCGAGCGCCGCCTGGCATACGTGTGCGAGCAGGAGGGCTTCGATTACGACGACGAGGCGCTCGCCATCGTGGCGCGCCACGCCAAGGGCGGCATGCGCGACGCGCTCTCCACGCTGGAGCAGCTGAGCGTCTTCGGCAACGGCACCGTGCATGCGGACGATGCCCGCTCGCTTTTGGGCGAAGTTTCGGACCAGATTCTGGGCGAGTTTGCCCGCGCCATTGCCGAGCGCGATGTTGCCGAGCTCTATGGACTGATCCGTGCGCAGGTCGAGGAAGGAAACGACCTGCTGGAACTGACGCGCGACCTGGTGGCGCACGTGCGCGACGTGTATGTTGCCTGCGTCGCCGGCGCCCGTGCCGAGCTGTTTGAGGGCGGGGCCGAACAGGCCGAGGCGCTTGCTGCCGAGGCCGCTGCCTTTGGCGAGCACCCTGCCGATCGTTTGGCCCGCGTGCTGACGGTGCTCGACGATGCCGCCTTGGAGATGAGGCGCGCGAGCGACGTGCGCCTGGTGCTCGAGATCGCCTGTACACGTCTGGCACGTCCCGAGGCTGATTTAACGATTGAAGCTTTGGCTGAGCGCGTAGCTCGCTTGGAGGCCATGGTTGCCAACGCTGCCGTTCCGGCGAGCGTGGCTGCTGCTCAGGCCGCCGCGCCTGCGGCGTCCGTACCCGTTGCTGCCCAGCAGCCGACGCTGATCTCGGGTGCCCGAGCCGCTACTCCGGCGGCATCTGCTACCACCGCTGATACGTCCGCGCGCCAGGGCGGTATGCCTTGGGATCGTGGTGCTGCCGCTCCGGCGGCCCAGCCGGCGTCTCGTGCTGCGTCCGTGTCGGCTTCCAAGCCTGCAGCGCCTGCACCTCAGTCTGTGCCGGCTCCGACGCCTCGGCCCGTTGCGGCCTCCGCGCCTGCCGCCGCTGCGGCACCTAAGCCCCAGTCCAACAATGCCGCCCAGGTTGCCGCCGCTGGTGCTGCCGAGACGCCCGCGGTCGAGGATGCCGGAGAGCTGCAGCGCAAATGGGCCGAGGTTGTCGAGCGTGTCAAGGCGCGTCAGGCTTCCTACGCAGGGCTTTTGCTCAACGCCCGTGCCACGGCCGACGACGGCTCCAAGCTCACGGTCTCGTTCCCCGCGGGTTCGACTTTTGCCATTAAGATGCTCGGTCGCGCCGATACGCAGTCGGTGGTCCTGCCGACGGTCTGCGCGGTCTTCGGTCGTCGTACCGTCGACTATGTCCTGGGTGGGGGTGGCACGCCGGCTCCTCAACATGAGGAGCATTCTCCATCTGCACGGGCTGCGGTATCTGCGGACCCGCAACCCGTGTCCTCGGCGGCCCCTGCATCCTCGAGCGCCAGCGCTCCGCAGCAGCAAGCGATGCCGGTGATGGCACCGACCCCGTCGGCGCCTGAACCCGTTGCGCCCAAACCGGCTGCTCCGGTCCCCGGGCCTAAGCCCGCCGCCGCGCCTGCGCCCAAGTCATCCGACCTGGCTAAGGCCCCCTGGCTGCGCTCCGACAACCCCGCCGGCGCTCCTGCCACGGGCAAGCTCCCGACCGAGCCCGCACCCCGAGCGCCCGAGCGCGCATCCGCTCCCAAGGCTCAGCCCGCCGCGCCGTCTGCGCCGTGGGAATCCGAGCAGGTTCCCTACGACGATGTCATGGTCGGCGGTTTTGCTGCCGATGCCGGCGGGGACGATCTGCCCCCGTTCGACGTGCCGGGTGCGGCGTCCGCGCCCAAGCCCGCTGCAACTGCCCCCAAAGAGGAGGACGCTCCTGCGGCTCCCTGGGAGTCCAACCCCGGCACGGACAGCCCCTTCGGCCATCAAGGCGCAGCCCCAAGCATCCCGCAGACCGAGGACGAGGCCAAAGCCCTCATCCGTAGCGTCTTCGGCCAGTCCACCATCTTCAAACCGGTGGAGTAACCGTGCGGGCGGGTATACTGCTCAGGAAGAGACTTCTTTGAACGGAGCGAGCTTATGATGTGGGAATATGTCCGCCTCGAGGACGATACGCAAGTTTCGTATTCCGAAGTCCGTGAGGACAACACGGTGAAGGTCGTTGTGGAGCGCCCACGCGATTGGGGCTTTGACACGGCGGAGTGTATCTTACCGGCATTTAATTGGGTGTCGCACGAGGGATTTAGCGAAGCGGACCTCAAAGAGCTCGATGATTTTGTGCGTAACAACGCCCCGCTCATCTTGCGTTTTGCTTACGAAGGCGGACGAGCCTATGCCTAGTCTTTTCCGACTCGGTCATACATTACTTTCTTTTGTCCGGGCGCATCTGTATTTCGGACATGTGTAGCGTGGTGCCGCGTATCTCGCATTCGAGCAGGCAGGTACGCGATGGCCGGCCTAGGATGTTGAGGTCGATACGATACGTCGCATGGCTATCCGTGTACTCGACCTGTTCCGCGTTGACGGTTGCTCCGATTGCCAAATAAACGCCTGGCTCGGCATCGACAATCTTGAAGTCCTTTATCTTGACCTTGAACTCTTGGTAGAGGGACGGGCTGTTGTAGTAAACAGTTCGGGTTCCATCGGTGCACTCATCGGCTGCTTCCCATTTGACGACGGGCTGGTCCGAGCTGGCTATCAGCAGCTCTGCTCCAAAGGCTATAGCATGGGTGATGACAACCAGCAATGCCCAGCCGACAAAGAGATAGAGAAACAAAAAAATAACGGGGCGTTTTGAGCGGATGTTTTGCAGTGCGGCTGGGACATTCACGGGGGCACCTCCACATCATCATTTATGACAGTCAAATTATACCCGGCCGCCATGTGCGCCGCCTCGAGCGGCGGTTTAGCATTTTGCTATCTAGCTGGATGCAGAAAATGCCGGGTTCCGGTCCTGCTAGATAGATCTTGAGATATTATGCAAGTGTGAATTATTCGACATTGCATAATTCGGGAGTGCATAATGTTTGTCGGACGCGAAGCAGAGCTTGCAAAACTCGAATCCCTTTATGAGCGGCGTTCATTTCAGATGGCCGTCGTGTACGGTCGTCGACGCGTGGGAAAGACGACGCTGATTAACGAGTTCTGCCGCGGTAAAAGGACGCTCTCGTTTACCGCTCTCGAGCAAAGCGACGCCGACAACCTTGCGGATTTTAATCGCGCTATCGCCAGCTTTTTCAATCTCCCTACATCGATTGGCGGGTTCTCATCCTGGACTGATGCGCTGTCCTTCATCGCCGACCGGGCACGCACCGAGCGGTTTGTCTTTGTATTTGACGAGTTTCCCTATGCGGCGATGCGCAACGAGGCACTGCCCTCGATTTTCCAGGTCGCCATCGACCGGGCCTTCAGGGAAACGAACGCATTTCTCATTCTTTGCGGCAGCAATCAGGGTTTTATGGAAAGCAATGTGCTGGGACGCAAAAGCCCCCTGTTTGGCCGGCGCACGGCCCAAATCAAGGTGCGCGATCTTGGATTTAGAGATGCAGCCAAGATGCTTCCGGGCCTGAGCGCTCATGAGGCTTTTACATTCTACGGCTGTTTTGGCGGCGTCCCGTACTATCTGCAGCAGCTGGATTCGAGCATGGGACTCAAGGAGAATCTGGCCCGGCTTTACTTCGATCCCATGGGGTTTCTCTATGGCGAGCCCGAGGGCTTGATTCGTCAGGAGTTTCAGGAGCCGGCAATGTATAACTCGATTTTGCGGGCTGTGGCTGCCGGTGCAAACCGCGCAAAGCAGATCGCAGATCGCGCGGGCGTTGCCCAGACAACGCTGCCCCGCTATCTCAAGGCGCTGGAATCGGTGGGAATTATCGAAAAGGTCGTTCCGTTTGGCGAGAGCGTCGAAACCAGCAAGCGCGGAATCTACCGGCTTTCCGAGCCGTGCTATGCGTTTTGGTTCCGGTTCGTCATGCCATATTCGTCCGATATCGAGGCCGGTTTGGGCCGGGCAGTTGTCAACGCGATTCCAGAAGAGCAGCTGAACGAATACCTGGGTCATCGGTTCGAGGCGTTGTGTGCCGAGTGGCTGGTTGAGCAGGCGAAACAGGGCAAGTTGCCAATTCCGGCAACGGCGGTGTCGTCGTGGTGGGGAACGAATCCCGACAAACGGGCTCAGGATGACATCGATGTTTTAGCTGCCGATCGGGTGTCAAAGCGCCTGGTGATCGGGGAATGCAAATACAGGGGGTCGTTTGACGAGTCGGCAGAGATTAACGATCTCGAAAGCAAGCGAGGCTTGGTAAAAGGTTTCACCGCCTCTCATTTCATGTTGTTTTGCAAGCATGACGTGAGCGCCGCGACAAAAAAGAAGCTCGCCGCACGCGAAGATTGGCAAATCGTTACGCTCAAGGACATGTATATCGACTGAGGTAGCGTGGCCATCCCGCTCGCCTGCCCCGTACCGTGGTACGATTTTTGAGTTTGAAAGTCCCGCCGCGCTCCGGCTGCCCTTGCAGCTCGGCGTGCGGCCGCACGTAAAGGAGCCATCATGGCCGGTATGAACATGCAGCAGATGATGAAGCAGGCCCGCAAGATGCAGGAGCAGCTTGCCGCCGCGCAGGAGAACCTCAAGTCCCAGACCGTCGACGCCTCTGCCGGCGGTGGCATGGTCAAGGTGACCGTCAACGGCGAGATGGAGCTCGTCAACCTCACCATCGATCCCGATGCGCTCGATCCCGAGGACGTCGATATGCTGCAGGACATGATTATGGCTGCTGTCAACGAGGCCGTTCGCGGCGTCAACGAGCTCGCCAACAAGCAGATGGGCGCTATCACCGGCGGCCTCAACATCCCGGGCATGCCGTTCTAAGACACGCATATATATGAGTGCGAATCACAGTCTGCAAAAACTGCTCGATGAGCTGGGTCGTCTACCGGGCATTGGTCCCAAGTCGGCCCAGCGCATCGCCTATTACCTGCTCGAGGCCGATGCCGAGGAGGCCCGCCGCCTGGCCGAGGCTATCCTGGAGGTTAAGCAGGAGGTTCACTTTTGCAGCCGCTGCTTTAACTACGCCACGGCCGACGAGTGCTCCATCTGCCAGGATTCGATGCGCGATACCACTCGCATTTGCGTGGTGGGCGAGCCGCGCGATGTCCAGGCGATTGAGCGCACGGGCAGCTACCACGGTCTCTACCACGTATTGGGCGGCGTGATCAGTCCCATGGACAAGATTGGTCCCGAGCAGTTGCACATTCGTGAGCTGCTTGCGCGCCTGGGCCACGAGGACATCCACGAGGTCATTATCGCCACCAACCCCAACATTGAGGGCGAGACCACGGCGAGCTACCTTGCTCGCACCATCAAGCCATTGGGCGTTGAGGTATCGCGTCTTGCGAGCGGCCTTCCCGTGGGCGGCGACTTGGAGTATGCCGACGAGCTTACGCTCGGCCGCGCTATCGAGGCCCGCCGCGCGATCTAAGCGGCGTCAGCTTCGCGGCATGTCCCGTCGGCCTGCCGCACGGGGCACTCATAATTGGGTGCGCGTTCATTTATTTGTTGTGCAACAAACCTGCTTTTCATCCGCTTATCGCGTGGATGGGTCCGCTCGCACCTCGTATTTGCCCATTCGTTGCGCAACCTTTTGGGTTCGCTGATACACTCAACTGTGGATATGAAAGAATGCGCCGCTCCTGAGCGGCGTGTTTTTGTTGGAGGAGAACGCATGCGGCCCGGGGGCACTCAGACAAAGCA
The DNA here is from genome assembly GCA_900542155.1 of uncultured Collinsella sp. Taxonomy (GTDB): domain Bacteria; phylum Actinomycetota; class Coriobacteriia; order Coriobacteriales; family Coriobacteriaceae; genus Collinsella. Next base: position 84,846 of record UQMD01000007.1, read on the forward strand.
TGGCGCCGCGGTGCGCATGCGACGCCGGCTGGGCCTGGCGCCTCGGGCGTGTGCGCTGCTGTCTTGCTCGCTCGTGCTGGCCATAGCCAGTGTTTCGGCTTATGGCATGACGGTGCCGTCCATGGTGCAGGCGCATGCTGCGCGCGAGCTGCATATTGGGCGCAAGGCCAAAAGCGACTTGGGAACGACAACTGGATATGCGTGGGCGAGCGTGGTCTCGCACGTTGTGTTCGGTGGCGACGATGCGGACAGTCCCGAAACATCGGACAACGAGATCACGCTGGCAAACGGCAAGACCATCGTGCTCACCAACACCAAGGTCATTACGAAGCTTTCCAACAACAGCGTGGCATCTATCGTTAACAAGGCGGAGCAGCAGAAGGAACAGGGTACGCAGCAGGCGGGTAAACCCGGCGGCTCGGATGGGTCCGGTTCTGGCACCGGTTCGTCGGGCTCGGACGGCGGTTCCGGTTCGGGCTCCGCTTCTGGCGGCGGATCTTCGAGTGGTGGCTCGATGGACGGCGGCGCCGGCGGCGACACGGGCTCGGGTAGCCTCTCAGCTGCCGAGGAGGAGAGTATCCACAGTTGGCTCGTGACCAAATACAACATGCTCGATGGCTATGTCGCCCGCGCCAATAGCGTGGTGTCGACCTATAACGCCACGGGCGACACCGGACCGTGCGACAGCCTGGTCAATGACATGTTTGTCATCCGTGCCGAGTTTGGCCGGCAGACGTTTCCTCCCCAGTCAAAGTGGTATCGACAATTCGCCAACCTTTGGGGCTGCTACACAAACCTGTGTCAATGGGTCGGACATTACGGCGACGATAACGTCGCGCTCAACAACTTCAATAACAATGTGGCGGCGATCGCTCTGTGATGACCAATCTTGTTTCCGCCACAAGCCAATCGCTTGCCCACGATCCCATGGTGGGCCTGCGCCTGGCGCGCGTCGATGGGTTTGAGCCGGCCGTCGCCCTGGGCACGGACGAGCTTCCCGCCTACCTGCGCCGTTTTACGATGCTGTTTGCCGATGACGCCACCATGCGCCGCGGCGGTATCGGCCGCGTGACGCGTGCCGTCAACGCGCAGGGCGAGGCCGTGGCGCTCAAGCAGCTCATCTTGCCAACGCGCGACGAATTTGATGACGATGTCGCCCACGAGGCACTGGTCACCAAGTTCAAGGCGGCGTTTCGCGAGGAATATGAATGCCATCGTGCCCTTTCGGGCCTTAAGGGCTTTCCCCGCTTGTACGGGTGGGGCGAGGTCGACGGCGTGCCCGCGATTGTCATGGAGTGGGTCGAGGGCGAGACGCTCGCTCGCCTGCGCTCGCGCCTTGCCGTGGACGATGCCGGGCGTCTGTCGCCGCTCGTTGCGGCGCGCCTGGGTCGCGACCTGTTCGATCTGCTCTGCCGCATGAGCTTGGTAGGCGAGGGGTTCGTCCATCGCGATGTCTCGCCCGCTAATATTATGGTGCGCACGGCGCGCCTGCCGCTCGACCGACAGCTTGCCGAAGGCACCTTCGACCTGTGCTTGATCGACTTTGGCTCGTCGCTGGCGCTCGAGCCCGCCTCTGCGGTGGCCGGCGCCGGCGGCAAGGCGTCGTTTACCGAGCGCTATGCCACGTTGCGCCGCGCGACGGTGGCCTACGCCCCGCCCGAGATGCTCACCGACGATATTCCCGACCTGCGCATGCTTCGCATGTCGCCGGCGATCGATGTCTATGCAGCGGCGAGTACGGTCTACGAGCTCATCGCCGGTGTCGCGCCGTACGAAGTAGCGCCGGGTGCGTCGGGTACTTCGGGCTCGCGCAAAAAGACTCGCGATATCGCCAGCCCTTATCGCCTCAAGATGGATACGCTGCCCGATTATCCCGTCGGCGCCCACGCGCCCGGCTGCGACTTGACGCAACTGCTGCGACGCGAGCCCGATGTGGCACTTGCCGCGGCCGAACAGGCTCAGCAGCTGGGGCTCGATCCAAATTCCGAGGATCTGCGCGATGCGCTGGCGTTTGTCGACGCTCAGCTGTTCGATGTGGTGATGGCCTGCCTGTCCTGCCATCAGGAAGATCGTCCCGAGCCGGCTGCGGTGGAGGCGGCGCTCTCGGCATTTTGTGACCACTATGCGCAAAATGTCGCCCGCTCGCTTCGCGCCGAGCCGCTCATGCCGTGCCCGATGGAGGTATCGGGGCACACGGCCCGGCGCGCGGCGATGGTTGGTGCGACGGCGGTATGCGGCGTGCTTTGGGCTGTGGTCGTGGTATCAGCGGCGCTGTTGGCGTCGGGCGCCCATGTGACGCTCATCGTGGGACCGCTTATGTGGTCCGGGAAGCTGCCAGCCATTATCGCCGCGCTGGCGTTGGCGCTGCCGGGCATGGTGGGCATTGCCGCCGGAGCCTTGGCGCGCAATCGCCGCGCGGGGTTCCTGCGGGGCGTGTTGGCCCTTTCCGCCTGCGAGGTCCCGGCTCTGGCTGCACTCGCATGTACCGTGTTTTCCCAGCATGCCGTGGCGGGTGGCCTGGTGGCCGCCATAATTGCAACCTATGCGCTCACGTGGTTTTTGCTGGCGATGGGGTTTGCCTTTGAGCTTCCCGTCGTGTCAGCGCGACGTGTGAAAATTCCCATGGCGACGCCGCTTGCCGGCGGAGCCGCGGCTGCCCGCGCCTTTGGCGGGCCGGCCGAAGTATCCGACACTATCTCTGCGACCAAGGAGGGCTAAGCCATGGCTTCTCAAGCCGAGCTCACCCCGTGCGGGGCAATGTTTGACATCTTTAAGCGCGCAGCGCACCTGAGCCATATCGAACTGTGCGGCCTGGTGCTCTCGAGCCGCCCGCTCGTCGACGGCCGTAGTCCGCAGAGCCGTGCCGCCGATCGCTCCTGGGTTTCGCGCTTTATCGTGCGCGCGCCGGTCGGCACGCTGCAGGAACGTTATTTTGCCGATTACGGCACCTCGGCCGCGCGCATTATGTCGCAGCTGGCCCTGCGCCGTCGCAATCCCATGGACGCCGCGGCCGTGACCAATATGGTGTGCGGCCCGGCTGGCGAGCCCATGGTGCGGGCACTCGAGGAATGCCATCAGGACACGAATCTCTATCGTAATGCGCTCGAGCGCCTGTCGCAGGCGGCTGAGCTCATGCCCGCCGAGCGCGCCGAGGCCATCCTGGTGCTGTTTGTCGCCGTGGGTTGCTCGGCAGATGTCCGCTCGTCGGTGACCTATGCCATCGACTACGCTCATGCGACCTGTGGCGGCGCCACGTCGACGCCGCGCTCGCTGAGCACATCTTCGGTCGCGGGCGAGCACGAGGCCGCGCCGGCGCATCCGTTGGGACTGTTGCGCGTGCAAAACGGCTACGTGGTGAGCGCCCCGCGCTGGATCCAGCCGAGTGAGGAAGGCGTCGAGATCGGCGCGCTGGCAACGGGGGAGGGCGACATCACCGATGTCGGCGACGATGTCTCGGCCCGCCATGCCCATATCTGGTGCGACGATTCTGGCACATGGTTTGTCGAGGACCTGTCGTCCACGAACGGCACCGTGGTGGTAAACGGGGCCACGAGTGTGTGTGTTCAAGTAGAGCCCGGCCGCTCCGCCCGGCTCAACCCCGGTGACGAGCTCAAACTCGGCGAATCCACCACCTATGCCATCCTCCTTGGTGCCCTCTAGCCGGCAGATAGGGACGCTCCTTTTAATATGAGCAGGACATTGTCAAGAGGCAAAATCGGGCCTGGCCCCAACGAT
>UQMD01000008.1 GCA_900542155.1 uncultured Collinsella sp.
CGACGCCCATCAGGAACACGGCGTCGTAGCCCTCGTCGGCGACCTTGTCGGCGAGCGCGGTCATCTTCTTGCCGGTCTCGTAGAGCGCCTTGCCGTCCTCTAGGTAGCCCTCCTGGTCGAAATGCATGATCTCGATCTTCTCGGTTTCCTTCATTTGTCTCTCCTTTCTGGGGTTGTCTCCACATCCCCCATGCCAACGGGCGTCAAAACCCGCTTACATTCCGTAACACTCAGCCGCTTTGGCCTTAAGCGCATTGACTGACTCTTCGTAGCCCTCTGCCTTGACCTCCATTTGCTTGGAGACAGCATCGAGATACGGGTGCACGTCCCATGACTTCAGACGCTCGGCGATTATGGCCGCAATCGTCTGGAAGAACACAAGATTGGGAATTGCGCTGAGCAGCGGAGCCACCTGAGGCACCGCAACCTCGTGAGCCCTACCCCTGGGATGGGCCGTGAGCAGCACCGTTTTTGCCGTAACGTTCGACAGCGCATCGGCGATATTCGCAAGACGCTCCGACCCCTGCGGATCGTCGACGATAAACACCAGATAACCCGGAACGATCTGCATCTCGGGACCGTGGACGAACTCCTCGCCCTCGTGATGCATGGCAGGAATCTTGATGGTCTCGCTCAGCTTGAGGGCCGCCTCTTCGGCAACGCCATAGTTGGGGCCGTTGCCGACGACCATGGCGGGCATGTGCTCAGAAAGCTCGAGCATGCGGTCTTGGACATATGCCTCGGCGGTCTTGCACATCACGGCATTGGCATGGATAGCCTCGCGCAGGTCGTCTAAACGCTGGGCAACGCCCTTGGCGTCAATCGTTCCGCGCGCCTGACCGCCGTAAATACCAAAGAGTATCAGGTACTCAACGAGCACTTCGACGCCCAGAGTCACAAAGTCCACCGACTCGACGCCCACACCGTAGTCAAGAACGATATCAGTGTGCTCCTTGATGGGCGCCTCGACGTTTGCCGTGAGCGCAACTGCTGCCATATCGTGTGCACGCATGTAATCGAGCGCTGCAATCGTATTGGTCGAATAGCCACTCTGCGAGACGGCGATGTTGAGCGCATGCTGCGGATAGGTGTGTTCAAAATCGACGAAGGCCTCGGGCGTCACAACGGACACCTGCATCTGCAGCGCATCTTGCAGGTAATCTCGGGCGCAATCGGCGGCATGGCGCGACGAACCCGAAGCAACGATGCGCAGCGCGTCAAAAGAACCGGACTGGATAATATCAACGAGCTGCGCTACCAGCTCAGACGAACGCTCGAGGTTCGCTCCCATACGCACATGGGCAAGCTGAACGTAATCGAGCATCTTCATCGTCTCACCTCGTAACAAATCATTAGTATTTGATACCAATCACAGTTACAGGGTACGGCTTTTTGATACCTCTTTGTCGATTAATTTATCCCCATCGGCGAACGGTCGATTTTGAGCCATGTAAGGTTGTATATGTAGTCTGCTCAACGAATCAAAATTCCGTCAGCTTTTCAGCCCGTTATGCAAAAAAACCAGCTAGTACGTATAGGTATATCCACCCGCATCGCCGCGGTTAAACGACTTGACGTACTCGATCGCCTGGCCGCTCGCATCGAAGCTCACGCACTCCAGCGTCAAGGCAAGATCGCCCTGCTCCAGTCCAAGCAGGCCGGCATCTCGCGCGCCCAGCGCTTCGATATCGAGCTTTTCCTGTGCCATGACCGGCTTTCGGCCCAACATCTCATAGGTCTCGTACAAACTGAAGACCGACACGTCAATATCTTCGATTGTGGGGAACAGCAGGCACGGGATGAACGCCGTCTCAATCGATACGGGATCGCCGTTGACGCAGTTCAAACGCCGAATCGAATACAGCAAATCGTCCTCGGCAATGCCAAACAGGTTGGCATAATATGGGCCCGCATAACGCTTGGAACGCGCGAGGATGCGGACGGACGGCTCGCCGCCCGAAGCACGAACCGATTCGCGAAAGCCTCCTGTTCGCTCGTACGCAACGGGCACTTTCTGTGCCACAAACGCGCCCTTTCCGCGGACGCGTCGAATCTGCCCACGCCGAACCAGCTCATCGACAGCACTTCGGATGGTCAAGCGTGTCGTACCGAATTCCTCGGCGAGGTCTTTTTCGGACGGAATCATGGAACCCGTGGGATATATACCGCGCTCGATACGCTCCTCGATGCGGCGTCGAATGCGCATATAAACCGGGGTGGCATCTATTGTTTCAGCCATTGTTCACCTGCCACGCTCCTCATGCCGTTCTTTTCGCCGTTATCGGCAAAGCGGAACTTTGTGGGCAAAATCACCGATTTGCAATGCTCCACAAAACGCATGTCCTTATCAAATTCTATCGTGCTCTCATAGAACACCGGCGTTCCCTCTTCTTGTTGGAGCAGCTCGGCCTCTTCGGCGTTCAAACGCGAGATGGAGATATGCTCACGTCCATGCTCAACGCGCACGCCGCCTTCTTTGAGCAAGACATCGTAAAGGCTCTCACACTCAAAATCGTGATCGAGAAGCGCGGGGCACAGGGACAAGTTAACGTGAGCCGTCTCGATTGACGCCGGCTCGCCCTCAATAAGTCGAACGCGCTGCATGCGGAGCAAAGGAGCGCCTACAGCCACCCCAAGCTTGTCGGCAAGCGTCTTATCCGCCTCGATGGTCTCGGTGGAAACCAGACGAGAAGAGGGATGCAGGCCGGCAGTCCGCACAGCGTCGGAAAAGTTATACGTTTCCTGGAAGATGTTCAGCGGCTTAGGAGGACACACATACGTACCCGATCCGCGACGGCTCTCGAGCGTTCCACACGAGATGAGTCGCGTGATACCAGCGCGCAACGCCGTACGCGAAACGCCGATCTCTTCGCACAGCACGCGCTCGGCCGGCAGGCGATCGCCGCCGGCAAGCTGATGGTGCTGGATATACCAAAGAATTCCCTCAACAGCACGATCTTTGGGGGGAATTGCATAAGATTCGCCTGCCATTGCAGAGACTCCTCATTCAGAAACGTATGCCGCCAAAATTAGACCAGCCCTCCCATGGCATCAAATTCAGCCTTGATCTTCTCGGCGACATTCCGATACGACTTATATAGGCTTGAATCGCGTTTGACTTCGTCGGTCATAACGGGAATCTCTAATTTGGAAACCTCATCTTTTCCCGTCTGAACCACCACAACAACGCCCATACCAAGACACATATTACGCTTGGCAGCGTTTATTTTCGCCGCCTTGGCAGGATTTGCCAGGATACGCTGGGCAAATTCCTGTTTTGAGGCCACTTCCTCGGCCTCCGGATCGCCCGCCTCGGCTACTTCGCACTGCAACACGTCCGCATAGTCAAAAATCTTCGGCTCGCCGCCGCGCTGATGCACGGCCCACTTGCGACGCGTGGCATCCTGGTAGATAGCCGGCAAAAACGTAAACCGCGGCGGGTCCAAAATCGTATCCGTGATGGTAAACACATCGGGATCAAAGGCATCCTGCGGGTTTTTCTTCTTGAACAGCCCCATATCAGCCTCCCGTACTAGCATTAAACAACTCAAGCTGAATATAGCACCAATTTCAAGCTGCCGCCTTACCCTATCGGTACGCGGCGTCTATGGCTCGCCCAGCGGAAAAGTTCACGGACGAGGGCCGGGGAGGCATACTTTGTTTTGAGAAGTGGGCTCCGCGAACTTTTCAAAACAAAGTATGCCTCCCCGGCCCCGCCGGCAAATAGCGGACACTCCGCATGCAATCTATGCAAACAAACAAGTGCGCTTAGCTATATTCGGTAAGGTCAAGCACGCTGCCCTTCACGATAAGCGCCGGCTCCAGAACGACCTCTTCGGCACGTCTACCGCCCCTACCGGCAAGACGCTTGGACATGCAGCCAAAAGCATGCTCCGCAAGGACACCGGGATCCTGCTCAATCGCGGTCAGCGCCGGCTCAAAGAGAACGTCGGCCGCCGAGTTGTCATAGCTTACGACCGAGATATCGCCCGGGATGCTCTTCCCCATCTCGTGCAAGCGCTTGAGCAGACCGAGGGCGATGTTGTCCGAGCTTGCGAACACGGCGGTGGCATCGGTTGCAAGCACCGCCTCCGAGGCCTCGTATGCGCTCGGAATGTAGTACTCGCTCTCAAACTCCAGGCGCGCGTCGATGGGCAGTCCCACCTCGCGCAGTGCGCGCTCGTAACCGGCGAGTCGTTTGCGGCCCGTATTGGAGCGACGCGCGTTAACCAGACAGGCGATGCGGCGATGACCCTGCTCAATCAGATACCGCGTGGCCATGTAGCCGCCCATCTCGTGGTCGAACATCACCTTGTCGCACTCGAGGCCCTCAATGGCGCGGTCGACCATCACGGCAGGGATGGGCAGATGGCTCACCTCCTCGCGCAGGGCGCGATCGTCGGAGAACTCGTCACCCACTACCAGAAAGACGCCGTCGACGCCGCGCGTCACCAGCTGGCGCAGCAGTTCCAGATCGTCATCGGCGCTTCCGCCCGAGCTGGTAATAAAGAGCGCGTAACCGTCCTCGCGACAGCGCTTTTCCAAGCTGCCGGCGAGCGAGGCAAAAAAGCGGCTCTCGATATTGGGAACGATAAGGCCCAGCGTGCGCGACTCGCGCATGACCAGGCTGCGCGCGATCTGGTTAGGAACATAGTGGTTGCGCGCCGCAACCTCCTTGATGAGCTTGCGGTTTTCTTCCGAGATGCGACAGGGCCGATTATTGAGAACAAGCGAGACCGACGAAGGGGAAAGCCCCACCTCCTGGGCGATCTGCTTGAGGGTGACTTTGTTGGCCATCTCGCTCCTTCCGGGTTTACGCGCAATCTCTTGAAAGTATAGCGACTGCCCCTCTACCTCGGTGATAAACACTTTACCAATCCGGTGGACGGCTGTTTTATCGCCGCCAGCGCACCAAATCCGTCCAGGTGGGGTATATTGCAATCGATTGATGACAACAACCACCAAAAGGCGGATATTCGTATGCACGAGAACGACTTTTTTAACGAGGACCTGCTCTGCGCGCTCGCCGGCGTTGCCGGCGAGGACAACGTACTCATGAGCGAGCCCATGCGCGAGCACACCACGTTTAAGATCGGCGGCCCGGCCGATGTCTTTGTCACGCCCGATACCGAGCAGGGCCTCGTCGCCACGCTCGATACCTGTTATCGCTGCGATCTGCCACTCACCATCGTGGGCAACGGCTCCGACCTGCTCGTCGGTGACAAGGGCATCCGCGGCGTCGTCGTAGCGCTGGGCAAGGGCTTCTCCGACATTACGGTCGACGGTACGCACGTCACGGCGGCAGCCGGCGCCTTGCTTTCCGATGTCGCCGCGACTGCCGCCGAAGCCTGCCTCACCGGCATGGAGCCCATCTCGGGTATCCCCGGATCGGTCGGCGGCGCCTGCTACATGAACGCCGGTGCCTACGGTGCCTGTATGGCCGATGTGCTGGAGTCCGTGCGTGTCTACAAGCCCGCTCGCATGCTCGACGACGGCACCCGCGGCAGCGGCAATATCATCGAGTTCGATGTCGACGAGCTCAACCTGGGTTATCGCAAGAGCCGCATCGCCGACGACGGCTTTATCGTGCTTTCGGCCACTTTCAATCTCGCCCCGGGCAACGCCGCGATGATCAAGGCCGACATGGACGACTATCGCCAGCGCCGCGAGGACAAGCAGCCGCTCGATATGCCGAGCGCCGGCTCCACCTTCAAGCGCCCCGAGGGCCACTTTGCCGGCAAGCTCATCATGGACGCAGGCCTGCGCGGTCACGCCGTCGGCGGCGCCCAGGTGAGCGAAAAACACTGCGGCTTTATCGTCAACGCCGACCACGCCACCGCAGCCGACGTCGACAAACTCATCCGCCACATCCAAGCAACCGTCAAAGACCAATTCGACGTAGACCTAGAACCCGAAGTCCACCGAGTCGGCGAATTCCTATAAAAAGAAGGCCCCGAAAGGGGCCTTCACCATATTTATTCAGATAAACCAGTCAGGTGTGTCGCGCCTTGAACCCGGAAGGTCCGGGACTGCGGGCGAGGCATAAGGTTGGTCGCGAGTTCCGCACGCAAAGAAGGCCACTTAATGTGGCCTTCGTCTTGCGCAGGACTGCCCGAGCAGACAATCAAATATATTGCGGGCGGGCACGCGGCCCAGTCGACTTTACGACAGCGCAATACCGCCGAGCCAGCCCCAGCGCACGCCAGAGCCAGTGCCGTAGAACCCAATGAACGAGTCAAGCGATCTCGACGTGATGGCGCCCTCGTTACTCATAACGATGCCGCCGCCAACGTAGATGCCCACGTGGCCATAGATCAGACCCGGCATGCCGGTACCGCTATGCGATGAGTCGGCAACAATCATGCCCACCTGCAGCGCCGAGCGGTCGGAACTATAACACCATGCGTTAAACATATCGCACGCGTTACCGCCAAAGTAACCAACGCCGGCGTTGCGGAAGACGTTGGTGACCCACGCCGCGCACCAGTTCCGGCCAGGCGAGGGCGTGGAATAGCAAGCGTTGACGACGGCCTGCTGCTTGCCCGAGCCGGCATTCTGTTGCGGAGTTCCGGGCGCATACGATCCGCCACCCGAGCTTGAACCGCCCGAGTAGGAATTGTTCTTGTTCGCGGCAGCCGCGGCAGCGGCAGCCTTCTTGGCAGCCTCCTCGGCCTGAGCGGCAGCAAGAATCTCGGAATCGCGCTGGGCCATGAGCTCCTTAACATCGTCGGAGAGGCCGTTCAGAACCGTCTGGACCTCCTGCTGCTTGGCCTGCATGTCCTGCATCTGAGCAGTCTGCTGGTCCTTGAGCTTCTCCAAGTCGGCTTTTTGCGACTCGAGCTCGGACTTCTGCGTATCGAGCTCTTTCTGGATGGTCTGGATGTCCTCGATGGCGTCACGGTCGCTCTTGTTGATCTTCTCGACGTAATGCGCGTTGGCGACGAGCTCCTCAAACGAACCAGAAGCGAGCAGCAACGACAGGACATTGGTGCCGCCCGACTTGTAGCTTGCCGCCACGCGATCGGAAAGCTCGTTACGCTTCTTCTTGAGCTCCGACTTCTTGGTGTCGATCTGCTCCTGGGTGTCGTCGATCTGACCCTGAACGCCCTCGATGTCGTTGAGCGTCTGAGCGTTCTTGTTAGCGAGCGCCGCGTACTCGTTGGCGATGCTATCAAGCTGGGCCTGAACCTCGTCGAGCTGGGCTTGGGCGGCATTCAGCTTGTCGGTGGTTTCCTGGCTGGCCTCGGCAGCATGGGCGCGGGCAGGCAGGCCAAAAAGAACTGCGGCAGAAGCGGCGCCGAACAGGGCCTTGAGGGCGGTGCGGCGCGAGAGCTCCTGAGTAAAGATGGAATCGCTGTTTGGTGACATATGTACTCCGTTACATGTTTTGTTTATATGTCGCTCAAGACATACATATTACCGTACATCCGACGCATCCCAACGATTTCCACGAACGGCAGAAAACCGCACGGCCGACGGCATGCGAACAGCCTGGAACTACCATGAACCGTTATGCATTCCCGTCCTATGAGCACGTTATCATTGCTCTGCTCTTCATTGTGTCAAACAGTTGCACCGCACCTAGCTGCGCTATACTCCCCTCAAGAAGTGTTCCTGATTCGATAGGAGACTACATGTCCCAAGCACTCGACCCCAAAGACACCTGCGTCCTCGTTACCGGCGGTGCCGGCTTCATCGGTTCCCACACCGTCGTTCAGCTGCTCGAGGGCGGCTACCAGGTCGTCGTCGTCGATGACCTCTCCAACTCCAGCGCCGTCGCCATCGACCGCGTCAAGACCATCGTGGGCGACGAGGCCGCCAAGAACCTCACCTTCTACGAGGCCAACGTGCTCGACCGCGATGCGATGAACAAGATCTTCGATACCCACCAGATCGACCGCGTCATCCACTTCGCCGGCTTTAAGGCCGTCGGCGAATCGGTGAGCAAACCCGTCGAGTACTACCACAACAATATCGAGAACACCCTGGTGCTCATTGACGTCATGCGCAACCATGGCTGCAAGTCCATCATCTTCTCGAGCTCCTCGACCGTCTACGGCGATCCGGACAATCCGCCTGTCACCGAGGAAGACCCCAAGAAGCCCGCGACCAACCCCTACGGTTGGACCAAGTGGATGATTGAGCAGATCCTCATGGATGTCCACACCGCCGACCCCGAGTGGGACGTCGTGCTGCTCCGTTACTTCAACCCCATCGGTGCCCATCCGTCAGGCTTGATCGGCGAGGACCCCAAGGGCATCCCCAACAACCTGGTTCCCTATGTCGCCCAGGTCGCCGTGGGCAAGCTCGAGGCCGTTCAGGTCTTTGGCAACGATTACCCCACCCCCGACGGCACCGGCGTGCGCGACTACATCCACGTGTGCGACCTGGCATCTGGTCACGTGGCCGCCCTCAACTGGATGAACGGCAAGACCGGCGTCGAGATCTTTAACCTGGGCACCGGCACCGGCACCTCGGTACTCGAGGTCGTCGCTGCCTTCTCCAAGGCCTGCGGCAAGGAGCTGCCCTATGTGATCCGCGAGCGCCGCGCCGGCGACATCGCCGCCAACTGGTGCGATGCCTCCAAGGCCGAGCGCATGATGGGCTGGAAGGCCCAGTACGATATCGCGGACATGTGCCGCGACAGCTGGAATTGGCAGAGCCACAACCCCAACGGCTTCGCCGACGCCGAGTAGCAAAAACCTACATACCGTTCTTGCCCCGATCTCACGATGTGAGACCGGGGCTTTTTCATGACGCGTAACCATTCACCAAAATACTTCCAACTTTTTTATCTTGCCTGTACATGTTTAAACAACATGTTTTACAATAGGCGTATCGAATCAGAACATCGGAGGCGGACTGCATACCCATCGGCAGGCCGACCCCACAACAAGAAGGTTGGAGCGCATTCATGGAGCGTGCAAGCGGCGTCCTCATGCCCGTCTCATCTCTGCCCGGACCATACGGAATCGGCGGCTTTGGCTGGAATGCCTACGACTTCGTCGATTTTCTTGCCTCGTGCAAACAACATTACTGGCAGATTCTCCCCCTTACGACAACGAGCTACGGCGACTCTCCGTATCAGTCGTTCTCGGCCCGTGCGGGCAACCCCAACTTCATCGACTTCGCCGAGCTTATCGAGGCAGGTTACCTGGAGCAGCGCGATATCGACGGCGTGTACCTGGGCTCCGACCCCAGCAATGTCGACTATGGCGCCATCTTTGGTGGCCGTCGTCAGATTCTCGACCGTGCCGCCGAGCGCTTTGCCGCCGACAAGCCGGCCGACTTCGACGACTTTGTCCAAACCAACGAAGACTGGCTCATCCCCTACTGCGTGTTCATGACCGTCAAGGAGGAGTGCGGCCTCAAGGCATTTTGGGAGTGGCCCGCAGAGCTTCGTACCCGCGGTGAGGCTTCTGCCAAGGTCTGCGCCGCCCATCCCGCGCGCATGCTCTACCACCAGATGACGCAATACTTCTTCGATCGTCAGTGGAGCCGTCTCAAGGCCTATGCCAACGAGCGCGACATCCTCATCATTGGCGACCTGCCCATCTATGTCTCACGCGACTCCGTCGAGATGTGGGCCACGCCCGAGCTCTTTAAGATTGACGCCGCCGGTAATCCTGTGAGTGTCGCCGGCACGCCGCCCGACCAGTTCTCTGCCACCGGCCAGTACTGGGGCAATCCCATCTACGACTGGGACGCCATGGAGTCGGACGGTTTCTCCTGGTGGGAGGGCCGCATCCGCGCCGCCCTCGACATGTACGATGTCATCCGCCTGGATCACTTCCGCGGCTTCGAGGCCTATTGGGAGGTGCCGTTCTCCTCACCCGATTCGTCCTACGGTTCGTGGACGCAGGGCCCCGGCCTCAAGTTCTTCAAAACGCTCGAGGAAAAGCTCGGCACACTGCCCATCATCGCCGAAGACCTGGGCTTCCTCACCCCCGGCGTCATCGACATGCGCGACAACTCGGGCTTCCCCGGCATGAAGATCTTGCAGTTTGCCTTTGAGGGCACCAACTCGTACTACCTGCCGCACAACTACATTGCCAACACCGTCGCCTATGTGGGCACACACGACAACGAGACGGCGCGCGGTTGGTTTGAGGGAACGGCCACCCCGCGTCAGCGCGAGCAGGCGGCCCTGTACACCCACCAGCAGGCCGGCGAGCCCATGGCCGATGCACTCAACCGCACCATCGCCGCCAGCGTGAGCGATACCTGCATCTACACCATGCAAGACCTGCTCAACCTGGGCAACGAGGCGCGCATCAACACTCCCGCCACCCTGGGCGGCAACTGGACCTGGCGCATGCTCGATGGCGCCATCACCCGCGAGCTCGAGCACAAGCTCACCGACTGGACCGAAACCTACTTCCGCATCCCGTCGGAAGCCGAGATCGAGCTTCCCCAATAGGAGCCACCGCGCCCGACCCCACCCCACCGTGCGGACGCGACCGCTTTTCCCGCGCGAGGCCACCCCAATCCCCTCGCGCGGGCTTCTTTTGAATTTCTGACATGTAGTCGACTCACCACAGGAGGAAACATGCCCCGTATCAATCTTGCGGCTCTTGCCGAGCAGTCCTTTGGAACCTCGCTCGAGCAGCTCGATGACCGTCGTATTTATAAGCTGCTGGTCAAGCTCGTGCAGGAGCGCTCTGCCGCCTGTCCGCTCAACAACGGCAAGAAAAAGCTCTACTACATCTCTGCCGAGTTTTTGATCGGCAAGCTGCTCATCAACAATATGATCGGCCTCGGCATCTATGACGAGGTTAAGGACCAGCTCGTCGCCGCCGGCCACGACCTCAACAAGATCGAGGAGTTTGAGGTCGAGCCGTCGCTCGGCAACGGCGGCCTGGGCCGTCTGGCCGCGTGTTTCTTGGATTCCATCGCCACGCTGGGCCTTACCGGCGACGGCGTGGGCCTCAACTACCATTACGGCCTGTTCCGCCAGCGCTTTGTCGACAACCAGCAGAAGGCCGTCCCCGACGAATGGCTCGGCGAGCAGGACATCCTAGTCGATGACGACCACTCCTACACTGTTGAGTTCGGCGACTTTGCCGTTACCTCCAAACTCGTCAACATCGATGTGCCCGGTTATGGCCAGCCCGCCAAGAATCGCCTGCGTCTGTTCGACCTGGCAAGCGTCGACGACGGCCTGGTACCCGGCAGCTCTATTGACTTTGACAAGACCGAAATCGCCAAGAACCTCACCTTGTTCCTCTATCCGGATGATTCCGATGAGCAGGGCCGCCTGCTTCGCATCTACCAGGAGTACTTCATGGTGAGCAACGCCGCCCAGCTCCTCATCGACGAGGCCATCGAGCGCGGCAGCAACTTGCACGACCTGGCCGACTACGCCGTGGTCCAGATCAACGATACGCACCCCACCATGGTCATTCCCGAGCTCATCCGCCTGCTCACCACCGAGCACGACATTGAGTTTGACGAGGCCGTTGCCATCGTGCGCTCCATGGTCGCCTACACCAACCACACGATCCTTGCCGAGGCGCTCGAGAAGTGGCCGCTCGCCAGCCTGCAGAAGGTCTCCCCCGCCATCGCCGACATCATCGTCAAGCTCGACGAGGTTGCCAAGGCCGAGCACGACGACCCGCGCGTCGCCATCATCGACGAGTACGACACCGTCCACATGGCCCACATGGACATTCACTTTGGCTTCTCCATCAACGGCGTCGCCGCACTCCACACCAAAATCCTAGAGGACACCGAGCTTCACCCGTTCTACGAGATCTATCCCGAGAAGTTCTCCAACAAGACCAACGGCATC
The DNA here is from genome assembly GCA_900542155.1 of uncultured Collinsella sp. Classification (GTDB taxonomy): domain Bacteria; phylum Actinomycetota; class Coriobacteriia; order Coriobacteriales; family Coriobacteriaceae; genus Collinsella. Next base: position 11,792 of record UQMD01000008.1, read on the forward strand.
ACCTTCCGCCGCTGGATCCATGGCGCCAATCCCGCGCTCGCCAGCCTGCTCGACGACGTAATCGGCACCGACTGGCGCAGCACCGGCGATCTGAGCAAACTCGCCAAGTTCGCCGACGACAAGGACGTTCTTGAGCGCCTGGCCGCCACCAAGGTCGAGGCCAAGGCCATCATGCGCCAGTTCATGGCGCTCGAGCAGGGCGTGACCATTCCCTCCAACGCCATCATCGACGTCCAGGTCAAGCGCATCCACGAGTACAAGCGTCAGCAGATGCTCGCGCTCTACATCATCTGGAAGTACTTCGATATCAAGAACGGCAACAGGCCTAAGCACCCCGTCACCATCATCTTTGGCGGCAAGGCGGCGCCTGCCTACACTATCGCGCAGGACATCATCCATCTGATCCTGACGCTGTCGCAGTGGATTGCAAACGACCCCGACGTGGCTCCCTACCTGCAGGTTGTCATGATCGAGAACTACAACGTCACCGCCGCCGAGCGCGTGATCCCCGCCGCTGACATCTCCGAGCAGATCAGCCTGGCCTCCAAGGAGGCGAGCGGCACCTCCAACATGAAGTTCATGCTCAACGGCGCCCTAACCCTGTGCACGCTCGACGGTGCCAACGTGGAGATTGCCGAGCTCGTGGGCGACGAGAACATCTATACCTTTGGTGCCTCGTCCAAACAGGTCGAGCAGCTCTACGCCGATGGCACCTACAACGCCGGTGCGCTCTACCGCAAGCCCGGCATTAAACTGCTGGTGGACTTCATCACCAACCCGGCCTTTATGGCAACCGGCAACGCCGAGCGCCTGCAGCGCCTGCACGACGACATTAAGGGCAAGGACTGGTTTATGGCCCTGCTCGACATTGAGGAGTACATCCAGACCAAGGAGCGCGTGCTGGCCGACTACGAGGACCAGGACGCCTGGATGCGCAAGGCGCTGATCAATATCGCCAACGCTGGCACCTTCTCGTCCGACCGCACCATCTCCCAGTACAACGACGAGATCTGGCACCTGAACTAATTTCGCTTCCCTTACCCATCCTCTTGAGAAACGGAGTCGTGGCAACACGGCTCCGTTTTTTGTGCCCACACGTTACCCTGTGACCCGACTCGGCCAAACAATCTCGATCCATAACAACTACTCAACCAAAACGGTCCCAGCTGTTACAGATTGAGACATACCGGCCCCTCCCCTTGGGTTTATCTCAATCTGTAACATCTAGCAGCTGAAATTCACCTTTGGTGTTACAGATTTAGATGAAATGGTTAGCTCAGCGGAACCGTCTCGATCTGTAACATCTAACGTCCGAAATCGGCCCTACCTGTTACAGATCGAGACAAACGACCGGCCAGGCAACCCCAACACAAAGAAAGGCTCCCCTCTCGCCCAGTGGACGGGAGGGGAGCCTTATATGTGACCGCGGCAAAAGGATGGCAATACCGCAGTCGCCCAAAGGGAGGGCCTGGATGAACCGGGCCTAGATAAGGTTCTTGCCAGATACCTTATCGAAGAGGTGGGTCGCGTTCTTCTCGAACTTGAACCAGATGGGGTCGCCCGCCTTGAGCGCACCCTTGGCCTCAAGGTCGACAACGGGAATGATCAGGACGAACTGGCCATCGGGAGCGGTCACGTGGACATGCTCGGTCGAACCCATGAGCTCGGTCACCTCGACGGTACCCTGGAGCGCGCCCTCCTCGTCCTTGTCGGCAAGCAGAATCTGCTCGGGACGCACGCCGGCCGTGATCTCCTTCACGTCGCCGCCGTCCCAGTTGAGAGCAAGCTGAGCGCAGGTCTCGGGGGCGAGCGCCACGTTCATATCCTCGGTCTTGACCGTAAAGCCGTTGCCCGAGCGCACCAGCTGGGCATCGAAGAAGTTCATCTGCGGCACGCCGATAAAGCCGGCGACGAAGATGTTCGCGGGATGGTTGAAGACCTCCTGCGGGGTGGCGATCTGCTGGACGACGCCGTCCTTCATGACCACGATACGGTCACCGAGGGTCATAGCCTCGGTCTGGTCGTGAGTAACATAAATGAACGTGCCCTTGATCTCGTGGCGCAGCTTGATGAGCTCGGCACGCATCTGGTTACGCAGCTTGGCATCCAGGTTGGACAGGGGCTCGTCCATCAGGAAGACCTTGGGGTCACGCACGATGGCGCGGCCGATGGCGACACGCTGACGCTGGCCGCCGGAGAGTGCCTTGGGCTTACGGTCAAGGTACTCGGTAATGCCCAGGATCTCGGCAGCAGAGCGAACCTTGCGGTCGATCTCGTCCTTGGGGACCTTCTTGAGCTCGAGCGTAAATGCCATGTTCTCGTACACCGTCATATTGGGGTACAGAGCGTAGCTCTGGAACACCATGGCGATGTCGCGGTCCTTGGGCGCCACGTCGTTGACGCGCTTGCCGTCGATGAGCACGTCGCCCGAGGTGATGTCCTCTAGGCCGGCGACCATGCGCATCGTCGTGGACTTACCGCAGCCAGAGGGGCCAACGAGGACGATGAACTCCTGGTCGTGAACGGTGAGGTTGAAGTCCTCTACAGCGAGCACACCGTCCTCGGTAACCTTGAGGTTGTGCTTCTTCTCCTCGGTCTTCTTCTTTTTGCCAAAGAAGCCCTTCTTTTTTGACTCGTTGTTGGGATACACCTTCTGAACATGTTTGAGAACGATCTCGGCCATGTCTCTACCTTTCGATACGCGGCGCCGCGCTGAGGGGCGCCGCCAAAACTTGCAAAACAGTTACGGCATCAGCCCTTGACGGCACCTGCCACCACACCGTCGATGATGTACTTCTGGCAGAAGATGTACATGATGACGATGGGGACAACGACCATCATGATGCAGGCCATCATGGGGCCGAGCTCGACGTGGCCATAGCCGCCGCGGAAGTACTGGATCAAAATAGGAATGGTCTTGTACTTGGTGGAGTCGAGCGTAAGGTAGGGCAGCAGGTAGTCGTTCCAGACCCACATGGTCTCGAGGATGCCGACCGAAAGATAGGTGGGCTTCATGATGGGGAGAACGATCTTAAAGAACACCTGAACCGGGTTGCAGCCGTCAATCATGGCCGCCTCCTCGATCTCGAGCGGGATGTTCTTTACAAAGCCGGCGAACATAAAGACCGCCAGGCCCGCGCCAAAGCCCAGATAGATAAAGCAGATGTTGAACGGCGTATTAAAGCCGATGCGGTCCGCCAAATTGGACAGCGTGAACATCAGCATCTGGAACGGTACGACCATCGAGAACACGAACAGGTAATAGAAGAAGTTCGAGATCTTGTTGTTGACACGAACCACGTACCAAGCGCACATGGAGCAGCACACCAGAATCAGCACGACCGACGTGACTGTGATGATGAGCGAGTACATAAACGCCGAGGCAAAGCCCTGCTCGTTAAGAGCGTGCACGTAGTTTGCGAGGCCGTTGAACGTCTCGGGCGTGAGCAGATCGAACGCCGTGGTGGTGCTGATTGCGGTCCCCTTCTTAAAGGAATTGAGCGCAATCATGAACACAGGGTAGATCCACGCGAGCGACAGAATCGTAAAGAAGATCGAGAGCGCGCGGTTAATAGCCTTATCGCGTTTCATTACTGCTGCACCTCCTTGGACCTCGTGGCCTTAAGCTGGATCATAGAAATAGCGACAACCAGGATGCAGAAGATAACTGCCTTGGCCTGACCGATGCCCTGCCATGCGATGCCAGCACGCGAATAGAACGTGTTGTAGATGTTCAGGGCGAGCATCTCGGTGGAGTGCGCCGGGGCACCACCGGTAAGGGCGAGGTTCTGGTCGAACAGCTTAAAGCCGTTGGTGATGGACAGGAACAGGCAGATGGTGATGGTCGGCATCAGGTTGGGGATCTTAACCTTCCAAAACGTCTGCCATGCCGTAGCGCCGTCGACCTTGGCGGCCTCGATGTAATCAGACGGAATGGACTGCAGACCGGCGATGTAGATGATCATCATGTAGCCGACCTGTTGCCACAGGGTCAGGATGATAAGGCCCCAGAAGCCAGCGGCGGAGTTGAGGGCGATAAGCTGGGCACCCACGTTGGAGAGCAGGCAGTTGATCAGAATCTGCCAAATGTAACCCAGTACAATGCCGCCAATCAGGTTAGGCATAAAGAAAATCGTACGGAAGATGTTGGTGCCCTTGAGCGCCTTGCGAGTGAGCGCCTGCGCAATGGCCAGCGCGATCACGTTGATGAGCACCGTCGACAGGAAGGCAAACGCCACGGTAAAGAAGAACGACGTGGAGAACTGCGGGTCGGTCAGTGCGCGCACGTAGTTCTCGATACCGACAAAGTGCGCGTTATTGATGGTAATAAACTGGCAGAACGAGAGATAGAAACCCTGGATAAAGGGAATCACGAACCCGATCATAAACGCCAGGCACGTGGGCAGCATAAAGAGCGGCCACCAGCGCTTGAGTGCTTTGCCCATAGAAGGGTCCTTTCAATATGCAGGGGGCGGGCAAACCTACGTCTGCCCGCCCCCTGTCGCTAATCAGATAGCTTGGGCAGCAACTGCTTACTCGGAAGCAGCCTTCTCGGTCTTCCAGCCATCGACGAAGGCGTTCTTGACGCCGTCCCACTTGGTGTTGTCGGCAGCATAAGCGATGAGAGCCTGCTTGAGGTTCTTCTTCCACTCCTCGGAGGGGATGTAAACGAAGTCCCAAGCGACGGTCTTCTTGCCGTCCTTGGCCATAGCAACGGCCTGCTGAGAGAAGACGTTGGTGGTCTCCTTAGCGCTCTTGAACGGGGCGGTCAGGCCCATCTTGTCAGCGATGATGCTGGTGGCGGTGTCAGAAGTGACGCACCAATACATGAAGTCCTCGGTGGCCTTCTGGGCATCCTCGGAAGCCTGGGAGCTGACGCACCAGTAGTTCTCGCCGCCGGAGCACAGGCCCTGGTTCTCCTCGCCGTCGACGCCGATGTAGATCGGCAGCATGCCGAGCTGGTCGTCGGTCATACCGGCCTTGGTGAGGTCGGCGTAGGCCCAAGAGCCGTTCTGGTAGAAGACGGCCTTGCCGGTTGCGAACTCGTTGGTGGCGTCGTCACCGGTCTTGGAGGCGAGCTGCGAAGGATCGCAGGTGGAGTCGGTGATATACAGGTCGAAGATCTGCTTAAAGTTGTCGAGATACTCGCCCTTGATCTCGTCGTCCTCCTGGTTGTGCTCCTTCTCGAACTCGTAGTAGAGCGGGAGGTTGGCGAGGTGGGTGGTGTAGCGCCAGCTGGAGGAGTCATCCATGCCGGCGGAAGTGAAGGCACCGTCAACGCCGAGCTCGTCCTTGCGGGCCTGGATGTCATCGGCGCAAGCCTTCAGCTTGTCGAAGGAGTTGATGTCCTCGGCCTTGTAGCCGGCCTTCTCGAGGAGCTCCTTGTTGTAGATGATGCCGTAGCTCTCCTGAACCCAGTCGATACCCAGATCCTTGCCGTCGGACTGCAGCGCCAGGGAGTCGTCGATGAGCTCGCCGCGGAGCTTGGTGTCGGAAAGATCGGCGCAGTAGTCCTTCCAGTTCTTAAGGCCGGTGGGGCCGTTGACCTGGAACAGCGTCGGAGCGGAGCTCTTGGACATCTCGGACTTGAGCTTCTCCTCGTAGGTGTTGGAGGCGGCGGTCACGATCTTGACCTCGACGCCCTTCTCCTTCTTGTACGCCTTGGCGATCTCCTTCCACTCCTTGTCGACCTCGGGCTTAAATTGGAGGAAGTAAACCTCGGCAGCGTCACCAGAAGCAGAGGAGCCAGAGCCGGCAGAACCACCGCAGCCCACAAGGCCCAGACCAAGAACCGCAGCCGCGGAACCAGCAAAGCCCAGGAACTGCCTTCTGCTCATTTCGTTCTTCATTACAATCCACCCTTTCACACCGTGGCGGCACCCTTTGCCGCCGCCTTCGGAGATTGGCTCGGGGACTTTGCCCCTTTTGCTGACTTGTACAATACGCTATTTGGCTAGTTGTTTGAACAAGTATTACTAGAGCGGTAGAAAAACTTCGGTGAACGGTAATTTCAACTTGATACTTGACAAGTTTTGTATAAACAATTATTTGTTATCGAATGCAGAGAAAACGCCCGGTCAAGCCGATGCATCGTCGGTTTGACCGGGCGTTTTCTCTTTGAGGGCATGAGTCTCGTCAGGCTGCGAGCTAGCCGGCTATCGCTTGGAGTTGACGCGGTAGTGGAAGATCTCGGGATGCGTGCGGGCATGCGTGACCTCGAACAAGATGCCGTCCGAAGTGTACGACTGGCTCTCCATGACGGCGACACAGTTGTACTTGCCAAGGTCCAAGTAGCTGCAGTCCTCATCGTTGGCGAGCTCGACACTCACCGTACGGCGGCTCGCCATCACTTTGATGCCGCGCTTGTGCTCCAGATAGCCGTAGATAGAATCCGCCGCGATCTCGGGGGTCAGGCCCTTGGCGATCGACGCCAAAAAGTAGCCGTGGTCCACCTGGCGCGCGCTGCCGTTGAGGCTTCGGACACGCACGACGCGAATCAGCTCCTCGCCCACCTTAAAGCCCAGGCGACGAGAGAGTTGCTCAGTGCAAATCAAATGTTCAAAAGACTTGACCTCGGTCGATGCGACGGCATTGTTGCGTTTTGCGAACTCGCCAAACGACTCAACCTCTTCGAGTGCGCCCAGCATGTCGGTTTCGCCCTTAAGCCAAATAACGCGCACGCCCTTACCGTGTATAGGCTGCACAAACATCTGGTCGGCCAGCATGCTCAAGGCGCGTCGAACGGTATTGCGCGTGCAGCCAAACTCCGCGGTCAGCTCGGCTTCGGTTGGCAGCATCTCCTGAAACGCATAGGTCCCGTCGATGATGCGCGAACGGATCTCGCGGTAGATTCCTTCGTAAATCGCTTTTGGCATGATTTCACCTCTAATGAATATGTATGGCTAGGCACGATAGCATTTCTTAAAGTTGTTTAAACCGATTATCGGTAAAGCACGGATTATTTACCGTCGACGGTTCCCCCGAAACCCAAATCGGACCGAATCAAAACCGTCAATGCGGCAAGCAGCCAGTCCTCTACAATGAGTTCATTGTTTAAACGTTCTTGCTCGCACAGCATGTTGCATCCGGAAGGCATATTATGCTGCAGAAAATCCAACGTTTTGGCGGAGCCATGTTCGCGCCCGCCATGCTGTTTTCTATATCAGGCCTCATGGTCGGCATCTCCGCCCTCGCCACGACCGTAGACATCGTCGGCGATCTCGCCGTATACGGAACCCCTTGGTACGTTTTCTGGACCATCATCCAGCGCGGCTCGTGGACGGTCTTTAAACGTCTCCCGCTCCTTTTTGCCGTAGCGCTGCCTATCGGTCTTGCCCAAAAGCAACCGGCACGCTGCTGCCTCGAGGCACTCGTGGCCTATTTTGCCTATTGCTTCTTTTTGAGCGAGATCATTAAGCTGAGCGGAGACAACCTTGGACTTAAGTACCCATCATCTTTGACCCCCGCCAGCGGCATCACCGTCATCGACGGCATCAAGACGCTCGACACCGGCATTATCGGCCCGCTGGCGGTGTCGGCAACCGTCGTCGCGATCCATGACCGCTTCTACGATGCCAAGGTTCCCGATTGGCTCGGCACCTTCTCGGGTTCCTCGCTGGTCTACCTCATCAGCTTTTTTGCCGTGTTTGCCCTTGCCGCCATCTCGGCCGCCATCGTGCCTTTCGCATACGCTGTGACCGAAACGCTGCGCCACGCACTTGCGGGCGTCGGCCCCTTCGGCGTGGGCATCTTTGTGTTTTTGGAGCGAGCGCTCGAGCCCATGGGGCTGCACCATCTGCTCTATATGCCCATCTATTACGACAATCTGGTCATTCACGACGGTATTTACGCCACGTGGACCAACCTGCTCCCCATTCTCTCCCATAGCACGCGCCCTTTAAATGAACTTGCGCCCTGGGCAGGTTTTACCGCCACCGGCTGGGGCAAGCTCTTTGGCCTTCCCGCCATCGCGGCAGCATTCTATTTCACCGCCAAACCCGAACGCCGCGCCGGCCTTAAGGTCATCCTTTTGCCCGCCATCGTCGCCTCGGTGGTCTGCGGCGTCACCGAGCCGCTCGAGTTTCTCTTTATGTTCACCTATCCCGGACTCTTTTTGCTCTACGCCGTCCTGTCCTCCTGCCTTGCCATGACCATGAACTTCTTTGGCATCGTCGGCATCTTCTCGGGCGGTCTCATGGAAATGACGGCCTTCAACTTCATCCCGCTCATGCGAATGCATGCCGGCTCCTACCTTTTGGCGCTCGGTATCGGTCTTGCCTTTAGCCTCATCTTTTTTGTTAGTTTTCGAGCACTCATCTTGGTCTATGACCTTAAGACGCCGGGCCGCGAGGATCATGTCTCCAATCGCGCGGCAATCGATCGTTTAACGGGAAGCGGCTTTGCCAAAGAGCAATCTCCCAATGGCGAGGTCAGTATTCAATCCGATCAAGATCACGTCCTCGCCGAGCGGGTAATTCAGCTTTTAGGTGGCGTTGGCAATATCGTGGGCGCAACCAACTGCGCCACGCGCCTGCGCGTCGAGGTCGCAGACCCTTCCATCGTTGCAGATAATGCGTCGTTTGTCGCGGTGGGCGCCAAGGGCCTCATCATTACGGGCAAGACCGCCCAGGTGATTATTGGCATCTCCGTTCCCCGCGTCAAAGAGCATTTTGACCAGATCATGGGCCTCGAGCCGGGATTTGTGTCCACCACCTCGGCCTCCCCTGCCGTCAGCGCAGCCCATAAGCGCGGCGATATCTGCTTCTTCGATATCGACGGAACACTCGCCTGGCAAGACCCTCGAGTGGCACAAGAGCTTCCCGAGAGCGAGCGAGACCTCTCCCCCTATCCCAATGAAGCGGTCTCGCAAGCCATCCGTGATTTTGTCGCCAAGGGCAATATGGCGTTTATCTGCACAGGGCGCACGCTGAGCTGCATCCATCCAAAGCTGCTCGAGCTGCCGTGGGCAGGAATTGTCTGCTTGGCGGGAGGCTACGTCGAACTCGACGAACGCATTGTGCGAAATGCGGCCATGAGCCCTGGTTTGCTGCAACGCCTCGCCCCGTATCTTGAGCAATCGGACGAGGTGATTCGCTTTGAAGGTCTCGATCGCGTCGTGCGCATGAGCGCGGACGCCCCCGAGACGTACGGATACGCCCGTACCGTAGGCGATGCCGTCACAAAGCTCAAGCATTACAGCGCCTACAAGATCCTCATGTCCACGAAGCTTGCCAACCGCATCGCCCAAGATGAAGAGCTCGGACCTCTGCTCTGCTTCAACGAGCTCGAGCTCGAGGTCACAGAAATCTCGCCTCGCGAGTGCACCAAACGGGCCGGAATCAAGGCCGTGCTTGACGCCCTGGGGCCAGACCACGGCACCGTGTACGGCATTGGCGACGCGAGTAACGACATCGCCCTCATGGAGGCGGTCGATGTTGGCATCGCTATGGGCAACGCGCCGGATTTCCTTAAGGAAAAGGCCGACTACGTAACCGACAGCTTCGACCATGACGGCGTCGTCACCGCGCTCGAACACTTTGGGCTTATCTAGCCGAGCCCCTTGCCGCGTTTGCGGCCGCAAGACTCATTCGTCTTCAACCGCCGCGCTCGACGCCCTAATGTGGCAATATGTTGTCTGCATAATGCAACGATGCAACCCAAGAAAGAATGCGAGAGCCTGTGTCCAGTCCGTTTACCAGCTTTTTAGCCCAGCACTTTGACCAGATCAACGACTATCTGGCCACGTTCTTTGACGGACAGGCGACCTCTGCCGATATCGAGCGCTACCTGTACGCGCCGCTCTCGGCTTTTACGGCCAACGCCGGCAAGCGCCACCGCCCGCTTATCTGCATGCTCGCCGCCACCGCAGTAGGCGGTAGCTTTGAGAGCGCCCGCAGCGCCGCGGCAGCCATCGAACATTTCCAGTCGGGCGCGCTGATTCACGACGACATCGCCGACAACGGACAGCTGCGCCGCGGCAAGCCCTGCATGCACCTCACCGAGGGCACGGGGCTTGCCATCAACTGCGGTGACCTGGCACTTACCATGGTCACCAAGACGGTTCTCGACGATCCAACGCTCGAGGCAGGCGTAAAGCTGCGCGTACTTCACGAGCTCACCGAGATGATCGTCCGCACCATCGAGGGTCAGGCGCTCGACTTGGGCTGGGTCCGTGACGCACGCTTCGACATCTCGGTCGACGATTATCTGGACATGGCGACGCACAAGACCGCGTACTACAGCGGAGCCACGCCGCTTGCCACCGGAGCCATCATCGGCGGAGGCAGCGAGGAGCAAATTGAGGCGCTGCGCGCCTTTGGCCTGCACACGGGCCTTGCCTTCCAAATTCAAGACGACCTGCTCAACTTGATCGGCACCAAGGAGGCCGCCAACAAGGACTTCCGCACCGACATCACCGAGGGCAAGCGCACGCTCGTTGCCGTGCACGCCCTATCTGATGAGCGCTATCACGACGAGATTGAAGCAATCCTCTCCTCGGGCACCGAGGACCCCGCACAGCTCGCGCGCGCCGTGGAAATCTTCCAGGAGACCGGCTCTATCGATTACGCCCACGCCTACGCGCTGGACCTGACCGCCAAAGCCAAGGCCGCCATCGAGGACGTTTCGCTCGACCCGCATGCACGCGAACTGTTCCTCTCCATGGCAGATTTCTTTGTGGAGCGCCTTAACTAGCGGGGGTTATAAAACCTGTCAGCAGCGTATTTGGGTACAACTTGCTACACTGTTGAGTGCATGTTTATGCATCCCTTTGCGTTGTCTATCCGACACACGCTCAAATAGTACGAATGATACGCCGGAAGGGGTTCGTTCATGGAACCTATTACAACGGGCATGCAGGGAGCAGCCGTCGAGGACGTCCAGTCCCGCCTTCTGCAGCTCGGCTATACAATCGATCACACCGAGGTTGCCGACAAGCGCTTTGGCACCACCACCGAACAGGCTGTTGGCACCTTTAGGCTCGATAGCGGCCTTGCCGCTGGCTGTGCCGTCGATATCCCCTGCTGGAGCGCCCTGGTCGACGCCTCGTATAAACTGGGCGACCGCACGCTCTATCTGCGCATGCCCAATTTCCATGGCGCCGACGTGCAGGCCCTGCAGAAAGCGCTCAACGTTTTGGGCTTTGCCTGCGGCGAGGACGACGGCTACTTTGGCCCGCACACCGAGGCGGCCCTTCAGCAGTTCCAGGAAAACGTCGGTCTGTTTGCCGATGGCATGGCGTTCCAGGATACCTACGCCTATATCAACCGCCTGCACCACGTGTGGGAGGGTAAACCTTCGGTGACCGAGGCCGAGTCGCGCATCGGTTTTGCCCGCGCCGCCAACGTGCTCGAGCGCTTCCAGATTGCCGTCATCGGCGAGGACCCCATCGCACGCAGTGTTGCATCGCGCATGTGGAACATCGCCACGGCGACGACCGACAGCAGCGGCATGATGCTTTGCGATTCCGAGGTTCCGACCGACGTTGACCTGGTACTCGAAATCGCAAGCGACGAGCTACCCGCCGACGCCGCTCCGCGCGCCACGATTGCCCTCGCCGAGTGCCACAACCTGGCCCAGCGCATCCGTACCGCCAATGTCGCCGCACAGCAAAAGCCCGCGCGCATCCGCATTGAGCTCACGGGCATGACGCGCTACAACGGCACCTTCACTGCCAGCGACGCCCAGACGCTCGCGGTACGCCTGCTCGATGGCGTTTGCGATGCCCTCGCAGATTAGGTAAACTAGACGAGTTGCTTTTGTGCAACGCACATACTGGGACGTAGTTCAACGGTAGAACTCCGGTTTTTGGTGCCGGCTGTTGGGGGTTCGAATCCCTCCGTCCCAGCCCTAAAGAACATAGCGCTCCAGGCCCTTGTGGACCCGGAGCGCTTTTTCGTGGGCAAGCGGAGGGATTCGAACCCGCAAGGGTGCGGAGCTGAGGAAACGCGAAGCGTTTTCCAGCGCAGCACGCAAGGAGCGGGGCACGGCCGCCGAAAAGGCGGACGCAGAATCCCTCCGTCCCACACCAGCCAAGAGCCCCTCACGTCAAGCAAATCGAGCCAACGCCGCCAAGCGGAGGGATTCGAACCCGCAAGGGTGCGGAGCGATGCAGCGGGGCGCGGCCGCCGCAGGCAGACGCGGTGTCGGCACTTGGGGACGCTCCTAAGTGCCGGCATTATAGGAACGTCCCCAAGTGCCGGCTCGGGACTATTTTCGAGGACCCTCCGAAGGACTGTGGCCAAAAACGGCAAATATGAGTACTGTCACCGTTGTAGCTACATTATTTTCGTTAATAAAAGAAGATCTTAATGAGATTTATTCGCATCAAGGTCTTCCTTTAATGAACACTTGAGGAGATACGGCAGCTTATCTGCTCGATCGACACGTCAAATCACCTTAAATGTGGTCAAAATTACTGCTACTAAAAGAGTATCAGTACTCATATTTGATGTTTTTTGGCCACGGCTCTTTATAGACACCCTGCACAGCGACGGTGGTAGATTTCGGAACGTGTCCGTCAGCCCCGTTCCGAAAAGCGAGCCGCATGCAACGGCCAAGCCACGACAGGCCCCGGGAGAGCGGGGACACCGGCTTAGGTTTATCGCGAGTTCCGCACGAACAGGAGGCCACTTAATGTGGCCTCCGTCGTGAGCAGGACTGTAGAGCAGGAAACTTCATCCGTGCCCGCCCTCGCGGGGAACCGGCGGGATAGACGGGTTCAGATGGGGCTTTGATGCATGGGTGGTCTGTTGTTGTGCAAATGGGTATCATACTGTGGTTAATGTGTCGACTCCGTGATGCATGTTTGTACGTTCCCGACGGTCGGTTTGCCAGAAGCGCCCCGTCGGTTGTTCCAGAACCGTTTCGAAGAAAGGAAACAACACTCACCTATGGCAGCTAAAAAATCATCTCCCTTGAAGATCATCCCGCTCGGCGGCCTTGATGGCATCGGCAAGAACATGACGGTCTTCGAGTGCGGCGACGACATGGTGCTCGTCGATGCTGGCCTCATGTTCCCCGATGACTCGCAGCCTGGTATCGATCTGGTACTTCCGGATTACACCTACGTTCTGGAGAACGAGGAAAAGCTCCGCGGCATCGTCGTCACCCACGGCCACGAGGACCACACCGGTTCGCTTCCGTACCTGCTGCAGGACCTCAACAACAAGGTGCCCATCTTTTCGAGCAAGCTGACGCTCGGCTTTATCGAGGGCAAGCTCTCCGAGTTCCGCATTCGTGCACCCAAGTTCCGCGAGGTCAAGGGCGGCAGCCACGTCAATTTGGGTGGCATCTCGCTCGACTTCTTCTCGATGACGCACTCCATCCCGGGCGCTCTAGGCGTGTTCATCCGCACCAACCAGGGCACCGTTATGCACACCGGCGACTTTAAGCTCGACCAGACGCCCATCGACGGTGTCACGCCCGACTATGCCGCTATCAGCCGCTTTGCCAAGCAGGGCATCGACCTGCTGCTGTCCGACTCAACCAACGCCACGGTCCCCGGCTTTACCAAGTCCGAGGCCGAGGTTGGCCCCAATCTGCTGCATGCCATCAAGAATGCTCCGGGCCGCGTGTTCGTCGCGTCGTTCTCGAGCCACATCCATCGTCTGCAGCAGATCTGCGACGCCGCCCGCAAGTGCGGCCGCAAGGTCGTCGTGACCGGTCGTTCCATGCTCACCAACACCCGCGTGGCGCGCGAGCTCGGTTATCTCAACATCGATGATGCCGATATCATCGATGCCTTCGATATTGACAATCTGCCCGACGACAAGATCGTCGTCATGTGCACCGGTTCGCAGGGCGAGCCGCTGTCGGCACTTTCGCGCATGGCCAACGGCGAGCACAAGACGCTCTCCATCCACGAGGGCGATACCGTCATCCTCTCGGCAACGCCGGTCCCCGGTAACGAGAAGGCCGTTCAGCAGGTCGTCAATAGCCTCGCCAAGCTTGGCTGCGACGTGTGGGATAAGAACCGCGCCCTCGTTCACGTCTCGGGCCACGGTAGCCAGGAGGAGCTCAAGCTCCTGATGGCCATGGCCAAGCCCACCTACTTTATGCCGGTCCACGGCGAGGCCGTGCATCTGCGCGCCCATGCCCAACTTGCACGCAAGATGGGCCTCAAGGACGATCATATCTTTATCCTCGATAACGGCGACACGCTCGAGATGCGCGGCGGTATCGTCAAGCGCGGTACGCCCGTCGAGTCTGGCGTCGTCTACGTCGACGGACTGCGCATCGGTGATACCGACCCCATCGTTCTGCGCGATCGTCAGAAGCTTGCCAACGACGGTATGGTCACGGCTGTCGCAATCGTCTCGCTCAAGCACAAGAAGATCGAGGCCATCGAGTTCTCGGGCCGCGGCGTCTCCTTTGCCATCGACGACCAGTTCTCCGAGGATGCCTCGGCATCCATCATGAAGACGATCGAGAAGGGCAAGTTCAGCTTTACGAGCAGCGGTTCCGATGCCATTCGCAAGGCCGTGCGCGACTCGCTCTCTAACTTTATCTGGAGCCGTACGCGCACTCGTCCGATGATCATCCCGGTCGTCATGGAGGTTTAGTTTGGCGCGCGGATCTGCTCAAAACGCCAAAGGCAATAAAGCCAACAACCAACCGGCATCTGCTAAGGGTGCCGGTTCCCATCTTCGTGCCAATAAGGGCCACGAGGCCGAGTTCGACGATTTTGAGCCCCTGGTCGAGCCTTCGGCCAACCGCGATATCGCCGGCGTGGTCATTGCCGTTTTGGCGATTGCGTCCTTTATTGCCGTGATATCGTCGGCGACCGCACCCGTTACGGCTGTGGTTGCTGGTTTCTACCACCTTGGCTTTGGCCTGGGCGCCTACGTGCTGCCGATCGTTATTTTGCTGTTTGCCGCCACGCTCTTTTTAGGCGAGGACTCGCCGCTCAACGTGCGCTCTGTTGCGGGCGGCGCCGTGGTCTTTATCGCCGTCGTCTCCCTTCTCTCGCTGATGGTGCCGGGTACGAGCGACTCGTGCGACCTTATGTTCACGCCGCAAAACCTGTCCGCCTCGGGTGGCTACATCGGTGCGTTTATTGCGAGCGCGCTGCAGAATGCCCTGGGTAAGCCTATTGCGATGGTGGTCCTGTTGGGTCTGGCCGTCGTCGGCTTTGTCATCATCGGCTTTTCGGTGGGCGGCGTTTTGCGCTCTGCCCGCGACCGTGCGGCCGATTTTGCCGAGCGCCGTCGTGCCGACGTCAACGCGAGTCCGTGGGGTGACGACGAAGCCCTGTCGGTGCCCGGCGTTGCTCGTCCGCACCTGAGCATTCTTCGTCAAAAGGGATCCGATATGTCCGTGACCACGGTCATGGGCAACGATGCGGACCCGGTTTTGGACGATGACGACGAAGACGAGGATCCGTTTGTCGACGTGTCCGATGCCGTTGAGGCCGAACGCGCTAAGACCACGCTGCTGCCGCGCCGTCATGCCAAGAAAGGCAAGTCGGCCCCTAAGCTCAATACGAGTGAGCCCGACCCGTCTTGGTCCGAGAGCGAGATTGAACTTACCGAAGGTGATGACGAGGACGACGAGTCCCCGCTCGAGACTGCTAAAACCACCTTGCTTCCGCGACGTCATGCAAAGCGCGGTCAGGTGACCGGCCAGCTTTCAATGGAGGACGATCCGGCCAAGATCGACGAGTCCGAGCCGCCGTTTGCCGTGAATCCCGTCTCGGCCGCCCCTCAAATTCCGGATTTCCTCAAGCATCCCAAGGTTGCCGATGCGTCTGTTGCGAGCGCTGCCGAGGCGTCTACTTCGAGCGATGGGGGAGCGGACAATGCCCCCGCGGATAACGAGGGCGAAGAAGAGGACGGCCTTAAGCTTCCGCCGCTCGATATCCTGCATGCAAACCCTCAGTCCGCTTCTGCCGCGTCTTCGGACAAGGAACTGGAACAGACCGCCGAGTCGTTGCAGTCCACGCTGCTTGAGTTTGGCCGTAGCGCTCGCGTCGTCGGCTGGATTGCCGGCCCCACGGTGACGACCTTTAAGCTGCAACCCGGCGAGGGCGAGCGCGTGAGCAAAATTTCGAGCCTTGAGGACGACATCGCGCTGTCGCTTGCTGCTCAGTCCGTGCGTATCTTTGCGCCGATTCCCGGCACCTCGCTCGTGGGTATCGAGATTCCCAATCGCAAGCGTCAGAACGTCAACTTGGGCGACGTGCTGCCTTATGTTAAGGGTGGTCCGCTTGAGCTTGCCATCGGCCGCGATGCAGAGGGCACGCCGGTCGTCGCCGACCTCGCCAAGATGCCCCACCTGCTGATCGCCGGTACCACGGGTTCCGGTAAGTCGGTCATGATCAACTCCATCATCACAACCCTGCTCATGCGCGCCCTTCCCGAGGACGTTCGCCTGATCATGGTCGACCCCAAGCGCGTCGAGCTTGCAGGCTATAACGGCCTGCCGCATCTTTACGTCCCCGTAGTGACCGAGCCCAAGCAGGCCGCGAGTGCCTTGCAGTGGGCGGTGTCCGAGATGGAGCGCCGCCTGAAGGTCTTCGAGCGCCTCAACGTTCGCAAGATCTCGACCTATAACGAAAAGCAGGCCGCCGGCGAGTTTGAGCATTACGATAACCCGCCGCAAAAGATGCCCTATCTGGTCATCATCATCGACGAGCTTTCGGACCTGATGATGGTTGCCGGCAAGGACGTCGAGGCGTCGATTGTGCGCATCGCCCAGCTGGGCCGTGCCGCCGGTATCCACCTTATCGTGGCGACTCAGCGTCCGAGCTCCAACGTGGTGACGGGTCTCATCAAGGCAAACATTACCAACCGTATCGCCTTTAACGTCGCAACGGGCATTGACTCCCGCGTCATCATCGACCAGATGGGTGCCGAAAAGCTCACCGGCTTGGGTGACATGCTGTTTTCAAAGGTCGACTGGGGCAAGCCCCGCCGTATCCAGGGCTGCTTTGTTTCGGATGACGAGATCAACGAGATTGTCGAGTTCGTCAAGTCGCAAAGCGAGCCCGACTACCATGAGGAGATCCTGTCGGCCGTGGCACCTGCCTCCATGTCCATGGCGGGTGGCGGCGGCATCGTGCGCACCGGCGTCGCCGAGCCCCAAGACGACGATCCGCTTATCTGGGAAGCCGCTCATATTGTGGTGGAATCGCAGCTGGGCTCCACATCTGGCCTGCAACGTCGCCTAAAGGTTGGCTATGCGCGCGCCGGGCGTATTATGGACATGCTGGAAGAAAAGGGTGTCGTCGGACCGCCCGACGGTTCCAAGCCGCGCGAGGTCCTGCTGGATGAAGAAGGCCTTGCCGCGCTGGAATCCGTCGACGCCGAGATGGCACGTGAAGATCGTGAGTTTGGAGGATTCTGATGGCTGCACGCTTTGGTGACATGCTGCTCGAGCAGCGTCGCCGAATGGGCCTTTCCATTCAGCAGGTCGCCAACACCATCAAAATCAGGCCGCAGATCATCGAGTTTTTCGAGAATGGCAATTTTGCATCGATGCCTCCGCGCGGCTATGCGCAGGGCATGATTTCGAGCTATGCGCGTTTTTTGGGCCTCAATCCGCGGGAGGTCGTCAACGCATATTTTGACGATCTGATGGCATATGAGCGCGAGACGTCGCAGCAGGGCGGTCGTTTTCAGGACGCCGCCGGCTACGTCAATTCGCGTTCCTCGGTCGACAGCGGCCGCTTCCTGATGGTTCAGGGCGGGCGTTCGACGCGTTATGGCCAGCGCCCTCAGCAGGCTGGCTATATTACCGAGACGGGCTCGAGCGAGGAGATTCGTTCCCAGCGCGATCGTTTTCGCAGCACGCCGGCGCCCGAGGAGCGCGCACTCCCCGCTGCCCGCGGTGTCGCACGAGACCCTCGTGCCGGCTACGGCGATGGCGGTTATTCCGATCGCGGGTATCGTGGCGTTTCTTCCGGTCGTCCGCGCGGCGGCTATGCAGACGCCGATACTACGCAAGTGACGCCTCGCCTTCGATCTCAGTCGCAACCCTACAGCCAGCGCTCCTCAGCGCTTCGTTCGGGCCAGCGCAACTACCAGGGTCGTGGCGAGCTCGCCCCCCGCTCGGGCCAGCGCAATATGCAGCGCCAGGGTAGCTATCGCGGACGTTCCGACAATAACCGCGGTCGTATGCCCCAAGGCACTGGTCGCGGTGGTTCCAATCGCGGGCGCGGCGGTGGGCGTGCTCCCCAGAACAACGGTCTCGATCCTCGTATCGTTTACGCCGGTATCGGCGCCGTGGCGTTGCTGCTGATCGTGCTCATCGTGGTGCTTTTGCGTGGCTGTGGCTCCTCGGCGCCCGAGTCGACGCCCGAGACGCCCGTTGCCACCAAGACAGCGACTAAGAAGTCTTCCAAGAAGACCGAATCCGTCGATGAGGACGAAGATACCGATGAGACGACGGACGAGTCGACCGATTCGGACGCCGCCAAGACGACGGCCAAGAAGGAAGAGAACGAGGTCACAAAGGTCAAGATCTCCGTTGCCAAGGGCAAGACTGCTTGGATTGAGGTCAAGGTTGATGGCAAGTCGGTCTATGGCGCCCAGGCGACCGGCCCCTTTGAGCAGGAATATACGCCCGAGTCCTCGATCGAGATCACCACGTCCAAGCCTTCCGATGTCACCGTTACCAAGAACGGTGAAAAGGTCCGCTACGACACTAAGACGTCGGGCGTGGCGCGCGTGACGATCACCGTTCCCAAGAAGGAGACGACCGACTCCGAGGACGGCGAGAGCACTGACGGCACCGATGATGCCAACAGCGCGGATGGAACCGAGGCCCAGTCCACGGAGGGCACCAATACCGCTACCGACGGTCAAACGACGACCGTTTCTACCGATTATTCGTACGACAGCTACTAAGCCGCTCGTAAGCGAAAGGATTAACCATGGCTAAAGATTCCAGCTTCGACGTCGTGTCCGAGGTTAATATGCAGGAGGTCGACAACGCCTTCCAGCAGACCACGCGCGAGATTTCCCAACGCTATGACCTGAAGGACTCCGGCGCCACCATCGAGCTTTCGAAGGGAGACAAACTCTTTACGGTCAACGCCCCGGCCGACTTTGTCTCCAAGCAGATCATCGATGTCCTGAGCTCCAAGCTCATCAAGCGCGGCATCGATCTTAAGGCCGTGTCCTGGGATGCGCCTCAGGCTGCATCGGGCGGTACCGTGCGCGTGCTCGGTCACATCGTCGAGGGCATTGACCAAGCGACTGCCAAGAAGATCAATAAGGACATTAAGGATCAGAAGCTCAAGGTCAAGGTGACGATCGAGGCCGACAAACTGCGCGTCTCCTCTGCTTCCAAGGATGCGCTGCAGACCGTGATCCAGTTCCTGCGCGACCAGGACTACGGTCAGCCGCTGCAGTTCACCAACTACCGCTAATTCATTCGAAAGGACCGCTCTCCAACATGGATACACCGTTGGGCTCCGTGCTCTATATCACCCTCGGGTGCGCCAAGAACGAGGTCGATACCGACCGTATGCGTTCGCTGCTGACCGCCGCGGGCTACGAGGAGGCATTCGATCCGCAGGATGCCGATATCGCCATCGTCAATACGTGCTCGTTCCTTGCCTCGGCGACGTCCGAGAGCATCGAGACCACGCTCGAGCTTGCCAACGAGGTGCAGGACGGCGTTCGTTCTTGCCCGATCGTCATGTGCGGCTGCGTACCGTCACGTTACGGTGACGATCTGCCCGACGAGCTGCCCGAGGTCGCGGCCTTTGTGAAGGCCGACGAGGAAGACGGCATCGTCTCTGTCATTGATGACGTTCTGGGTGTCGAGCGCGAGATTGCCGCCTATATTCCGCAGGTCAAGCGTACCGTCGAGGGCGCTGTCGCCTACGTCAAGATCTCCGATGGCTGCAACCGCTTCTGCAGCTTCTGCATGATCCCTTATATCCGTGGTCGTTATCACTCGCGCAATGCCGAGAGCATTATCTCCGAGGTGCGCGACCTGGTCGCCGGTGGTGTGCGCGAGATCGTTCTTATCGGTCAGGACACGGGCATTTGGGGTACCGACTTTGCCGACGAGGACCTCGCCGAGGGTTCGCCGCGCAATCTGGCGCAGCTACTGCAGGCCGTTGCTGAGGCGGTGCGTCCTCATAACGTGTGGGTCCGCGTACTCTACCTGCAGCCCGAGGGCATGACCGATGAGCTTATCGAGACCATTCGCGATACGCCCGAGGTGCTGCCCTATATCGATATTCCCGTCCAGCACTGCGACGCGCGCATCCTCAAGGCCATGCGCCGCTCCGGTTCGCGTCAGGAGCTCGAGGACCTGTTCCGCGACCTGCGCGAGCGTATCCCCGGTATCGTGATCCGCTCCACGGCTATGGTCGGCTTCCCGACCGAGACCGACGACGAGTTCCGCGATCTTATCGACTTTATGGACACCGTCGGCTTTGACTACACGAGCGTCTTTGCCTATTCGCAGGAGGAGGGCAGCCTGGCCGCCAAGATGGAAGGTCAGGTCGACGAAGAGGTTAAGCTCGAGCGCGCCCAGGAGGCTATGGATCTGGCCGAGTCGCTCGGCTTTGCCGCAACTGCCGCGCACGTGGGCGAGCGCGCCCAGGTGATCGTCGACGGCATCGAGGAGACCGAGGACGGTGCCGAGCTCATCGGACATGCCTGGTTCCAGGCTCCCGATTCCGATGGTGCGGTGCATCTGGATGCCAGCGAGGCATCTGTGGGCGATATTCTGACGGTCGAGTTTACCGATAGCTTCTGCTACGAGCTTATCGGTCATGTTGTGGAGTAGGAGAGCGTCGTGGCTAACGAGAGCAATAAGGAACTGACGAGTGTTTGGACGCCCGCCAACATCGTGACGTGCGTGCGCATTGTCTTTATTCCGGTGTTCATGATCGTGTCGGCGCTGTCTCACACGAGCGTTGCCGGTACGGATTGGAGCCATTTCGACGGCCCGCTCGCTGCCGCTGCCTTTATTCTGTACGTCATCCTGTCGTGCACCGATAAGGTTGATGGCTACCTGGCTCGTTCGCGCAACGAGATCACCGACTTCGGTAAGTTCTTGGATCCCATCGCCGATAAGCTGCTCGTGTTCTCGGCCCTGCTGCTGTTCTTGGACTTTGGTGCCGTAACCGTGTGGTCCGTGTTCATCATCCTGTTCCGCGAGCTTCTGGTGAGCGCCCTGCGCATGGTTGCGAGTACTGCCGGTGTGGTCGTTGCCGCCGATAAGCTCGGCAAGTATAAGACGGCGACCACGATGGTCTCCATCTGCGGCTATCTGTGCGTCTTTGCGATGGCCGGCTTGCACCTTGGCCCGGTGGCGCTGACGCTCGGTATCTACTCGGTGTCGCGCTTCCTGTACGCCGTTGCCGTTGTCCTGACCGTTATCTCGGGCGCTCAGTACTTCTGGAACTGCCGCAAGATCGTCTTTTCGGTCTAGGTTCTGGTAGGCATGACGGAATCATTTGAGCAGATTGCGGCGCACAATGAAGAGCTCGCACGCGATATTGTCGAGCGTGCAAGCGCTCGTGGTGTGACGGTTTCGACGGCTGAATCTCTGACAGCGGGCATGATCGCCTCGACGATCGCCGATATCCCCGGTGCCTCGGCGGTGCTGCGCGGCGGTGCGGTGACGTACTGCGACGAGATTAAGCATCGCGTGCTCGGCGTTGAGCAAGAGACACTCGACCGCTATACCGCGGTGTCGCACCAGACGGCACGCGAGATGGCTGCCGGTTCGCTGGAGCTGTACCAGAGCGATATTGCCGTGAGCGCGACGGGCTATGCCGGCCCCGGTGGAGGCACCGAGGACGATCCGGCTGGAACTTTTTATATTGGCTGGGCGTATCGCACGGCCGATGGGGGAGTGTCGGTCGTGGACTCCATTCGTTGTCATTATGAGGGCGATCGTTCATGTGTTCGTGCCCATGCGGTCGCGGAGGCACTGGGTCGCATTGTCTGCGTGCTCCATTCTATGGAATAGACGTGTTTTAAGGGGCCTCCGGGCCCCTTAATTGTGGAGATAGGGACCTCGGGCGAATTTGCTCTTTGTGCAGGTAGTTGCCGTAATCTTTCTCGTCATGCCTTGTTTGGTTCGCATGCGGTCAAGTTTTTGGTCAGTGTTTGGTCGGCGTTTGGTTGGGTTTTGGAAAGGTCGGCTGCATATGATTTATCTGAACGGTTGACCACGAACAGCCGTTCGTTTATTATCGATGCAGGTTGTTAAGAGGAGGGCTATTCATGGCCAAGAATTCAGGTCCCGTACGTACCGTTCATGCTCGCACGACGGGTAAAGAGCGCGATGAGATGATCGCCACCACCAAGGCCGAGATCGAGAAGAAATTCGGTCAGGGTTCCATCATGAGGTACGGCGACGGTGGTCCCGAGCTCGAGGTCGAGGCCATTCCCACGGGCGCCCTGGCCCTCGATGCCGCGCTGGGCATCGGCGGCGTGCCGCGTGGCCGTATCGTCGAGATTTACGGTCCCGAGTCCTCCGGTAAGACAACGCTTTCGCTCGAGATTTTGGCAGAGGCCCAGGCTATGGGCGGCGTCGTGGCATTTATTGATGCCGAGCACGCGCTCGATCCCACGTATGCCGCGCGTATCGGCGTGGACATCGACGAGGTCCTCATTTCCCAGCCCGATACGGGTGAGCAGGCGCTCGAGATCGTTGACATGCTCGTGCGCTCTGGCGCCATCGACGCCATCGTCGTCGACTCTGTCGCCGCTTTGACCCCGCGTGCCGAGATCGAGGGCGAGATCGGCGATACCACGGTCGGCTTGCAAGCTCGCCTGATGAGTCAGGCGCTCCGCAAGCTCGCCGGCTCGCTGTCCAAGTCCAACACGACGTGCATCTTCATTAACCAGCTGCGCGAGAAGATCGGCGTCATGTTCGGCAACCCCGAGACTACGACGGGCGGCCGCGCCCTCAAGTTCTTCTCGTCGGTGCGCATCGATATTCGCCGCATCGACAGCATCAAGCTCAAAGACGAGGTCATCGGCAATCGTGTGCGCGCCAAGGTCGTTAAGAACAAGGTGGCCGCACCGTTTCGCTCGGCCGAGTTCGACATCATGTACGGCACGGGCATCTCTAAGGAGGGCTCGATTCTGGACATGGCCGTCGAGTGCGGTATCTGCAAAAAGATGGGCTCTTGGTTTGCTTACGGTGAGGACAAGCTCGGTAATGGTCGCGAGGCCGCTAAGGCCTTCCTGCGCGAACACCCCGATTGTGCTGACGAGATCGAGCATAAGGTTCGCCTCGCCTGCGGCCTTGAATTCGATGACGATGCTCCGTCCGAGGTCGAGCTGACCGATCAGCCCGAAACTGAGGAGTTCGATGAGCTTTACGCCATCGATGGCTCCGCGATGCTCGATGATGATGACGAGTAGCGGATGCCCTCATGTCGTATACGGTGACCGAGGCAACGGTCGTCTTTCCCGATAAGAAGGCGGCCTCCTCGTTTTCGAGTGGGTATGCATCAAAAAAGCCTTGTGCACATATCGACTGTGAGCTCGAGGGCGGTTTTGAACGATCCGTCTGGATTCCTGTTCGTGTCGCGCGTCTGTTCCTTATAAATCGCCCCGATCTTCCCTGCGATTGGGATGAGTTTCGCGAGGCGGTGCAGCTCATTGAGCGTAAATGCGCGCTTACCATGGTGACTGAGATGCTGTCGCGCCGCGACCATGCCACAGGTGAGGTCCGTGACAAGCTGGCTCGTTACGGATTTCGCCAGCCCGCAATCGATTTTGCCGTCCAGCGTGCCACTGAGTATCGCTTTTTAGATGAGAACCGCTTTTGTTCGTACTTTATCGAGGAACGCAAACGACGCGGTTGGGGACAGCGCAAGATTGAGACCGAGCTCAAGCGCCGCCATGTCGTACTCGATGATATCCCCGGCTATCCCGAGGATTATTTTGCCGTGGAGGACGACTTGGCTCGCGCATCGGCTTTACTCACGAAGCGTCGCATTCCCGAGACGCGTGGATTCGAAAAGCTCGTCCGGTTTTTGATGGGCAAGGGCTTTTCGTACCACATCGCCGCCGATGCCGTTAAGGCGCGTCTCGATGCTGAACGTGAGGAATGTGTAGTTTAGACACATGCTAGAAGTATGCGTTTTGCGTACCTGCCGTTCACCGCGTTTTAGACGCCGTGCTGGGTGCATTTATTTGACAGTTGTTGCGGTTCAACGTACGATAATCACTGTCATTTGCTTTGTGATATGTGCTCATCTTTGATGAGTTTGTTTATATGTTTATCTGTATCCGACCCGCATAAGCTGCGCCCATATTACTCAAATGTCGCGAGCCGTTCGCAAGGACGGTTCGCTTTGTTGTGTAACGAATCCATAAAAAGGAGTGAGCATGCCTATCATCGCAGCGCTCGTTGGCATCGTTTTGGGTGCCATCGCCGCCATTGCCTACATGCGCACCGCCAAGCAGGGTAGTCTTCACGAGGCCGACGAAAAGATCCAGTCGGCACATGCACAGGCTGAGTCCCTAATCGGCGATGCAAAGCGTCAGGCCGAGACCCTCAAAAAAGAGGCTCTGCTCGAGGCTAAAGAAGAGATCATCAAGAACAAGCAGGCTGCCGAGGCCGAGGACAAGCAGCGTAAGAACGAGATTCGTACGCTCGAGAATCGCGTGATGCAGCGCGAGGAGTCCCTCGATCGCCGTAACGATGCCCTCGACAAGCGTGAGCACCAGCTGTCCAGCCAGGCTGGCCAGGTCGAGAAGCGCTCTCGCGAGCTTGAGGAGCTCTGCGCCAAGCAGACCTCGGAGCTCGAGCGCATCGCCGACCTGACCCGCGAGGACGCTCACAAGGAGCTCCTCGACAAGGTTCGCGGCGAGGTTACCCACGAGGCCGCCACGATCATCCGCGAGTCCGAGCAGCAGGTTCGCGCCGAGTGCCACAAGACCGCCCAGGAGATCTTGTCCCTGGCGATTCAGCGCTGCGCCGCCGATCACACCGCCGAGGTCACCGTTACCTCTGTGCACATTCCTTCCGATGACCTCAAGGGCCGCATCATCGGCCGCGAGGGTCGCAACATCCGCACCTTCGAGCAGGTTTCCGGCGTCAACCTCGTGATCGATGATACGCCCGAGACCGTCGTGCTTTCGAGCTTCGATCCGGTCCGTCGCGAGACCGCCCGCGTCGCCCTCGAGAACCTTATTGCTGACGGCCGCATTCATCCTGCCCGCATCGAGGAGATGTATCACAAGGCCGCCGACTTGGTTCAGCAGCGCGTGCGCGAGGCCGGCGAACAGGCTGCCTTCGATACCGGTATCCACGATCTGCACCCCGAGATCGTTAAGACCCTGGGTGCCCTGCGCTATCGCACCTCGTTTGGTCAGAATGTGCTCCAGCATTCCCTCGAGGTTTCCGACCTGTGCGGCGTGATGGCTTCCGAGCTTGGTCTGGACGTTGTGACCGCCAAGCGTGCCGGCCTGCTGCACGATCTTGGCAAGGCTATCGACCATGACGTCGAGGGCCCGCATGCCGTTATCGGCGCCGAGCTCGCCCGTCGCTATGGCGAGAAGCCCGTTATTGTTCACGCTATCGAGGCTCACCACGCCGACGTCGACCCCAACACGGTGCTCGATGTTCTGGTCCAGGCCGCCGATGCCGTTTCTGCCTCTCGCCCCGGTGCTCGTCGCGAATCTGCCGAGAACTACATCAAGCGCCTTGAGAAGCTCGAGGAGATTGCCAACTCCCATGACGGCGTCGAGCGTACCTATGCCATGCAGGCTGGTCGCGAGGTCCACGTCATGGTTCAGCCGGACAAGATTTCCGATGCTCAGTCCACGGTCTTGGCTCATGACATCGCCCATCAGATCGAGGAAGAGATGGAGTATCCCGGTCAGGTGCGCGTCGTCGTGATTCGCGAGAGCCGCGCTGTCGATATCGCTAAATAACATGAACGACGCGAACGAGCTCATCTCATTTATCGCGTCGATGTCGGGGGAGGGCAACCTTCGCGTCGAGGAGAACCTTGGCGAGGGGTATGTCCGCCTCCGCGTTTCGGAGGCCGAGCGGCGCCAGGCAAAGCACGACATCCAGCATGTCGAGGATATTGTCATCGAAATGCTGCGTAACGCTCGTGATGCTGGCGCCGATAAGGTCTATCTCGCCACGACCAAGGAAGATGGCGTCCGTACGCTCGTGTTTCTGGATAACGGCTCGGGCGTGCCGCAGGATATGCAGGAGCGCATCTTCGATGCCCGCGTTACCTCCAAGCTCGAGAGCATGAAGATGGATCGTTGGGGCGTTCACGGTCGAGGTATGGCATTGTTCTCGATTAAGCAGAACACCGACGAGGCACGCGTTGTCGCGTCGGATGTTGACCTTGGCTCGGTCTTTAAGGTGAGCGTCGCTACCGACCGCCTTGGCGAGCGCGCCGATCAGTCCAGCTGGCCTCAGGCCGTGAAGGACGAGGACGGTCACTATGTCTGCGCCCGCGGCCCTCACAACATCATTCGCGCCGCCTGCGAGTTTGCCCTCGAGGAGCTGCGCGCCTGTGATGTCTATCTGGGGTCTCCGTCGGAGATCGCCGCGACGCTGCATGCGCAGGCGTCCAGCCGTCTCGATGCTTCTCGTCTTTTGTTTATCGATGACGAAGCCGAGCTTCCTGTGGTCGATCGTCTGGGTCTTGCTTCGGATGCGGAAGACTTTATCCGTATTTGTTCGGGTTTGGGCCTTGAGATGTCCGAGCGTACGGCGCATCGTATCTTGGCGGGCCAGATTAAGCCCGTTCGCGGTGTGACCGCACGTCTGCTACGCGAGCGCGATTCGTCCTCACATGCGTCTGCTCCGGTTGATCTCGCCAAAGATCGTCGCGGGTTGCGTATTGCCAAGGACGATATGGCGCAGTTCTCGCGAGCAGTGGAACGCGACTTTAACGATCTTGCATCGCGGTACTATCTCAACCTTTGCGGCGACCCCAAGATTCGTGTTTCGCGTGATCGTATTACCGTGACGTTCGATCTTGCCAAAGAGGAATAGCATCTTTACCGAGTCCGTTCGGTACGATACAGTTATTGCAGTTAAAACGTACTTTTAAACGCAGGAGTTTCTTCATGGATTGCCTGAAGGTATCAAGCAAATCGTCGCCCGCGTCCGTTGCCGGCGCCATTGCCGGCATGGTCAAAGATGGTGTTCCCGTCAATATTCAGTGTGTCGGCGCGGGCGCCGTCAACCAGGCCATTAAGGCTGTGGCCATTGCACGCGGATTTTTGATTCCGACCGGGTTTGATATTTCCTGCGCGCCGGTGTTCTCCGACATCCTCATCAACGGGGAGTCGCGCACGGCCATCCGTCTTTCTATTTACGTTCATCAGATTAATCGAGCTGCTATGGATAACGTTGTGATGGACGACGTTAAGCCTGTGGCATAGCGTGTTTACTCTTTGCCCGCCCTCTTTGATTCCGCCTATTCCACCTCGTTAGGACTTATACACATGGACCAGGGTTCCGTACGCGATATTCTTGCCGGTAAAACTTACTTTATCCGCACCTTTGGCTGCCAGATGAATCAGCACGACTCCGAGCGCGTGAGTGGCCTGCTCGACTCGTATGGTTGCCTCATGGCGCTCGATCTGGAGCATGCTGACATCGTCGTGTTCATGACGTGCTGCGTTCGCGAGGCCGCTGACACCCGTCTGTACGGTCAGTGCAACTCTTGTAAGAGCCTCCCGCCTTCGCCTTCTGGCAAGCGCGTTGTCGCTGTGGGCGGCTGCATCGCGCAGCGCGACGGCGAAGGTCTGCTCACCAATGTCGATAACGTCAATGTCATCTTCGGCACGCATTCCATCGCGCATGTGGCCGAGCTCATTGCCGAGGCATTTTTGGACGGCAAGCGTCATATTCGCACCAATGAGCACGAGGACACGGATGCTATGAGCATGCCGTGGCATCGTGAGACCCAGTATCACGCCTGGGTCCCCATTATGACGGGCTGCAACAATTTCTGCACCTATTGTATCGTGCCGTATGTGCGCGGTCGCGAAAAGAGCCGCCCTTTCGAGGAGATCGTCGACGAGGTGACCGGTCTAGTACGCCAGGGCGTGCGTGAGGTCACGCTTCTGGGTCAAAACGTCAACTCCTATGGTCGCGATCTGTTTGGTAAGCCGCGCTTTGCCGACCTTTTGCGCGCCGTGGGCGATACGGGTGTAGAGCGTATCTTCTTTACTTCCTCGCACCCCAAAGACCTGCTGCCCGAGACTATCGACGCTATGGCCGAGACGCCTGCCGTCATGCCGCAGCTGCACTTGGCAGTTCAGTCGGGTTCGACGCGCATCCTTAAAGAGATGAATCGTCGCTATACGCGCGAGGATTATCTGGGCCTGGTCGATCGCATCCGCAATCGCATGCCCGATATCGCGCTTTCGACCGATATCATCGTGGGTTTCCCCGGCGAAACCGAGGAAGACTTTGAGCAGACGCTCTCGCTTGCCGAGACGGTCCGTTATGCTCAGGCCTATACGTTTATCTATTCCAAGCGCGCCGGTACTCCGGCCGCCGAGATTGACGATCCCACGCCGCATGAGGTAATTCTTGAGCGCTTCAACCGTCTGGTGAAGGTTATCGAGACCACAGCGCACGAGTATAACCAGGGTGAGCTCCACACCGTTGTGCCGGCGCTTATTGAGGGTACGAGCAAAAAGAATGATGCGGTGCTGCTGGGCAAGAGTCCCAAGAATCAGACCGTTCATGCACCGATTCCCGCTGGCTACAGCATCGATCAGCTGATTGGCAAGATTGTCGATGTTGACGTCGACGTTGCCAAGACGTGGTATCTGTCCGGATCCGTTGTGGGCGAGCCGCGCTAATGATTTCTCCCGGGGCAGGCCTTTCCGCCGTTGCGATTGTCGGTCCGACCGCGGTTGGCAAAAGTGATGTCGCTGATCGTTTGGCGGCTCGCCTTTCGTCCGAAGTGCTGTCGTGTGACGCGATGCAAATCTATCGAGGCATGGATATCGGCACTGCCAAGATGGCACCCGAGGAATGCGCGGCGCCTCTACGCCTGGTCGATATTGTTGAACCGGGCGTTGCATACTCTGCAGCGCTGTATCAGGCAGACGCTCGTGTACATGTTGAGCGCTTGCTGGGCGAGGGCTGCCTTCCGGTGTTTTGCGGAGGTACAGGCCTGTACCTCAAGGCCGCCCTGGATGAGATGGATTTTCCCTCGGGCGAGCTTGAGGACGATCGCCGCGCAGGGTATCAGGAGCTTGCTGAGCGCATAGGCGAGGAAGCATTGCACGCGCTGCTTGCCGAGCGAGACCCCGAGTCTGCTGCGGTCATACACCCCCATAATGTTCGTCGCGTGATTCGCGCGCTCGAAATGCACGATGATGGTGTGTCCTACGCGCAGCAAAAGTCGCAGTTTAGTGTTCCGCGCGAGCATTATCACGCTCTGTGGTTTGGATTGATGCGTAATCGCGAGGCGCTTTACGAGCGTATTAACCTACGCGTCGATCTGATGTTTGAGCAGGGCCTTGTTGATGAGGTTCGCGGTCTTATGGACCAGGGGCTGGGAGATGCCCTGACTTCGATGCAGGCGATTGGCTATAAAGAGATTATAGATGCCTTTGACGGCGTGATTTCTATGGATGAGGCTCGTGAACTCATCAAGATGCGTTCGCGTCGCTATGCCAAGCGTCAGCTTTCGTGGTTTAAACGCGATGACCGCATCGTGTGGTTCGATATGGACGAGTTTGCGATCGATGAGGTCGTTGAGGATATCCTTCATCGTATCGAGGCGGCCTAATGGCTCGGTTTCCCCTCGTTCCCACGGCGCCTGAGCCCGAACGTGCCGTTCTTGTCGGAGTTGAGTGGCGCGATAACGCCTGGCCGCTCGATCGTTCGCTTGACGAGCTTGAGCGCCTGGCCCATACGGCTGGCGCCCAGTGCCTGGCTCGTTTGTCACAGCGTCTGGTTAAGCCGTATCCAAAATCTTTTATCGGCTCCGGTAAGGTTGAGGAACTATGCGGGCTCGTGCATCGCATGGATGCTGATGTTGTTATCTTCGACGACGATTTAACGCCCTCGCAGCAGTCCTATCTGGAGAAAGCCGTGGGCGAACCGATTAAGATTATCGACCGTACGGCGTTGATTCTCGATATCTTTGGCCTGCACGCTCAGACCCGTGAGGGCCGCCTGCAGGTGCAGCTAGCCCAATTGCAGTATCTGTTGCCCCGCTTGCGCGGCATGTGGAGC
Organism: uncultured Collinsella sp.; assembly: GCA_900542155.1. Lineage (GTDB taxonomy): Bacteria > Actinomycetota > Coriobacteriia > Coriobacteriales > Coriobacteriaceae > Collinsella. Next base: position 41,957 of record UQMD01000008.1, read on the forward strand.
CATCTTGCTAAAGAGCAGACACGCGGTGGCATTGGTTCGCGCTTTGGCCAGGGCGAAAGCCAGCTCGAGGTTGACCGACGTTTGATTCGCAACAAGATTGCCGCGCTTCGTCGCGAGCTTAAGCAGGTCGAACAGCGCCGCGTTGTCCAGTCAAAGAGCCGTATCGAGTCACCGGCGTTTCGCGTTGCCTTAGCCGGTTATACCAATGCCGGTAAGTCGACGTTGCTCAATCGCCTGACCGGGTCTACGGTGCTTTCACAGGACAAATTGTTTGCCACGCTCGATCCGACGACGCGCTCGTATCGCTTGCCCGGTGGTCGTGGGATGACTATTACCGATACCGTTGGCTTTATTCAAAAGCTGCCGCATGGTCTCGTTGATGCCTTTAAGTCCACGCTGTCTGAGGTCCTTGGTGCCGACCTGATCCTTAAAGTTGTGGATGCCTCTGACGAAGACTACGAGCGCCAGCTCGAGGCAGTCGATCGCGTTCTTGACGAGATTGGTGCCGGCGAGCGTTTGACGCTTACGGTGTTCAATAAAATCGACCTACTCGATAGCGTCGATCGATTGAGTTTCCATCGTCGCTATCCCGAGGCTGCGCTGTTCTCGGCCCAGACGGGCGAGGGGCTCGACGATCTCATCGACCGTATTGCCCGTGAGGCAGCTGCCACCGATGTGTTGCTCTCCGCTGATATCCCGTATCGCGAGGGCGCCCTCATCACGCTGGTGCATGAGCAGGGAACCCTTCTGCATGAGGAATATCTCGAGGACGGCGTTCGCATTGTGGCGAAGTTGCCGGCCCGAATCTCGCCGCGTCTTGAGCGCTATCGTACGGAATAAATGAGTTCTAGTACGCCTAGGATGACAGGCTGATGGAGCAGGTAGAACGGTAAGGCATGCCGACCGAGGACTGCGAGCGCCGGGAAGGGATTGGCGTATGCCCATGCTGGCGCTTCGAGGCTTGACGCTTGTGCTGTCTGGGCAGCAAATAAACCGGTAAGGTACATAAAGACAAACGGAATGAGCGGATAGTAGTCTCCCGAAACAAAACCCGGGCCCGGGAATCCTAGCCATGCCAGGTGGGGGAGTGGGTAGACCGCCTTTGGAATGCCCCAGGTGAGGGCAAAAAGAACAAGGCACACTACGATGCCCCACGAGCCCGGTAATTTTTGAAGTAGCGGACGGGTGAGTGCAACCACCGCGGTGCACGCCGCCATGCAATAAATGATGCCAAAGTTTACCGAATCGTCGACTGATACCAGTGTAGTTGCCATCCATACGATCAAGGCTGCGGCTGCGTATTTGAGGGCGCGCTTACCGTTATTACGCGAGAGCGTGCACATCCAACCGGCGATAAACAAAAATACCCAGCTGATACTAGCGCGCCAGATATCCTGGAAAACCGTTTCGGTAAACCATGGCATATCCCATCCATATAAGTATGCCAAATCGTAGCAGGTGTGAAAACCTGCCATGGACAGCATCGTAAACCCGCGGACGGTATCAAATATAGTGATGCGTTTTTGCATTACGAGAACCGGCGCATTAAACCGACAACCTTACCCAAAATAACGGGGTTCGTCGCATAGATGGGCTCCATGGTGTCGTTCTCGGGCTGCAGGCGCACACGTCCCTGCTCCTTGTAGAATGTCTTGACGGTCGCCGAGCCATCGATCATGGCCACGACGATTTCGCCGTTCATGGCGCTTTTTTGCTCGCGAACGATAATGTAGTCACCGTTGTAGATGCCGACATTGATCATTGAGCTGCCGTGCACTTCGAGGATAAAGGAGCCCTGGTCTGTGGCGATTTCGGTCGGGATGGTAAAGGTGTCCTCGATATTTTGCTCGGCCAGAATGGGAATCCCGGCCGCGACGCGACCGACAAGCGGCAGCGAGACCGTTCCGCGGGGCGCTGTGGGTTCATCGGATTTGGAAATCGAGACAGAAGATCCGTCCTCATCAAAGAGCTCTAGGGCGCGAGGCTTGGTGGCATCGCGCTTGAGCAGCCCTCGAGCCTCCAGGGCAGAGAGGTGAGCGTGCACCGTGCTGGGGGAGGAGAGGCCTACGGCAGATGCCATCTCGCGCACACTGGGCGGATAGCCCTTCTCCTGCTGATATTCCTTGATGAAGTCGTAAATCTGCTGCTGACGCTTGGTAATTTTGCGAGCCATCAGAGGATCCTCTCTGCCAATGTCAAACAAATGTTCGATTTTGCTTGACAGGAACAACTGTTCGAAGATAATAATAACCGAACATTCGTTCTCGCGCTAGACGTTTTTTGTCCGCGCGGCTTGATAAAACTGTTCTCAGCAAAACACGCGAGAGGAGAACATGATGAACGCAACGGATATGGTCCAGGGAAACCTCGCCCTTAAGCTCGAGACGCCTACATCGCCGGTTTTCACGGTTGTCAAAGGCGGCCGATCTGGTTTCCAAACATTGCCTGGTAAGCCCGTCCGCAGCCGGTGCGTCGCCACGACTTCGGCTCCTGTTGCCCTAAAGGCCTCGACGATTGTCGCTCTTGCCGTTGCGCTCACGCTCTTCTTTGTACTTGCCACCTCGATCTTCAGCGCACGTCACGCCGCATATGCCGAGTCGGTATCCAACGTTACCTACGAGACCGTCCGTGTTCAGCCAGGCGATTCCTTGTGGTCGCTTGCCCAGGAGCATCCGATTGAGGGCCTTTCCACACAGGAAACCTCTGATATGATCCGCAACGTCAATCACCTGGAGCATGGCTCGCTCGATGCCGGTGCGCATCTTAAAGTTCCCGCACGTTCCTAAGATTTATGTACCGTCGCATGGTACCCTTGTAATCGTTTTAGAGGAGGTACCATGCGCTGTCCCAAATGCGGCAAGGCACATACTCGCGTCGTTGATTCCCGCTTGCAGGAATCTAATAACACCATCAAGCGCCGTCGCGAATGCTGCTCATGCAATTATCGCTTTACGACATTTGAGCGTTGTGAAGACCCTATCGAGGTCATTAAGTCAGACGGAACCAAGCAACGGTTCGATCGCAATAAGCTGCTGGTCGGTTTGATGCGCGCCACGATCAAGCGAGATATCGACGCTAAAAAGCTCAACGAGATCATTGACGATATTGAGGTCGAGCTTCGCTCCCGTACGCTCACGGCCGTTACGTCTCATGAGTTGGGCGATATGGTTCTTAAGCGGTTGGCCAAGATCGATAAAGTTGCCTACATCCGCTTTGCCTCGGTCTATCGCGATTTCAAAGACGTCGATGAGTTTCTGCAAGAGCTCGACAAGCTAAGGTGATTTCATGTCCAACATTACCGTTAACATTAAACGTCTCGACCCAACTGTCGAGCTTCCCAAATACGCCCATCCTACGGATGCCGGTCTTGACCTGCGTTCCAACGAGGATTGCACTCTGAAGCCCTTTGAGCGTCGTCTGGTCTCCACGGGCCTAGCTATCGCCCTACCTGACGGCTACGCCGGCTTCGTCCAGCCCCGCAGCGGCCTGGCCATCAAGCAAGGCCTGTCTATAGTCAACACGCCGGGCCTCATCGACGCTCACTACCGAGGAGAGCTCAAAGTCATCCTCATTAACCTAGACCCCACGAACAACATCCAAATCAACAAAGGCGACCGCATCGCCCAGCTTGTCATCCAAGAAGTCCCTACGGTCAACCTCGTAGAAGTAGAAGAACTAGACGAAACCGATCGAGGCAAAGGAGGCTTCGGCTCCAGCGGCATCGCTTAATCATTTTCAACATGTAGGGTCGGCCTCTCACCCGGGGCCCACACATATCATTCCATGCTCAAACATTCTCGCTTCGCTTCGCTCGCTGCGAAACTGCGCGTGGAACGATATGTGTGAGAGGCAGGCGGGCGGCTACTCGCTTGAAAAAAATAATTACATTCTAGTAAGCCAATGCGACAAAGGAACAATCCCTTTGTCGCATTGGCTGTCTGTATTTAGAATTTCCGGTTTCGTCTTTGCAGGTTCTAGTGGTGGGGAATCTGGGATTAGCCGCTAGCGCGTAAACGCAGCTCTCCCGTGGGAGGGCCCTATATATCGTCCCGCGCGCAGTTTCGCAGCAACGCGAGAATGTTTGAGCACGGGATGATATATAGGGCCCTCCCACGGGAGAGCGGACAGTCCGTCCTACCTGATATGCGCGGGTTTTCCGCCCCAGTAGAAGCGGCAGAAGGCTCGTTTGCGCTTTTGGGGTTTGCCTACGAATTCCATGGTGGCGATGGCAATGTCCTCGGCTGCGCGGGGACGGCGCAGGACTTCGCCATTGATGAGCAATGCCTTGAGCGACTCCGGATGATCGTGGAGATGTCGCAACGTTACGATGAGCTCTCGTGCCGTGGTGACGTGCATGCTAGCGCCCAAGCCGGTAAGCATGGTGGTGTTGGCCTTTTCCTGGCCATAGGACTTGCCCAGCAGGATCATCGGCAGATGTGCGCATAGGCACTCGGTGACCGTGAGTCCGCCCGATTTGAGGATTGCCAGGTCGCAGCCGTGCATGAGGGCGGCCATATCGTCGACATAGTCCAACACCGTGACGTTTTCGAGCTTCATGGCATCGAAGAGCGTTTTCAGCCGGGTGGCATACTCCACGTCCTTGCCGGGCAAAAAGACAAAGTGCATGTCTTCGAAGCTGCGCAGGAAGGGGAGTGTATGGTCCATCGCCGCGCGAAAGCGGACGTAAGGCTGAGGCAAGCTGGCGCCGGCCATTACCAGCACGACGGTCTTGTCGGTTGGGAGGTTGAACTTGGCTAGCTCTTCCTCGCGATCGTAATTCGTGTCGAATCCAGCGCGAATAGGAATGCCGGTAATGTGAATCTTTGCCTCGGGCACCTTGCGCGGACGCAGCGTTTCGGCCATAAATTCGTTGGCAACACAGAATAGATCGGTGTCCTTGTGGGGCCACCAGCCCTCGACTTCGTAGTCGGTCGGTACGCAAATGACCGGATAATCGATACCCGTAATTACGCGGGCGCCCACGGCAACATTGGCTGCTGTGATGTGTGTTGCGACCACGGCTATGGGCCTGCGGCTGCGAATATATTCGTTGAAGGCGGGGAACATAATTCGCGACCATGCCGTGCCGCCGCCCCAGAGAAGATGTCCCGTAAGCGTATATCGCCAGGTCAGGTCGTAAATGGGGCGCGTGGCTCCCGTAAAAGAAGCCGCGGTTTTATTGCCGTCGAATTTAATACGTCCAAAATCAAGGATATCGAGCACTTCAATCTCAACATCCTGGGGGATGCCATTGGTGCCGCGGATGAGGTCGAATGCCTGCGCAATCGCATTTGCGGCGGCCTTGTGGCCCGAGCCGACCGAAGCGTGCACGATGGTCACAAGAGGTTTTTGCTGAGCCAAGAGCGTGGTTTGCTCCGATTGGGGAGTGCTGTGCATGGGCAGGGGAGCGTCGTCGCTCGTCTGCGTCTGATCCATCGATAACTCCCCTTCGACGTTGTAACACGGATTTATCATTGTAGTGCATGAGTGTCACGTTCACGTAAATTTGGGTATGAGCGCAAAGAACGACAACGTTTCGACGAGAGGACTTTTCATGGCTACCGACCAGACGATCGATGTTGCGATTATCGGTGGCGGTCCCGCGGGTTATGCTGCCGCCATTTATGCGGCGCGCGCCAACCTGACGACGACTGTCCTTGAGCAGGGCATGTCGGGCGGACAGATCGCCACATCCAACGAGATTGAGAATTATCCTGGCATTCCACTGCTGAGCGGTGCTGAACTTGGTGAGCGGTTCCAACAGCATGCTGAAGGCTTGGGGGCTCAGGTTGAATGGAGTATGGTGACAGGCGTCGATTACGATGCCGATGCGGCTCACTTTATCATTCATCATGATATGGGCGACACAGCGGCCAAGAGCGTCATTGCGTGCATGGGCGCCACGCCGCGTCCTGCGGGTTTTGTTGGAGAGGATAAGTATCGCGGTCGTGGCGTTTCGTATTGCGCAACATGTGACGGCATGTTCTTCCGCGGCAAGCGGGTCTTTGTTATCGGAGGCGGCAATTCGGCATGCGAGGAGGCGCTGTTCCTGTCCGACATTGCCAGCAGCGTGACCATCGTGCTGCGTCGCGATCAGTTCCGTGCACCCGAGGGCGTTGTGAATAAGGTGCTTGCTAAGGACAATATTTCAGTTAGGTACCAAACTAGTATTGTTGAGCTTTCTGGTGAAGCGATGCCCACGACAATTACGTTTAAGGATAATGCGAGCGGCAAGACGTATGCCGAGACCTTTAAACCTGGCTCGTTTGGCATTTTTGTCTTTACGGGGACCCAGCCACATACCGAGATTATTGAGCATCTCGTCGATCTGGCTCCCGACGGCGGCATTGTCACCGACGATTCGATGGCCACCCGTACGCCCGGCTTATTTGCAGCCGGTGATATCCGTTCCAAGCGTTTGCGTCAGGTTGTGACCGCTGTTTCGGACGGAGCCATAGCGGCAACTAGCGCATACACTTTCCTACGCGGATAAGTACGATAATATATCTTATGTAAGGTTGATATCTTTAAATATAGTGGTTGGACGGTGCATCAATGTACAGTCCAACCACTTTTACTTGGCGGTTATGTGGTATGCAAAACTAGATAACCTAGAATACAATATAGAAAATGAACGGAGGACCCCTATGAACTACGTCAAACATGTTATCCCGATGTCTGATACATCGGTCAGCATTAAGCCCGAGGATATTCAGCCGACGGTGCTGCCGGATGCATTTATTCAGTCCGATACGGTGCGTAAACTCAACGCGTTGAGCCTGCCACGCTATGACCAGCTGCCCAACGTAACGCTCTATCGCGATCAGGTTATTGAATATGTTGCACTGTGGATGGAGCCGCTTTCGATTTGCGTAGAGCAACCCGTTATCACGCCATCGATGATCAATAACTACGTGAAGGTCGGCCTCGTTCCTGCTCCGGTTAAAAAGCAGTATGGCCGTGAGCAGATTGCGCGTCTCATCGCCATTTGCATCTTTAAGCAGGTGCTGCCCATCGCTGCGGTTCAGGCGCTCTTTAATATTCAGCGCTTGAGCTACGATGCTCCGACGGCCTTCGATTATGTAGTCGATCAACTTGAGGCATCGATTCGTGCGGCGTTTTCCGTCGAGCAGACTCCCGTGCCCGATACCGCACATCAGGTTACGCGCGAATCGCTGCTCGTACGCAGTGCGGTTTCGTCTTTCGTATCGAAGGCGTACTTGATGAGCTATCTCAAGTTCAATGGGTTTAATAGCTAACCGAGGTATAAGACGGGCGGGATAAAGAGCCGCTGGCCCCTTATCCCGCCCGTATGTTTGTCTAGTTGGACATTATCGGCCCGAAGCCACGCCCATGCCGTAGCCGATGATGAGGCCGTGCATCTCGGCATAGTATGAATCTAGCCCGTTGCAGGGCATGATAATCGTCTTTGAGCCGGGCCAATGCTCGACTATGCGGTCAGCAAGCGCCTGGGCTCCAGCTTCGTTCTCAACGTGATCGATGATGACCTCGCCGCCGGTAAAGCCTTCGGCCTCCATAGTATCGACAATCTTGGTGAGCATCTTCTTTTCGCCACGCGTGTGCCCAACGAGTTCAATTTTGCCCGCTTCGCTCGCCGTGCCCAAAATGCGGATATTGAGCTTGTTGGCAATAACTCCGGCCGCCTTAGGGATACGTCCGGCCTTGGCGAGATTTTCGTAATTGCACAAGCTGAAGAGGATCTTGCTGTTCTGCTCCAAGCTATCGAAGTAGGCGCAGGCGTCCTCAAAGGAGGTATCCGGGTTGCTTGCAAGATAGCGGTCGAACAGCAGGAAGATCAGATCCATTTTGCCACCTGCGGCTCGTGAGTTGACCAAATGAATCTGGCGGTTGGGCTCCTCGGCAAGCACCATGTCACGTGCGGTGGCCGCGGCATTGTAGCTTCCCGATACGCCCTCCGAGATGGGCATGCAGATCGTCTTGTCGGCAAGCTTAAAAAGTTCAGCCCACTCCCCTACGCTTGGACAGGCGCTCGAAGAAGCGCTCGACTCCGCCTGCACGGCGCAATTGAGCTCGTGAACATCGAGCGAGAGATCGTCGACAAATTCGCGCTCCCCCACTCGGATCTTAAGGGGTGCAAATGCAAAGGTGGTATGAGGTGCGGTTGGTTGCCAATCGCGAAGATTGCAGCTCGAATCAGAGATAAGTGCCCAGCTCATTGAGGGTCCTTTCTAATTGTTCCCCAACAATTATAGCCATCTTTTTGATTGATTGGATGGCTATCTAGTTTTGAATACTAGATAGCCATCCTAATCATAAGGCAAACGGTAGGCTCAAAAAGAATGGGCCTCGTGACTCAAGATCGCGAGGCCCACGTTCGTTCGCTGTAGCAATAAATTAGTAGCGTACGAAGATGTAGTTGTTGTTCATACCGGCTGCGACGGAGCTGATGATAACGCCCGTTTTGTAGTCGGAAGCATGGATCATCTGGCCATTACCGATATAGATGCCGGTATGGTAGGAGTTAACCACAACATCGCCGGGTTGCGGATCGGACACACGGGTCCAACCCATGAAAGTGCCGGTGGTGCCCAGACGGCAGTAGCGGCCCGTGAGGCAATAGCTTACAAAGCCGGAGCAGTCAAAGCTGTTCGGTCCAATGCCGCCCCAAGAGTAAGCGTATCCGAGCTTGCTGTAGGCGCGCGAAACAACGGTACCACCGTCAACGGACTGGCTCGGTGCGGAAGGCGTCGGAGCCGGAGCGGGCGTCGAGGGCTGCGGCGTAGGAGCAGGAGTGGGCGTCGAAGGCTGCGGCGCGGGAGCAGGAGTGGGCGCGGGAGTGTTCTCGGTCGTACCGGCGGTATCGTTGCTCACCGTGGCCTTTTCGGCGGTGCTGGCATTAATGCCAGCCTGCAGCGCAGCGTTGGCCTCGGCCTCGGCAGCAAGCTCGGCCTGCAGCTGAGAATCCAGAGAGTTCACGACACTCTGGGCCTCAGCTTGCTGGGCATTGAGCTCGTCGACCTTCTTCTGCGTCGCGGCGACGTTCTTCTCCTGCTCGGTTTGCTTATCGGTGAGCTGCTGCTTAAGGTCCTTGACCTCCTGAATGGTCTGGGCCTGCTTGTCGGACACCTTGCCGTAGTAGAAGAGACGGTTGAGCATGTCGCCCAGATCGTCGACGCCCGTCAGGACCTGAAGGAGACTCAGGCCGCCGGTCTTGTACTCACCGGCAACGTAGTTAGAGAGCTTTGCCTGACCTTCGGAAATCTCTTGCTGCTTTTGCGTGATCTCGCCTGCAGTCTGATCAAGCTCCTGCGTCTGTGCGGAGAGTTCTTCATGAATTTGCTGGGTTTGGGTGCCAATCTGCTCGAGCTTGGTACGGGCAGCGGCAAGGTCGGATGCGGTATCGGCGTAGGCCGGAGCCACGAGGCCCAGGCCCAAAACACAAGCGAGGGTTGCAGTAGCAGCGCAGCGTGCCATGTTTCTGTGCGTGTTTGCTGTGCGCATGTAGCTTCCTTTCCGGTATCTAAGGGTAGCGGCTAGTCCACCGTTACCAGGCTAAAGAGTTCAACGTCCTCGTTAGAAGGCGTGAGCTTCTTGCGCGGGTTGAGAAACGCAAGCTCAAGGATACAACCGTAGCCCACAAGCTTTGCGCCCATATCTCGCACCAGTTTACCTGTTGCCTCGACGGTTCCGCCCGTCGCGACCAAGTCGTCCAGAATCAACACGGTATCTTTAGAGCTGATGGCATCGGCGTGGATCTCGATAGAATCAGTTCCATACTCGAGCTCGTAGCTCTCGCTTACCGTCTTGCGCGGTAGTTTACCCGGCTTACGTGCGGGAACAAAGCCGGCACCCAGGGCGACGGCCACGGGCACACCGACCATAAAGCCGCGGGCCTCGGGTCCTACGACCTTGGTAATGCCCATGTCGGCAAAATGCTCGGCAAGGGCATCCACCATGGCCTTCAGGGCCTCGGGATCGCCAAAGAGCGGCGTGATGTCCTTAAAGACGACTCCGGGCTCGGGATAGTCGGGGATATCGACGATTTGAGATTCGAAGTCGTACATGGGTGACCTTTCATGGATTGCCGGGTGAACGGCGGTTATTTGCCCGTGTTAGCAGACGAGCTATGCGAGGGGACGACGACCTTGGACGGCTGCACGAGCGACTCGTCGTGCGCGGTAACCGCGGGGACGCTTGCCCCATCGCTTTTAGCCTTGGTGGATTCGGAACGCGCGATCTCCTCATCGAGGGCATCGATGTCAGCGTCCTCGACCACGGCGTTGAGCGACTCAAAGACACGGTTCTTAAGGAGCGCGGTGTGCACACCCTCGGTGAGGTCGTGCAGCTTCTTAAAAGCACGCTCGAGCTTGGCGTCGCGCTCGTCATCGGAAGTATCCATGCCGAGCATGCTCACGAGAACCTGCTCAAACATCGAAGACTCGCGGTTTGCCGACGATACGTACTGACGCAGATTGCGCGGCTCAATGTGGAAGCGCGACAGCTCCGAGCAGTAACGGATAATCGGGAAATCTCGGCCATCGACGAGCTCACGGTTCTGCGGGCTCTTGATGATGCGGATAAGATCGTTCTCGGCAAGGGAGCGGATAAACGAAATCTCAACACCGAGCATGTCGGGAATGGTCTCGATGGGATGCAGCTTTTGCTTGGTCTCCTTGGGCTCCGTCTTAAGCGGAACATCGGACAGAAGACCCACCTCGTAAGCCAACGTGGACAGGTCCGTTGCGTTTTCCAAGCGCTGCTTAATGACGTTGAGCGGCATGTAACGGGTCTTCTGCAGGTGCAGGATAACCTCGAGACGGTCAACGTCTTCCTTGGAGTACTGGCGATACCCCTTAGGCGTACGATGAGGGGTGATGAGCCCCTCATCTTCTAGAAATCTAATTTTTGAGTTCGATAGATCGGGGTATGCGCCTCGAAGAAGGTTGACGACTTGGCCGATACTCAGATAGTTGCGTTCGGCCATTACCTACTCACCGGTTTCGATGCGCTCCGGCGTGCTCTCGTGGTAGATGAGCGTGAACGTACCGATCTGAACGGAAGAGCCGTCATGCAGCGGAGCACCGTTGACGATGGCGCCGTCGACCCAGGTGCCGTTGAGCGAGCCCAGATCCTCAATACGGGCGCCCAGGCCCTCGCGAATAATGCGTGCGTGGCTGCGCGAGACGGTCATGTCGTTGAGGAAGATGCCGTTCGCGGGATCGCGGCCGATGGTGGTCACGTCGTCCTCGAGCTCAAAGGCAGCTCCGGTCTGCGGGCCCTTGACGATGGACAGAACCGGAGCGGTGATGCGCACGTTGGCCATGAGGTCGGGAACGGTGACATCGCTCGAAGGAACACGGAAAACGCAGGTAGCGTCCGCAGTCTTATCGTTCTGAGGCATATTGTTAACCTTGTTGTCCATGACAACCCCTATCTAACGCGGCTACGCCGCAAAAAATGTACCGTACGTAATCATACCCCAATGAATCAGTCTTCGATTTCGGGGTTAAGAAAGTCGGTGTCTTCGTCCTCGGGATGCGCGATGGCCTGTTTAATGGCCGCCCCTCCCTTAACGGAATAGATGATGGCGGTGAGCATGGAGAAGATGACGCCGCCGTACACAAAGAAGATGCCGAGGGGCACCGAGCTGCCGTTGAGGCCCGGGAATGCTGTGAACGTGGCGGGCAGCAGATGCCAGCCGTCGATGACGGGGAACCCAAGCAGCATGAGCGAGAATCCGGTCATAAGCAGCGCCGTGGCAATCTTGCCGGGAAAGACGACGTCGATGGGGCGCCGGTGGTAGTGGCGCACGATGAGCGTGCCAATGCCCAGGTAGATATCGCGGCCGATAATGAGCACGCAGACCCAGATGGGAAGCTCGCCACGGACCACGAGCCCCAGCACGCCGGTAAACAGCAGCGCGCGGTCGCAGATGGGGTCCATAACCTTGCCGAGCCACGAGACCGTTTTGGTCATGCGGGCAATCTGCCCGTCCATCCAGTCGGTGGAAGCCGCGATGGCATAAATGACAATGGCGACGACACGGTTGTTGTCCGTCACAAACAGGTACAGAAAAACGAGCGTGAGGATCAGGCGCGTAAAGGTGATGAAATTGGAGATCGTAAAGATCTTATTCGACGGGTAATCGGAAGTGCCGATAAGCTCCTTTTTGATCTTCTTCTTGATGCCCACAGGACTCCCCCGCTGGTAAACGACAAAACTTTCGATACTATACCCGTTCTGGCGATGTCTATCCAGCGTAAGCATAGAGAGTCCAGACATATGGAGGGTGCTTCTGGGTTATGCGGGATTCTGCATTTGTGTACATCAGCCTCCAAATATGACATTTTTCGGCATCTTTGATGGCTTATGTACACGTTTTGATTCGGTGATTACATCGATCGGGAAAGTTGTTGCTTTAAGCAAATTAATCATGATGTGCGGGTCGAGAAGGGCTAGCGCCAAAAGAACCCAACGGCCGTTACGGCTTCGTTAGAAACGCGCCCCACCATGGATGGTGAACCCGAAAGGTAAGGCGCGCGGGCACGGTGGCTCGGCCCGCGCGCCCGGAAGAGAAAGGATAAACCCATGGGTTACATGCTCGAGACGCGCGGGCTCACCAAGCGCTTCGGTCGCGGCGACCAGGCGCAGGACGCCGTGGCCGACGTGAGCCTTCATATCCGCGAGGGCGAGGTGTACGGGCTGCTCGGCCCCAACGGCGCCGGCAAGTCGACAACGCTCAAGATGATCTGCGGGATGCTGCGGCCGACGGCCGGGGAGATCCTCTTTGCCGGGCACGCCTGGCGCCGCGAGGACCTCTACGCAATCGGCAGCCTCATTGAGGAGGCGCCGCTCTACCCCAACCTCACCGCGCGCGAGAACCTGCGCGTGCGCACCACGCTGCTGGGCCTTCCCGAGAGCCGCATAGATGAGGTGCTCGCCGCCGTGGACCTCGCGGACACCGGGAAGAAGCGCGCCGGGCGCTTCTCGATGGGCATGCGGCAGCGCCTGGGGCTCGCGCTGGCGCTGATCGCCCGGCCACGCCTGCTCGTGCTCGATGAGCCCACCAACGGTCTCGACCCCATCGGCATCGAGGAGCTGCGCGACCAGATCCGCGGCTTCGCGGCGGCGGGTACGACGGTGATCGTCTCGAGCCACATCCTCTCCGAGGTGCAGCAGATGGCGGACACCATCGGCATCATCTGCGGGGGGCGCCTCGCCTACGAGGATGCGCTTCGGCCCGGGCAGGACCTCGAGGAACTCTTCATGAGCTTCTGCCGGGAAGGGCGGCGAGCGCGCGGGGAGGTGGCGGCATGACGGGCGAGAAAGGCTGCCTGCTCGCGGGCCTGCGCGCCGAGGCCCTGAAGTCGCGCCACGCGGCACCGGTTCGCCTGGCCGTGCTCATGGCGCTGCCGATGCCGCTGCTCGGCGCGATGCCCTACCGGGGTGTGCAGATATTCAGCGCGTGGAACTACTGGTACGCGCTCTTCCTGCCCGTGTCTCTCTCGCTCGTGGTGGCGTGCGTCGCGCGGGCGGACGCTCGCACGCGGATGCGGGGGCTTCTGGGCCTGGGCTTCCCGCTCGGGCGCGCCTGGTGGGCCAAGGCGCTCTGGTGCCTCGCGCTCTGCACGCTCTCGAACCTCGTGGTCTTTGGCATCTACCTCGCGGGATCGGCGTTCTCCTCGCAGGGCCTCACGGCCGCGGGCACGCTCACGATGCTCCTCTGCGCGCTCGTCAACACAGTGACCGCGGCGTGGATGATCCCCGCAGGGCTCTTCCTCACGGCGCGGCTCGGCATGCTCGCGGGCATCTTCTGCCCGCTCGCCGCGCAGCTCGTGGGTGGGTTCGCCTGGTCGTTGGTGCCGCTGCCGCAGCTCTTTCCGCCGTCGGCGAGCATGGTCATCCCCACGAGCTTCATCCCCGTGCTGCCGAGCGGCGAGCCACTCGCGGCGGACATGGCGCTCGGCGGGGCGCTCGCGGCGGATGGCATGCTCACGCTGGCGGGCCTTGCGGTCTGCGCGCTCGCGTTCGTCGCGCTCGCGGCGGCAGGCGCGGCCTGGTTCGCGCGCTCCGAGGAGAGGTGATGGCCGTGACGCGACTCTCCGACCCGACGCCGCGCATGACTCTCTCGCGGGCCCTGCTCTCCGAGGCCCTGCGTCTGGCGCGCTCCCCGCTCGCGGCGGTGCACCTCGTCTGCGGCCTGGCAGCCGGTCTTGCCTGCGGCGAGTACTTCTCCGTAGCCCGATGGGACCCGGCGCTGGGCGCGGACGCCTACGTCCAGTTCCTTGGCGCCCTCATGCCGCTCATGTCCGCCATCGTCTGCGGGCTCGCCGTGGACGAGGAGCGCGCTGCCGGGCGCCTCGCCAACCTCATGGCGGTCCCCTCGCGCGGGCGCGCCGTCGCGGCGAAGCTGCTCGCCCTTGCGGCGCTCGGCGCCGCCGCGCTGGCCGTGGCGCTCGGCGTGTTCGGGGCTGACCTGTATCGTCTTTTCGGACACGCGTTCAAGAGGAACCTATTTTCCCCTAGAATGCAGGGCAACAGACGAAAGGACGAGCCATGGCAAACCAGCCGGCGAAATACACCGACGAGTTCAGGCGCGAGACGGCCGACTACATCATCTCGACGGGCAGGCCCATCACCGAGTGCTGCGCCGAGCTCGGGCTGAATTCCAAGACGGTGAACAAGTGGGTGCAGAACCGCAGGCGCGAGCTTTCCGGCGAGCCCGACCCCAAGGCCGAGGACCGCGAGCTGCGCGAGGCCAGGAGGCGCATACGCGAGCTCGAGATGGAGAACGCCTTCTTGAAAAAAGCCGCGGCCTTCTTCGCCAAAGAGCAGGGGTAGCCGCGCGCTACCGGCTGATGCTGGCGGAGAAGGCCGAATACCCAATCACGCTCATGGCGAGGATCCTTTGCGTGAGCAGGTCGGGCTTCTACTCGTGGCTTTCCAACGGCTGCCCCGAAGACGACTGGTCGGCCGAGCGCGAGGCCGTGAGGCGCGTCTGGCTGGAGTCGGACCGCAGGTTCGGCGCGAGGTTCGTGAAGTGCTTCCTGCCCGCCGAGTTCTCCGGATTGACCCTGTATCGGGTGCGCAAGCTGATGCGCGAGCTGGGCATACGCGGCTGCACGCCAAACCAGCGCAAGCGCACCACGATTCCCGACCCCAAGGCCAAGCCCAGGCCCGACCTGGTGCGCCGCGACTTCACGAGCCCGGTCCCCACCTACAAGCTCGTGGGCGACATCACCTACCTGCGCACCGGCGAGGGCTGGCTGTACCTGGCGACCGTGATCGACCTGAACACGCGCATGGTGGTTGGATGGTCGCTGTCGAGCCGCATGACCGCCGACATCGCGGTGGCGGCGCTGGAATCCGCCAAATCGCGAGGATACGTGGCGGGCAACGCCATATTCCACACGGACCGCGGCGCGCAGTACACCAGCAGGCTTCTGGCCGAATGGGCGCGCGCCAACGACGTGCGACTTTCCTGCAGCCGCACGGGAAACTGCCACGACAACGCCGTCGCCGAGTCGTTCTTCGCCACGCTGAAAAACGAGATGTACTACCGCAGGCGATTCGCCACCAGGGCCGAGGCCAGGCACGCAGTCGTCGAGTTCATCGAGGCGTACTACAACAGGCGGAGGCCGCATTCCTCGATAGGCTACAGGGTGCCGGCCGAAGCCATGGCCGACTTCTTCGAGCGGCCCGATCCCAAGTCCGACGCGATGCCTATGGCAGCGTGATTCCTCTCAATTTCGTGTCCGAAATCTTGACACAGGTCATTCTGATGACAGACCTCGAGGGCACGCGGCTCGAGGACGCGACGGAAATGGCCCGTACGGCACTCGCCGCGGATCCGGGCACAGTGGAGATCAAGGGCGGGGGTTCGGGCCTCACCTACGCCGCGTTCCCACTCAAGGGCGGCGGTGCCTGCGCGCTCGTCAGCGAGTACCTGCCGCAGTGGGTCTCGCGCGACCTCGCCGGCCTGCTTCCCAACCCGCAGAACCTCATGCTCGTCGGCGCTGCGGCGGGAAGCGCGCTCGCGCTTGCGCTCGTGGCGCGCCGCGCGAGCCGCGTGATCTCGCGTAAGATGGCGCCGCTTGCGGAGGCGGCGGGGCGCGTCGGCGCGGGGGAGCTCGACTTCGCGGTCGGCAGTACTAACGTGCGCGAGGTGAACGACGTCCTCGCCGCGATGGACGCCATGCGGGCCTCCCTCGCCGAGTCGCTCGAGGCCCGCTGGGCCGCGGAGCGGGGGCAGCGCGAGCAGATGGCGTCGCTTGCCCACGACCTCAAGACGCCGCTCACCGTGCTGCGCGCCAACGCCGACTTCGTGGCGGAGGAGCTGGAAGACGAGAATGACGCCGACCTCTCGGCCGCCGCGCGCGACATAGCCGGCGGTGTCGAAAGGCTCGACGGCTACGTGCGCCTGCTCATCGAGGCCTCGCGCGGGTCCGGCGGGGCGGAGAGGGCCCCCATGCGGCCGGCCGAGCTCTGCGAGCAGGTTCTCGCCGAGGCCGCTCAGATCGCCCGGGCACGAGGCGTGGCGCTCGACGCGGCCACGGGCCCCGCTGTCGCGGGCGCGCCCGAGGCCCCGCTCGACCGAACCGCCCTGGCGCGAGCCGCCGCGAACCTCGTGGCCAACGCCGTCGAGCACGCACGCTCGCGCGTGGCTGTCTCCTGCGACGTCGCGGGAGGGCGCCTCGTCATCGAGGTCGCCGACGACGGACCGGGCTTTTCTCCCGCCGCCCTCGAACGCGGCTGCGAGCGCCTCTTCACAGACGACTCCTCCCGCTCCTCGCGTGACGGGGGCCGCCACTACGGGCTCGGCCTCCACGTCGCCTCCGAGGCCGCGAGCGCCCACGGGGGCTCCGTCTCGCTCGCCAACGGCCCCTCGGGCGGCGCGGTGGCCACCATCGCGGTCCCCCTGTGCGGGATCTGACGACTTCCTCGATGTATACCCCGACTGCGATATGTCGCTCGCCGAGGCCGCGACGAGATGGTGTTGCGTCTGCCCCGTTTGGTGCTTCTAGCTCATATTTGATCTGATGTAAGGCCCGTGCAATCCTGCATGGGCCTTTCTTTTGGCAATTACTCGACCGATTCGTGGCTTGATACACATATTATCGAGTTAAGGAGACATGAGGCCATACAGTGGCTCTCAGAGCGCCTGCCGCACTCCCCCGCCATTACCCCTGCGGCGTCCTCGCATAGAGTTCATCCTGCTTGGCGTTTCGTTGCAACAGCCCACTTGTCCACCGATCAAGTGAACTACTGGAATAAATACAGTGACACGCTTGTCCGTTATAGTCGCTATATCTGTGTTAATCGCCGCGATAAATACAGCCCATACTCGGCTGTATACCAGCTACGCGTATGTAGATTCATAACGCGTTAATAATTCGGCTCAAGCGCGTACAAAACGCGCAAGTAACCGCAAAAAGCGAGTATCGCGCAAGTAGATTATTGACACCCTGTTGCTTACTGAAAATTAATCAATTGCCTAAAACAAAAAAGGTCAGGCACTATGTGCCTGACCTGCAAACTTCTGGTCGGGACGACTGGATTCGAACCAGCGACCCCTTGACCCCCAGTCAAGTGCGCTACCAAGCTGCGCCACGTCCCGAAGCTTTTGTTTGTTGCTCTGCTCTCGCTCGCAACAAGGAGTATATTAACCCGAAACTTTGGACTTGTGCAAGAACTTTTTTAATTATTTTTGAGCAAGTCCAAAATTGTATCTGCGAGCTGGGGTTTTGTTAGCACGGGAAGTTCCTGCGTCCCTGCTGTGCTCACGATCCAAGCCTTGTTGGTATCAGTTCCAAAGCCCGAATCGGCGCGCGAAACATCGTTGGCGATAATGGCATCGCAGCCCTTGCGGGCCAATTTACGCTCAGCGTACTCCACAACGTTATCGGTCTCGGCTGCAAAGCCAATCACGCGCCGCTCCCCCTTCTGGCGCGAGAGCTCAGCCAAAATATCAACGGTCTCGACGAGCTCGATGCAATCCAGGCGCTCGTTGGCCTTTTTGAGCTTATGGTCGGCAGGGGCCGCGGGCGTGTAGTCGGCGACGGCCGCAGCGCAAATGGCAGCGTCGGCCGTCTGGAAGGCGTTTAACGCCGCCTGCAGCATCTCTGCGGCGGTCTGCACGCGCAGGCACTTTACGCCGCGAGGAACATCGAGCGATGTCGGTCCCAGCACGAGCGTGACCTCGGCACCGCGGCGAGCGGCCTCCCCCGCCAGAGCGATGCCCATCTTGCCCGACGATCGGTTTCCAATAAAACGCACGGGGTCGATCGGTTCGTGCGTAGGACCGGCGGTGATCACGATGCGCTTGCCTGCAAGGTCCTGGGGTGCGGGGTTGAATACCTCGCAGATGGCCTCAACGATGTCCTCGGGCTCGCTCATGCGCCCCGTGTCCACGTCGCCGCAGGCAAGGTAGCCACTGCCGGGTCCCACCACGTGGACGCCGCGCTCGCGCAGCGTGGCCATATTGGCCTGGGTTGCCGGCGCCTTCCACATGCCATTGTTCATGGCCGGCGCGATCACAATGGGTCGCGGCGTGGCGAGAAGCGTCGTAGAAATCAGGTCATCGGCAATGCCGTTGGCCATCTTGGCAATGATATTGGCCGTCGCGGGCGCCACGACCACCAGATCGGGCTCCTGGGCCAGTGAAATGTGGTGGATAGGGTCGGAGGGGTCGTCGAACAGGCCCACGGCGACGGGCTCGTTGGTGAGCGCACGGAAGGTGAGCGGGCCCACAAACTCGGTGGCATGCTCGCTCATAACGACCTTGACACGCGCGCCGCGCTTTTGCATCAGGCGCACGATATTGCACGACTTATAGGCGGCGATCCCGCCGGTAATACCCAGCAGGATCGTTTTTCCCTCAAGCTGCATTGAATTGTTGGGCGCCGCCATCGTTTACGCTTCCTTGCTCGGGAGCACCAGCAGGCGGTGGCAGTACGGGCAGTGCGTAATCTCACTACCGTCGTGGTTGAGGTCGCTCATGGATGACGCCTGCAGCGCGGTGTGGCAGACCGTGGGGATGTTGCCCTTGATGGTCTCGACGGCCAGGCCGCGGAACTGCTTGAGCAGGCGCTCGTAATCGGTGAGCACGTCGGCCGGCAGCGTGGCGGCAAGAGCGGTGCGCTCCTTAGTGGCGGCTTCGATCTGAGCCTGCAGGTCGGCAGCCTTGGCGCGGGCGGCCTTGGTATCGGCCTTCACGCCCTCTTCGAACTTGGCGATGATTGCCTGCGCGCGGGTCTCGCGGTCGAGCGCCTCTTTGTGGGCGACAACGACGTCCTTGCGGGTGTGCTCAATCTTGTCCAGACGCTTGGCCAGGGTGGCGAGCTCGTTCTCCAGGTCCTGGACCTCGCGATAGTCAGAGCCGTCGACGTGACGCTTCTTGGCGGCCTCGATGGCGTTGTTGGTCTGAATCTCGGTGGTGTTGAGATCGTCGAGCTCAATGTCCAGGTCCTTGCGTTGGGCGTAGAGCTTGGTCATCTCGGACTTGAGCTTCACATAGGTCTTACGCTTGGAAGCGAGCTCCTTGAGCTCCGGCATATTGGCAAGTTCGCTCTTGTTGCGGGCGAGCTCCAAATCGATCTGTTGCAGCTTGAGTAGCGTAGCGCCGGCGCTCATAAGTTCTCTCCTTTTGTCACTGTCCACCATTGGCAAGGGTTCAGTATTTTAATCGCATGACGGGGGTCGACCCCGGCGTCAACTGCAGAGTTCATCAATATATCAACGAACGGCTCTTCGGAGCGGTCGTGACCGAGCAAGATCACCGGCAGCCCGCGCAAGGCAAGGTCTTGCGCCACGTGGTAGCCGGCCTCTCCGGTCACAATAGCATCTGCCCCCGCGGCGATGGCAAGCTCACCAAAATCGCCGAGGGAGCCGCCCAAAATGGCGAGGGTGCGGCACGGGCGATCGGCATCGCCCCATACGCGCGGGTCGCTGTCAAAGGCCGTGGCGGCACGGTTGGCGAAATCGCGCAGGTTGCAGGCGTCGTGGAGGGTAGCGAGCGCGCCCAGACCGGTGAGCTCAGGCTCGTCCACATGCTCCAGCGAGCTCATGGGCTCAGCGCCCAGCAACTCACTCAGGCGAACGCGCGCCTCGTGCGATCGGTCCAGGTTGGTGTGAAGCGAGATGATGCTCACGCCGCAACGAGCTGCCTCGTACAACACAGCGCTGCATTGGGGACGCGATACATCCGCCGGGCAAAACGCCTCGGGCGCCTTGATATAGATGGGATGATGCGTCAGCAGCACGTTGGCGCCGGCCTCGAGAGCACGGTGCACGTTGGCCTCGGTAGCGTCAAGTGCACAGGCAACACCGGTGATCTCAGCGGCGGGATCTCCCACAGATAAACCAACATGATCCCAACCCTCGGCGTCCGTTTTGGGATAGCGTGCCAGCAGGGCGCGCTCAAGGTCGGCGACGATCATGCGGCACCTACGATCGAGAGTAGGGTCTGGGCAAAGTCGTCCAGATCGCCCGGATTCACGCGGTCATCAAACGAGATGCGCAGTGCGCCCAGCGCCTGCTCGCGACCAATGCCCATGGCGCTGAGCACGTGGCTCGGGTCCATGTTGCCGCTCGAGCAAGCTGATCCGGCCGAAACCTCAAAGCCGGCGGCATCGAGCTTGATGATGAGCTCTTCGGAGTCCGTGCCGTCAACGTAGATTGAAACCATACCCGGCAGACGGTCGGCCTGCGCGTAGTCGCCCATTGTGGCGTGAATGCGGGGATGGGCCGTAAGCGTGTCGTAGAGCTTGTCGGACAAGGTCTGCAGTTCCGCGCGCTCCTGGGCCACGTGGGGCGCCAGCGTGCGGGCGGCAGCGGCAAAAGCCAGCTGCGTGCGCAGATCCTGCGTACCGGCGCGACGGCCGGCTTCTTGTCCACCGCCAAAGATGCGCGGACGCAGCGGCGTGCGGTTCTTAAGGTAGAGCGCGCCGGATGCCACAGGGCCGCCGATCTTATGCGCGGCAACGGTCATGGCGTCTACGCCCAGCTCGGTGACATCGAGCGGAATATGCAAGTAGCCCTGGATGGCATCGGTATGAAACAAGGCGCCGGCAGCATGTGCGGCGGCGGCCAGCTCGCGGATGGGCTGCACCACGCCGGTTTCGTTGTTGGCGACCATAATGCTCACGAGCGCCACGTCATCGCCCAACAGCTCGACAAGCGTAGCAGGCTCAATGTAGCCCGCGCGGCAGGGCTGCACCAGGTCGACGGTAAAACCGGCGGCACGCAGCAGCGGCAGATTGTCCAGAATCGAATCGTGCTCGATGGCCGAAACGATGACACGGTCGCGCTTGCGATCGCGCTGGCGAGCGCCCTCGGCAAGACCGAGCAGTGCCAGCTGGTTGGCCTCGGTACCGCCGTTGGTCAGGATGATCTCGGACGGGCGAACGTGCGCGCCAAAGCTGCGTGCGATCTCGCGACGGGCGACTTCCAGGCGTGCGGCGGCCTTGCGGCCAAGCGAGTGCAGCGAGTTGGGGTTGACGCCGGCAAGCTCGCTGTCGTCATATTCGCGCTGCGCAAGGCGCGCCTCGGCGCGCATGGGCGTCGAGGCGGCATAGTCAAGATTCACGGGTATGCGGTTTTGACCTGCGGTCATAAGGGTTTATGCCTCCTGTGCGGCCTCATTGCCCAGCTTCTGCAGCAGCGCAACCTCGGCGGCGGGATCTTCGGACTTAAATACGGCGGAGCCAGCTACGAGCACGTTGGCGCCGGCCTTGACGACCTCGGCGATGTTCTTGGAAGAGATACCGCCATCGACCTCGATCAGGGGCGACACGCCGTGGCGCTCGCACATGGCCGTAAGCTCGTGCAGTTTGGCGATGGTACCAGGGATAAAGCTTTGCCCGCCAAAGCCAGGGTTCACGCTCATGAGCAGCACCATATCGACAACGTCGATGATGCTCTCGAGTACGCACACGGGGGTAGCGGGGTTGAGCACCACGCCGGCCTTGACACCGCGCTGCTGCAGATGGGTAAGCGTGCGGTGCAGATGCGTGGAAGCCTCGTAGTGCACGGTGATCATGTCGGCACCGGCATCGGCGTACCAATCGACCGTCTCGTCGGGATTCGACACCATCAGGTGCGCGTCGACCGGTACATTTGTGGAGCGCTTGACGGCCTTGAGGATGTCAACGCCAAAGGTGAGGTTACCGGTAAAGTGACCGTCCATGACGTCGAAGTGCACGTAGTCGGCGCCGGCGATCTTGTCGAGCTCGCCCTTCAGGTTGGCCATGTCGGCCGAAAGGACGGATGGAGCGATTTTGATGAAACCCATGGTAGTAGCCTTTCTGCGCTAGTCGGCGAGTCCGTAGAACTCTTGAGAGGGGACGCGGTCGGTGAGAATCTCGAGCGCCCTATCCAAAGTAACACCGTTGTAGAGCGTTTGCTCCACGGCAAAGGTGAGCGGAATGTCTACGCCCAGTGAACGGGCGAGCTCGCTCACGCTGCGGGCCGCGACGGCACCCTCGACCACCATATGCGTGCGTGCCTGGTACTCTTCGAGCGACACGCCATGAGCGAACTCGTAGCCAAAGGTGCGGTTGCGCGAATGCTCCGAGGTGCAGGTGGCGATGAGGTCACCCATGCCGGCAAGCCCCATGCAGGTCATGGCCTGACCGCCGCGGGCGTGCACCAGGCGGCTGATCTCGGCCAAGCCGCGCGTCATGATAAGGGCGAGTGTGTTATCGCCCGCACCCGAGCCGGCAGAGATGCCGCACACGATGGCGATGACGTTTTTCATGGCGCCGCAGACCTCGACGCCCGTCATATCCTGCGACAGGTAGATGCGGAAGGCCGTGGAAAGCAGCAGCTCCTTAAAGGTCTCCCCTACCTGTTGGTCTTTGCTGGCGATGACGGCGGCCGAAAGCCCGCCGCGGCAGATTTCCTCGGCATGGTTGGGGCCCGAGAGCGCCGCCACGCGCGACTCGTTTCCGATCTCGCTGGCGATGACCTCGCTCATGAGCAGGCCGGACTCGGGCTCAATGCCCTTGGTGAGGCAGAGCACCGGGGTGTCGGCGGCGATAAAGGGTGCTGCATCGTGGCATACGCTTCGCAGGTGCGTGGAGGGCACGGCAAAGATAATGGCGTCGGCGCCGTCGAGCGCCTGGGCCAGGCCCGTCGTGGCGACAACGTTTTCCGGCAGCACGTAGTCCAATAGATAGCGGGGATTACGATGATCGCCGTTAATGCCGGCGGCCGTCTGCTCGCTGTGGGCCCACATGGTCACGCGCTCGGCTCGCGCGGCGGCAAGGCCGGCGACGGCGGTTCCCCAGGAGCCGGAGCCAATCAGCGCAACATTCATGACTCTCTCCTACTTATCGTCGGGCTCGGTGACGCGCTTGGTAAACGAGAGCTTGGACTCCTTACCGCACGTGAGCTTTTTGATATTCGAGCGATGGGCCCACACCACGGTGATGCCGATCATCGCCATGCAAAACTTGAGACCCAGGCTGCTGTACGGAAAGACCGCGCAGGCAGCGATAGGAAGACCGATGGCGGCGGCAAGCGAGCCCACCGACACATACTTGGTGATGGCGACGGCCACGATAAACATGCCCAACAGCGACAGGCCAATGGGCCAGTACCAGGCAAGAATCACACCCAAGCCCACGGCGATACCCTTGCCGCCATGGAAGTTGAGATAGGGAGAAAAGATGTGTCCCCACACGGCAGCGAGGCAAATGACGCCGAGCATCCAGTCGCCGGGGGCTCCAGGCGCCATGATGTTCTGCGGAAAACCATAGCCCAGATCGGCGATAAGCGGACGGGCGATAATGACACAGATGGCGCCCTTAAGGCAGTCGAGCAGCAGCGTGAGCGCGGCCACCTTGGGGCCGGCCACGCGCAGCGCGTTGGTGGTGCCGATGTTTCCGGAGCCCGCCTTGCGAATGTCGGTGTGGTTGAACACGCGGCCCAGGATCAGGCCAAACGGAATCGCTCCGATAAAGAACGAGACCACGGCGCAGATGGCGGTCAGCAGAATCGGATTATGCATCCTTTTGCTCCTTCTTCCTAAAGAAGAGTCGGATGGGCGTGCCGGCAAAGTCGAAGGTCGAGCGCATGCGGTTTTCGACATAGCGCTGGTAGGTGTCGTTGACCAGGTCGCCGTGGTTGACGAAGAACGTGAACGTGGGCGGGTTGATGCCCGTCTGGGTCACGTAGTGCATGCGCAGGCGGCGCTTGCCGTCCACCACGGTGTGGCCAAACTCGCGCAGGTCGGTGAGGAACGTGTTGAGGCGCGAGGTGGAGATCTTTTGCGAACGCGTCTTCTCGGCAGCGTCGACCATGGCCCAGATCTTCTCGACGCTGCGGCCGGTCAGGGCCGAGATGCGCAGGTACTGAGCCCAGGGAGCCATGACACCCAGACGGCGGTCGACGGTCTCCATGCAGGCCTCGCGCTTGCGGTCATCGTCGAGCAGGTCCCACTTGTTGAGCAGCACCACGATGGCGCAGCCGCGCTCGATGGCCAAGCCCATGACCTTCTGGTCCTGCTCGGTGACGCCCACGGAGGCGTCGACGACGAGCAGTGCCACGTCGGCGCGGTCGATGGCGCGCAGGCCGCGGACCATGGAGTAGTACTCGATGTTCTCGTACACGGTGCTCTTCTTGCGAATGCCCGCGGTGTCTACCATGCGGTAGTGCTTTCCGTCACGCTCGACGACGGTGTCGATGGCATCGCGCGTGGTGCCGGCGATGTTGGACACGATGGAGCGGTCGGCGCCCAGGATGCGGTTGAACAGCGAGGACTTACCGGCGTTGGGGCGGCCGATGATGGCCACGTTGAGCGCATCGGGGAACTCGTCGGCGACCTCGTCCTCTTCCTCGGGGAGCAGGGCCACGATGTCGTCGAGCAGGTCACCCGTGCCATGGCCGTGCAGGGCCGAGAGCGGCGTGGGCTCACCGATGCCGAGCGAATAGAACTCCCAGATGTTGTCGTTCTCGCGATCGGGGTTATCGAGCTTGTTCACCAGCAGAAAGACCGGCTTGTCGGAGCGCTTGAGCATGCGGGCGACCGACTCGTCCTCCTCGGTGACACCGGTGCGGCCGTCGACCACAAACAGAATGACGGCAGCTTCCTCGGCGGCGGCAAGGGCCTGGTCACGGATGGACGTGGCAAAGACGTCGTCGCTCTTGAGCGGCTCGATGCCGCCCGTGTCGACGATGGTGAACTCGCGGCCGTTCCAATCGGCCGTGTGGTACGAGCGGTCGCGCGTGACGCCGCGGGACTCATGGACGATGGCGTCCGAGGTCTGGGCCAGGCGGTTAACGAGCGTGGACTTGCCCACGTTGGGGCGACCGACGACGGCGACGATAGGTTTCATCTGCTCTCCTTTAACGGGTAGGGTCAGTGGAAATGTTAGAGTCTGCGGGCACAATGCCAAGGATATGCTCCAGGGTATCGAGCAGCTCATGCGGCATGGTCGACACCACATGAACCTCGGCGCCGCGACTGGTAAGGCTTGCGAGTAAATCGTCACGATGATACTCGTCAAGCGTCATGCCGTCAGCGTTGAACATGAGCTTAGGCACAAAGAGCATAACCCCCGACAGGTCTTGCGGCAGCTGCTCCAGGATATCGCTCGCGACGATGAGGCCGGTCACGTCCACGTTGCCGCCAAAGTAGCGGTTCTTGATGGCCGTGACGGAGCCGGCAAGGCCGTGCGGCGATTCCACAAAACGTGCCACCGTATCGCGCGCGCTGGCACCGGAGAGGCACAGCAAGCGCTGACCACGGGCGGCGATTCCCTCGCGAACGCGGGTCAGGCGCTCGACATCGGCGGCGATCACATCGTCGGTCTCGTCCAGATAGGAGCGAATCATGCCGATGCCGTCATAGTACTGCGGGTAGCCGTCGTAAAAGTCTGCCTCGGGCGGCTCGATGCCGGCGTCCAGATAGAACTCGTCGCTCATCTGGAAGGTGTGGCGGCCAAAGCGCTCGAAGGCACGGTCCTGAAAGGGCCGGATCATGGCAATGGTTTCGCGCGCGAGCTCGGGCTTATCGCTGTAGGACCAGCTAAAACGGTTTTGGTGCTTGGTAAAGCCGAGCGGCACGATGCCCAGGCTGGTGATCTGCTCATGTTCCTCGCAGTAGCGCAGGGTCTTTTCCAGCTCCTCGCCGTCGTTCATGCCGGGGCACAACACGATCTGCGCGTGAATCTCGATGCCGGCTGCCATGATGGCCTCGAGCACGTCCATGCCGCGCTGGGCGTTGCGGCCCATCATGCGGCGGCGAATATCGGGGCTCACGGCGTGGACCGACACGTTCATCGGACTCATGTTGCGGTCGATGACGTTTTGCACGTCCTCGTCGGAAAGGTTCGTGAGCGTGACAAAGTTGCCCTGTAAAAAGCTCAGGCGATAGTCGTCGTCGCGAATATAGAGCGTGGAGCGGCCGCCCTTGGGCAGCATGGTCATAAAACAGAACACGCAGGCGTTAACGCAGGTACGCATGCCGTCAAAGATGGGGCCGTCGAACTCTAGGCCCCAATCCTCGCCGGGAAAGCGATCGAGCTCAACAGGGGTGACGGCGCCGTCGCGCGGGTCGAAAACCTCCAACTCGACGGTGTCGTCGTCGGCTTCCCAGAGCCATACGATCATATCGGTCAGCTGCTCGCCGTTGACTGTGAGCACGCGCATGCCCGGCTCGATACCCACATCCCATGCGGGCGATTCGGGGCGCACGTTCTTAACGAGCGCGCCCTCACCCGGCTCGGGGTCGCGGCTGCGCCCGTAATCGGCCACCTCGGTGGCGTATGCGGGTACGGTCTGGTCCATGATTAGCGGCAAAGCTCCTTGATGCGCTCAACGGCGCGTTCGATGTGTTCTTGCGGGGTGGAGGCTCCGGCGGTGATGCCGATGTGACGCGCGTCGGCAAACCATGCGGCCTCGAGCTCGGAAGCTTCCTCGATGTGATGCGTGTGCTCACAGGCATCAGCGCAGATCTGTGCCAGGCGACGCGTGTTGCCCGAGTTCTTTCCGCCCACAACGACCATGCAATCACAGCGGTTGGCAAGCGACGCGGCTGCCTGCTGACGCTCGCTTGTGGCGGCGCAAATGGTGTTGATCACGCGCAGTTCCTGCACGCGCGGGGTGATGGAGGCCACGACTTCGGCCAGGTTCTGCGCGGTCTGGGTGGTCTGCACAACCAGGCCCACCTTGCCCTTGAGCGTCAGCTCGTCGGCGTCGGCGGCACAGCTCACGACCTGTGCGTCATCACCAGCATGGCCAAGAATGCCCTCGACTTCGGGGTGGCCCGGCTCTCCCACGACGATCACGCGGTAGCCTTCGCGCACCAGGCGCTCGGCCGCCACATGGACCTTCTTGACGTAAGGGCAGGTGGCGTCGACGACGTTAAGGCCGCGCTTGCGGGCAGCATCGATCACCTGCGGCACCACGCCGTGGGCGCGGATAATCACGGTGCCGGTTGCGGCGTCGTCCAAGGTGTCTGCCAGACCAACGCCCGCCTCGGCGAGCTCGCGCACCACGATGGGGTTATGGATGAGCGGGCCCAGGGTGTGGACCTGAGTGTTCTCCGCTGTCTGCGGCGCGGCGGCCAGCGCCATATCGAGCGCGCGCTGAACGCCGTAGCAGGTGCCGGCATGCGCGGCGATCTCGATGGTGGGGACGACCTCCTCAGCGGCGGCCGCAGCGGTATTCATGACGTTCTCACCCATGGCTAGAACCTGCCCGGGTGCTCGGCGCACAGGTCGTCGCGCATGGCGTAGACGCGGCCCATGGCCTCGGACTCAAACCATGCCAGGCGCTCCTTGCGCTTGAGCTCGGCCGGAGCATCGGATAGCGAGATGGCCTTGCCGGCACGGATCCAGCACTTCTTGGGGCGCATGAGCTTTTTGCCTTTGGGCGTGATGTCGGACCAGCCACAAATGGCGAGCGGGTTGACGGGTGCCTTACCCATCTGGGCGATGAGCGCAAAGCCGCCATGGACCTCGGGCTTAATCTCGCGCGAGCGGATGCGCGTGCCCTCGGGGAAGATCAGGACGTCCTCGCCGCGCTGCAGCGCATGCTGGGCGGCGCGCAGGCACTTCATATCGGCAGTACCGCGCTCCACGGGGATGCCGCCCACGCGGCTAAAAGCCCAGCGCACAATCTTGCTCTTGGCAAACTCGGACTTAAAGATGGGGCGCACACGGCGGCCGCCAAAGAACAGTGCCGTCTCCACGGCCAGCAACTCGGCCATCGAGGTGTGGTTGCAGATGACCACGCTGCCGCGGCCTTCCTGGCGCTCAAACAGCAGGTCGACGTCTTCGACCTTCCAGCGCCACATGAGCTTGGAGAAGACCCACAGAATAGCCATGACCACGACGACGGTGCCGCGGATGAGCGCCGGGAACTCGGCGTAGGGGGCGTTGTAGTAATCCTCGGGCGTCTGCTTAAACAGGCGCATGGGCTACCTCCTTTGGTTGATGAGGTCCTCGATAATGCGTACGACCTCGTCGATGGTGTGGGCGGTGGAGTCGACGTGCACGGCGTCCTCGGCGGGCACGAGCGGTGCGACCTCGCGGCTGCTGTCGAGTTTGTCGCGCTGCTTGAGGGCGTCGAGGGTTTCGTCGACCTCGGTCTCGAGCTGATCTGTGCTGAGCGGCTGAGCGTCGTTTTGGTGGCGTTGCAGCACGCGACGACGGGCGCGCTCGCGCGGGTCGGCGGTCAGGAAGACCTTGACCTGCGCGTTGGGGAACACGACGGTGCCGATGTCGCGACCCTCGGCCACGAAATCGCGGTCCTCGGCTGCGCGTCGCTGATGGATGAGCATGGCGGCGCGTACGCCCGGGTAGGCCGAGACCTTGGAGACATTGGCGTCTACCTGCGGGGTGCGGATGGCAGCCGATGCGTCCGCACCGTCGATGGTCAGGCGCGTGTCCTCGCCGGTGCCGTTGGTAAAGCGGATCTCGATCTGCTCGGCGAGGGCGTCGATGGCCGCCTCGTCGTCCAGGTCGATGCCGCGGTCGAGCGCGGCGAAGGTGACGGCGCGATACATGGCGCCCGTGTCGAGTTTGTTAAAGCCCAGCTGGCGGGCGATCTCCTTGGCGATGGTGGACTTGCCGGATCCGGCGGGGCCGTCGATGGCGACGATCATGCAATGCTTCCTTTCGGTGGTTAACGTGCTGGTATGGGACGCGGACGCTAGGGCTTGGCGGACTGGCTAGCTCGTGTAGCGCTCGCGGTAGGTGTTGCGCTTGGGCGCGGAGCCGTGGCTGCCGTGGTGGCGCGTGTGGGCCGCGGTGTTGGTCGCGGGCGCGGCGGCGCGCTCGGAAGCGGCCTGCTTAGGCGGGATGCCTCCGGCCTTAAGGATCTGCACCTCGCGGTCGGTGAGCTCGCGCCACAAGCCCTTGGCCACGTCCTTGAGCTCCAGGCCGGCAAAGTTACAGCGGTGCAGACGGATCACCGGATGGTGGATCTTGCTCAGCATGCGCTTGACCTGGTTTTTGCGGCCCTCGCGGATGATGACCTCCACGGCGGTGGTGCCGGGCTTTACGCCTTGCGGAGCCACGGCCTCGGCCTCACGCGCTTTAATGACGCGGCAGATCGCCGGCTGGCACAGGCCGTCATCGAGCTCGATGCCGCGGCGGAGTGGTTCTAAGTCGCGATCGGTCAGGTTGCCGTCCACGAGCGCCTGGTAGGTCTTGTAAACATGCTTGCTGGGGTGCAGCAGATCCTGCGACAGGTTGCCGTCGGTGGTAAAGAGCAAAAGGCCCGTGGTGTCGCGGTCCAGGCGACCCACCGGGAAGAGCCCCGGAAAGCGGTCGCGCGGGACCAGGTCGGCCACGCAAGGGCGCTCCTGAGGGTCGCTCATGGTGGTGAGGTAGCCCGTCGGCTTATAGAGCATCAGGTACACGGCGCCCTGGTTGAGCTTGACGGGCATGCCATCGACCTCGATATGGTCGCGGTCGACGTCGACCTTGGTGCCCAGTTCGGTCGCGACCTCACCGTTAACAGTCACGCGGCCGGCGGTCATCAGGTCCTCCGAGCCGCGGCGGCTCGCCACGCCCGCGCGCGCCAAAAAGCGCTGCAGGCGCATGGTATGCGGGTAGACGGGCTGGGCGTCGGTCGCGGGCGCACCCGAGACGCCGGCGATGTGCGTCTCCCCTACTTCGTTAGTCCTCGTCATGCAAACCCTCCGAGGTCTCGTCGACGACCAGGGTCTCCAAGTCCTCGACTGCCTCAACATCTTCAACATCGATATCGATCAGTTCGCGCTCTTCGTCCAGGTCCTCGGCCTGCTCCTCGAGCGTGGACTGAATGCTGCGGCCGCTCAGGCGCTCGCGGATAAACTGGCGCGACTGCTCGTCGGGGGCAAACTGCTCCAGATCGGGCAGGTCGCGAGTGGAGCGCAGGCCGAACTTTTCCAAGAAGGCATTGGTCGTGCCGTAGATGATGGCCTGACCGCGCTGGGGGTCGCGGCCGAGTTCGCGCACCAGACCCTTGTCCACGAGCGACGCGATGACGCCGTCGGAGTTGACGCCGCGGATGCCCTTAACAACCTCGCGCGTGACGGGCTGGTGGTAGGCGATGACGGCCAGGGTCTCGAGCGCTGCCTGCGACAGTTTTTGCGTGTCCCAGCTCAACACGTAGGCCTCGACCACATCGTGGTAGGCGGGGTGCGTAAACAGGCGCCAGCCGCCGGCGACCTCGCGCAGCTGAAAGCCGCGGTTGGCCTCCTCGTACTCAACTTTGAGCTCGGCCAACAGCGACGCACACTCGCCGGGGGCAATATCCAACGCACCAGCCAGGGCGGGTGCGCTCACGGGGTCGCTCGACACCAGCAGGAGCGCCTCCAAGGCGCCTTTGAGGCTGTTTGCCTCCAGCGTGGAAAGGGTTGACATGGTTGCCGCTCCTATTCGGTGAGCTCGGGGCCCTCGCCGGGCACGTAGGCCTCGGCGCCCTCGACGCGGTTGATGCAGATGGTTCCAAAGATCTCGTCCTGGCTCAGCGTAAGCGAGCCGCGTTTGGCGAGCTCGAGCATAGCCAGGAAGGTGACGACAAGCTGCTCGGTGGTGGCGTCGCCGTCCAACAGCTCGCGGAAGGTGCAGGTTTGGTGCGCCATGGTAAAGCGGTCGACCGAGGCCACCGTCAGGTCGAGCGGCACGCGATGCGGTGCCACGTGCTCGGCCTCCAGCAGGAAGGTCTGGCGCTTGCCGTCCAGGTCGGCACAGATGACGGCGAGGCCGCGCAGCGTGATGCCAGCCAGGTAGTCGGGCATAAGGCCCAAGAACTCGGGGTCGGGGCCGGCCACGCGCGGGTGCATGCGGCTTTCGGCCTGCATGCGGGCACCGAGGGCCGCCGCCGCACCCTTAAACTGCTTGTAGGCGATCAGGCGCTGGATCAGGACCTCGCGCAGGGCATCGCCATCGAGCGCGCTGAGTTCCTCGAGGTCTTCGTCGTCCTCGTCATCGTCGACGGATTTGCTGGGGGCCTCCTGCGGCACCAGCGAGGCGGCCTTAATGTCCAAAAGGGTTGCCGCGACCAGCAAAAAGTCGCTCGCCACATCCAGGTCCAGCGCCTCGATGCGCTCGACCTCGGCAAGGTATTGCTCGGCCACCTCGCTGATCGAGATGGCACCGATATCTACTTTTTGGCGGGTTACCAGCTGCAGCAGCAGGTCGAACGGTCCGCTGTAGACCTGCGTCGACACGCGATACGACATCTTCGACCTCCTTTGACGGCGCCTTCGCGGCGCGGTTTGGGTGCATGTTACGACCGTTTTGCACGGTCGACCTGTAAGTTTACCCTAGATGCCGGCGATTGCGAAGTTGAGCAGCTGCTCAGCAAGCGGATACACGGTAACGTCGAAATAGCGGCCAATTACGTCGATGCCGGTCCACATGGGCAGCAGGTACAGCACGATGATAAGGATCGGCATGGCGTATTGCTGCAGGCGATAGTAGTTGGCGAGCGCCTTTCCTTTAAGGAACGGGACGATGATCGACGAGCCGTCGAGCGGTGGGATCGGGATAAGGTTAAAGAACGCGAGCGACAGGTTGACCACGATGAACGTGGCGCCGAAGTTCATGATTTGGGACGCCACGGCAAAGGACATGCTGGTGTAGAGGTTGCCGTATGTCGCGTGCATGAGGGTGGCCGCGAGACACGCGAGTGCGATGTTCGATGCAGGGCCGGCCGCACTCACCAGGACCTCGTCGCGCTTGGGGTGCTTGAGATTGTTGAGGTAGACGGGCACAGGCTTGGCAAAGGCGAACACCGGGCCGCCGGCGGCGAGCATGAGCAGCGGAAGGAGAATGGTGCCGAACGGGTCGATATGGTTGAGCGGGTTGAGCGACACGCGACCGCGTGAACGGGCCGTCTTGTCGCCGAGCGCCCAGGCCACGGCGGCGTGTGCGCTCTCGTGGATCACGATGCCCACGATGACGGCGACAGCGCTGGCAAGCAGGTTCATGAAGTAGCTGCTGGACATGACGCTCCCCTAGCGGACGCGGCGCGAGGCGCGCGTGAGCAGGTAATCGGCCACAAACAAAATGACGGCGACGATAGCGTAATCCAGGCGAAACACGCCGCCAAAAGGCGATGTGATGACACCGTACCCGGCAATGGCGCTCGGCAGCGCGCGCGAGAGCTCAACGACAAAGCCCACGATCTGCAGCTTGGCGGTGAGGCCGCTAAAGCACAGCAGCACGGTCATCGCGCTCATAAATATGCCGCAGATGCGACAAGCGATGGCGATGATGCTCATCGCCACGGCAGCGGCTTTACGAGAGTTCACGCGCGGTCTCCTCTTCGATCTGGGTGGAAAGCTCGAGCCATTCGTCCTCGAGCTTGGGCAGCTCTTGCTTAAGGCCGTTATATTCCCCCAGCGCGGCGTTGAACTTATCCTGATCGGCATAAAGTTCTTCGCTCGCCATCAATTCCATAAGCTCGTCATAGCGGGCGCGCTTCTTGTCGAGCTCTGTCTCGATCTTCTTGAGCTGGTTTCGCACGCCCTTGAGCTTTTTGTTGAGCGCAGCGCGGGCCTGGGCCTCGGCGCGCTTTTGCTCCTTGGTCTTTTTGCCCTCGGCCGGCTTGGGGGCCGCAGCGGGGGTATCGGCCTGGGCGGCGCTGGCTTTGGAGGGCTTGGCCGCGGCGGGAGCACTCTCCGTGGACGCCTCGGCGGCGGCGCGGGCTGCGAGGTCCTCGCGCTTGTAGAGGTAGTAGTCGTAGTCGCCGTCGTAAACCGTGACCTTGCCGTCGCGGATGTCGATGACGCGGTTGGCCACGGCGCGCACCAGGTGCTCGTCGTGGCTGACCAGCACGATGGTGCCGGGGAAGTTTTGCAGGGCGTTTTCGAGCATATCCACCGAGTCGATGTCCAGGTGGTTGGTGGGCTCGTCCAGGCACAGGAGCGCCTCGGGCGCCACGAGCATCTTGGCCAGGGCCAGACGCGCCTTTTCGCCGCCGGAGAGGACGCGTACCTGTTTTTCGATTGCGTCGTTGTCGCTAAACAGGAAGGCGCCCAGCAGGCTGCGCTGCTGCGGCACGGTCCACTTGGGCGTGACGGTGTCGATCTCTTGCAGGACGGTGTTGGACTCGGTCATGCCCTCGAGCGCGTGCTGGGCGTAGTAGGCCACGCCCACGTTGGTGCCCAGATCGCGGGTGCCGGTGGTGGGCGGCTCCAGGCCGGCGAGGATCTTCATGAGCGTGGACTTGCCGGCGCCGTTGGGGCCGACGAGCGCCACATGCTCGCCGCGGTAGAGTTTGAGGTCGATATCGCTGTAGATGTGCTTGTCGCCGTAGGACTTGGACACGCCCTCCAGACCCACGACCATATCGCCAGAGCGTGGCGGGTCGGGGAACTTAAAGTCGATGTGCTTGTGGCCTTCGGGCAGGATGACGAGCTCCTTTTTGATCTGCTCGATCTTGCGGATGCGCTC
Source organism: uncultured Collinsella sp. (assembly GCA_900542155.1). Classification (GTDB taxonomy): domain Bacteria; phylum Actinomycetota; class Coriobacteriia; order Coriobacteriales; family Coriobacteriaceae; genus Collinsella. The sequence continues at coordinate 75,835 of UQMD01000008.1, forward strand.
CTGGGCCTGGGCGGCCTTGGTGGGCTTGTAGCGGAACTTGTCGACGAAGACCTGCATGTGGGCGATATCGCGCTCCTGGGCTGCACGCTTGGCGCGCATCTGCTCCAGGTTGTCCTCGCGCTGCTTGAGGTAGCTGCTGTAGTTGCCGGTGTAGGTGGTTACGCGGCGGTTTTCGAGCGCGGCGACGTGGTCGACGCAGGCGTCCATGAAGGCGCGGTCGTGGCTGACGATGAGGACGGCGCCGTCGTAGTTGGCGATAAAGCCGCGCAGCCACTGAACGCTTTCGAGGTCCAGGTGGTTGGTGGGCTCGTCCAGCAGCAGCAAGTCGGGATGGCGCAGGAAGAGCTTGGCGAGCGCGATACGCATCTGCCAGCCGCCGGAGAACTCAGAACACGGGCGCTCAAAGTCAGTGACCTTAAAGCCCAGGCCGGACAGGATCTTGCGGGCGTTGCTCTCGAGCTCGTAGCCGCCCAGGTGCTCAAAGCGGTCCTGGACCTGGCCGTACTCATTTAGGAGCGAGTCGACGTCCTTGCCCTGCTCGGAGAGCTCGGTGATTTGGGCCTGCAGTTCGTTGGCACGCTCGCCCATGCGACGGATTTCTTTGGCCGCTGCCATGACCTCGGCGAGGATGGTGGTGTCCTTATGCTCCAGGTTGGTTTCCTGCTCTAGGTAGCCCACCTGGCAGTCCTTGGCGTACTGGACCTGGCCGGTATCGGGACTGTCGATGCCCATGATGATTTTGAGCATGGTGGTTTTGCCGGCGCCGTTGGGTCCCACGAGCGCGAAGCGATCGCCGGGGTTGATCTGGAAGGACGCGCCGCTAAAGAGGACGCGCGCGCCGAAGCTTTTTTCGATCTTGTCGACCAGGAGGATCATGGTGCCGCCTTTGACCTTGTGTGCCAATATGAAAAAAGGCCCCAACTTGCGTTGGAGCCTCATTCAATGCTCGGGTGGAGACGAGGGGGATCGAACCCCTGACCTCTTGACTGCCAGTCAAGCGCTCTCCCAGCTGAGCTACGCCCCCGTGCGAAGAAGTACTATACGGGAACTCCCCCGCCGATGCAAGGACAATTTCGGAAAAACTTTCGGCGGAGCGTAACGGGTGCGTGGCGTATCGCGCGGCCGCTGGCTCGGGACGCGCGGGGACCGTGACGCCCGGACCCGCCCGCGGGGCGGTGGGTGCGGGAGCCCGGGCGTGTGCACCTCGGGGCCCGATCCCGCCCGCGGGGCGCGCCCCGCGGGCGGCGGCGATACCGCCGCCCACCTTTCCAGGGCCCGTCCCGCCGCCTTTCGGGCCGCCCGCCACGAAACCGGGGCATCTACTGCGTTTGGCCGGGCGCCCCGCGGGACGCTGACACGAAACCCGCCCATCTACTACTTTTGGGCGGCACCCCTCGACCACACCGCCGCTGGCAAAATAAAAACCGCAGGTAGACGGCTTGCGGTTTTCGCGAAACAAGGGTTGTGGTCGAGGGGTCGGGTTAAAAAGTAGTAGATGCCCCGATTTCGTGGCGACGGTATCTCGGACACCCTGCCCAGGGTGTCCGAAAGTGGGCAATGCGACCGTTTAGCGACCGATTTGCAGCCAATTACACAGGACGTTGGCCCGAAGCTCCGTTTCCGCCGTCTTTTGAGCCTCCGTTTTGCACCTATAGCGCAATTCCAAGCGCGAGCAAAGACTTCGCACGATCGCATCGAGCTGCTCGGCATCGTTAAGCATCTCGTGCGTAACTAGAAACACGTCATATCCCATGGTTTGCAGCGCTGTCATGCGTTTGGCATCGTGGTCGAGAACGGCGCCCGTCCCATGGATGACTTCTCCCTGAAGCTCCACGATGCCCGCCTTCATTATGTCCGGATTCACGATCACGATATCCCCGTAGCAGACATTTTGCCCTGCAATACTCTGCGCGGATGCGGTCAGCGGCGTAAGGTCGTTGACGTAGACGTTTCGAAAGCCGGCCCCGCCGCGGGAGCGCGGAAGCGACAGCAATAGAATTCCGGCCACCTCGAGCGGGGACGCAGCTATACCCGTCACCATCTGCGCGGCGTTGTAAAACTTCGTGCCCCATTTGCGGCTTTTCATCTTCTTGGCGTACTCATGAAGTTCATGTAACTCGACGAGCGGCTTTCTCATCCAAAGCGATGTGCCCTTTAGCTTGGTGACCTCTTTCGATTTCTTTTTGCCGTTTGGCCCCTTTACAGGTTCCATGACATTTACGCGCGCATAGACGCGCTTCCATGGCGCTTCGTCCTGGCTTTCATCGAGGTCAAAGAGGGATTCGGTGGTGGCCTCTTTGGCGGCATTTTTGGCGGTATCTTTGGCCTTGCGCAGCTCTGCTTCGACCGCGGCGGTGGGCTCAAAGACGGAGAACCATCCGCAGAATTCATACATGGCAAGGACAAGATCCATGGGAGACAAAAAGCGCGCCATGGTAAATAGCGTCGCAAGCGGATTGGTTACCCTAAAGCCCATCGGGGTTTCCAGAGTCGAGTCCACCCCCGAAGCGTCTTCGCAGTGGATAGTTGTTCGTAATACCGAATGGTAGTTAACGCCGCCGGTCGCTGTCGTAGTAATAATCGGCGTCTTAAAGACGTCTTTTGTGAATGGCGATTTTGCGAGAGCGCCCCAGCCGTCATCGGAGCTTGGTAGGCGCGGGTAGAGATCGCGCACCTGCGGTGGGCAGCGCCAGTAGCGGAATGCGGTGTTTGCGCAGACGATTTCGTCCATTTGCGCCTCCCCTGGTATCGCCATAGGCTGTGCGGATTGCGGACATCGCCGATTATCTACTGGGGCATCATGCGGGTAAGTACCGGAAGCTGACCAAACGCTGACCAAAAGCTTGACGAGTTCTGTCGAAAATCCCTCGTGTGACAGAAATCCGCTGGAAGGAGCTCTGGGCGTGTGGTCCCCGTCTCCACATTTGTGCTCGGATCATATGAGTAATTCAATGAAATTACGCATGCGTTTTATACAAAACGTGCAATGGCATCAGCAAAAAGGGTGCGATAAATAATAAGCCTTAGACGACTACGATATATTTTTGGTGTCACCCTTGGTGTCAAAAAGAAAAAGGCCAGGGGCTTAACACCTCTGACCTGCGCTTTAGATGGTGGGCGATACAAGATTCGAACTTGTGACCCCATCCGTGTGAAGGATATGCTCTACCCCTGAGCCAATCGCCCGTCGCCTTTCGGCAAAAGAGATACTATCATAGCCTCGCGTGGTTTACCAACAACTTTTTGCCCTCGATTTTAAATTCGTGGGCACATGCCGTTCCATCACAAACAAGGCGCCCAGCAAACCAGCAGCTCAACCACCCTTTATCGCTTGATCCACGAGGTCTCGGGGCGGCTGCACGGGGTGCTGGGGATCTCCATGTGGTGTCCAATCAATTCAATAACCGGCGTGCAGATGCTTTGATTCTATACGTGCGACGGGTCGCCTATGCCCGCAATGCAACCGCGGCGCAGCTCCTCGGCGAGCCCGCTGGTCGTACGGCTTCCGGATACGAGGTCCTGGATCCAGGCGTAGTACTGGTTGTCTTTGGGCTCGGGGCTGTCGGACAGCACGACCGGAGTGCCTGCGAACCTTAAGACGGACAATGCGTAGATAAGGCTGGTACGTTTGTTACCGTCCTCAAAGATGTGGTCCTTGACCATGTGCTCTGCCACGTAGGTGACCTGGTCAAAGATGTCTGCGAAGCGATCGGCCGGCGATTGACCGAATACTGTACAGAACGCACCCGCAAGTACGGACTCGACGCGACCAAGCTCAAGCGCGGCCCGGTCGCCTGTGGCGTCGGTTGTATAGCAGCGCCCGACCGTCATCAGCGTGCTGTGTAGGCGCATCACAGCCGCGGCCATAGCTTCGAGCGAACCGGTATCATCGAGCACGAGCGGCGCGAACGGATGAGCGCTCCGCTGCATAGCCGCCATCATGAGTTCTCCAAGAGCCTGAGCGCGTTGGGCATGCCCGCTATGGTCTGCCGAATAGCTTCGTCGATCGGCGTGACGCCGTCGAGCGAAATCGGAGATGCTGAATTTACCTCGAGCGCAGATGAATGATCTTCTTGAGCAACGCAATCAGCTCCGTCATCTTGTTGAACGTAGTTCCAAGGCATGTCTGCCTCCTCTATAGCCTTTCGGACGGAATAACCCGCGAGTCGTACTCCAGGGCGATCGGTTGCCAGACGAGATCTTCGATGGCGCAGCTTAGGGTGTTTGCGAGCGCCAATGCCGAAGAGACCGAGGCGCGGCGTAAATCCAGCTGATTCTGTTCGTAGAGCTGTATAGCGCGAAGTTTAACCCCCGATTGGGCGGCCAGCTGTTTTTGCGTTAGGCCGGCCGCCTTTCGTGCCGCTTTGAGGCCCTTTTTGTCTGCCTGGGCTTTGTTCCATTTATCGATGACAATCTCTGCGAATGTATCTTCCGACGCCTCGTGAAGCGGGGAATACGAACCGATAATCCAATCAAGCGGGGCGACTTCAAAGAGCTCGTTAAAGTTCAAGCTGCTCGCCCATTGCGAATAAGCCAAAACCCAGCCCGCCCAGTATTGCGAGGAACGATCAAGCGGGTAGCTCTCCCTACATTCTGCGGGTTTCAATCCTGCACTGGCAATTATTTCACGCGCAAGTTCGTCACCCGACATGCCGCAGACAACGCGCGCCACACCACGCTCGAATTGCCTCATCTCGAGAGAATTCAATAGGATTGTCGTTAGTTCGACAGGACTCAGCCCTTGGTCGCAGAGGGCGAAATCGACTGCCTCTCCCAGCGTTCTCATGGCATCCTCGAGATACATCTCACTGTAGGCGTGGGTCATTTTCTGTCATCCCCTCTCGAACGATATCGACGATACGAATTCCCTCAAACGGGTTTTCGGTAAGCAATTCCCGATACTGCGCCCTTGCCAACTCATCTCGGTCCTTGGCCAATGGGCCATATAGAGCTTGTGGCGCACGTTCAAATCCAGCAAAACGAATGCTCTTAAACGCGCGCTCGCCTTTAAGCACAATCTGTTCTCCAAGGTTGCCGAGCCTCATCGCTCGACCGAGCTGGTCAATGGTGATCGTATTGTTTACAAACGCCCTGGCATAGCTGAAGTACGAGTCATCCGCACGCCATCCTCTAATCACATCGTAAGCGTTAGCATCTGGCAAAAAATGATCGTGGAGATATTCACACGCCCCCACGGCGATAGCGGTGTCCTTGCGAAAAGAACGATGCTCTACAAGCAACGCTATCCAATGCAGAACTGAATATTGCGGCGATAGCAGGTCGAGTACCTTGAGATCGGCCATGTCGAGTTCATATCGATTTGCAAAGCCGTCTGCGTCCCTAGAGCATGCCCATTCCCTTGCAAGGTTGAGGCTCTCTGTGCAATAGAATCCCTGTCCATAGTCGTTATGGACTTTCCCCAGGCCAATCTGGGGAGTCTCAATGATCTTCTGAGAACCATGCCACAGTTCCACGCGAGTCTCCTAACAGGTATCGCCCTAGCGATAGTATAGCACACTATCGCTAGGGCGATACCAGTATTCAGAGAGCAAAAGGGTGTATGGAACCGAGTTTGAGTTCAATACCGGCTTCTAAGACTCTCCGAGTCCGGAAGTATGCGGCAAAATTCAGACTTGTTGACCACGCTGGAGCACATCAACGCTTCTACCTGCGGCTTCTTTGAGCCAAAAGGGCAGTGTGGTCGGGGGTTCCGGAATTTGCCGCATACTTCCGTTTTGAGTATTCGGAAATGCGGGGAAAAACCGAGATCTGTCGACCAGACCCTGGTTTTATGCTTCCGCGACCTGCGGTTTTATACGTAAAAATTTGGTTGCGCTCGGCGGGTTCCGATCCCCCCCCCACACACACTTCCGGAAATGAGTCACATCAACAACGGCGTTCGATTGCGATGAATGCTTTCCTAGTGCGAACAGCACCAAGGCCATGGCAATTCAGTGGCTGTCGGCGGTCTTGGCGAGTGTGGAGAACACGCCACTTGCACTCGCTTTGGGTTTTGCCGGATTTGAAACGGTGGCATACACAGGGCGTCTTTATATGTAACTTAATAATTTGCCTTGTAACATCATTAATGTTACATTCCAAAATAGCATGTTACACAAGGAGGCGAGGCATGCGAGAATTCGTTGAGAAGATGCTGCATTCGAAAGTTGAGCGTGAGCCCGTTGACGTCTCGGGGCTTCCCCTGTATCTGAGGGGGTTGTACTCCCTTGAGCGGTGGACCGCCTTCGGCGTGCCGTTCGTGATGGCTTTCCCCATCGAGAACGCGACGGTGAAGACCATGGCGAAACACCGTAACACGCTGGAGACAGCTCTGGGGATTCCCGTGGCTTTCGCTCTCGAGAGCGCCACGGGCTATAGGGTCGAGCGAATGCTTGAGGCCGGCCTCGCCTTTGTAGCTACAGACAAGCAGGTGTACCTACCGTTCCTGGGAGTCGCTCTGAATGGCGGCAAGAGCCATGCGGGCGGCCGTAAGCAGGTGAGCATCGAGACGCTCTCGCCCCAGGCGCAGCGTCTCGCCATCATGGCGCTCTACGGTGAACTCGACGGAGCCAACGTAACTCAGGCGGCGAACGTTCTCGCCGTAGCAAAGATGACCGTCTCACGCGCGTTCGATGAACTCGCTGCTGTCGACCCCTCGATCATCGTGTCCGAAGGGCGCCGACGGGTCCTACGCCCTGACCGGAATAAGATGGCGCTGTGGCGGCGGCTTGAGCCACACATGGCAAGTCCGGTCGCAAGGGAGCATCGCCTGACCAGCGTACCCGATGTGGGCCTTCCACCAGGAGGAGTTTCGGCGCTGAGTGAGATCTCGATGCTGCAGGACGACCCCTGGCCGACTTTCACCGCGACCAAAGCGCAAGAGCGCGTCCTAGGGCTGGCGACCGGTGCACGTAACGCTGGATTCGACGAACCAGAGGAGCCCGCGTGCGTAGTGCAGGTGCTGCGCTACGAGCCCGAGCCAGCGCCCGGGTGTATTGTCGACCCGCTTTCCGCCATCCTATCCCTTCCCGACGATGTGAGGGACGACCCGCGCATCGCGGGCGAGATCGAGTACGTCCTGAATCGAGTGCTTGGGGTTGATTATGAAGGGAATCGATAAGTTCAGGGAACGCTTCGCGGGCTGCGAGGGCGAATATGTCCTAATCGGTGGCGGAGCCTGCGACCTGCTGTTCGGCGAGGTCGGGCAAGATTTCAGGGCAACGAAAGATCTCGATCTAGTCCTACTGGTGGAGGCGCTGACGCCTGAGTTCGGCCGCGTGTTCTGGGACTTTGTCCGGGAAGGCGGGTACGAGAACAAACAAAAGAGTAGCGGGAAGCCGCAGTTCTACCGGTTCTCTAAGCCGAAGGACCCGGCCCTCCCCGCCATGCTGGAGTTATTTGCACGCACCGACATCAACCTGCGCGACGGGGATTCCGGCCTTTTGCCGATACACATCGGCGAGGAGGTTTCTAGTCTTTCTGCGATTCTGCTGGACGAGGAGTACTACAAATTGCTCGTGGAGAACAGAGTATCGGCGGGCGGCGTCGCTGTCCTGTCGGTCGAGGGACTAATCCCCTTCAAAGCAAAGGCGTGGCTCGACCTGTCTGCCAAGCGTGCAGATGGAAAGGCAGTCGATGAGAAGAGCGTAAAGAAGCACCGTAACGACGTCTGCCGCCTCGCCACCTTGCTCGCGGGCAACGAGCGTCCCGCCATGAGCGAGGGTGTTCTTGCTGACATGAGGCGCTTCATGGAGGCCTACGAATCGGACCCCGTCGATCCCAAAACAATCAAGATCAAGGGTGTTGGGGCGCAACAGGTCGTTGAGGTGCTGAAGGACGTTTACTTGCGATAACACGTATACATGACGCGCCTTCAACCAGAACGATTGAAGGCGCCTTCTCCGCGAGCATTGTTTTGATTGCGTTATTTCAGGGGCTTTTAGAGCTGCATCGATTAGGTCAGCAGCGTTGACGAAGCGGCCGGGATTCCCCCTGGCAAAGAACGCATCGCTCTCGTGGATTGCCTCAAGGCTTTCCGTGTTGGGCTCGGCGTGCGGAATGAGCTGCGGGATGGTATCTGTAAGCTCCTTGTCACGTTTACTTCGCTTCATAGAGACGCACCTCATCCTGCTCGATGCTTTTGCGGAAGGAGGCGCGCATGTGCTCTGGTGGGTTGGTGACGATATCAACCTTTCGCCCAAGTTCCTTCTCGAGCTCATGGGAGAGTTCGAGAAGTGCGCCGAACGTCATGGTGTTGCCGCAGACTAGGCGCAAGTCAATATCGCTATCGGGCGTTTGTTCTCCTCGTGCAAACGAGCCAAACAGATATGCCTCGCGGACGTCGTAGCGAGCCAGCACGCGGGAGACCGCAGTGGATATGTCGGTAGGCGAGATCATGGGTTATTTGCCGTTCAACAGTAGAACGTCAGAGGGCCAGTTCCGAAACCGCCGTTCCGGCTTTCTGGCGTTCGGCGAGTTCGAAGATAAGTGGGGCGTTTGATCTAACAAATTCTGTCAAGAAATTGAGGTCATCAGCAGAAAAGCCTTCGACGTTGAACCATTTGACCGCAGGCAAGAAGCATTCCGCATGGTCAAAGCCAAAGTCAACCGGGCGCTCGACGGCCACGCGAACGGTTCCGTCTTCTCTTGTCTCTGAGTAGGCAAACTGGGTGCCATCATCAAGCTGAACATAGCTCCATAACACGACTGCCTCCTTAGTGTTTATTTCCGAGTATAAAGAGCAGACTAGATGTAACGCGGCGTGAATTGAATTATTCCTATAAGACACGAACTCAGACAACAGGCCATCTCCGAAAGTGCGGGGAAACCGAGATCTGCCGACCAGACCCCAGTTTCGAGCTTCCGCGATCTGCTGTTTTGTTGCTAAAAATCAGTTTGTGCTCGGCGGTTTTAAATTTTTACCCGCACTTCCGAAAATCGGGCCATTCAGCAACGATATGCGGTGCCCAAGAGTGCTATGCCAGGTAAGAAGAGCGTTAAGAAAAATGCGCCCGAGCCAGCCGACCCCCCCGCCTTGCATCCATTATGGCAACCGATAACCACAACGCGTCTGAACCAAGGGATTGACGCTCAATTCCATCGTCAATAATTTCCTGAAACCAGTGATTTACTTTTAGGTGGGCCGAATCTAAATTTTATACCTAGTTATCTTCTTCCATTTGGCTGGGAAACCCATGGCCTCAAGAAGGCGCTCCTCGCCGATACTTTCATCCAATGACAAATATCCGTTAACGCACTTGACGAGCTTGGCCTTGAATGTCTTGAACTCGTCTTCGCGAAGGAGGTATCGAAGGGTGATCACTGCCGAGAAAACGTCTACCTTGCCGCAAGCGTAATCCGGCCCAATCTTTTCGATGCCGAGCTTGGCGTGCAAGACCGTGTCAGGAATCTCGACGTGACACCTGTGGGAGAAGAGACGCTCTCCATGCGCGCAGACGTTCCTGTAGAGGGCGAGTACGTGGATAAACGACGAGAGCTCTTTCGGGTTTCCGACCCCGAACCTCTTAGCAATCTTGGCCTTCTCGCTGTCCCTGAGCGCCGTGAGCATTTTCGAAGTCTGTCCGAAGGTCATCGCGTTCACGGCGACCCATAGCGGCACGTTCTTATATGCCCTGCGGTAGTAGGCAAGGTATTCGTGGCTGGTATCCTTGTTGGCGATATAGTCAAGCATGTTTAGCAATTTTGGGAGAACACGCTTCGCGCCCTTCGACGTCGCGTAGCAGCGGGCGTCTAGATACTTGCTCTGGGACTCGCCATATGCAGCGCAGAACTCGTAGGCCAGCGCCGACCTGATCTTCGCCTCGACCTTGAGCAGCGCATCGAGCATTATCTCCCTAAGCTCGACGTCGAACTCGTAAAGCGCTAGGATGTCTCCAAAAGTGGCACCTTCGCGGTATACCCGGGTGCTCGGGTCGCGGAAAAACGACTGGTAGCCGTTCACGACCGGGAAATAGCCGATGTCAGCAAGCACCCTTCGGCAAACCTCTTCGTCCTCGATTCTGAGGCCGGAGCTTCTGAGCTTCTCCATCTGCTGCTGGTAGGTAAGGAATTCTTTGGGCATCGTCGCTCTTCCCGAAAATAAAAGGGGAACCCGCAGGCTCCCCTCCGGTTCCAGGCATCGAAAGTTTCTGGACCCTAATCACTGTCATGATACTATTTTCAAACTTGCGCGCTGTCAAGCATATGAACTGAGTATCCACCGGCACACATTACCAGCACGTCCGGCATTGCTCGCATGAAAAAGGCAACATTCCTTCACTGAAAGCGTTGCCTCTAAAGCGTCTGCAGAACTCCTACATTTAAGCCAGATGTTCCTCACCACATCAGCAACAATGTGAGGTGGTGAGGAACGCTGTGCCAAGCAGAAATAGCGTTAGGGACACGGCGATCCAATTTGTGTCGCTGGTTTTGGGAAGCGACGAGGAGGTCTTGGTGGTGGCCTTGGGCCTAGAGGCCTTGGCGGCCGTGGTGTTGGTCACTGTGGCCGTGGTGTTGGTCACTGTGGTCGTGGTCACCGTCTTAGTCGCGGCCGCGGGCTTTTGTGTGGGATTCGTCGACGGATCTGCAGCTGGCTCGCCGGTAGCGGGGTCAGTGCCAGGGGCGGACGGACCATCGCCCGGCACACCACGTACGTCGCTCTCCCCCGCCGGGCCAGCAGAGCCCTCGGGCTCGATCACCGCACGCGCTGCCACGGACCCGTCGGCATCCACCACGCCGCCCGCGCCAAAGGCTCCGCCCGCAGGCGCCACTAAGCGCGCGGATGCAAGCGACCCGCCCAGGCAGGCGACGCCGCCGTCGGCGCCCGACGCATCCAGCCAGGACGCATCGACGGCAAGCTGCCCGGCCGCGCCACCGCCGGCAGCCCCGCCCAGCAGACACACGCCATAGGCGCGCACGCCCGCCCCGGAGCCCGCGCCCGCGGCGACAACGCGCCCACCGCCGCGAACGGCAAGACCGTCCGCGATCACGCCGGCCACCCGCGCGTCCGCGATGCCGGCGCCGTCGGCCCGTGCGTCAACCTTGCAGCCGTCCACCGCGAGCGTCCCCGACACGTAGATCCCGCACTGCGAGCCCGTGGCCACCAGCGACCCGGTTCCGCGGAGCGTCAGATCGCCCCACACCTCCATGCCACAACGCGAGATGTCCACGTCGGGCGCGCTCGTCTCGACAACAGTGTTCTGCCCGGTCAGCGTCACCACCAGGTCGTCGTCGGCGCCGATGGCCTCGCCCGTGTAGCCGTTAAGCTCCAGGTGGTCGGCTTCGGTCCAGGCCCACCCGGGGCCCGACGCGCCCGGCTCGTAGTACGTGGCGCCCGCGATTAACAGGCTCTCCGCGCCCGCGGCATAAGAAGGCCCGCCCAGCAAAACGCATAGGCAGGCCATGGCAGTAAGCAGGATGTAGTGACGGCTGGTGTGGAACGCGGCAGCAAACATAACCGTACCGATCTTCGCAAGAGCCAATGGAGACTGCGCCAGAAAACTGCCTGGTAGCAGCAGTTATTAGTGTAGCGAGATCGGGCGAGTAGCGAACGAATTGCCTCTAAACGAACCCCGAAATTAGGTGTAAATCGTTTTGCCAGTCGGTGAAATGAAGAATTAACTATCAACGGTAGGAATGTGAGCTAATTCTGCTCTAAACATTTAAAGACTACATTCTTGCACTCGGAATAATCCTCTTTGTTGAGAAGATGATATTTCTCGTTATCGAGAATAATGATATTTGCGTTCCGAGGGACAACTTCAGAGTCGGCTAAATTAAGCCCTGACACGATCATCTGTCCCTGGTAGGTAAATGTGCGGAATATCAAACTGTATTGTCGATAGTATTTTTCGTCATCCGCTTCGATATTCAACGGGCTATCAAGAACAACTGGAAGTTCTACAAGTTGCTCATTAAATTCCTTCTTCAGCTCCAACAGAGTCAAATACCAAGCAAGGGTAGCCAAAGGAGCATTGCTGCCACCTGCACTGATCCTTGATTTCACATTGTTAGCGTCGGATTATTTTAGCCAAATATAGTCGGCCGAGATTGACCAATCCCG